>JAYFPO010000024.1:0-150638 GCA_034927685.1 Oscillospiraceae bacterium | reverse complement strand
GTGGGGGGGGCTGTCGCACCCCGCCCGACAGTTTGGTCCATGTTAGGTTGCAGCGCGTCACGGCGCTGCTTTGGTTCAGAAGGCCCAGTCGCCATCCACGAAGATGGGAACGGTTTTACCGTCCGCCGTCACGGCGTCGATGGAGAGATCGCGCGAGCCGATCATAAAATCCTCGTGGTTCATGGACTCGTTGACGCCGAAGCCGCGGCATTGCTCCAGCGTATAGCTGCCATAGTCGCGGATGGTGTCGATAAAGCCCCTGCCGAGCGCCAGATGGCAGGCAGCGTTCTCGTCGAACAGCGTATTGTAGAAAAGAATATCGGAATTGCGAATGGGGGAATCGTAGGGGACCAGCGCGCATTCGCCCAGATACGCCGCGCCCTCATCCATGGCGATCATCTGCCGCAGCAGCGCCTCGTTTTTCTCCGCGTGGACCTCCACCGCCCTGCCTCCCTCGAAGCGAACAGAGAAGTTTTCAATGAGCCGCCCCTGATAGGAGAGTGGCTTTGTGGAGTAGACGATGCCCTCGGCCTTGCCGCGCATGGGGGAGATAAAAACTTCCTCGGAAGGAATATTCGGGTTGAAAAAGTGGCCCGTCAGGCTTGTTTCGCCGCCGCCCTTCCATTCCGCCTCGGGAATCATGCCCACGCGCAGATCCGTGCCGTTCCCGCCAGAATAGTGCAGCTCCGTAATGCCGAGCGAATTGAGGTAGGCGCAGCGCCGCGCGAGATCCTCGTTGTGGCCCTTCCATGCCTGAATCGGGTCGTCGGTCACGCGGGAGGTGTAGAGGATAGCCTCCCATAGCTTTTCCACAGCCTGACTCGTTCTGAGGCCCGGAAAGACCTTTTTGGCCCATGCCGCACCGGGGACAGCGGCGATACACCACTGATTTTTTCCCTCCATCTGATCCAGGTAGGGGCGTAAAACCTGATAGCGGCTCTGCTGTCCCTTGGCCATTTTCTCCATGTTGACGCCCCGGAGTCCGTCGGGGTCCTCGGAGAGCAGGTGGATGCGGCAGGGGAGCTTTTCCGCGTAAAAGCGGTATTTTTCCTCTTCCCACCGCTCGACATGCCGCAGGGTTTTGACGCTGCGGTGGCGAATGTTTAGCTTCTGCAGCGGCAGATAATTCCAATCCACGGTAACCTTGGCGGCGCCGGCGCGGTAGCACTCCTCCGCCACCATTTGCACAAATTCCGGCTGGTCCAGTTCCGCGTGAATCAGGACCTCCTGCCCTTTTTCGATGTTGACCCCGGCCCGGGCAATCAGTCTCGCATAGCTTCTGAGTACTGTTTTCTTCATCATATCCTCCTTGCATTGGCGTTTCTCCCCATATTATAGCCCGCTGTGTGACAAAATGCAATTTGTGGGCAAAAACACTTGACAGTCCCTCCGCCGCCGGGTAAACTGATCGAAATGGCACCATTGCGGCGACGCTCTGTCTGGCGATGGCGGAAAGGAACGTACACCATGTATATCAAAATCACCGCCGACAGCGCCTGTGATCTGGGCCAGGCACTGGTGGATCAATACGAGATCGGCATTTTCCCCCTGCAGGTCACCGTCGGCCAGAAAACCGGGCGGGACGGCCTGGACATCATGCCGGGCGACATTTACAAATCGGTGGAAGCGGGCGGTGCGCTGCCGGTCACCGCGGCCGTCAATCCGGCAGAATTTACAGAAAAATTCGGGGAGTATTCCAAAACCCATGAGGCCGTGATCTACATCAGCATCGGCTCCCTGTTCTCGAGCTGCTACCAGAACGCCTGCATCGCGGCGGCGGAGTACCCTAACGTCTATGTGGTGGATTCCCGCAACCTCTCGACCGGCTATGGGCATATGGTGATCGAGGCGGCTCTGCTGGCCAGAACCAGCGCCACGCCGCAGGAGATCGTGGCCAAACTGATCGGACTGGCGCCCCGCGTCCGCGCGGGCTTCGTGCTTGGTCGGCTGGACTATATGAAGAAGGGCGGAAGATGTTCCGCCGTTGCGGCCCTGGGCGCAAATCTTCTGAAGCTGAAGCCCTGTATCGCCGTAGAAAACGGTAAAATGGGCATGGTAAAAAAATACCGCGGCACCCTGGAAAAAGCGCTGCGGGAATACGTGGCAGATCAGCTCAAGGACCGGAAGGACCTGGTGCTCAACCGCATTTTCATCACGCATTCCGGCGTAACCCCGGAGCTGTTGGCGCTGGTCCGGGCAGAGATCGCCAAATACGCCACCTTTCAGGAGGTGCTGGTCACCCAGGCGGGCTGTACCATTTCCTCCCACTGCGGCCCGGACTGCCTCGGCATCCTGTACATCACGAAATGAGGATGCTCCAGACCCCATAACAAAGCAACGAGACCGGCCGGAACGCGGCGTCGGTCTCGTTTTCCCGCTATGCCCGTCGGGCCTGCGCCAGGCCCATGCCCGTAGCGCGCGGACATCGCATTTTTTCGGTATGCTGAAAATCTGGAAGGAGAGGAGCCCAACATGGTACTGTCTTGCGTTGCCGCCCGCGAGGGCACGCTGCTGACCTTTTTGCGCCGGGAGCTCTCCCTCTCTTCGACGCTGGTAAACCGACTCAAATACCGGGATGCCTACCGGGTCAACGGCGAACCGGCGCGGACCACCCGGTTGGTCCTGCCCGGCGATCACATCCGCGTGACGCTGGACGAGCCGGAGCCGGTTTACCCGGCGGAGCCCGGTCCGCTCTCCATTCTCTACGAAGACGAGGCCCTCCTGGCGCTGGACAAGCCCAGCGGCATGATGATGCATCCCTCCCGCTCCCGCAATACCGGCACGCTGGCCAATTATCTGACCTATTATTACCGGGAAACCGGACAGCACTGTGCCGTCCATCCGGTCAGCCGCCTGGACCGGGACACCTTCGGCGTTGTGCTGCTCGCAAAAAATGCCCATGTCCATGCCGCGCTCTGCGCCGCGCACAAAGCGGGGCTAATCCGCAAAACCTATCTGGCCGCTGTTTTCGGCACACCGCCGGAACCGTCCGGCGTCATCGATCTGCCCATCGCCCGACCCGATCCCCGGAGCCTGCTGCGGTGTGTCCGCCCGGACGGCCAGCGTGCCGTCACCGAATACGAAGCGCTGGAGCAGCGCCCCGATGCCGCGCTGCTGCGGCTGCGGCCCATCACCGGAAGGACGCATCAGCTCCGGGTCCATCTGTCCAGTCTCGGCTGCCCAATCCTGGGCGACCCCCAGTATGGTTCCGCGGCGTCGCAGGCCTATTCGCTGGCGTGCGGGCTGGAGACCCAGCAGCTCTGTGCCGCCGCGCTCTCCTTCCCGCACCCCGTGACCGGCGCGCGCATGGAGGTTTTTTCCCGGCAGACCGTGACTCTGCCGCCGGAACCGCACCGGTAATTTTCCGGTTTCAGGCGCTGATCTTCCAAAAAAGAGTTGCTGCAAGGCTTGCAGCAACTCTTTTTTGCGTCCTATCGGAAAAACACAAACACACAGAGCAGAATGAAGATGGTAAAGCCCGCGATGAATACCCCTGCCACCAGCAGGGAGGCTTTGAGAATGCCCCACATCATGGAGCGGCCCTCCTCCTTGGTCAGTTCGATCTTCTCGGTCTCCGGCTTTTCCTTCTTTTCGAGATACCACGGCATCCCTTCCACGTTCATATTGGCGACGGTACGGCCGTCATCCTCAAACTCCTGTTTGTTCGCCACGGTATCCTCCTTCCCGGTGCTCTCAGGTCGCCGGCGCCTCTTTTTTCATCGCTTCCATCTCTTTTTCCAGCTCCGCGGTTCGCGCCGGGCTGTTCAGCAGATGGCAGGCGCAGAAATGGTCCGGCTCGATCTCGTCAAAGTCCGGCGTGACATACTTGCAGAGCTCCATACATTTCTCGCAGCGTGTATGGAATTTGCACCCCTGCGGCGGATTGGCCGGGGACGGAATGGAGCCCTGCAGCACGATCCGGTCCATCTTTTTGTCCGGGTCCGGCATGGGAATGGCGGAGAGCAGGGCCTGCGTGTAGGGGTGCTGAGGGTTTTTAAACAGCGAGGCCGTCGACGCATATTCCACCAGATTGCCCAGGTACATGACGCCGACGGTGTCGGAAATATGCTCCACCACCGAGAGGTCATGGGAAATGAACAGATAGGTCAGGCCGAAATCCCGCTGCAATTCCTTCAACAGGTTGATGATCTGGGCCTGGATCGACACGTCCAGCGCGGAGACCGGCTCGTCGCAGAGAATAAAATCCGGGTTCAGAGCCAGCGCGCGGGCGATGCAGATTCTCTGCCGCTGGCCGCCGGAAAATTCATGCGGATAGCGGTCCTTATGGTACTCCTGCAGGCCGCAGGCGTGCATGACCCTCGTCACATAGTCGTCCACTTCCTGCTTTGGGACAATCTCGTGCTCCCGGACCGCCTCGGCGATGATCTCGCCGATGGGGAGCCGTGGGGACAGCGAGGACTAGGGGTCCTGGAAAATGATCTGAATTCTGGGCCGCAGCGTGCGCAGCTCACTGTCTGAAAGGGAAAAAATCTCTCTGCCGTCAAAATATACCTCGCCGGAGGTTTTGGGCTGCAGCCGCAGCAAAGTGCGCCCCACGGTGGACTTGCCACAGCCGGACTCGCCCACAAGACCCATGGTCGTGCCGCGCCTGATCTTGAAGGAAATGCCGTCCACGGCCTTGACGTTGCCGACCGTCATCTTGAGGAAAGAGGATTGAATGGGAAACCACTTTCGGAGATTCTTCACCACCAGCAGGTACTGCGGGTCGTTTTCTGCCCCGTCGAAGCCCTTTGCCGTATACTCGTCGATGCGCTTCTCTTCCATCACAGCAGCTCCTCCACATTCTTGGATTTGGGGTAGCCCAACACTTCGCCTTCCTCCAGATACTTCCAGCAGGAGACGACATGGGTATCGCTGATCTTGATTTCCGGGGGATAGCCGCCGCCGCAGCGGTCACACTGACTCTCGCAGCGGTCGCGGAAGTAGCAGTAGTTCGGCATATTGACCGGGTTTGGCACGCTGCCGGGAATGTTATACAGCGCCTCCACCTTTTTTCCGACCACCGGCTTGGATTTCATCAGACCAATGGTGTACGGATGGCAGGGGTGGTGGAAAATATCCTGTGCGGTACCCTTTTCGATGATCCGGCCGGCATACATGACCACAACATAGTCCGCCATGGAGGCCACAACGCCCAGATCGTGCGTAATCAGCATAATGGAGGAGTTAATCTTGTTCTTCAGATCCCGCAGCAGGTCCAGAATCTGTGCCTGAATGGTCACATCCAGCGCAGTGGTCGGCTCGTCTGCGATAATCAGGCCGGGCCGGCAGGCCAGCGCGATGGCAATCATCACTCTCTGGCGCATACCGCCGGAGAGCTCATGGGGGTACATCCGGTAGACGCCCTCCTTGTTGGCGATGCCGACCAGCTCCAGCATCTCCAGCGTTCTGGCCTTCACCTGCTCCTCGGACATTTCCGGATTATGGAGGGTGATGACCTCGTCCACCTGTGCGCCGATGCGGAACACCGGATTCAGAGAGGTCATGGGCTCCTGGAAGATCATGGAAACGTGGTTGCCGCGGATTTCCTGCATCTTGGCCGTGGGCGTATTGACAATATTGAGTGCTTTTCCGGTCCCGCCCATGTTGAAGCGGATTTCGCCGCCGACCACCTGCCCGGTTGGCCGCTGCAGGAGCTGCATCAGGGAGAGCGAGGTGACGGACTTACCGCAGCCCGACTCGCCGACCACGCCGACCGTGGAGCATTTCGGAATGTCGAAGGAGATGCCGTCAACCGCTTTCACGACACCGATGTCCGTGAAAAAATAGGTGCACATATTGTCGAATTCGACCACATTGTTCGGATCCCGCATGGTGGTTTCATAGAGGCTGGGGTCCTTATTGGCGTCGGCGTGCTCCTTCTCCAGTTTCTTGGTGATTTTCCGATTCATCGCGGAAATCTTTTTGGAGTCCCTGCGGGAAATATAGGAAGTGCTTTTCTGTTTCGCCATGGTTTCTCCCCTCCTTATCGTTTCATCTTCGGATCGAAGGCGTCGCGCAGACCGTCGCCGACGAAGTTAAAGGCAATTACGGTCAGGCAGATGAGCAGACCCACGGGGATCCAGATATACGTGAACTTGATCATGTTTTCATTGGACTGGGTCACGTTGTAGATCATCGTGCCCCAGGTGGCCAGCGGATGCTTAACGCCCAGGCCCAGGAAAGACAGCGTAGACTCGGTCAGGATGACGGAGCCGAGGCCCATGGTGGCCGAGACGATCAGCTGTGGCATGACGTTGGGCACAAGATGACGGAAAATCCGCCGCTTGACGGTGAGTCCCGTGGCCTCCGTCGCCACCATGAATTCCTGCTCGCGCAGGGAGAGAATCTGGCCGCGCACCAGCCGCGCCACCGAGGCCCAGCCCAAAATGCCCAAAATGGCCATCATCCAGACCAGGCGCGTATAGGGGTTCATTTTCATGGCATCCATATAAGCGCCCATGATAATCAGAAGCGGCAGAGAGGGGATACAGTAGAAAATATCCACCAGACGCATGATCAGGTTGTCAATCCAGCCTCCGAAGTAGCCCGCAATACCGCCCAGGATAACGCCCAGCAGCGTCTCCAGAATGACCACAACGAAGCCGACCATCAGGGAAACCCGGCCGCCGTACATCATCCGGGCCAGCACGTCGAAGCCGTCGCCGTCGGTGCCGAAGGGGTGCGTCCAAGTCGGCGCTGCGTTGATGTCGATCAGATAGCGGATCTGGTTGCAGGTCAGCACATACTGCCCGGTCTTGCGGGTAATGAGAAGCTCGGTGTCCTCATAGACTACGGCGCCGCTGTCGTCCGTGACAGTGACGATTTTTTCAGTGCCGTCCTCGTCTACCTGGGTGATCTTCTCGGGAATCTGATAGGTGAAGGTGGCGGAAGAAAGCCCCTCTTCCTCCATTCGCAGGACCTCTCCGGCCACTGTCGTCTTAAACGCCGGGTCAAAGGTGTCGTTGCCGGAGATGTCGCGGACCGCGACGGGAGCGAGAATCGCCACGTCCGCCCCGCTCTCCGTGATCACCGGCTCGCCGTCCCGTACCGCGATTTCGTAATCCTTGCCGTCCGCAGAGAAGCTGCCGCCGTCATAGAGCGACAGAAGCGCCTGCCCCTTGAACGCAGAGGAGAAGGACGCGCCGGTCTCCATGCCGTCAAAGACGAAGGTGGAGGCAACATAAGCGGTTTCCGCGCCGTCCTGCGCGGCAACCTCATAGGTGCTTCCGTCCGCGGAGTTCAGTACATAGTCCGCGCCGTCATACTGGAACGAGCTCTGCCCCGCCTCGATGGCGGCGGAAGCAGCCTCCTCAAAGGCCTCATCCATGGCCTTCCCCGTGTAGGAAAACGCGCCGGCGCCGGTCCGCGTAACCAGATACTCGGTCTTGGACTGGCTCTGCAGGGCGTACGTCGCGCCGCCCCATACAAAGGTCTCGGCTTTGGCGACAATCGCCTGTGCGATGGCGCTGACCAGTCCGCTGTCCGGCGTCGCACCGTCCTTGCGTTCGAGCTGGCTGCCGAGGGTGCGGTAGGTGCCGATCTCCTCCATGCCCGAAAAGCTTGCGATTTCCGTCAGGTCTGGCACGGCGATCTCATAGACACTTTCGCCCAGCTCCCGGACCAGATAGCTGACGCCGTCCTTGCCCTTCACATAGGACTCGGTGGTTTCGCCTTTCTGCATAGACAAAATGGTGGAACCCAGGGAGCGAAGAACGTAATCGTCCACCGTCAGGTCCTCGCGCACGGGATAGGAGGTATACTCCGTCCGCTTGGTGGCGGAGGCATAGGTGGCGTTGATCGAATCGTACTTATAGAACGCCTGGGTCTGCCGGTAGGGATACACCAGCGGCCCCAAAAAGGCAAACGCAAACATGAATACGAGGATCGCGGCGCCGACGATGGCCAGCTTGTTCCGAATAAACCGCTTGAAAACCAGCATGCCCGGGGAGAGCACCTTGACGCGGGCCGCGTCGTCCAGCTTCATGGGCCCCTTCTGCCGCTCCGCGCGGGCAAGCTCCTCCCGCTCCTTCAGGACCTTGTTCAGGTCCCGTCTTTGATTCTGATGATCCATTCGCATTTTCTCCTCTCTCAATTGACGCGTACTCTCGGGTCAACCACCGCGTAGAGAACGTCGGAAAGCAGGTTGCCGAGCAGCGTCAGGGCGGAAATGAACATCAGATAGAACATGGTAAACGGAATGTCGCCGTTGACCATGGCGTGGTAGGAGGCAAAGCCGATGCCGCGGATCCCGAACAGGGTTTCAGTGATCAGCGCGCCGGCGAAAAGGCCGGGCAGGCTGTTGCCCAAAATGGTGACCACGGGGATCAGCGTGTTGCGGAAGGCGTGATAATTGATGACTCTCCGCTCCGGCAGGCCCTTGGCGCGGGCCGTCCTGATGTAGTCGGCGCCGAGCACCTCCAGCATGTTGGTTCTGGTATAGCGCATCAGGCTGCCGATCGAGATAATCGTAATGGTCAGGCAGGGCATGACAAAGTGCTTGGCCAGATCCAGAAACTGCCCAAAGGACGTCAGATTCAGGTAATCCCGCCCCTGCATGCCGCTGATTTCAAAGAGATGGAGCTTGACCGAAAGAATCAGCTTCAGCAGCGTCGCCACGAAGAAGGTCGGCATGGAAATACAGATCATGGAGATCACCGTGACCGTATAGTCCGTCACGGAATACTGCTTCCGCGCCGCCACAACCCCCAGCGGAATGGCAATGATGGTTGAAAAGACAAAGGACACCAGACCCAGCACAAAGGAATACCAGATGGTATCCTGGAATTTTTCCGTCACGGATACCGTCCAGTACCAGCTGTCGCCGAAATTGCCGGTGACCGCCGATTTGAGCCAGGTAAAGTAACCGGCAATGACGCCCTTGTCCATGCCATACTGGGAGTTCAGATCCGCCAGCCATTGGTCGGCGGATTTCAGACTGCCGGGCTTCTGGGAGAGCTCACGGGCGGTTTTTTCCACATAGGAAGTGGGCATGGAATACATGATTGCATAGATCACTAACATGACAAAAAACAGGATTAGTACGCAGAGAAGCAATCGCTTGATGATAAATTTTGTCATTCCCTCATCTCCTGAGCTTTGATTTCCGGGGGATCTGCCGTGGGCAGTCTCAATATGTATCCACGGAACACGCCGGCTGAGGCACACCAGGGCGGAACCGCGGTTCTGCCCTCGTATACGCCACCCGGCGACAGTTTTCGCCGGGAAAGCCTTGCCTGCAGGCCGGGGAAACCGGCCTGCAGGCAAGTTTCAGCGATATTGTGCCGCTAAGGAACGCAGCCGCTCACTTCATTTCCAGCTTTTCAGTATCATGAATCCATCCCCAGAAGGTGGTAATATCGGGGGTCACGGTGTCCATATTGATGCGCTCGGTGGAGAAAATCACCGCATTCTGTCTCTGGTACACGGGGACCTCGCAGGCCCAGCTCAGGATGGTATCCAGGCACTCCTTGTAGATGCTCTTCCGGAAGGACTGGTCGGTGGAGGAACGAGCTTCGATCATCAGTTCGTCCAGCTCGCTGTCCTGAATGTGATAGTTGTTGGACTTGGAGCCGCCGCTGTTCTCGACGACGTTGCCGGAATAGTAGACCTGATACATATCGGGATCCGTGGTGGCGCCCCAGGCGGCGGCCCAGATCTCAATGGTACCGGCGTTGATGCTGTCCCACAGAATGTTGGTGTCGGAGACGTCGTTGATGTCCAGCGTGATGCCGATCGTGGACAGCGCCTCTTTGGCAGCGGTCAGGACGCCGAACGCGGGATGGTCGCCGGAGCCGTCGCCGGGGATGATGGCCGTGTAGGCCATGGCGGCGCCGGTGGGAGCGGCGGTAAAGGTGGAGGAAGCGTCGTCCCAGGTGTAGCCGGCGGCCTTTAGGAAGCCGATGGCTGCCTGCAGCGCGGCGTCATACTTCTCCTGCTCGGACATTTCATTCGTGTAGATTGCGTTGCCGTCCACATCGGTGGAGTAGGCAATCGAATAACCCTCGTCGGCCGGTCTGGGGGAGGCCCAGGAGGTGTTGGAGATCGGGTACTGGATGACGGAGGCACGGTCGCCGTAGTAGGAGTTGATGACCGTGTCGCGGTAGACGGCAAACAGCGTTGCAAAGGCGCGGCGCAGATTTCTGGAGGCGTCGGAGGCCTGGTCGTCGCCGACCTTGATATTGTTGGCGTTGATGCCGATGTAGCCGTAGCCGAGGTTATCGACGGTGGAGGTGGTAATCACGTCGCCGGTCAACTCGCCGTTGGAATTGTAGCCCTTCAGGTAATCCACGGTCTCCGAGGAGAAGGACGGATCAGAGATATCGAAGGTGCCCTGGGCCACGCCGGTCAGCTTGTCGGCGTCGGGGCCTTCCTTGAACAGAATGTTCTTGATCTTGGGCTCGCCCTTATAGTAATTCTCGTTGGCTTCGTAGGTGATGATACCATTTTCATAGGAGACGAGCTTATAGGCGCCGGCGCCAAGAGGCGCCTTGGTGACGCTGCGGATATGGCTCAGATCGCCTTTGGTGAAGCCGAACTGGTTGTTGTCGTAGTTGTAGAGGCTGGTGTCGCCATAGTAGTGCATAGGCGCCACGGCAAGAGAAAGCTGATAGATGGCCGCCGCGTCGACCTTGGTCGTGTGGATGGTGAAGGCGTAGTCGCCGGTCTTCTTGATGCCGGTGATGGAGGCGGCGGATTCGCCGGTGGATACGCCGGCGGCGTAGGAGTCCGCCTGATCGCCCAGCGCATCCGCCATCAGCACGGTCAGGTCGGAGCCGTTGGACTCGGTGTCGGACAGGGCGGTCAGATCATTTTCATAAGCGGCCAGCAGATTCTTGTAAAAATCCTCCTTGGTCGGGAAGGTAGCGGTCATGTCATACGTGGTCCCCAGGGAGTCGGTGAAGGAGCCGTCGTCGTTGGCGGTGCCGTAGCCCCAGTCCATCATGGCCAGCGCCACTTCGTTGTTGGCAACCTTGGACAGGCCGGCCGCGTCTTCGGACACGCAGTAGTCGATGATCTCCTGCGTGAAGGTATCCATGGAGCTCTCCAGCGCGGCAATGTAGGCGTCGTACTGGTCCTTCGTATAGTATGCGCTGTTATCGGTGGTGCCGGCGGCGTAATCCGCCAGAATCAGGCTGGAAAGCGACGCCATGCCGGCGCGATACTCTTCCAGGCCCTCGATGGGCAGGGCGTACAGTGTGGAGGAGCCGTCATAGGTCGGGTCGCACAGAACATACATGGAGAAAATCGCATCGTCGGCGGTCATGGGCACGCCGTCGGAGAATACGATGTCGTCCCGCATGGTGAAGTTGTAATCGACGGTGCCGTCGCTATTTTCGACGATTTCACAGTCGGCAATGCCGGTATAAGTATAGTCGGTGCCGTTGTAGGGCACGGTCTCGCCCTCGATGCCGTTTAGGACGATGTTGCCCTCGCGGTCGAGGTCCAGCAGATTGGTCTGCGTCATGGTAGACGCATCCTGGTCATAGGCGGTCTGCGCGAAGAAAGGGGAAAACTTCTGGGAGAAGTAGCTGTAGCCGACGACCAGCACGTTGCTGTCGCGGGCAGGTTCCGCAGCGGTAGTGTCCTCCGCGGCTGTGGTTTCCTCTGCGGCAGTGGTTTCAGCCGCAGTGGTCTCTGCGGTCCCTTCCTTCTGGCTGCAGGCAGCCAGACTGAAAAGCATCACAGCGGCCAGAAGCAGAGCGATAATCTTTTTCATGAAATCTTTCCTTTCCTGTTTTTATTTTATACACGGCGAAGACGCGGGCCGACAGGCATCCTCCATTCGAAGCGCTGCTTCGAATGGCAAAAGGGCCGGCCTTTGGACTGCGCCCTTGTATAACCAATTTAATTATAACTGACGTACGCAAAAAGTCAACCTAGGAATACGAAAGGCGGGTGTTTTTATTATTTATCCAGTAATATTCAAACTTTTTCGGAAATTATTCGGAAATATTGGCGCATATTCGCATTGTTATCCACTCCCCCTCTTTTCCCGGCACGGCGGAAATATTGGGTTGTCAATCGCGGGCCGCGCTGATATAATAATTGCATACCGGAAAGGGGCGCGAACAATGGGATTCAGGTTAAAAGGCGGGGCCGTCAAAGCCAGGGACGCGGCGCGCAGCTACTGCGCAGTCAGCGCGCTGCTCTTTGCTCTCGGCCTCGTGTCTGTCGTCTTTATGGTTGTGCTTTGCCTGCGGCGCGCATCGGTCGGCTCTGTCGATATGCTGCTGCTGCTGGATGCGATGTTGCTGCTGTTGCTGCTTGCCCTGTTGGCCTCCTACGGGAGGATGCGGCGGATCTGCCGGAAGGCGCCGGGCTATGCGTGCGCCGCGGTGGACCGCCGTCCGGACGGCGGCGCCAGGATTGAGTTTTCCGTGGACGGGACCCGGTATGTTCTGGACGTTCCAAAGGAAGCGTCCGTCCCACAGGCCGGCATGGTCAACCTCTGGTACGATCCGGCCTGTCCCCGGCATATTTTTCTGGAGAAAAAACCCGCGAAGCCTTCCCTGCGCTGCCCCGCCTGCGCCGGCGCGCTGCTGCTGTTGGGTGGGCTCCTCAATGTTGTCTTCTTTTTTCTGCTCTGAGGGGAGCCAGTATGAAAAAGACGCTGAAGCTTCTTCTGATCCTTCTCGCTGCTCTGGCCGCTTTCGCGCTGATCACGCTGTTGCTTGGTCTCTTCGCGAATCGGATGCTGGACTCCGTTGCGGGCAGCGAAGCGCTGTGCGGCTCCGTCCGCAAGGGCCTTGCTTCGCTTGCTGCGGCGGCAGGGGGAATCACCTTGTTGTCCCATGGCGGGCTGTGAACGTGAGTCCGCAAGGTAAAAAATGACGATAAAGGAGATAACAATGAAAAGCACGGCAAAGCTGCTCTGTCTGCTGCTGACGCTCTGTCTGCTGCTGGGGTTGACCGCCTGCGGCAGCGAGACAAAATCTGCCGCGGAGGCCACGACTGCCACCGAGACCGCAAGCACTGAACAGGAAACCACCGAGGAGTCGGCGCTGGCCGAAACCACAGCAGCTGCGGCGGAAGATCTTACCCTGGCCGAGACGACGCTGGTGGATACCGACGACTGCACCGTCATTGCAAAGGCCTATCGGACGGACGAGTTTTGGGGCCCCACCATCCAGCTCTATCTGGAAAACAAGACCTCCGACAGGACCCTGATGTTCGCCATCGACGGGGCGTCCGTCGATGGCGTGATGTGCGATCCCTTCTGGGCCGAAGAGGTGGCCGCCGGGAAAAAGTCCAATTCCGACGTCTCCTGGAGCACTTCGACTCTTGCGGAAAACGGCATTCTCTATCTGCAAAACGCGGAATTCACGATCCGCGTCTATAATTCGGACGACTACTCTGCGGAGGATCTGGTGGATCAGCCCTGCAGTCTGTCTCTGGAGGGCGGCAAGGGCGAAGCGGTCTCCGCTCCTGACTTCGACTTCCCCGAACAGGTTCTGGCAGACGGACCGGACGTCAAGGCCGTGGTCAAGGACTTTGAGCCAGACGGCGATTTAGGCCCGACGCTGGTGCTTTATCTGGAAAACAGCACAGATAAGACGCTGATGTTCTCCGCCGACAACACCTCCGTCAACGGCTTCCTGTGCGATCCCTGCTGGACGACGACCGTGGCCGCCGGCAAGGTAGCCTACGTGCAGATGAGCTTTGGTGAGTGCGATCTGAGCGCGAACGGCATCACTGCCTTCCAGGCGGTTGAATTTACGCTGAAGGCCTATGACAACGACGACTGGAGCGCCGACCCCCTGCTGGACAGCCTCGTCACCGTCAACCTCGGAGCATAAAAAGTCCCGGGCGCGTTGCAAAAGTACGGTTGAAACCGTAATGATGCAACGCGCCCGGGATTTTTTATCACCGGGGCCAATCAGGTTTTTTTCTCGAACCTCTGGCCGCAGCGGGGGCATTTGATGTTGATCTTTCCCTTTTTTCGGGGCACTCGAATGGTCTGCCCACAGGAAGGACAGGCGTAATACCGATTCTGCCGGTCGGAAAAGAATTTCTTCAGTCGGCTGTAGGCTGCCGCCTCTTTCTGCCGCGCCGCAATGTTTCTGGAGAACATCCGAAAAATGGCCCAGACCAGGAGGGCATAGGACAAAATCACCAGAAAACCGAGACTCTGCACGAAGGAGCTGAGTAAGCTGAGCAGCAGACCGCCGAACACCAAAAGAAGATTCAGACGGTCAGAGCCGTAACGCCCGGACATAAAATTGCGGAACCAGTCACCCAGTCTGCGAAACATGGCATATCACCTCAACGCTTTGAACTTGGAACTCATTATACTTCTTTTTCCGGGTTTTACAACCACCGTCCTGCATTGTTTACGGATTGTTCAGATTTTCCGCCTTTTTCGGACATGCGCGCTCAGCACGGCAATGGAGCAAAGCACCAGCAGGATACCCGCCACGCCCATCCCCGTGATTTTCTCATGGAACACGAAGGTGCCGACCAGCGTCCCCACCACCGGCTCGATGGAGGCCAGAATGGATGCCTTGCTGGACTCCATGTATTGAAGCCCCAGCGAGTAGAGCAGATACGGCAGGAACGCGGTGACGACGCCCAGCGTCAAAATCCACAGCAGCAGCGCTCTGTCCGCGGAGACCGTCGCCGCGATGCCGCCCCAGTTGGAAAACGGAACGCAGCCCACGGCGCAGAACAGGAAGGTATAGAAGGTCATGGTCCAGGAATCATAGCCCCGGTTGATCGCGTAGCGCCCGAAGATCGAATAGAGCGCGTAGAAGAAGCCGGAGCCGAGGCCCAGCAGCAGCCCGGCTGTGGACACCGCGGCGCCGGAACCGAGGCCGGAAACCAGCACGCAGCCGAAAAACGCCAGCAGCAGGGCCAGTATTTTTTTCCCGGTCAGCTTTTCCCGGAACAGCAGGACGCTCAGCAGCATGACGAACATCGGGGCCGTATAGAGCAGCACCGCCGCCACCGAGAGGCTGGCATAGGTCATGGCCTTGAAATAGCAAAAGGAAAACAGCAGCAGGCTGACGATCCCGGTGCCGAAAAAGCACCAGAGATCGCGTGGCCGGACGCGGAACCGATCCCGCCTGGTGCAGAGCAGATACAGCCCCACCACAAGCAGACCGGTCGTGATGCGCACCTGCGCCACGTCGATCGAGGACAGCCCTGCGGCATTGAGCCTTCGGACGAACAGTCCCATAAACCCCCAGAGGGTCCCGGCGGCCAGCACCGCCAGCGGCGCGAATTTTTTCATGCGCTCTCTCTTTCCAGTGTGATGACCGGCATCTCCGGGGCGTTCAGCACCCGGAACAGGCCGGAGGAATTTCCCAGTCCCCGGCTGACCACCATCGAGGTTGCGCCCTCGTGAAACACGCCCTCGGTGTAGGTCGGGAACAGCTCCATATCGACGCCAATCAGCCCGCCCACGAAGGGAATGCGGACGATGCCGCCATGGGCGTGGCCGGTCAAAACCGTCTGCACGCCCAAATCCGCCCACTCGTCCAGTTGGCCGTTACGATGGGCCAGCATCAGGATATAGGCGTTCTCGCCCAGGTCTGCGCGGATTTCGCCCACCAGCTCCGCCTTGGTTTTCATGTCGTAGGGGCCGTTTGGGTCGTGCACGCCGGCAACGGCGATCGCTTCCCCGTCCCGCTCCCACACGACATACTCGTTTTGGAGCACCGTGACGCCGAGCGCCTCGATATGGGCCAGGGTGTCGCGGAGATGTTCCGTCGCCCACTCGTGGTTGCCCGTTACATAATAGGTGGGCGCGATCCTGCAAAGCCCCTTCAGCAGCGGGTCCAGCGTCCGGACATCCGTCGTGTCGTCGAAGAGGTCGCCGTCAATGGCAATCAGATCCGGCGACGACTCCTGAACCGCCCGCAGCAGCCGGGCGTGTTCCGTCCCGAAGGACTTGCCGTGCAGATCGGCGATTTCAACAATCCGCAGGCCCTGAAATGCCTCTGGCAGATCCGGCGACGTCACCGTGTATGCCGTCTTCTCGATTCTGTTGTTATCGATCATCAGCAGCCCGGCCAGCAGCGCCAGCGCCAGCAGGATACACAGGAGTTTTTTCACAAATTCACCTCATATCGCACCGCCATTATAACACGTCCGTCAAGCTCAGACGGGCGAATTTTTTTGCCTGAACCGCCATGTTCCGGATTTGTGCAGAAATTGATTGAGATATGGCGCGGAATTTGGTATAATAATCGAAAAATGATTTTTGGATGTGTTTTTGTGAAATATGGTGTATGGCAGGTAGCCGCCTTTGATCCGGCTGCCGCTGCCCGGCTGCAGGCGGGAGGGTTTTCCCCGCTGACGGCCGCAGTACTGTGCAGCCGCGGGTACGACACCCCGGAGGCTGCCAGCGCGTTTTTAAGGGCCGATCTGCCCCTCATCGATCCCATGCTTCTGCGCGATATGGACAAAACCGTGGCGCGCGTCCGTCTTGCGCTCCGCCGGCGGGAAAAAATAGTCGTGTTTGGCGACTACGATGTGGACGGAATCACCGCCACCACGCTGCTGACGGATTTTCTCCGCTGGCAGGGCGGCGATTGTACGCCCTATATCCCCGGCCGTCTGGAAGAGGGCTATGGTCTCAACGAGCCTGCCATCCGCGCACTGCGCGAGCAGGGCGCGGACCTCATTCTCACCGTGGACTGCGGCATCACCGCCGTCGAGGCGGCTGCGTTTTGCCGCAGCCTCGGCGTCGACCTCTGTGTCACCGACCACCACGAATGCAAGGAAATTCTGCCGGACTGCGTCTCCGTCGTGGACCCGCATCGAAAGGACGACGACTATCCCCACTGGGATCTGTCCGGCGTCGGCGTCGCCTTCAAGCTGGCCGCCGCCATCCACGGCGACCAGGAAGCAATTCTGGATCGCTACAGCGACCTGCTCTGCCTTGGCACCATTGCCGACGTCATGTCTCTGCGCGGAGAGAACCGAACCTTCGTCGCCCGCGGCTTGCAGGCCCTGCAAACGCCGAAACGGATGGGTCTCCGGGCGCTTATGAAGGAGTGCGGCTGCGACAAGCAGCCGGTAACGGCCGGGACGGTCGGCTATGTGCTCTCCCCCCGGATCAACGCGGCCGGGCGGATGGGTCAGGTCCCTCTGGCGCTGCGCCTGTTTCTGACCGAGGACCCGCAGGAGGCAGCCGACCTCGCGCAGCGGCTCTGCGCGCTGAACCGCGAGCGGCAGGCTGTGGAGTCTGCCATCTATCACGACGCGGTCGCCATGCTCCCGGATCGGGAAAAACCATACGCCATCGTTCTCTCAGACGAGCATTGGCATCAGGGCGTCGTTGGGATCGTGGCCTCCCGGCTGGCGGAGGAATTCCGCTGCCCCACCTTCCTGATCTGCCCCGACGGAGAAAAGGGAAAGGCGTCCTCCCGCTCCTACGGCGGCTTCAATCTGTTTTCCGCCCTTGAGGCGCTCTCTCCGCTGCTGGAAGACTACGGCGGTCATGAACTGGCGGCCGGTTTTACCATCGGCTGCGGGCAGATTGACGAGTTCCGCCGGGAGATCACGCGTCTCTCCCGGGAATTTCAGGAATCCGGGCGGGCCCAGTCCGCGCTGCAGATCGACTGCGCCGTGGAACCGGCGCTTCTGACGCTCCAGAACGTCTCCGCGCTGGAAGAGCTGGAGCCCTGCGGGGCCGGCTGTCCCCGTCCGGTTTTCTTTATGGATCAGCTGCGCGTCGATCAGCTCTCCGAGGTGGGCGGCGGCAAGCACCTGCGCCTGCGGCTCACGCGGGGCGCCTCCTCCCTCAGCGCGATTTTCTTTTCCACCACCGCGCTGTGCGCCTCCGTCGGCGTGGGCGATACGGTAGAGATCGCGTTTACGCCGCAGATCAACGAGTTCCGCGGCAACCGGACGGTTCAACTCAACCTGGTGGACATCCGCCCGGCCGGCGAGCACCGGGAGCTTTGCTCCGCCGATGAGCAGCTCTACCGCCGCCATCTCCTCGGGGATCTCCGACCGGAGGAAGCCGGCGACCTGCTGCCGGCGCGCGTCGAGTTTGTCGCCCTCTGGCGCTACCTTGTCAGCCACAGTCCGGCGGGCAACCTGCAGGATACCTGTACCTGCCTTTCCCGCAAGGTCGCGCGCTACGCGGGGGTTCCCTGCCGACCGGGTCACACCAGGATCTGCCTGGATGTGTTCCGCGAGCTCGGTCTGCTCTCGCTCTCCGAACATCAGCGCCAGCTACATATCATCATCGCCTCCGACGGGCGCAAAGTCAATCTGGACCAGAGCGAGATCATCAAAAGACTAAAGAAACGGAAATCCGGTGAATAATTATGGAATCAGTATCTGTTCGTTATGACGCCATGGTACAGGCCGTCCGTCGCTATGCGCCCTACGCCGATATGAAGCGGATCGACGACGCCTTCCACTATGCGGAAGAAAAACACCGCCAGCAAAAGCGGAAGGATGGCTCTCCCTATATCATCCACCCGTTGGCGGTGGCGGAAATTGTGGCGGAAGTCGGTCTGGATACCGATGCCATTCTGGCGGCCCTGCTCCACGACTGCCTGGAGGACACCGCCTCCACCTACGACGAAATCTCCGAAAAATTCAGTCCCACCGTGGCGGAGCTGGTGGAGGGCGTCACCAAGCTGACTCGCGCCCCCTATTCCACCGCCGAGGAACAGCAGATGGAAAATCTGCGGAAGATGTTCCTGGCCATGTCCAAGGACATCCGGGTGGTGCTGATTAAGATCGCCGACCGGCTCCATAATATGCGGACGCTGGAATACCAGACGCCGGAAAAGCAGATTGCCAAGTCCCGGGAAACCATGGACGTCTACGCGCCGCTGGCCCACCGGCTCGGCATGCAAAAGCTCAAATGGGAGCTTGAGGACGTCAGTCTTCAATATCTGGATCCCGACTCCTACCACGATATTATGACCTACCTGGACGCCCATGAAGCGGAATCGCTCCAGTTCATGAACCGCGTGCAGGATATGCTGACGGAGCGGTTCCAGAACGTTGGCATCCACTGCTCCATCACGGGCCGGATTAAACATGTCTACTCCATCTACCGGAAGATGCAGGCGCAGGGCAAGTCCATCGATGAGCTCTACGACCTCTATGCCTTCCGCGTCATCGTGGATACCATTCCGGATTGCTATAACGTGCTGGGCCACGTCCACGACATCTTCACCCCGGTACCGGGGCGGTTTAAGGACTATATCTCCACGCCAAAGCCCAATATGTACCAGAGCCTGCACACCACGGTCATCGGCAAGGCGGGCGTTCCGTTCGAGGTGCAGATCCGCACCTGGGAGATGCATCAGACCGCGGAATACGGCATCGCCGCCCACTGGCGCTACAAGCAGGGCATCAACAAGGGCTCCGATGAGTTCGACTGGGTACGGCAGCTGCTGGAAAACCAGCAGGACGTGGAGGCGGAGGACTATATCCACTCCCTGAAGGTCGACATGTTCGACGACGAGGTTTTCGTCTTTACCCCCAAGGGCACGGTCATCTCCCTGCCCGCCGGGTCCACGCCCATCGACTTTGCCTATGCCATTCATTCCGGCGTCGGCAACGCCATGGTCTCCGCCAAGGTCAACAACCGCATTGCCGGCTTTGACTACACCCTGAAAAACGGCGACATTGTGGAGATCCTGACCTCCAAAAACCCCAAGGGCCCCAGCCGCGACTGGTTAAACATCTGCAAATCCAATCAGGCCCGCATCAAAATCAAGCAGTGGTTTAAAAAGGAGCGTCGGGAGGACAATATTGCCAGCGGCCGCTCCAGCTTTGAGGGCGAGCTGCGGCGGAACAGCCTGAGCCCCTCCATCCTCCAGCCCGGCGAGGAGCCTCTTGTCACGCTGCTCAAAAAGAACGGCTTTGAAACCCTGGACGATCTTTACGCCACCATTGGCTACGGGGGCATCACCTCTCTGAAAGCCTTCAACCGCGCGCGTGAAGAGTTGCTGCGGGCCGGAAAGCCGCAGAAGGAAGAGTCCAAGGAAGCTGCGGCCGCCACAGCGGTGAAGCAGCCCCAGAAGGCGGATTCCGGCGTCATCGTGGAGGGCATCGGCTCCTGCATGATCAAATTCTCCAAGTGCTGCACCCCGGTCCCCGGGGACGAGATTATCGGCTTCATCACCAAGGGCTACGGCGTCTCCATCCACCGGAAGGACTGTCCCAACGTCCATCCGGAGCAGCCGGATCAGCGCGGCCGCTGGGTAAGCGTCGCCTGGGCCGACAATCTGGAGGGGCTCTATCCCACCTCGCTGGAGATCGAATCCTCCGACCGCACCGGTATGTGGATGGAAATTACCAGCGTGCTCTCCTCCATGAAGCTGAAAATCACGGAGATCAGCGGCCGGGATCTGGGCGGCGGCCGCTCTGTGGCAAACGTCACCTTCGAGGTCCGGGACCTGGAACAGCTGCGCACCGTCCGGCAGAAAATTCGCAATATTTCCGGCGTCTCCGCCGTCCGGCGAATCACCAATTAGAACCGAGGTAACCATGAAAGCTGTTGTCACCCGCGTCAATTCCGCCTCCGTCACAATCGACGGGACATGCAGCGGCCAGATCGGCCAGGGCTTCTTAATCTTGCTCGGCATCGCCCCTGACGATACCCCCGCCCACTGTAAAAAGCTGGCGGATAAAATTCTCGGCCTGCGGATTTTCACTGACCCGCAGGGAAAAATGAACCTGTCCCTGCAGGACGTGGGCGGGCAGGTGCTGGTCGTCAGCCAGTTTACGCTGTACGGCGACTGCCATAAGGGCCGGAGGCCCAACTTTCTAGGCGCCGCGGGACCAGAGCTTGCCATTCCGCTCTATGAGCAGTTTTTGCGCGAGTGCGAGGCCCTGGGCTTTCCGCCCCAGCACGGCGAGTTCGGCGCGCATATGGAGGTCGCCTCCGAAAACCATGGTCCCGTCACCCTGATCGTCGACACCAAGGATATCATGTAGGAATAAGGAGAATTTGATGATCTATTTTCTTCTGGGCCTGATTGCGTTGGGATGCCTAACGTGTCTTGCTTTGATGATCCGCGGCTTTATCAAGAATCGCGGCAAAGATCGGGATTCTTCAAAAAAGGCGCATTTCGGCAATTCGCACGAATACACAGAAGACGACTGGTCCGCCGCCATCAACCGGGACGCCGAGGCCGTTGACCGCTGGAGCAAGGAGCTTTCCCATGGAAAAAAATAAGGCCGTCCGCTTCGACGTTTTGACCTTGGGCGACTACGGCACCAACTGCTATCTCTGCTGGGACGAACAAACCGGCGGCTGCGCCGTCATCGATCCCGGCTATGCGCCGGAGACCATTCTCCGCGCCCTGCAGGACCGGAGCCTGCGGCCCAAAATGATCCTGCTGACCCACGGTCACTTCGACCACGTCGGCGCGGTCCGGTCGCTCGCGGAGGCGCTGCGCCTTCCGGTCTATCTCTGCGAAAAGGACCTGTCTCTGCCGCCGGAGCTGACGTGCGGCGCTCCGCTCTTTTATACAAACGAATATCAGGAGGGCGACACGGTTTCTCTGGACGCGCTGCGCTTTCAGGTGCTGGAAACGCCTGGCCATACCCCAGGCTCCGTCTGCCTGCAATGCGGCGATGTCCTCTTCACCGGCGACACGCTGTTCGCCGGCTCCTGCGGCCGCACCGACTTTTCCGGCGGGAGCTGGGACGACATGCTTCGCTCGCTTTGCCGCCTCGCGGCCCTGCCCGGCGACTTTACCGTGCTGCCCGGCCACGGCCCTGCCTCAACACTGGAGGAGGAGCGGCGGCACAATCCCTGCCTGGGGGCCGCGCGATGAAGCTGCTGCTGCGCGGCCATGCGGACCGATACGCGCTGGAGCAGCTCCAGATGAGCCTGTTCCCCGGCGAACCCATGGAGTATACCGAATCGCCCTTCCCGGGCGACGGGGCCGTTTCCTCCCTGCACCGCGGCGCGCGCTATCTGACCGCGACTGCATACATTACGCTGGGCGGCAAAACCGCAAAAGCCGCCCGGCGACTCCTCGCCGAACGCGAGACCGTGCCGCTGCGCCGGCGGATTCTGCAGCAGAGCTATTATCTTGCAGCGATTCAGCTTCTGGACGCGCCGCCCCCCTGGGGTGCTCTCGCGGGCGTCCGGCCCACCAAGCTTACCACGAAGCATCTGCTCGCGGGCGGCACCCGGGACTCCGCCGACCGCCTGCTGCGAGACTGCTATTTTATCTCTCCCGCCCGACGGCAGCTCTGCATCGACGCCTCGCTCGCTACCGTCCGGGCCGCCCGGCTGCTGGAGCCCGGCGATCTTTCGCTCTACATCGGCATTCCCTTTTGCCCCACGCGGTGTGCCTACTGCTCCTTCGTAAGCCAGTCCATCGAGCGCTATGCGGACCTGGTACCGCCCTATCTGGAGGCGCTTCGGCGGGAAATTGCCCGCACCGGCGCGCTGCTGCGGCAGTCCTCGCGGCACATCCGTACGCTGTATCTCGGCGGCGGCACCCCGACCACCCTGACCACGGAACAGATGGGCGTGCTGATGGGTGCAATCCGCGAACATTTCGACCTCAGCCGTCTCATAGAATATACGGTGGAGGGTGGCCGGCCCGATACCCTGACGCCGGAAAAGCTCTCCGTCATCCGGGAAATGGGCTGCGACCGTATGAGCATCAATCCCCAGACCATGTCGGATGAGGTCCTGCGGCGGATCGGCCGGAAGCACGATGCAGCCGACGTCATCCGGGCCTACCGGGACGCGCGGAACGCCGGTTTTGCCGCCGTCAACATGGACCTGATCGCAGGTCTGCCCGGCGACAGCGCCGCCGCCTTCGGTGTTTCCCTTCGGCAAGTGCTGGACCTGGCGCCGGAAAACATCACCGTCCACACGCTGGCCCTGAAAAAAGGGGCGGATCTCTTTGAAAACCGGCAGGGCCTGCCGCCCCCGCAGGAGGTGTCCGCCATGCTGGAGGACGCAAATGCCTGCCTGCGGCAGGCTGGTTACGCGCCCTATTACCTTTATCGCCAGAAATATATGTCCGGCAGCTTCGAGAACGTGGGCTGGACCAGGCCCGGCTTCGACGGGCTCTACAACATCTATATGATGGAGGAGCTGCACACTGTCCTGTCCCTGGGCGGCGGCGGTATGAATAAGGTCAATCTGCCGGATGGGAAGCTGGTGCGCTTCCATAACCCCAAATACCCGAAGGAATACATTGCCCGGCTGGACGACGTGCTTCGGGACAAGGAAGAAATTTTCCAATTGCTTGAAAAGGAGACCGCCCATGTCGATTGACTTACAAAATCTGAACGAATCCGTCCGCGCGAACGCCGCCGGCTTTATCGCGCGGTGCGACCGGGCGTACGACCTCCGCGTCTTTAACGCGGCGGTGAGGATCAAGGAAAATCTGGCGCGGAGCACCGTCGTGCTGCTGGCCGGTCCCTCCTCCTCCGCCAAAACCACCACGGCGGGCCGGATCCGCTACGCCCTGCACGGCATGGGCGTTTCCTGCCATATGATCAGCCTGGACGACTACTACCGCACCAGGACCGACGACAGCTACCCCCTGACGCCGGACGGGCAGCCGGATCTGGAATCCCCTTACGCGCTGGACATCCCGCTGCTGAACCAACATTTGGCCATGCTGGATGCCGGCGAGGAAATTCAGGTTCCCTCGTTCGACTTCACCACCCAGAGCCGAACGGAAAAAGCGACGCCTCTGCGGATGGAGCCGGGAAGCTGCGTGATTTTTGAGGGCATTCACGGCCTCAACGACCTGTTCAGCCGCCATGCAGACGCCTTCCGCATCTTTGTCAACGACGACAGCCACATCACGGAAAACAGCAAGCGCGTTTTTGACAAGAACTGGACGCGCCTGCTGCGGCGGTCCGTGCGGGACCTCAATTATCGCAACGCCCCCATCGAGGAGACGCTCCAGCTGTGGGACAATGTGCGGCTGGGCGAAAGCCTCTACATCACGCCGTATGTGGACCGGGCCGACATGACGCTGGATACCTCTCTGGCCTATGAGGTCCCGGTGCTGGCAGACTTTGCCGCACCGTTTTTCGAGAATATGCCATCCAATGCACCGCAGGCGGAACTGGTTGCGAAAATTCTTCGGATGCTCCAAAAGTTCGAGCCGATTGACCCCTGTCTGGTGCCCTGCTCCTCCCTGCTGCGGGAGGAATTCATCAAATAGTGAGGACTACTATGGATACCTTGTTTTCCCATGCCACCGTCGTCACCATGGACGAGCAGATGCGCGTCTATCTGGATGCCTTTGTGGGCGTTCAGGGCGGCAAAATCAGTTATCTCTCCAAAAAGCCGCCGGAGGAGCAGCCGCAGATGATCGTGGACGGCACCGGGATGGTGCTGATGCCGGGCCTCATCAACTGCCACACCCATCTTCCCATGTCCATTCTCCGCGGCTACGCCGACGATCAGGCCCTGGCCCAGTGGCTGAATGAGTCGATCTTCCCCCGGGAGGACCGGCTGGACGGGCGGGCCGTCAAGGCCGCCGCGCTCCTCTCCATCGCGGAGTGCCTGCGCTTCGGTGTCACCTCGGTCTCGGACATGTACAACTTCTGCGATGAGATCGCCGAGGCCGTGGACGAGAGCGGCATCAAAGCCAATCTCTCCCGGGCCACCATGCTGTTTTCCGAGGAAGACTTTGACTTTGACGCGGACCCCCGCTGTCGGGAAATGGTGGCGCTCCACGAAAAATGGCACAATTACGACCACGGCAGGATTCTGGTGGACGCCTCCATTCACGCGGAATATACCTCAAATTATGTTCTCTGGGAGGCTGTTTCCAAGTATGCTTCTAACAACAACCTCTCCATGCACGTCCATCTCTCGGAAACCAGAGACGAGCACGAGAGCTGCAAGGAAAAGTACGGCCTGACCCCGGCCCAGTTGCTGGACTGCCACCATGTTTTCGACAACGGGGGCATCGCTGCGCACTGCGT
Source organism: Oscillospiraceae bacterium (assembly GCA_034927685.1). Lineage (GTDB taxonomy): Bacteria > Bacillota > Clostridia > Oscillospirales > Oscillospiraceae > RGIG3159. The sequence continues at coordinate 125,738 of JAYFPO010000024.1, read as the reverse complement.
ATGGCTGGAGGAGGAGGATCGGAAGCTGCTGGCAAAGCGGAAAATTTCCGCCGTTCACTGCCCCGTCTCCAACGCCAAGCTTTCTTCCGGAACCGCCGACGTCATGGCTATGGTCAAGGCCGGGATGAATGTCGCCCTGGGCACCGACGGCGCGGCCTCCAACAACAACCTGGACCTCTTTGAGGAGATCAAGACCGCCTCTCTGCTCGCGAAGCTCAAAACCGGCGACCCCACCGCCCTGAACGCCCAGGCGGCCCTGATGATGGCCACGGTCTGTGGTGCGCGGGCCCAGCGACGGGAACGGGAATGCGGCATGATCAAGCTTGGCATGGACGCCGACCTGATCCTGCTGGACTTCACCCAACCCCATCTGATTCCCTGCCACAACGTCATCTCCAATCTGGTCTACGCCGCATCTGGCCACGATGTCTGCCTGACCATGGTGCGCGGTAAAATTCTGTACGCTGCCGGGAAGTACCACACAATCGACCTGAAGGAGGTCATGAAGGAGCTGGGCGGCTATGCCATGCCCAAGGTCTTCGCAGAAAAGGACTGATTCCATGAAAAAACAGAGCTTCCTGCAGGGCGCGGGCATTTTGGCCCTGGCCACCATCGCCGTGAAGATCATCGGCGCGATCTACAAGATCCCGCTCAACAACATTCTCGGCAAGGAGGGCTATGGTACCTTCAGCCAAGCCTACGTCATCTATTCCTGGCTGCTGGTCATCTCCACGGCCGGCCTGCCCGTGGCCATGTCCCGCATGATCGCCAAGGCCCAATCAGAGAACAACAGCGCGCAGATTCATCGGATCTTTACCGCCGCATTAAATGTGTTCCTGCTTTTGGGGCTGGCCGGCTGCGTCTGCATGATCCTGCTCAATCACCAGTTGGCTGCCCTGCTGGGCGACTCCAACGCCGCCCTGTCCATTCTGGCGCTGGGGCCCGCCGTCCTCTTCGTCTGCCTCAATTCCGCCTTCCGCGGCTACTTCCAGGGCCAGTCCAACATGACCCCCACCGGCATCAGCCAGATCATCGAGGCCGGCTGCAAGCTGGTCGTCGGCATCGCGCTGGCGCAGATTTTTCTGAATGCCTCCGGCGACGTCTCCAAGGCCACCGCCGGTGCGATTCTGGGCGTTACCAGCGGCTCCGTGCTGGCCTTCTTCTATCTGGCCGCTCAGTACCGAAAAAAATCCTCGGAGCTGCTGCGCCGGAACTATTCGAAGCCCACGCACACCCTGCGGGCCACGATGAAAGAGCTGCTCGCCATCGCCATCCCCATCACATTGGGCTCCGCCGGTCTTGAGACCATCAGCGTCATCGACTCTTCCATGGTCATGCACCGGCTGACCGGCGCCGCCGGCTTTGTCGAGCAGGCGGCGCGGGGTCTGCGCGGCATCTACGGTTCCGCCCAGACGCTCTTCAATCTGCCCGGGGCGTTAGTGCTGCCCTTCTCCATCAGCATCATCCCAGCTATCACCGCCTGTCTGACCCGCCGGGACCGCCGGGGCGCACTGCGCGTGGAAAATTCCGCCATTCGGATCATGACGCTGCTGATTCTGCCCTGCGGCGTGGGCCTCGGCGTTCTGTCCAAGCCCATTATGACGCTGCTCTATCACTCCTACACGGCGGATGACCTCACTACCGGCGGCGTGCTGCTCTCCATTCTCTCCGTGGCAGTGATCTTCAACGGCCTCGTGCTGCTGCTCAATGCCATCATGCAGGCCCACGGATTTGTCACTCTGCCGGTGGTCAACATGATCGTCGGCGGCATCGTCAAGGTCGTGATCAACTTCATTCTGGTGGGCATTCCCTCCATCAACATCTATGGCGCGCCCATCGGCACCACGATCTGCTTCCTCGTCATCACAATGCTGGACGTCTTCTGCATCAAACGTGTGATCCGACATCCGCCCCGCATCCTGCACCTGATGGCGAAGCCCCTGATTGCCAGCGCGTTTATGGGCGTCTCCGCCTACCTGGTCAATCGCCTGGCCGCCGCAGCTCTGTCGCCGAAAATCGCCTGCGTTCTGGCCATTCTGGTGGCCGCCGCCGTCTACGGTATTATGGCGTTGGCGCTTGGCATTGTTACCTATCAGGACTGCATGCTGCTGCCGAAGGGTGAAAAAATTGCAAAGCTTCTGAAAATACGGTGAATTTTCCGATGAAACCCTTGCGAAAGAGGACAAAATATGATAGATTTTACACGCAAAGACCGCTACGCCTATGAGGATCTGGTCTTACTGGTCCGGTTGCTCCGCGGGCCAGGCGGTTGTCCCTGGGATCGGGAGCAAACCCACGAATCCGTTCTGCGCAACTTTCAGGAGGAAACCTACGAATTCTGCGAGGCCGCCATGGCCGACGACCGTGACCACATGTGCGAGGAACTGGGCGACGTGCTGATGCAGGTTGTGTTCCACGCCTGCATCGAGGAGGAACGGGGCCGAATGACCATGGAGGACGTCTGTGACGCCGTCTGCAAAAAATTGGTCTTTCGCCATCCCCACGTCTTTGGCGCGGTTAAGTGCCGCGACTCTGCGGAGGTGCTGACAACCTGGGACCAAGTCAAGCGGGTGGAAAAAGGCCAGAAAACCGTGACGGACACGCTGAATTCCGTGGCCAAAAACCTGCCCGCCCTTTGGCGCGGGGAAAAAATCCTGCACAAGGCCGCCAAGTCCGGATTTTGCTGGGATTCTGTCTCCGGCGCGCTTGCCAAACTGGAAGAGGAAGTCCGCGAGCTGCGGGCCGCCGTGGAAGCAGGATGCGGGCAGGAGGAGGAGCTGGGCGACGCCTTGCTGTCCCTCTGCGCTGTGGCCTCCATGCTGGAGCTGGATCCGGAACAGGCCCTGCATCGGGCCTGCGAAAAATTTATTGCACGATTTGCGCTGGTGGAGCAGTCCGCCGGAGAACAGGATCTGGCCGCGCTGACCAAAGCGAAGCTCGAGGAGCTCTGGACCCTGGCAAAGCTCCGCCTGCGCACCGTTCAAAACAAAACAAAGGAGAAAACATGATGAATAAAACCGAACTGATCGCCGTCGTCGCTGAAAAGACCGCCCTGTCGAAAAAGGATGCCGAGAAGGTTCTAACCTGCACCTTCGACGCCATCGCCGCTGCCATCGCCGAGGGCGAAAAGGTTCAGTTGGTTGGCTTTGGCTCCTTCGAGACAAAGAACCGCGAAGCCCGGATGGGCCGCAATCCCAAGACCAAAGAGCCCATTGAGATTCCGGCCAGCTGTGTTCCCGTGTTCAAAGCGGGCAAGGCGCTGAAGGACAAGGTCGCAAAATAATGCGTCTGGACAAGTATTTGAAGGTTTCCCGGCTGATTAAGCGCCGAACCGTGGCCAACGAAGCCTGCGACAGTGCGCGCATCTTCGTGAACGGCCGCCCCGCCAGGGCGTCGTACGAAGTCAAGGTTGGCGACAAGCTGGAGCTTCATTTCGGCCAGAGAACACTTTCCGTGGAGGTACTGCAGGTGGCGGAAACCGTCCGCAAAGACGACGCCGGCGCCATGTACCGGGAGCTGTAAGCGAAAAACGAGGACGCCGCAATGTTCTGCGGCGCCCTCGTTTTTTCGGATACTTCCTGCTAAAACCTACAGAAATTAATCACAACAGGAAAACAGGATCAGTGCAAAAACAGCTCGGACAAAAAGACGACGGCGCAGGAGGATGCTGCCACCAGAAACAGGTTTCCACTGAGCCAGGCGACCGTGATGCCGGCCACCAGCGCTGCCAGCCCGGACCACACGCTGCCGGTGGCATGCAGAATGGCGGGGAACGTCATGACCGAAAGCGTCACATAGGGCACATAGTACAGGAACGAGCGCAGAAACGAGTTTTTGATCTCGCGGCGGATCAGCGTCAGCGGCAGCGTACGAATCAGGAAGGTGACGCCGGCAATGATCAGAATATAGAGATAAATATTATGCTGCATCGACAGCCTCCTTTCGGACCGGGAACAGCAACGCAGCCAGAGCGGAAATCACCACGGTCAGAAGAATGGTCCTGGTGCCGGAGGAGAGGGTGGCCAGGGTCGGAAGCACAGAAAATGCGTAGCTGGCGGCCATGGACCCTGCGACCACGCCGAGGATCACCCGGCTTTTGCGCGCGGCCGGGATCATGACGGCCAGGAACATGCCGTAAAGCCCGACGCCCAGCGCCCGGACCACGGCCGCGGGGAGAATGCTGCCAACCACGACGCCGAGAAAGGTTCCGCCCGCCCAACCGGGCAGGGCGACCGCCATCATGCCCAGATAGAAATAGAAATTCAGCGGCCCCGGCTGCGTCACGGAGAGCGCGAACAGCTCGTCTGTCACATCAAACCCGATCAGCAGGCGGCGGTAGAGCGGCTCCTCCTCCGGCAGCTTTTGGCTCAGCGCGCAGGACATCAGCAGGTAACGCGCATTGGCGACCAGTTCTATCAGCGCGATCTCCCAGTAGCCGGCGTTTGCGGCGATCAGCGTGAAGGCGGCGTACTCCCCGGCCGATGCGTTGACGAGCAGGCTGGTCAGCGCCGCCTCCCAGGCGGTAAGCCCGGCGTTCCTGGCGGTGATGCCCAGCGTAAAGGCCACAGCCAAATAGCCAAGGCCAATGGGGATGCCGCAGCGGACGCCGCGCGTCAGTTCTCCGGCAGAAAACCTGGCTTTCATGCCGTCACTCCTTCCCATTTGTTTCGCCCGCAATCATACCACATTTCTTTTCCGTAGGAAAGCGGAAAAAGCGCCGGATATCCGGCGTTTTCCTCATAGAACCTATGAATCGGCGCCACAGGCCGTCTGAATGCGGCAGACTTCCATGCCTTTTCAGGCGTTCACAGAAAGCATGACGTATGCAGCGCTCTGCTGCACGATGGCCCATCCGCTGCGAAGCAGCGTATTTTGCGCCTGTGTGTCCTCTTTCTCCAAGATGACATACTGAACGCCGTATTTTTGCAGCAGCAGCCCGATCTCCTCCGCTTCCCCGCCGCCCCCGTTCGCAAAGTCGCGCAGGATCAGTCGATCCTGACCGGCTTCCTCCTGACCGCGGTAGAGATACAGATCCAGAATATACTGCTGCCGCGACACCAATAATTCCAGTTCCGGATAGACCTGACGCAGCGTGGTAGCCAGATTCTCGCAGCACAGTATCGGCGACGTAACGCCGCGCTCCACCAGGGTTTTGCCGAATTCCAGGGTCTCGTCCGGCACCTTTTCCACATTGTCTGCGGAAATGAACGGTTGGACCGTCGCCGGCGCCTGAAACACCCAGGTTCCGGGCAGGGCAATCAGAACCGCGCACACCAGAATACCGACCAGCGCCTTTCTCTTTGGCAGCTTTTCCGATCCCCACACGGCGCAATAGGCAAACGCCGGTCCGAAGGGAATCAGCCAAAAAACGCGCCAGTAGGAGGGTGTTTTGGTGAGATATTGCGCCACCAGCCGCCCGGTCGGCGGAGACCAGACCAAAAGGGCCAGCAGACAGGTCAGGGTAAAGTAGGTGCGGGCAACCTTGTCACCGAACAGGGCCAGGAGCACCCATACCGCCAAAAAGAGGTAAAAATAGATGTGTTGCCCGGCCATGAACAGACGCAGCTGGTCGAACACAAAGCCTGCATCCGCCGTACTCGCCGCCGCGATTTGCCCCGGGAACTGACGGGTGCGCAGATAAATCAGCAGGACAAAGACGACGGCAATCGCCAGTGCCGGCAGCATTTGCAGCAAGATTCTCCCCTGTTTCTTCGCAATGGCAACCGCGGCGCATAAAAACAGCAGTTCGAAGCCGACGGTATAGAGCCCCGTCGGATTCAATCCAATGGCTGCCAACATGCAAAGTGCAAGCGCCAGCCACAGGCGATCGCCCGCCTTCTCCCGGTCGTCCAGCCTTCGCAGCAGGAGACCGGACAGGACCGGCAGCACAATGACAAGGCTGGTCGCCTTTCCCTGCCAGACGCGGCCCAGCAGGAAAGCGCCGACGCTGTAATCATTGGCGCCGCTGAACAGGTGGAAGACCGACAACACCAGCACGAACAGCCATGCCTTCCGCCGGTCGGAAAAGAGCGCGTACCCAAGCAGATAGTAGGCGGACGCGGAGAGCAGGAGCAGCGCCGGTATGATACAGGTATGGGTCAGACTGGCGGCGCTGAGGCCAAAGACACGGCAGGCCATGGCCAGCAAGCTTTCCCATACCTGAAAATCGTACATGGGGACGGTGCCAAGGGAAAGGTTTCCCATGCTGCTGTCGTAGGGATTCAGAACGCTGCTATTCGCAAACAGCGCGACATTGCTGACATAGAACGAGTCGTCCGCATCAGAGCGGTATACAACGGTCGCCATGACGATCTGTACCAGGACCACTGCCAACGCCAGCAGCGCGGCGATCCGCTGCCTGCGGTCAGCCGTCCGCGGGAGGATGCGGTCGTGCGGCCGAGGCCGCAGAAAAAAGCCATAGCCCGCGGGCAGCAGAATGACCACGCCGGCAACCGCCATGAAGAGCGCCGTCGGCAGACGGAACGCGACCATCGGCCAACACGTCAATTCTACCGCCGCCAACAGTGCCGTAAACCCCGCGGCGAACCGCTCCGCCGGTGCGAAGCATCCCTTCAGCAGCTTTTCCAGCACATAGCTGTAGCCATACGAAACACCCAAAAGGACGATCAACAGGGCCAGCCATTTCAGCACAAAAAAGACGGTCAATCCGTTCATGAAGTATTTCTCCCCCTGTCCATTTTCCTCGCGCATGCTTCTACTGGGAAGGCGCCGAATTGACAAGCGGCGCCGCGCTGATTATAATCATATTATGTCGTCGCAGGGATCCCTGGGGTTCGCCGTACAAAAAAAGGAGACCATAACATGGAACAGCAAACAAAGCGTGCAACCGATGTGGCAGTGGCGCTGCCTTCCCTGAATCCGGACGGTCGGATTCTGGAGGTGGTGGACGGCCTCGTGGGGCTGGGCTTCCGCGAGATCGTGATTGTCAACGACGGGAGCACCGGCGACAGTCTCCGCTATTTTGACCGGCTGCGCGGGTATCCACAGTGCGTCGTGCTGGATCATCCTGAAAATCAGGGAAAGGGCGCGGCGCTGCGCACAGCCTTTGCCTATCTTGCGGCGCATGAAGACGCCCGGCGGCCCGGCGTGGTGACGGCGGATGGAGACGGTCAGCATCTTCCCGGGGATATCCTGGCCTGTTGCCAGGCTATGGTGGAACGCGATCAAATCATCCTCGGCTGCCGGAACTTTTCGGAGGCCGGCGTACCGGCCCGGAGCATATTCGGCAATCGCGTCACTTCGTTTGTCTTTCGCACGGGCTGCGGAATCCGGTTATCCGATACCCAAACCGGTCTGCGAGTGATCCCGACCCGGTATCTGCCCTTTCTGCTGCGGGTACGCGGGGATCGGTTTGAATATGAAACCAATATGCTGCTGGAAATGAAGCGGGCCTCCATCGGCTTTCAGGAAGTCCGGATTGAAACCGTATACGAGGAAACGGGACATACCTCCCACTTTCGTACCTTTACCGACTCCTTCCTGGTCTACCGGGTCATTCTGAAATTTCTTTGCAGCTCCGGTATTGCCAGCCTCATCGACGAGGGAGTTTTCTATCTGGCGCTGGTGTTGTCACAGCGTCTCTGGCATTCCTACAGCATCCCGCTGTGCACCGTGGCCGCCCGGGCCATTTCTTCCTTTGTCAATTACAACGCCAATAAAAAGGCCGTGTTTCGCTGCGGGAACCACTATGGCCACACACTCGCGCGGTACTACGCCCTGTGCGTGCCGCAAATGCTGGTATCAGCCGGATGCGTATGGCTTCTGTCGCATCTTCTGACCAGCGGGGCGCCCTGGCGGGTCACGCTTTTGAAAATCTGCGTGGATATTATGCTATTCCTGATCAGCTTCCGGATCCAGCGCGACTGGGTTTTCCGTCAGGAACCCCAGATGGGTCCGGGCAGCGCCGGGGAACCGTCTGCAAAAGACCCACGCTGAGCTGCTCCCCTGGGCCAGACGACCGCAGAGCGCGCTGCAATCTGCGAACGGCTTTGCCCGTCCCGCTTTGCAGCGCGCTCTTGATCCTTTCCTGTTCAGAATGCCAGAAAGTACAAAAGCACGATGACGCCCAGCGCGATCCTGTACCAGCCGAACACCTGGAAGTCGTGTTTTTTGATGTAATTCATGAGGAACTGGATGACCAGCAGCGACACGACGAAGGCCACCAGCATTCCAAGCAGCAGCGTTGCCAGCTCCGGGCCGGAAAACGCAAGGCCAAACTTCGCAAGCTTAATGGCGCTGAGTCCGAACATGACGGGCACCGCCAGAAAGAAGGTAAACTCCGCCGCTGCCACCCGCGACACGCCGATCAGCAGGGCGCCGATGATGGTGGCGCCGGAACGGGAGGTACCGGGAATGATGGAGAGAACCTGAAACACGCCAATCAGCAGCGCTGTTTTGTAACTGATATCCGACAGGCGTTTTACGGTGGGCCTCCTGGTCCGATTCCAACGTTCCACGATGATAAACGCGACGCCATAGAAAACCAGGGCCACTGCGATGACCGTCGGCGTATGTAGATGTGCCTCGATGTAATCGTCAAACAGCAGCGTGACCACCGCGCCGGGGATGCAGGCCAATATGACCTTGAACCAAGTGGAAAACACGTCCTTCCGAATCACCGGCCTGGACTTGTCCCGGAACTGGAAGGGAAACATCTTGTTCCAAAACAGCACCACCACGGCCAGAATCGCGCCAAGCTGGATGACGACAAAAAACATCTCCTTGAAGGCCTCGCTGGCGTTTAGCTGGAGAAACTCGTCCACGAGCAGCATATGCCCCGTGCTGCTGATGGGCAGCCACTCCGTAATCCCCTCGACAATGCCGAGGAAAATCACCTTCAGCGCCTCCAGAAAATTTAACTGCATGTGTGAAATCCTCCTGTGCTCCGCGCCTCATGGCGCAGAAAGTGTCTGTTATTATACCGTATCAAACGCGCAATTGCAACCTTGTGCGGTTTTTTGCCGCACCGCAACCTTTCCTGAGAAAATCCGTCTTCCTTGATCGTGACAAATGAGGAAGGACTGCCGCTTTTCCTTTCGTGGTCAATATGTTAAATTTTTATGTAACGATTCCCAAAGAAAACCGTCATGATAGACAGAGGCTACAATCTCGAGGAGGTACATATATGAACCAGGTTCCTACGCCGCGCCGCAGGGTCCCGCACCCGGAGATCCTCTGCAATTTGGCCGCCATTATCCTGCTGGCGATGCTCTGCGTCTTTTGTCTGAGCCTTCGGGCCGCCTACGCCGACGCGTCCGAATCTCACTTGCCTTCCGAAAGCGTCTATCAGGAAAACTCTGAACTGGTGCGGCCGGCCGGTGACCGGACGGCCGATTCCGTCGGGTAAGCACCAAAGCGCCGCCGCCCGGAGCGGCGCGGGCGGCGTCCGATTACACCGTCATATTGGTGCGCTCCTTTGCATACGCTGTAGCAAGAGAAACAGCAGCAAAGGAGCCTGATGCTATGGATCGAACCGAAATGCCGGAAAACCCGCAAAAGTTGACGCTGGAAAACCGGCGAAAGCTCTCGGTCTCCGGAGTGCAGGACGTGGAGAGTTTCGAGGAAAATGCCGTGGTGCTGCACACCAACCGCGGCGTTCTGGTGATCCGCGGGCAGGACCTGCATCTGCGCCAGTTGTCCGTGGAGGGGGGACAGGTGGTCGTGGAGGGCAACGTTGAAGCGCTGCTCTACGAGGAAAGTCGAAAAGAAGGGGGCTTTTTGGCCCGGTTGTTCGGATGAGTCTGCCGGTCCTTTCCCAGCTCCGGCAGCTTCTGCTTTCCGTAGCGCTGGGTGCGTCCCTTTCTGCCCTCTACACGCTTCTACGCGCAGCCCGGACCTTACGCCCGCGGCTGACCCATCTGCTGGACGCTCTGTTCTCCCTGCTGCTGACTCCCGCGCTGCTGTTGTTTGCGCTCTATGTGGGGGGCGGGCAATTCCGGATTTTCTTTCTCCCGGGTATGCTCCTTGGCGCCTCCCTGTTTTTTCTGCTGCCTGGCCCGCTTGTGCTGCGCTTTTTTCTGCTGCTGTTCCGGCTTATTGGGCGCTTCTTTCGCCTTCTCCTGACGCCGATGCGGCTCTCCTGTATTTTTTTTATTAAAATTGCAAAAAAATTCTTTTCTTTTGCAAAAAAATGGGTTAAGATAGATGGTACGAAAGTGGATGCATCGACCCGGCAGGCATCCAAATCGGGAGGTACCATCCATGAAATTCAAGCGCTCGTCACTGATGACAAAAATCATCGTCATCATTCCGGTCATCGCCGCCACCGTCACGCTGGTCACGCTGCAGACGCAGCTCGCCGAGAAGGAAAAAAGCGCCGCGACTCTGACCACACAGGTCGAGGTCGCCAAGCAGGAGAATCTGCGCCTGCAGGACGCCATTGAAAAAGCGGGCACCGACGAGGGCGTCAAGACCATTGCCAGAGACAAGCTCGGCATGGTCGAAGACGGGGAAATTATCTTTTATGACATCGGGAGCTAACGCTCTCGCCAAAAAAACAGGGAGAGGGAAAAGCACAGTCTATGGAGTTTACAGTCGGGGAAATTGTTGAAGGCAAAGTCAAATCCATCACGAGCTTCGGCGCGTTTATTGCGCTGCCCGAGGGGAAGACCGGCATGGTACATATTTCGGAGGTGGCTCATGCCTATGTGGCCGACATCCGGCAGCACCTGACCGAGGGGCAGGATGTCAAGGTCATGGTTTTGGCCATTGACCCCAACGGAAAAATCAACCTCTCCATCAAGCGGACCTTGCCGCAGGAGCATTCCGCCGCACCGCGGCGCGGCTTCGATAAGCGGCCGGACACCCGTCCGCCCCAGCAGTCTGCGGGTCGGTCCCAGAGCGGTCCCCCTAACCGTTCCCCCAGACAGCAGTCGGAGTCATTTTCCCGTTATTATACCCCCGCGCCACCCAAGGATCTCTCCTTCGAGGACAAGCTCAAGCAGTTCATGAACGAATCGGACAGCAAACTCTCCTCGCTGAAGGAGTTTTCCGACCACAAGACCAAAACGCGCAGAAGATAACAAGGATGCCCTTTTCGGTCGCCGAGAAGGGCATTTTCTAAGGAGCACATCATGCATGTCGTCATCACGGGCGGCAGCCGCGGCATCGGCGCGGAAGCGGTCCGCCGCTTCACCGGTCTGGGCCACGCTGTCACCTTCCTCTACGAAAAAAGTACCGAGGCCGCAGCCGCGCTTTCCGCCGAGACCGGTGCGGACGCCGTCTGCTGCGACGTGGCGGATGAAGCCGCCACAGCCCGGGTTTTCGCCGGGCTGGGCGAAATTGATCTGCTGATTGCCTGTGCGGGCATCGCCTATTACGGCGTGGTGCAGGATACCACAGAGGCCCAGTGGGACCGAATCTTCGACGTCAACGTCAAGGGCGTGTTCCACGCGGTCAAGGGCGTGCTGCCCTCCATGCTGGGGCGGCAGCAGGGCTGCATTCTCACCGTCTCCTCGATCTGGGGGCAGATCGGCGCCTCCTGTGAAGTGCCATACTCCGCCACCAAGGGCGCGATTCTCGCTCTGACCAAAGCGCTGGCGCAGGAGCTGGGGCCATCCCACATCCGCGTCAACTGCGTCGCGCCGGGCGCCATCCGAACGGAGATGCTGCGGGACTTTTCCGGGGACGAGCTGGATGCCTTCCGGCAGGAGACGCCGCTGCTCTCTCTCGGGACCGCGTCCGACGTGGTGGACGCCATGGTCTACCTCTCCGAAGCCCGCTTCGTCACCGGCCAGGTGCTCGGCGTCAACGGGGGATATGTCCTTTAGCTGCAAACCAACAGGCGTATGCGAAAAATCGGCCCGCAGCGGCAGGCGGGAAACGCATCAAAAAAGCAGAGCGGCTTGCTCACAAGCCGCTCTGCTTTTTTGCATCGCGCATGTTTAGCGCACCCTTGATTACGGTGTGCTGTTTTTTTACGGCAGGCCGTTTTTTACCGGAGCCGCGCCTCGATCTTCCGGTCGTCGCCGCGGCGGATGGGAGACCGGTACTTCCTTTGCGTCAGTCCCCCAGAATAAAGGTGTCGTAGTTCAGCATGCGGAAGCCCTGCCGCGCGTAGAGCGCCTTTGCCCGGCGATTGTCCGGTTCGGTCTCCAACCGGAACCGGGCCGGTTTTTTCTCCCGCATCAGGACGTCGAAAAACCGCTGTCCCTGCCCCTGTCCCCGAAATTCCGGCCGGACGTAGAGTTCCTCCACCCAGATCACCTCACCGCCGGCCTCCTGGGACCAGGTCTTTGCCAACAGGGCATAGCCCTGGGCCGTTCCTTTTTCTTCGAAGAGATACCCTTCCGCATAGGGGCTGCCCTCCATCAGTGCCGCGAAGGTCCGCTCCGCGAACGCCGCGGGGATCGGGTGGTCCACCGCATCACTTTGGTAAAACTCCGCCGCCATCGCGAGATAGGTCTCCCGGTCACGCTGCTCCAGCCTTCTAATCACCGAATGACCTCCCTTGCGATCTGCCTTGCCTCCGCGAACGCGGCGCGGTTGCCCGCCAGTACCGAGGACTTTTCTGTCATGCTGATCGTCCCGCCCGTCACGGTCTCGACGATGCCGCCGGCTTCCTCCAGGATCAGGCCCGCCGCCGCATAGTCCCAGGGCGAAAGCATCCATTCGTAGAACACCTCGGCCCTCCCGGCCGCCACGGCGCAGAGGTCAATGGCTGCGGAGCCGCTGCGCCGCAGGTCCAGGCTGCGGTCGAACAGCGCCCTGCCCAGCCGGAAGGTCTCTTCCGTCCGCATTCTGTCGTAGGGCGTCGTTCCGAACATGACGATGGCCCGGGACAGTGGCCGGTCGGACACCCCGATGGGCCGCCCGTTCAAACATGCGCCGCCGCCGCGCTGCGCCGAAAAAAGCTCGTCCAGATAGGGGTCGTAGACCACGCCCAGCTCCGCGCAAGCTCCCCGGGCCAGCGCCACGGAAATACAGCTCCGGCGATAGCCGCGGGAAAAATTCATGGTGCCGTCGATGGGATCGATGACAAAATAGGGGCCGTCCTGTCGGCTCGCCCGCTTCTGAAGCCCCTCCTCGCCCAGGAACCCCGCCTCCGGCACGAGCCGCCGCAGCTTCTCCTCCAAATGCCGCTGCACCAGCCGGTCATAGTTGGTGACCAGGTCCTTGGCGCTGGTCTTTTCTTCCACCTGAATGGCGTGGGCCTGGAGCATCAGAGCGCCCTCTTCCCGTACCGCCTGTATGATCGGCTCCAGCATGGTGATCCTTCCTTCTCAAAAAATACGCGTCATGAGATACGACAGCCCGGCGCACAGCAGACAGAACAGCAGCCCGGTCCCCAGCAGCAGGGAGAGGACCGACGCGGTTCGCGCCAGTGCCTTCCGCACGTCGATCCGAACCAGCATCGTCACAGCGCTGAACAGGCCGCAGGCCAGCAGGATCAGCAGCACGCCCGCCGACGCGCCTTGCAGATCCGCCATGCTCAGGGACATGTGCATACTGACCGAGCAGATCAAATACAGGCTGAGCATCCCCCGGACGACGCCGAACCCGCGCAGAGAACCGAACCCCCGCAGATAGCCGCCCGCCGCGGCGGCGGCCACCCGCAGCGGGTTCCGGGTCTTCCGCAGCGCCGTGGAGACCGCGCCGGAGGCGCTGCGATAAACCTCCGGCGTCAGCAGCCACACCAGGAGCAAAATGACCGCCGTGCCGAAGAGCAGCGGCGCAACGCCGGCAAAGAAGCAGCCGAGCCGCTGCCACACGCTGCCCGTGTCGTAGGTGAAGCCGACATAGCCGAGCACACCGTCTATCCGCCCGGCCACCGGGCGGAACAGCGCCATCTCCGTCACCCGCAGGCCGAAGATGCGGCAGCCCAGATAGTGCCCAAGCTCATGGACCGGCGTTCCCACCAGACCCGTGACCACCACGCCCATCCAGCCGAAGGCAGAGAGTAGCAGTCGCTGCGTTCTCTGCTCCATCAGGCCGATCAGCAGGCCAAAGGCCGCCAGCACGCCCACCGTCGCCAGAAACGCGGTAGCGGTGCGCCCCAGAAAGCGAAATATTGTCTTCAAGCGATCCTCCAACGCGAAAGCCGCCCTCTCCAAATGGGAAGGCGGCCCGGCGTCAATCCTGTTCGTAAGCCATCATTTTTTCCACGCGGCGGGCATGGCGGCCGCCCTCAAATGGCGTGTCCAGCCAGACCTCCGCAATCTCCAACGCCAACTTCTCGCCGACGACGCCGGCGCCCATGGCCAGCATGTTGGCATCGTTATGCTGCCGGGTCAGACGCGCGCTCATCAGGTCGGACACCAGCGCGCAGCGGATTCCCCGGACCTTATTGGCGGTAATGGAGACGCCGATGCCGGTGGTACAGCAGACGATGCCCCGGTCACATTCGCCGGAGGCCACCGCCCTGGCCGCGAGCCCCGCAAAGTCAGGATAGTCGCAGCTTTCCATGCTGTAGGTGCCGAAGTCTTGATAGGACAAGCCTTTTTTCTCCAGCAATTTTTTAAGCGCTTCCTTCAGATCGTAAGCGCCGTGATCGCAAGCCAATGCAATCATAGATAATCCTCCCATCAAACGAGCAATATGCTCAAAATCAACAAGCAGGTGGTCAAAATCACGGGGGCCCTTGCACCGCGCTTCCAGCCGCCGGCAAAGGTCGCCGCCAACGCCAGAATTCCGCCGACGCAGGCTGTTTCCGCCGCGCCGAAGAAGCAGAGCGGTAAGCAGCTCAGTCCCAGCAGACCGCAGAGCAGGCAGCGGCCGTCCCGCGCGCGGAAGGCCCGCGTCAGCACGGCGACCGTGACCAGCAGCGGCAGCAGCGCCGGAAGCCGGTCCCATGACGGAAGCGAAAGGATCGGCAGAGGCAGATGCTTCGGCATCGCCGTCCAGTCGTAGCTCTGGCTGCCCATCATCGCCGCATACCCCGCGCGCGCGCCGACCACCGCCGCAAGCAACAGCAGCGCCAGCCCGAACAGCTCCAGAATCGCCGTCAGGGCCGGATGCTTCCGCGCGCCGCAGCGGAGCAGGACAGCCGCCAGCAAATCGGTCAGCAGGAACCCCGCGCCCAGCGCCCAATACCCGGCCTCGAGCGTCCCCGCCACCGCCAACGCCCCGGCGGACAGGACCGCCAGCAGCACGCGCCAAACGACCTTCCCGGCCGTCAAAAACAGGAAAAACAGCAGCAGGCTGCACAATCCCAGCAGCATGGGCAGGGTCGGCATACCGCAGGCCAGCAGCAGCGCCGTGCCGCAGAGCGCGGCCGGCACGCTTCCGCACAGGGCAAGCAGCAGCTCACAGAATGCCGCGGCAGACAGCGCCGAAACCAGCGCCTCCGGCCACTGCACCGGCGACAGCGTCAGCAGCCGCACCGGGCAGACCGCCGCGCCGAGCAGTGCCGCGCCAAGCAGCGCCTGCCAGCGCCCCTGGCCCAGCATCTCCGCCGCGGGCAGGGAAAACCGCCCACGGTCCGTGGCGGCAATCCATTCCAGCGTACCCTTTCTGGGCGCCATGGCGTGGAAATACCGCAAAACCCAATACAACAGGGCGCACGCCGCCACTGCAAGGCAGAGCAACGTGCGCCCCTCTGCGGCGATCAACCGCTCCATATGCTCACCGCCCTCCCGCGCTTTCTCCCGCCATTATATCAGATTGCAGACGGAACTGCAATGTCGGATTCGGTTTGTTTCTCAGGGAATCCCTGCTTTCATCGGGGTGGCGGGCCCACCGGCGGATCTTCCTCCGCTGCGTCAAAAGGCGCGGGAATGCTCTGCGCATTCCCGCGCCTTCCAGGCGGAGATGATGGGAAATCAGCCGATCCGCGGCCGCCATTCGCTCGAAGCCCCGGTTCCCTAGCTGTCCTTTGCCCGGTACAGAGACCGGTAGCCCTGCTCCACCTCCTGCACCTCCTGCACCACCTGCTCCACTTCCTCCGGGTAGCGGCCGCCGGGACAGGCCTGCCCACCCTCATAGCGGACACAGGTCCCACAGCTGCTGCTCAGGCTGCGCGGCACCGGCATGAGCCGCGCCGGCATTTGATTCGCTTCGCAGAGCTTTTTAAAGCGGATCGCGCCGAAGTGGGAATAAAACGTCGCAATGTACGTCATTTTTTGGAGAAGGTAAGTGTGTATTCGCCGCCGTGCTCGGAAACCGACACCGCATAGCCCTGATGCTCGGCGTACCGGGTCACGTTTTCCTTGGCAGTCCGATTATCCACAGCGATTCTGTAGGCTTTTTCTTTCGTCGCCATGGCCTGATGGAGCATAACGACGGGTTCCGGGCAGGAAAGCCCTCTCGCATCCAATTCTTTCATTTCCGTTTCCTCCTTATGCCTTTTCCTTGCGGAATGTATTGAGGCCGGCGATCACCGCCACGACCAGAATGCCCAGAATCACCGCAATTTTTCCGTTCGCCGTCGGGCCCTCTCCGCTGGACGCCAAGCCGAAGTTGTGCGCGAACGCCGCGCCGACGGCCAGGCCGATGATGGCGATGGCGCTGTCCGTGTTCCCCTCGCCCGTGAGCACCAGCTGCCGCAGCGGGCAGCCGCCCAGCAGGACACAGCCGAAGCCGGTGAGCAGCATGCCGAGGAAGTTCCAGAGGCCGTCCGTGTGCGCGACCGGCTGGCCGGCAAAGCCCAGCGTAAAGTAGGTGCCGGAGGTCACGCCGGTCAGAATCAGATTGCAGCAGAGCGCACTGATCAGAATTGCAAGAAAGCCGAGCAGCAGCTTCCACTCTCCAAACAGAACGGCGTCACGAATGCCGCCCACCATGCAAAGCCGCGTGCGCTGCGCCAGCGCGCCGACGATCAATCCGGCCGCAAGGCTGATCAAAATGGCGGCGTGCTTGGCGCCGGGACCGCCGCCTGCCTCTGTAAAGTGGATAAACACCGGTGCGGCGACCAGCAGCACCAACAGCACCACCTGAATGATCGGGAAAATGGTCCCCTCCAGCTTTGGCAGCTGATAGGTGCGCTTCAGGGAATAGCCCTTTTTCAGGAAAAATACGCCGCCAAGAATGCCGCAGACGAAGCCTAGCAGCCCAAAGAGGGCGTTCAGATCGCCGCCGGCCAGCCGGAGAATCATGCGGAAAGGGCAGCCGAGAAACATCAGGCAGCCGATCATCACGAAGAAGCCCAGCACAAAACGGGTCAGCGGCGAGCTGCCGCCGCGCGGGGAGAATTCCTTTTTGCAGAGCGCCAGCAAGAAGCTGCCCAGAACCAGCCCGATGATCTCGGGGCGGATATACTGGACGGCGGCGGCCGAGTGCAGTCCGAGCGCGCCGGATGTGTCGCGCAGGAAGCAGGCGATACAAAAGCCCATATTGGCGGGGTTGCCAAACAGGACCAGCAGGGACGCGATGATGCCGATGACGATACCGGCCAGGATGATGCCGGTTTTTTCACTCTTGATTTTCATAGGGTTCCTCTCTCTCTTTTTTGGTTATTTTCCATTATAACACGAGGAAACGAATCCCTCCAATTGTATTTATTGATATTCTTGTTTCACTTATATTAAAATCAAATAATTCGGTTGCGGTACGGCCTGCGGCGTGTTATGCTGAATACAGAGTGAGGTGTTGATTCATGCATTCCGTTTATTTTGACAACGGCAGTACATCTTTTCCGAAGCCGCAAGCCGTGCCGGAAGCCATGTACCGGTACATGACCGCAATCGGAAGCAACGTAAACCGGGGCGGCTATGCGCGGGCCTACCAGACGGAGGAGACGGTCTACGAGACGCGCCAGCTTTTGTGCGACTTGTTTCACGGTCCGGACTGCAAAAATGTAATATTCACCAAAAACGTCACGGAGAGTCTGAACGTGATCCTGAAGGGCTTTCTGAAGCCCGGCGACCATGTGCTTTTGTCCTCCATGGAGCACAACGCCGTGATGCGGCCACTCACGCAGCTTTGCCGGGCGGGCGTCACGTTTTCCCGTGTTCCCTGTGGGACGGATGGCACGCTCCGCCTGGACCTGGCGGAGCCGCTTGTGCAGAAAAATACCCGCGCCGTCATGATGACGCACGCGAGCAACGTCTGCGGTACGGTTTTGCCCCTCCGGGAGGTCGGCGCGTTCTGCGTCCGCCATGGGTTGCGCTTTTTTGTGGACAGCGCGCAGACCGCGGGCGTCTGTCCCGTTGATATGGAGGACATGCACATTGACGCGCTCGCGTTTACCGGACACAAGGGCCTGCTTGGGCCGCAGGGCATCGGCGGCTTCCTGCTGCGCGAGGCGCTGAGTTCCGAGCTGGAACCGCTCCTTTCCGGCGGAACCGGCAGCCTCAGCCATACTGAGGAGATTCCGGACTTCCTGCCGGATCGCTTTGAGCCGGGGACCCCGAATCTGCCCGGGATCATCGGCCTGCGGGAGGGACTGCTGTTTCTTCAGGAAACCGGAAGCGCCAATATTTTGGCGCATGAGCTGTGCGTAACCGAAGCAATGCTCGCCGGGCTGCTGCCGATGGAGGCAGACGGGAAACTGCGGATCGTGGGGCGAAAAGCCCTGTCCGGCAGGACCGGCGTCGTTTCCATTCAGACGCTGACACGCGAGTTGTCCGAAACGGCCGATCTGCTTGACCGCACCTATGGCATCATGACCCGCGTCGGCCTGCATTGCGCGCCTGCCGCACATCGGACGCTGGGAACCTATCCGACCGGAACCATCCGTTTCTCGTTCGGCTGGTGGAACACGGAGGAAGAGGTTTCCTACGCGTTGCAGGCGCTCAAGGAGATTCTCTATGGAGCTTAAACAACTGCGCTCATTCACGGCCGTGGTGCAGTACGGCAGTTTTACAAAGGCTGCCGAAAAAATGTATACCTCCCAGCCAACCATCAGCACCCATATCCGTGCGCTGGAGGAGGAACTGCAAACCCCCTTGATCGTCCGCGACACGAAGAACATGAAAATCACGCCGAAGGGCTGGGAGCTATACGAATGTGCCACCCATATTCTGGAACTGCAGAACAATCTGCTGCAGCGGTGGTCGGAAGAGACAAAAAACATCATTCGACTCGGCGCGTCCACCATTCCTTCCGCCTATATCCTTCCGGAAATTTTACCGCGATACGGCAAGCTTTCCCCGGACACCTATTTCATTGTGCAGCAAAGCGACAGCAGCGAGGTGATCAGCGGTCTGCTGAACGGGCTGTTTGACCTCGGCATGGTCGGCATGGAATGCCCGGACGACACCCTGTGCTGCGTCCCATTTTATTCGGACCACATGGTTCTGATCGCGCCGGTCAACGAACGTTTTCTCGCAATGAAGAAGCAGGTTGCGCCGCCCATCTCTGAGCTGCTGCGGGAGCCGATCATTCTTCGGGAGAAGGGAAGCGGCAGCCAGAAGAGCGCCGACCGGTTCCTGGAGAGCATGTGCGTTTCTGAAAGCGATCTGAAAGTTACCGCGCGAATGAACGACCAGGAGTCGATTAAAAACCTGGTCGCCGGCGGGCTTGGTATTTCCATTATTTCGGAAAAGGCCGCAAAAAACTTCGTCGAGGAAAAGCGGCTGCTGATGTTCGACTTGCCGGAGGCCTCCGCAAAACGAAACCTGTATCTGATCTTCCCCAGAACCCTCCGGGCGCACAGCACGGTGCAGCAGTTTGCGGATTTTATTTTGGCCTACTATCACATATAACAGCAGGACGCGCCGATCACGAAGGCGCGTCCCTCCAGTTCCCGGTGCCTGCGAATGATTGCACTGCGTTTCATGGCTTTTTTTCTCCTGATTGCCTGCTATCCCCCGATCTGGACGGAAAGTTCCGCCCGCCGAAGGATGGCGGCATAGTCTTCCAGGTCGGCCTCGTGCAGCTGTGGCACGCCGCGAAACGCATAGGCGCGCCCCAACTGCTCGTATTTTTTCTCACCCAGCTGGTGAAATGGCAGAATCTGCACCGCCTGTGCGCCGAGGCTGCGCAAAAGCGCGCCAAACTGCGCTGCGTCCTCCGGGCTGCCGTTATAGCCGGGAATCACGGGAATCCGGACGGTCACGGGAATGCTTCCCGCCAGCGCCCGGCGCAAATTTTGCAGAATCCGCGCAAGGCCCGCGCCGGTCCCCGCGCGGTGGCGCTCCTCGTCCCAGTGCTTGAGGTCGATGTTTGCACAATCCAGCCGGGAAAAGACGGCGTCAAAGGTTTCGCCCGGCACGTCCGCCGCGGTCTCGATTGCCACGGAGATGCCGCGCGCATGGAGGGCATCGCAGAGCGCGCAGACAAACTCCGCCTGCAGCAGCGGCTCACCCCCGGAGAGCGTGACGCCCCCGCCGCTTTCCCGGTAAAAGGCTTCGTCCCGCGCTGCCGCGGCGACCACCTCTTCCAGCGTCCAGACGCGGCCGCGCAGCGCCTCTTCCCCCAGCTCGGGCTGTACGGCCATGCGCTGCGATTCCGGGTTGGCGCACCATTGGCAGCGCAGGTTGCAGCCCTTGAAAAACACAGTGGTGCGAATGCCCGGTCCATCATGAATGCTGAACCGCTGAATGTTGAATAACGTGGCGTTCATCGTTTTCCTCCCCGCTCGGTTTTCTCTCAGTATATCACTTATTTTTTTGTTTTGAAAGCGATTTTCTTTCAAATTTCATTTCGAATGAAATAATAATGATTGACAAACGTAACTTCTTTTTCTACAATGATACTAAACCGGAAGGGGGTCACGGCAATGGGAACTTATATCATCGGCATCGACGCCGGCGGAACCAAGGTGGCCTACGGCCTGTTTGACGAGGCTGGCGCCCTGCTGGCCCGCGGCCAATATCCAACGGATCGGGAGGCGGACGGTGCCGGCTTCTGTGATACGCTGATTGCGGCGCTTCGGGCCTTTGTGCGGGAAAACGGCATCGGGTTCGACGAGATTGCCCATATCGGCATCTGTATGCCGTCTTATCTGTATTTTGAAAAAGGGATTGTGGTGCAGACGACAGCCATCCCCGGCATCCGGGATTTTCCGCTGCGGGATTATCTGGCGGCCCGACTGTCCGTTCCGCTGATTCTAGACAACGATTCCAATGCCGCAGCTCTCGCAGAATACCGCCGCGGCGCGGGTCGCGGCAGCCGACATATGGTCTATATGGCGGTCTCCACGGGCGTCGGCAGCGGTCTGATCCTGGACGGGAAGCTGTTTCGCGGCAGCTACGGCTGGGCGGGCGAATGCGGCCACATGCTGCTCCAGCCCGACGAGGGCGTGCTTTGCGGCTGCCGGAATCGCGGCTGCGCCATGTCGCTGGCCAACGGCGGCTATATTGGGCAGCGCATCCGCGCAAGGCTGGACGCCGGCGCCGTCAGTTCGCTTTCCGACTGCGGGGAAATTGACGGCCCTGCCCTGCTCCGCGCCTGTCGGGAAGGCGACGAGACAGCGCTGGCGGAGCTCTCCTCCATGGCTCATTGGCTTGCGGTTTGCGCCTTCAACGTCTATCAGATGCTGAACATAAATTTGTTTGTATTCGGCGGCGGCCTTGTCACCTTCGGCAGTCTGCTGTTCGATCAGATTCGGGCGGAATTTGACCGCTACGATCATCTGCACTACCCTGTAGACTTCCGCTTTGCGGAGCTGGACCGGGACGTCGGCATCATCGGCGCCGCCGAGCTGGGAAAGGAGTCATCACGATGAATCATTTTGGAACCCTTCATCCGCGGACGGAAGCGATGCGGGAACGGCTTCTGGAGACGCAGCCGTCCGTCTGCACCGAACGCGCCGTCTATACGACAGAAGCCTGCCGCGCCCATGAAATGGACCAGGTCGTGCTGCGGCGGGCCTGGTTGCTCGACAACGTGCTGCGGCACATGAGCATCTACCTGGACGAGGGGCTGCTGGCCGGCAATCAGGCCTCCGCCGACCGCGCCGCCCCGATTTTTCCCGAATACGCAATGGACTGGGTCGTGGACGAGCTGGACAAGTTTGCACGCCGCGACGGCGACCGCTTTGCGATCACGGAAGAAACCAAGGAAACGCTCCGCAGCATCTATCCTCATTGGAAGGGCCGCACCTTGCAGGATAAGGGATACGCCGCATTTCCGGAGGAGGCGCGACTGTTCTACGATCTCGGCATAATCAAGACCGAGGGAAACATTACCTCCGGTGACGCCCATCTGGCCGTCGACTATGGCCGCGTACTGCGGGAAGGTCTGAACGGCTTTCGCCGCCGCACGCTGGAGGCACAGGCGAAGCTTGAGCTGACAGAATTTGAAGATCTGAAGAAAAGCTATTTTTACCGGGCGATTCTGATCGTGCTGGACGCTGTTGCGGCCTTCGCCGGCCGCTATGCCGCGCTTTCTGAGCAGGAGGCGGAAGCAGCCGCCCCTGCACGGGCCGCCGAGCTGCGCGAAATGGCCCGGATTCTCCGCAAGGTGCCCATGGAGCCCGCAGAAACCTTTCACGAGGCGCTGCAAAGCCTCTGGCTGCTGCACGACATTCTGCAAATCGAGTCCAATGGCCATTCGCTCTCCTATGGCCGACTGGACCAATACTGCTACCCCTACTATGAGAAGAGCCGCCAAAACGGCATGACCGAGGAAGAGGGCTGTGAGCTGCTGGAGAACCTCTGGCTCAAGACCTTTACGATCAATAAGATCCGCTCCTGGTCCCACACCCGGTTCTCCGCCGGCAGTCCGCTCTATCAGAACGTCACAATCGGCGGCCAGACGCCGGACGGGAAGGACGCAGTCAATGGTCTGAGCTATCTGGTGCTCCGTACCGTGGCACGCTGTCATCTGCCCCAGCCGAACCTGACCGTTCGCTACCACCGCAATCTCCCGCAGGACTTCTTCTCCGAATGTATTGAGGTCATCCGCTGCGGCTTCGGCATGCCCGCTTTCAATAACGACGAAATCATCATTCCCTCCCTTCTGGAAAAGGGCGTCGCCCTGGAGGATGCCCGCAATTACAGCGCCATCGGCTGCGTCGAGGTCGCCGTTCCGGGCAAGTGGGGCTACCGCTGCACCGGCATGAGCTTCCTCAATTTCCCAAAGACCCTGATGATCGCGCTCAACGACGGCGTCGATCCGGACAGCGGCAGACGGGTTTGCCCGGGCGTCGGCCACTTTTTGCAGATGGAGCGATTTGAGGACGTTGCGCACGCCTGGGATGTCTTCATCCGGCGGTTTTGCCGCGAAGCGGTCATTCTTGACGCCTGCGCCGATCTGGTGCTGGAGCAGGAGGTGCCGGACATCCTCTGCTCCGCTCTGACGGAAGACTGTATCGGCCGGGGCAAGCATCTCAAAGAGGGCGGTGCGGTCTACGACTTCATCAGTGATCTGCAGGTCGGCATCGCCAACCTCGGCGACTCGCTGGCCGCCATAAAAAAATGCGTTTATGAAGACCGCAGCATGACGCGGGAGGAACTCTGGGCCGCGCTGCGCAGCAACTTTGAAGGCGAATCCGGTGAGCGGATCCGGCAGCTTCTGCTGGCGGCCCCCAAGTACGGCAACGACGATGATTACGTTGACAGCCTCGTTGTGAAAGGGTATGATAGCTATATCAGTGAGCTTGCGGGCATGAAAAACACCCGTTTCGGCCGCGGCCCCATCGGCGGCTGCTATTATGCCGGCACCTCATCGATCTCGGCAAACGTGCCCCAGGGTGCGGGCACCTGTGCCACACCGGACGGCCGCCGCGCAGGGGAACCGCTGGCAGAGGGCTGCTCTCCTGCCCACGCCGCCGACGTCTGCGGTCCCACCGCCGTGTTCCAGTCCGTCGCCAAGCTGCCCACCGATAAAATCACCGGCGGCGTGCTGCTGAACCAGAAGGTCGCGCCTGCCATGCTGGAACAGGAACGGGACCGGGAAAAGCTGATGCTCCTGCTGCGGACCTTCTTCAACACACTGCACGGCTTCCATGTGCAGTATAACGTGGTCTCCCGCGAAACGCTGCTGGACGCCCAGGTCCACCCGGAAAACCACCGCGACCTGATCGTGCGAGTAGCCGGATACTCCGCTTTTTTCAACGTTCTCTCCCGCCAGACGCAGGACGATATTATTGCCAGAACGGAGCAGGTGTTGTAACCATGAATGAACGCAGTCTGAAAATCATCGAACTGCTGAGCGAGCAAGGGACCATCGAGGTCACGCGGCTTGCGCAGGAACTGGACGTCTCCGCCGTGACCATCCGCAAGGACCTGGACGATCTGGAAAAACAGGGGCTCTTGACGCGGCAGCACGGCTGTGCCGTGCGCGTGTCACCCAACGATATCCGCTACCGCATGGCCTCTGATTACGAGATCAAGCGCCGCATTGCCAGGGGGGCCGCCGCCATGGTGAAGAGCGGCGAGGTCGTGATGATTGAGTCCGGCTCCACCTGCGCCATGCTGGCGCAGGAACTGGTGGAGACGAAGCGCGATGTGATTATTTTGACAAATTCCGCCTTTATTGCGAGCATCGTGCGAAGGATTCCCGGCGCCCGGGTCACGCTGTTCGGTGGCTCTTACGACAACGACGCCCAGGTGGTGACCGGGCCGCTGGTAAAAATGTGCGCACGGGAATTTTCCGTGGAGAAGTTCTTTCTCGGCACCGACGGCTACGACCTCAGCCAAGGCTTTTCAAACGTGGACCTACAGCGGGCCGAGGCGGTCCGCGCCATGGCGGAAAGTGCGGAGCGGCGCATTGTACTGACGGATTCCTCCAAATTCAATCGGAAGGGCGTTGTCTCGCTGATGCGGGCCGAGGAGGTTTCGACGGTCGTGACCGACGCCGTCCCCGATAACTGCCGCAGTGACCTCGAAGCCCGCGGCGTACAGATCGTTTTGGTATAAAGCCTTGGGAGCGCCGCACGGCGCTCCCTTTTTTGCTGCAGAAGCGCCCGGCCACGGTTTCCCGTGGCCGGACGCTTTCTCAAATTATACGCGTTCGCGTCGACGCTTGTTGTCGTAGCTGTCGAGGAAGAGGATCGCCACAATGACGAACCCTTGGATCAGCTGGATCACATAGGCGTTGGAAGCCACCGTATTGAGGGAAAACTCCAGCACCGCGAAGAACAGGACGCCAATGGCGCTTTGCCAGATGCCGCCGAGGCCGCCCGCCATGGAAGTGCCGCCGACCACAACCGCGCAGTTGACAATCATGGCGGTCATATCACCGTAATTGGCGTTGCCCGCGCCGAGATGGGAAGAGTTCACAATGCCAGCCAGCGTTGTCAGCAGGGCAGAGAGCACAAATGCCAGCCACTTTTGCCGTACAACCGGGATCCCGGAGTATTTTGCCACGGCATAGTCGCCGCCGATGGCATAGATGTTCCGGCCAAACTGAGTATAGCGCAGAATCAGGCTGAAGCACAGCACCACCAGGACCATGATGACCACCATGTTCGGGATCTTCACCAAGTTGAACACCATTTGATAGCCATCCGCCAGTGCGTTAAACGAAAGGTCCGCGGAGATCGGATGGGCGTTGGTGATCTGCAGGGCGACGCCCTTCAGAAGGATGCCCATGCCGAGGGTCGTGATAAAGCCCTCGAGCTTCTGATGAACAATCAGGAAGCCATTGATTGCACCGATCACCGCGCCGATCAGCAATGTCAGCAGGATGGCAGGGAGCGGCGGCATATACTTCATAAAGGTGATGACGAGAACGCCGGAAAGGGCCAGCGTGCCGCCGATGGAGAGGTCGATGGAATGGACCATGACCGCAAAGGTCACACCGCAGGCCACGATGATATTGACGGTGGCTTTCTTAAGAATCAGCGTTTGGGAATAGCCGCTGAAAAAGCCGGTATCGCCGCTGAGATTGTAAAAGAACAGCACCAGATAGAGGACGACGATCGCAGCAATGGCCTTATGACTATAGAGAAAGCTGCCGCCCCTGGAAAGAGCACTCTGATTGTTTTTATGTCCCTGATTCATTGCAGCACCCCCTTATTTCACCATTCTGTTTTTTCTGCTGTCGGCCCAGATTGCGAAGATCAGTACCGCGCCGTTCATGACATACTGCAAATGCGAGGATACGCCAAGCAAATTCATGCAGTTGGCCAGCAGCGTCACGAGCAGCACGCCAAGCATGGTGCCAAACACGCTGCCGCTGCCGCCGGCCAGCGAGGTACCGCCGACCACAACAGAGAGAATTGCATTGTTGTCATAGCCGAGGCCGACAGTCGGGGATGCGGTGGTGACGCGGCTCATCAGCATGATCGCACCGACGACGGTCATAAGGCCGCCGATCATAAAGGTCCGAAGAATTGACCGGTTAACCTCCACGCCGGAGAGACGGGCGGCCGTCTTATTGCCGCCGACCAGGCTCATGCAGCGGCCGGCATAGGTTTTTTTCTGCACAAAGTTCAGAATCAGCAGCGCAATGACAAAGATCACAATGGCGATGGGCACAAAGACGATTTTATAACTGCCGAGGAAGGTAAACAGCGAATAATCCCTGGTACACCAGCGAAGCTGTTGGGTGCTGCCACCGCTCAGCAGCATAGCGGCTGCCGACCAGACCTGCGACATTCCGAAGGTGATGAAGAGGCCCTCTGCCTGGGTTGTGCCGCCGGACTTCGTAATGAGGAAGCCGTTCAGGAGTCCTACCAGAAGGCCAAAGGCCAACGTTGTCAGCAGCGCCCCCCACTGGCCGAGGGGATTGATAAGATAGATCGCCATAACCGCCGCGATATTGATGACGCCGGGAATCGAAAGATCGATGAACCCGGAGATGATCGCAAAGGTCAGGCCGAGTGCCATAAAGGAGAGCGCGCCGAACTGGCGCATGATCGCCGTAAGATTGCCGATGGAAAGGAACGTGGGCTCGACGATCGCCGTCACCACAGCCAGCAGGACCAGAATGACAATCAGCATGTGGTCCAGCAGAAAATATCCGGCGCCCTTCCGAGACACCGCTTGTTCACGAAGCCGCATATCTGATTCCTCCTTATCCCAGAACCTTGTCCATGATGACGTCCACCGGGGTCGTCTCAGGATCGAATTCGCCGGCAATCCGGCCGTCGCATACCGCAAGAACGCGATTGCTCATATTCAGAACCTCGGGAAGCTCGGAAGAGATCAGAATAATGGAACCGCCCGCCTCGACGATCTTTTTCATCAAAAGATAAATTTCGTATTTTGCGCCGACGTCAATGCCGCGCGTCGGCTCGTCGAGGATCAAAATTTTCGGGTGCATTTCCAGCCAGCGGCCCAGAATGCACTTTTGCTGATTGCCGCCGGAAAGAGAGACGACTTTTGTCTCAGGCGCCGGCGTTTTAATGAGCAGCTCGTCGATCTCCCGCGCGGCGGCTTCCTTTTCCTTCTCCCGGTCCACGATGCGAAGCGCGCCGCGGGAAATATCGCCCAGCATGGCCATGCTGATATTGGATGAGACGGAAAAAGGCAGCACCAGTCCCTGCAGCTTGCGGTCCTCCGGCACGAGGCCCACCCCGAGCCGGATTGCGTCCAGTGGGCTTGCAATGGAGATGTCCTTTCCCTCCATGGTCATGCGAATCGAGCGCACGCGGTCTGCACCGAAGAGAGCCCTGACGATTTCCGTCCGGCCGGCGCCTACGAGTCCGACCAAACCGAGAATTTCGCCTTTTTTCAGCTCGAAGGACACGTCATGCAGCTTGCGGGAATTGAGCTCCGACACGGAGAGCAGCGTCTCGCCAACGCAGCGGGGCCGCGGCGGATATTCGTTGGCAATTTCACGGCCGACCATTTTTGTAATCATCTCTGCCCGCGTCATCTCGCAGACGGGCTTGGAGTCGATCACATGGCCGTCGCGCATGATTGTGACGGTATTGCAAAGCTCAAAGATTTCATCGAGCTTATGGCTGATATAGATCACGGAAATTCCGCCGTCAACCAGCTTTTTCACGAGCGCAAAGAGCGTTTTCAGTTCATCCACGGTCAGAGAACTGGAGGGCTCGTCCATGATAATCAGCTTCGATTGGAACGAGAGAGCCTTGGCGATTTCGACCATCTGCTTTTCCGAGGTGGAAAGATTTTTGACCGGCGTGCGGCTGTTGATGCGGCTGCCGATGCTGTCCAGAAGTTCCTGGGCCTTCTTGTGCGTGCCGCGCATTCCGCCTGCCCCGCGAAATCTGCCCATAAAGACGTTTTCGCCGACACTCATCGTCTCGACGAGGTTGAACTCCTGATAGATGATGCTCATGCCGCGTTTTAGGGACTCCACGGGCGTGGTGTGCTCAATTTCCTCACCGTCGAACACAACCGTACCGCCGTCCTTGGTATAGACGCCGGAGAGAATTTTCATCAGCGTGGACTTTCCGGCACCGTTCTCGCCGACGATGCCGTGCACCTCACCTTTGCGAATGGTGATGGAGACGTCGTCCAGCGCCCGGACGCCGGGAAAGGATTTGTTGACATGGGACATGGTAAGGATGGGATCATCCTGTATTACAGCCATGCGGCTTCCTCCTTGCTCACTGATTATTGCATCTGCGCGGCAGACCGGCGGGCTTTGAGCGAACCGCCCCGTCCGGGGGACGGTCCCCTCAAAATCCGCCGTTCGCGCGAAAGAACGGGCAGCAGGCAGGGCCCGCCCCGCTCTTTCGCGAAGCGAGCCCTGGTTTGGCGAGTTACCACTCGGGCATTGTGAAGCTGCTGATGTTGTCCTTCGTGACGACATCCATCTTGATGTAGTTGTCGGAATCGACCTTCTGACCGGCCATGACCTTGAGCGCAAGCTCCATGGACGTAGTGCAGTCGGATTCAAAGTTGTTCATGATGGTGGCGTACTGCGTGCCGGCGTTGACCTGATCAAAACCAGCCTTGCAGCCATCGACGCCCACGATCATCACATCGTCCATACCCGCAGCCTGCAGGGCAGAGATGCATCCGGTTGCGCCGTTATCCCAGTGGCAGAAAACCGCCTGAATCTGATCGCCGTACTTCGTGACAAAGTCTTCCATAATAGACTGTGCCTCGTCGGTTGCCCAATGTTCGGTGTTCTGGGTTTCAAGGATCTTGAATTCAGGGTGGTCCTTCATGACCTCCATGAAGCCGTCGTGACGAAGAATTTGCGCATTGTGACCAGCCTGACCGCCGACTTCAACCAGCGTGCAGCCGTCAGGGTACTTCTCGATAAATGCCTGCGCCGCAACCTTGCCTGCATCGGTATCGTTGATGCCGACGAAAAAGTCACGATACTGCTCGGACTCGTCGGGAACGTCTGCGGAGAAGGTGGAGATGATGACATCGGGGTTGGCTTCCTTGGCAGACTTCAGCGCGGTGACAATTCCGGCAGCGTCGGTCGGATTGACGATAATCCATTGATAGCCCTTGGACACGGCCTGCGCGACGTTCTCGGCCTGCTTTGCAGCATCGCCCTGATCGTCCAGAACGTCAACCTGGATGTTATACTCGCTCATGTGTTTTTGGAACATTTTGTAGGCAAACGCCTGGGATTCATTGTTCATTGCGGAGCAGAAGACCGCCTTGACGGTCTCGCCGGAAGCTGCAGCCGTCGTGGCAGCGGCAGCCGTCGTGGATCCGGCAGCCGTCGTAGCAGCGGCAGCTGTCGTGGCAGCTGCAGTTGTCGCGTTCGCCGCGGTGCTGCTGCCGCATGCGGCCAGGGACAATGCGATGACCAGCGCGAGAACCAGAGCCAGTACCTTTTTCATTGTTCGTTTTCCTCCTCATACTTTCCGGTTGCATCCGGATGTTTTCCTAGCCGGGGCACCGGAGCAAAATTGTCCGCCTTCTTGCGGAGATCCGTTCCCTGCGTCCCATTGTAACGGGAAATGCTTCGAAAGTCAATTTTTTTGTTTCATTCAAAAGCAAAATAATTAATTATAGGAACACTGAATGAAACTGAACGGCGCGTTTTGCAGGACCGTTATGCTTTCGATGGCCCCATTCTACAACAGCCTTTTCCGTCCGAACACACACAAAATCAAACAAGAGGTATCGAAAAAAGGACAGTTTTACAGGGTCTTCTTGTTTCATTGGTAAAAAATCACAGTTATATTACTGACTTTTTATACGATATGACGAATCTATGGCGATTTCTGGCTGCTCTCGCCTGGAGAAGTTCACAATCCGATACATACTGTGCAAAAAGCAGCCTTTCCTCTTTCATGTGAAGGTAATAGGATAAAAAAAGAAAAAAATAGGCGCTGCGACTGCAGCACATTACCAGGAGGAATCCAGAATGCTGAAAGGAATCCCAGCGGTCATCTCGCCGGATCTGCTGAAAACACTCTGTGAAATGGGCCACGGCGACCTACTCGTCCTCGGCGATGCCAATTTCCCCGCAAAAACCTGCGCCGCTCAGAGGGGCGCCGCGCTGATCCGTGCCGACGGTCTCGGCGTTTCCGTTCTGCTGGATGCGATTCTGCGGCTTCTGCCGCTGGATTACAGCGAAAAAGCCGTGTTTTTGATGGAACCGGACCGTCCCATTGCGGTTCCGATCTTCAAAGTCTATGAAGAAATCGTCAGCCGCTACGACAGCCGCGGCGGCGGCCTCTTTGAACGAATCGAACGGTTTTCCTATTATGATCTGGCGCGACAGGCCGCCTGCGTTGTGCAGACCGGCGAAACGGCGCTTTATGCCAACATCATCCTTCGCAAGGGCGTCGTGGAGGGCTGAACATGGAGCACTTCCGCACGGAGCCCGGCTGGCTTTCCATTGTGCGAGAGCAGGAGGCGCGGCTCCTGTTCCCTTCCTTCTCCAGCCAGGATGCGCTTTCTTTGGGCCTGTCCATTGCCCACCTCTGCGCCGACCGGTACTGCGGCTGCGCGGCAATTTCGATCCTCTCGGATGAGACGGTCGTGTTCTCCTATAAAATGGAGGGAACGGGGCCGGAAAATGAGTTTTGGATGACGCGAAAACTGGCTGCTTCCCGCAGGACTGGTATGAGCTCGCTTCGCGTGCTGCTGGAGGAGGAAGCGGGCGCGCCGCTGCTTCTGCCGGACGATCCGCAGCGCGCCGGCTGCTTTGTGGCCTGCGGCGGCTGCTTCCCGCTGCGGATGGCGGATGGTGCGCTGCGCGGCTATCTGCTGGTCTCGGGACTGAACCACTACGAGGATCATCAGGTGATTGCCGACGCGCTCTCCGCCCATCTTGGCATCGACGCCCCCGCCGTTACGGTGTTTTAATCGCCTCCTCGTGTTGCTGATAGGCCTTGCGGAACCGGGCGGGCGATTCGCCCGCCAAGGCGCGAAAGGTTCGGTAAAAATATTTAGGTGATTCGTAACCCACCTCATAGCCGATATTCGTGATGCTGTCAGGCGAGGAAAGCAGAAGATGCTTGGCCAGCTCCACGCGGAGGTTATTCACATATTCGATGACGGTCATGCCGGTGTAGCGCTTGAATTGCCGGGAAAGATAGGATTTGCTGATGTGCTCCAGCTCCGCGAGCTCGCCCAGTGTGACCGGCCTTGTAAAGTTGGCGTGCAGATACTGCATCGCGCAGGGGAGCGCTTCCCACTGGTTGTCAGAGTACGCGAGAAACAGTGCCTGCGTCAGCAGCGCTTTGAGCAGATACTCGATCAGATACGGCGCCTGCCGGTCACATTTCTCCTCCCGGTGGATGGCCTGGAAGAAGGTGCTGAGTCGGTTGCCGTGATCCTGGATCCGCAGCGGCTTCTCGATCACCAGCGCGGGAAGGTCAACCCAGAGACAGATGATTTCCCGTTTCAGATTCGGCGAAGGGTCCTCCTGATGGAGACAGTTGGCCGGATAGAGCACCGTGTCGAACAGAGAGACGGAAAGCCGGGAGCCGGCAGCCGCCACCCGGGCGGTGCCCTCTGTAAAAAACATCAGTTCAAGATAAGGGTGACTATGGGCGCTGAAGTTCCAGATGTTGCTGGTATCATTGAACCGTTCACAGAATTTCAGCTCCGGATGTCCGTTTCGAATTGCCTCGAATTGTTCAGCTCTGTCCATAAAATCGCCTCATTTTTAAATAATTCATATCATATTTTCCACAATCTGTCAACGGAGGCATTCTGCTTTTTGTGGGAATGCCGCAAAAAATGCAGAAATGTGTACTTTTTTACAAGAAACGGAGATTGGTGCGGCGGGACCGCCGTGCTATGTTCGAGACAAACGAAAGGAGGCTGCCCTATGGAAATCCGGGAAAAAATTCTAGTTCTGCCGCAATCGGACCGTGTTGCGCGGCTGAAAGAGCGGATGCTCGAAGAGCCCCGCTACGCCAGCATTGAGCAGGCGAGAATCATTACAAAGAGCTGTCGGGAAAGCGAAGGAGACGCGCGCTGCATTCGCCGGGCCAAGGCGCTCCGCGCCGCCCTGAATGAAATGGAAATTCGCATTGATCCCGAAGAGCAAATCGTCGGCAATCGGACTGCCGGCGTGCGCGGCGGCGTGGTATTCCCAGAGACCGGCGCCTCCTGGGTCGACCGCGAATTTGAAACGCTGCCCACCAGGCCGCAGGACCGCTTTCAGGTCCACCCGGAGGACATCCGGGAATTCCGGGAGGAAATTCTTCCCTACTGGAAGGGCCGTTCGATGGAGGATCAGGTCCGCACCATGGTCGGTCCCACGGTCGACGCCATTGCAAAGGTCGTCAAGGTCAATCAAAAGGACCACTCTCAGGGCCATATCTGCCCGAACACCGTAAAATGGCTGGAGCGCGGCCCCGCCGGACTCCGGCAGGAGGCGCTCCGCCGGCTGGCACATGCCGAAGGGCGGCAGCGCGAGTTCTATGAGAGCGTCGCAATCGCCCTGGAGGGCGCCGTGACCTTTCTGAACCGCTATGCCGACCTGGCCGGGGCCATGGCTGCGGCACAGGGCAGCGATCCTCTCCTTGAAGTCTCCCGCATCTGTCGAAAGCTGGCCGTTGGTACGCCGGAAACCTATCAGGAGGCGCTGCAGTCCGCCTGGTTTCTGCTGGTCATTCTGCAAATGGAGGGAAACGCATCGTCCTTCTCCCCCGGGCGGATGGATCAGTTTCTCTATCCCTACTATGTCCGCAGCCGTGCAAATGGGATGACGGAGGCGGAAGCGCTGGAGCTGACGGAGTGCCTTTTCCTCAAATTCAACCAGCTTGTCTATCTCCGCAATTCCAACAGCGCAAAGTACTTTGCGGGCTTCCCCATCGGCTTCAACGTGGCCCTCGGCGGCCAGCGGGCTGACGGCAGCGACGCAACGAACGACCTCAGCTATCTTTTCCTGCAAGCGCAAGCGCACCTGCTTCTGCCGCAGCCGAATCTCTCCTGCCGCGTCTATCGGAATTCGCCGCAGGAGTTTCTGGCGGCAGCCAGCCGTGTCATCGGGAAAGGCAGCGGAATGCCGCAGCTCTTCAACGACGAGGCGGTAATCCCGGCGCTCAAGCGCCATGGCATATCCCACGAGGATGCCATGAATTATGCCATCGTCGGCTGCGTCGAACTCACAACCCACGGCAACTGTCTTGCCTGGAGCGATGCCGCCATGTTTAATCTCGTCAAGGCGCTGGAGCTGACGCTGAATCGGGGCGTCGACCTGCTGAGCGGAGAGCGGATCGGGCTCGACCTTGGCGATCTTACGACCTATCAAACCTTCAGCGATCTGGAGGCGGCCTTTGCAAAGCAGATTGACTGGTTTTCCGACCGTATGGTAGAATGCGTCACCGCCGTGGAAAAGATGCACGAGGCTCTGCTGCCCACGCCCTTCCTCTCCGCCGTCATCGATGACTGTCTTTCCGTCGGCAAGGACGTAACGCAGGGCGGCGCGCACTACAATCTGGCGGGCGTGCAGGCGATCCAGGTGGCCAACGTGGCGGATTCGCTGGCCGCAATCAAGGCGTTGGTCTACGACCGAAAGACGCTTTCCGCGGAGCATCTGCTTCGTGCCCTGCAAACCAACTTCCAGGACGATGAGCTGACCCGGCTGACGCTGCTCAATCAGGCGCCAAAATACGGCAACGACATTGAATGGGTCGACGCACTCGGGGCGAAATGGGCCAATTACTTCGCGGACGGGTTAACAAAATACCGGAACGGCCGCGGCGGCATTTATCAGATGGGCCTCTACACTGTCTCCGCCCACGTACCCATGGGCCAGAATGTCGGCGCCTCCGCCGACGGCCGCCACGCCCGCGACCCGCTGGCCGACGGTGGCGTCTCGGCCATGTATGGCCGGGATATCCACGGCCCCACAGCGCTGCTGCATTCTGTTTCCCGCCTGCCCTTTGAAAAGGCCGGCAACGGCTCGCTGCTCAACATGAAATTCCTGCCGTCTTTCTTCCGCACCGAAGAAGGCATTGAAAAATTCACCGATTTGATTCGCGCCTTTGTCCGGCTCGGCATCAGCCATATCCAGTTCAACGTTCTGAACGAGAGCGATCTGCTGGCCGCGCAGAAGGAGCCGGAAAAGTACCGCGGGCTGACTGTCCGCGTCGCCGGCTACACCGCCTACTTTACGGAGCTTGCGCACGATCTGCAGGACGAGATCATTGCGCGGACCGTCTATGAAAGCATATGACCGGCACAATTTTTGACCTCAAGCGGTTTGCTGTCCACGATGGCGGTGGAATCCGCTCCACACTTTTTCTAAAGGGCTGCCCCCTGCGCTGTCCCTGGTGCCAGAACCCCGAGGGTCTGCGCCGGGAGATCACGCTCTGGCATCAGCCCGCGCTCTGCGTCCGCTGCGGTACCTGCGCGGCACTGTGTCCGCGCGGCGCGCTGACGCTGACGGACCGCGTGCGCATTGAGCCGGACCGCTGCGACGGCTGCGGGCTCTGCGTTTCGCGCTGCCCCGCCGCCGCGCTTCAGTTCAACGGCCGAACTCTCTCAGCAGAGGAGGCCGCTGCCATGCTCCTGCGCGACAGGCCCTTCTTCGGAGAAAAGGGCGGCGTGACGCTCTCCGGCGGCGAAGTCCTCATGCAGCCGGAATTTGCGCGGGAGGTGCTGCGGCTTTGCCGCGGAGCCGGCGCAGACACGGCGATCGAGACCTGCCTCTATGCGCCGCGAGAGACCGTCGCCTCATTTCTGCCGCTGGTCGATCATTTTCTGATCGATATCAAATATTTTGATTCCGTGCTGCACCGCGCGGTGATCGGCGTTCCAAACGAGCAGATCCTGGAAAATTACCGTCTGCTCACTGCATCGGGCGCCGACGTTCTGGTGCGGACGCCGCTGATTCCGGGCTACACGGCAAGCGAAGAAAATATCCGATCCATTGCCCGCTTTGTTGTGGCCGCGGACCCAAATGCCCGGATCGAGCTTCTGAACTTTAACCCGCTCTGCCGCAGCAAATATGCGGCGCTCAATTGCGATTATCCCGTTGCGGGCGGCGCGCTGACCGCAGCACAGATGGAGTTCTTCCGCGGAATTCTTCGCGAGGAGGGGCTTACCAATCTCGTAAAGGAGTCCTAAACCATGCTGGAAACCTTTTTGTCCCGTGCGCGGGCGGATAAGCCCGTCTATCTCTGCGAGGTCCGGAAGGCCTTTCAGGCAAAAGGCACGCGGCCCTTTTCCATCCACGCCACCGCCTATGACGGAACGGTCCGCCGCTTCCCTCTGCTGCTGCCCGACACTTGTTCCGAAGAAGAAGCAGAATTTGTAGCTTCCTATGTCCACGCAATCGTGTATAATATCTTATCTTCCCTCGGCGCGGTTTCGATCAATCTCTACCTGGATCGCAGCGACCGGCAGCTGTGCGCACTGGCCGACGGACTGGGCGGGGTTTTTCAGACGGAGCTGCCAAAGGCAAAACGGAGCGGCTACGGGAAATGCCTCAATGTCAACGAGCGTACCATCGCGGCGCTGCTGGGAGAAAATACCCGCTTTTCCTTCCATACCTTCGACCGCAAGCAGGAGCCGGAGGTGCCGGAACCCGCCTCGGCTTCCGGCTTCGGTGGGGCGTTTTTCCGTCTCCCCGCTGCGGCGGCGGATAAGCTCGCCATGGGCATGGACATCGGTGGCACCGATGTCAAACTGGTTACCTCCGTGCGCGGGCAACTGCGTGTCTTCAAGGAGTTTGACTGGTTCCCCGCCGCCTTCGGCCGCGCGGAACAGCTGATAGAGCCACTGCTCCTGCTGACACGGCTGATGCGCGCGGCTGCCAGCCTCTGCGCCGCAGGCCGCGAGGCTTTGCTCGACAAAACGGCGCTGGGAAAGCACGCGACACAGGAGGAGATGGAGCTGGGATGCGTGCGGATGGAGGCAGCGGCCGGCGATGCTCTGCGCCGCTTCGACGCGATCGGCCTCTGCTTTCCGGATGTGGTCATCCGCAATCAGGTGGTCGGCGGGGAAACCTATAAAACCCGTGGGATGCGGGAAAATCATCGTCTCGACTACGAGCGGCAGTTTTCAAAGATCACAAATCTGACCGGACAGCTGCAAGCCTATCTTGTCCCTGGCGGCACGGTCATGAACACCAATGACGGTCCCATGGCGGCCTTCACAACGGCTGTCGAGCAGGCCGCTGCCGGACTGGACGTTTCCCGCGGCTTCTTTGCCCACACCCTCGGCACAGAGCTGGGCACCGGCTGGGTGCTGCCGGACGGCTCCATCCCGGAGATTCCTCTGGAGGTCTATAACTTTATCCTCGACCTCGGCAGCTTCGGCCAGCGGGCCTATCCGGCAAACGACGTCCGCAGCGTCAACAATTTTAACACCGGCCTGCCCGGCACGCTGCAAAAAATCGCCAGCCAATCCGGCGTCTTCCGTCTGGCGGCCAAGCTGCTGCCCGCCGCCGCCCCAGCGGTACTACAGGAGGCCTTTGACCGCGGCCTGTTCGTGCGGGAGGGCGACCTCATCCTCGTTCCGACGGTGCCGGCCGACCAGCGAAAACCTTGCCTGGAGTTCTTTATGGAGCAGGCCGCAAGGTCTGGCGGCGCGGCCTGTGCGGAAATTTTTCGGAAAATCGGCGAATCTCTCGGAGCCTGCTTTCTGGAAACCGACTACATCTTACGGCCGGAGACAAAGGAGCGGACACTCTACGGAAGGCTCGTAAAAAATCCCCGCTGTTTCGCGCTGCTCTGTGAAGGTGCGAACCGTCTTGTGCCGCAGCTGCGGCAGTACGCCGCCGACGGAAACCTGGCAAACACCACCCTCATGAAGCAGCTGGCGTCCCATCCCGATTACACCGTCGCGCAGTTTGCGCAGGCCGTGGGCGCAGTCTATTACGGCTGCCTGCCCTTTGTTTCCCACTGAATGCAGAAAAGGAGTAACAAACTATGAAAGAACAGAACTATCTGGATCATCTGGTTGGCGTATTCGGTCAGCCGGTCTCCGAAAATCCTGGCGTCGTCATCCAAGACGCCGCCTTCCATGCAATGGGGCTGGAGAGATGGCACTTCCTGACGCTGGACGTGGACCGTGACAAGCTCGGCGACGCCATCCGCGGCCTCAAAGCGTTCAAACTGCGCGGCATCAACTGCACGATTCCTCACAAGATCGCCGTCATGGATTATCTGGACGAAATCTCTGAGAGCGCCCGTCTGATCGGCGCGGTCAACATGATTGTCAACGATGATGGCCGTCTCTTTGGTGAAAACACCGACGGCAAGGGTTTTATGATGTCCCTCGAATCCAATGGCGTCGACGTGTGCGGCAAGAAAGCCGTCGTATTCGGTGCAGGCGGCGCCTCCCGGGCGATCTGCGTAGAAATGGGTCTGGCCGGCGTGGCGCAGATCACCATTGTAAACCGTCCCGAGGACCGTGCCATGGGCGATTCGCTGGTGGAAATTCTGCAAAAGAACACCGAAACGCAGGTGTTTTATGCAGACTGGGTTGGCAAATTCTCCGTCGCTGCCGATACGGACATCGTCGTACAGGCGACTTCCATCGGCCTTTATCCCCATGTGGACGCCCTTCCCAACATTGATCTCGACAGTCTCACGAAGGCCATGTTTGTGCAGGACGTCATCCCGAACCCGACGGAGAGCGCGCTGATCCGCGAGCTGCGCCGCCGTGGTATCCCCTGCGCCACCGGCGCCGGGATGCTGGTCAACCAGGCTGCCCTCAACATTGAAATGTGGACCGGCCAAAAGCCGGATAAGCAGGTCATGTACGAGGCGCTGGAACAGGCTCTTTCCTGAATTCGCTTTGCTCCCCGATTCCGCTCCCGGAGGCCTGACCCCTGCCTCCCGGGAGCGGTTTTTTTGTAACGGCATTGATTGTCACGATACTGAAAAAATGGCAGGGTTCTGCAATCGAAGGGCCCCGCTTCGCCGCATCCGTGATGATTTGGAACGCTTGTGCGTGCCCCTGTGACGGAAATCGCTGCGCTGACCGCACTTCCCTCGTGAAGATGCCCAATGACGATAAAACGATTACAGCATAACCTCGGTGTTCCGACATCAAGGGGGAACTATGAACTGTAGTCAGCAGCACAACAAAAAACCGCGGATTTCAGTCGCACCTTAACAGTCGCCTGAATTCCGCAGGTCATACAGCCCCGCAGCGCTGTGTATTCTTTCTCTTCCTTTTATTGTCCTCTTGACAGGATGCTGTTCACATTTTGCGGCGAGCCTTCCGATGATTTTTTTATTGTGCGGACGGTTTGCGGTGAAGCAGCGCGGCAGCGGTCAGCGTCGACAGCAACAGCAACCCCCAGAGCAGGGGCGTACCAGTATCGCCGGTCTGTGCGCCCGCGGCCACCACGTTGAAGGATACCGCCGTCTCCGTTTCCTGCGACGGTGCCGACAGCGGCCTGGCCGTATTCAAAATGGTCACGGGCGCGGTCTCCGACTCCTCGGCGGCCGTTTCCGGCTGAGTTTCCGGTTCCGTCTCGGGCACATAGCTCTCATCCACCGCGCCGCAGACCGTGCAGACACCGTTTACAAACCGATGTCCAAGGTTGCCGATTTTTTCCGTATAGCTGTAGCCGCAGCCTTCGTTCCGGCAAGTATAGGTGATGATGCCGATGGTCGTACAGGTGGGCTCCGTCGTCACGACGCCCTCGTCCATATCGTGCTCCGTACACACCGCCGACGCGGTCAGCGACAGCAGCAGCGCCGCCAACACGGCGAATACCATCACGAAGAGCTTTCTCATCCGATGCATCATATTGATCCCGCCCATTTCTGACATTCTGCGGCCCGGCAGTCCGAATTCGTAACAAAATCTCCCGAAAGTCCAACAAAGCAACAAGATATGGTGGTCAAATTCGGAACGCTCTATCTATATATAGTATAGGGAAGCGCGAATCAAAAGTCAAGTGACAGAACTGGGAATTTCGGTCTCTTTTTCAGGAAAGCCGCCGAAGGGCGGCGAATTCACAGACTGTTCACGAGATTGCGATTGCAATGCGCGCCATAGCATGGTAAACTGACTACGTTTGGGCTGAGCCCGGAAGAAAGTGAGACATGCCAATGAATTGCAACTATTGTGGGGCCCCGCTGAACGGGGACGAAACGCACTGTCCTGCCTGCGGCAAACCGCTCGCCGGTGACGACGCCCAGACGGAAGAAGCAGTCCAAGGGGAGACCGACACGGGTTCCTCCGCGGAACCAGATGAAATGCCTCCCACGCCCAGTGCGGAGGAACCGGAACCCGCGAGGCAGGAGCCGGGTAAGAAGAAAGACGCGCCGAAAACGGCGGTTCTGGTGATTGGGATTCTGGCCGTTCTGGCGGTCATTGCCGCCTTGGTTGTGCTGCTGGTCAACGGCAGCAAAAAGAGCGCCGCGCAGGACTCGGCGACCGCGGAAACAACCGCTGCGGAAACAACCGCCGCCGTTTCTTCGGAGACTGACGCGGAAACTGAGACTGCTGCAACGCCCACGGTCTCCTATTCCAGCCGTTCCGCAGAGGAGTACAACGACGCGCTGCTGGATCAGGTAATCGCGACCTGCGGTGATTATACGCTGACCAACCGGACCCTGCCCTTCTATTACTGGCGGGAGTATTACACGTTCCAGAACTATTATGCGGATTATATTTCCTATCTGCTGGACACCACCGCCGGTCTGGACACGCAAATGTACGACGAAACCACCACTTGGGAGCAAATGTTCCTTGATTCCGCAATCTCCACCTTTGAGACCAGCGCGGCGGCCTGCACGGCGGCAAACGCCGAGGGCTACACGCTGCCGGCGGAGGCGCAGGCGTCACTGGACTCGCTGGAAGACACTTTGGCCTCCTATGCCCAGCAGATCGGCAAGGAGACGGCGGAGGACTATCTCCAGTATATCTACGGCCCCTACTGCACCGTTGACTCTTATCGGGAATTCCTGGGGGAATACCTGCTGGCATCCTCCTATCTGAGTTCCAAGCTGTCGGCGCAGGAGATCACGGACGAGGCTCTGGAGGGCTACTACGAGGAAAACATCACGAACTATGAGTCAAACGGCCTGGAAAAGGACGACACCTCGATGGTCAATGTTCGCCATATCCTGATCGAGCCCGCGACCGTGGACCTGGCCGAAGGCGACGAGGGCTACGACGAGGCCGTACAGGCCGCCAAGGACGATGCCAAGGCCAAGGCGGAAGAGATCTATGCCCAGTGGCAAGCCGGTGACATGACGGAGGACTCCTTTGCCGCGCTGGCGACAGCCAACTCGGAGGATTCCGGCTCTGCCGCAGACGGCGGTCTCTATGAGGACGTGTATCCCGGTGAAATGAAGGAGGACTTCAATACCTGGTGCTTTGCCGACGGCCGCCAGCCTGGCGACACAGGTATTGTGGAGACTGATTATGGTTACCATATTGTATACTTTGTCGGCAGCACCGGCGAATCCCACTGGCACAGTGTGGTCTATTCCGATTACCAGAATGAGCTCTACAGCCAGATGTGTACCGATCTGATCGCCGCTTACCCGGCTACCTCGGACCTGACGAACGCGGCAATCTATCCCTGCAACGTCGAAATGGCTGCCAGCAGCGGGCAATAATGGAACAATGCTCCCGGAGGAAATTCGGATGAAGAAGCTTCTGTTTTTTATCAATCCCAACGCCGGTCATTCCGGCATCCGTACCAATCTGCTTGATGTTCTGCAGATCTTCTGCGGCGGTGACTACGACGTTCGCGTCCACATCACCGCCGCTCCGCGGGAGATCACCCGGATTCTCATGGAGGAGGGCGACAACTACGATCTTGTCGTCTCCGCGGGCGGCGACGGCACCCTGAACGAAACCGTAGCCGGCCTGATGGAACTGAATCGGCCGCCGGTATTGGGCTACATTCCCGCCGGGACCGTCAACGATGTTGCCTCCTCTCTGGGCCTTTCGCTGGATGCCGTGGAGTCCGCCCGGAACATCGTCTGCGGAGAGGAAATGACGCTGGACATCGGCTCCTTCAATGGCCGCCCTTTCACCTATGTCGCCGCCTTCGGCGCCTTTACAGACGTGGCCTATGCCACGCCGCAGGACGCAAAAAAGGCGCTTGGCCGGCTTGCCTATCTGCTGCAGGGCGTCAAAGCCCTGGGCGAAATCAAGCCCATCCACGCAAAAGTCACGGCAGACGGCATTGCGGAGGAGGGAGATTTTATTTTCGGTATGATCGCCAGCACCAAATCGGTCGGCGGTTTCCGCCCCAAGAGCGTCAGGGAAATGAATATTTCCCTGAACGACGGTCTCTCCGAGGTGGTATTCGTCCGGGACATCAAAAATCTTCTGGAGTTCAACGATGTCGCAACGCTGGCTCTGCGAATGGACTTTACCGACCAGCGGCGCTTTTTGTCCTTCCAGTCCAACGAGGTACGGGTGGAATTTGACAGCGAGGTTGCCTGGACGCTGGATGGCGAGGACGGCGGTTCCTGCCGCGCTGCACTGATTCGCAACCACAACTGTGCGCTCCGCATTATGGTGCCTCGGGAATAAGGATCCGGCGGTCTCCCGGCATTTTCCCCTTCGTTTTCAGCCGTATGAAATTTTTTGCAGTTTTTTTGCTTGACTTTTATTCCGGCTGTCCGGGATAATAGGAGGAAGTACAAAACCGGGAGGTTCTCTCCATGGATGAATTTAAGGCGACGGTCGCCAGCAACCTGATCCGCCTCCGGCTGGCCTCTGGCATGACACAGGCGGAATTGGGCGAAAAACTGAATTACTCCGACAAGTCCATCTCCAAATGGGAGCGGGGCGACGCGGTCCCGGATGCCTTTGTGCTGAAACAAATCGCAGAGATTTTCGGCGTGACGGTGGACTATCTGCTGCAGCCCCATTCGGAGATTGAACCGGTCATCTACACGAAGCCCGGCGATGCCGTCTACAGCACCGCCACCATCACCTTGATCTCCATTCTTGGTATCTGGACGCTCGCCGTGTTGGCCTTTGTCCTGTTCTGGATGGGGGGACTGATCGTCTGGCACATCTTCATCTATGCCGTCCCCATTTCGCTGATCACGCTGCTTGTGCTGCAATCGATCTGGCATCAAGGCCGCTTCAACAAGTACATCGTCGCTTTTCTTGTGTTCAGTATCGTTGCCACCATCTATCTGACTTTTCTGAAACACAATTTCTGGCAGCTCTTTTTGGTCACCATCCCGGCCGAGCTGGTGGTGTTCCTCTGCTTTCGGATCAAAAGGCCGCGGGAAAAAGCCTGATTCTACGATCCGTAGAGCAATTTCTTTGGGAGTAGAGCCTCGTTTGCGAGGTCTCTGCTCCTGTTTTTTGGTGATAGAGTCCCCACCGGTGTTCAGTAGCTTGCTGCATGGTACCCGGTTATGGTAGGATTTCATTATCAAGTGCGCCGAAAGGAGAACCTCTATGCATTCCTATGCCCTCAGTTGCTGCTCCACTGCGGACCTGTCCGTCTCCCATTTCGCAGAACGGGATATTTCCTATGTCTGCTTTCACTTTATGCTGGATGGAAAGACCTATCTGGATGATTTGGGGCAGACCATACCCTTTGAGGATTTTTATAAGGCCATGGCAAACGGCGCTGAAACCAGCACTGCGCAGGTGAATATTTCCGAATACCTGGACCACTTCACGCCGATGCTGGAACGCGGGCAGGACATTCTGCACGTCTGCCTGTCCTCCGGTCTCTCCGGGAGCTATAATTCCGCCGTCAACGCCGCGCTCATTGCACGCGAGCGGTTTCCGGACAGAAAAATCTATATTGTCGATTCTCTGGGGGCCTCCTCCGGTTATGGTCTTATCATGGAGACACTGGCTGACCGGCGGGACGCCGGTATGGACATTGACGCGCTCTACCGGTGGATCGAAGAACACAAGCTGTGCATGAACCATTGGTTCTTCTCCACGGATTTGACCTTTTATGTGAAGGGTGGGCGGATTTCCAAAACCGCCGGTCTGGTTGGTACGGTGCTGGGCATCTGTCCCCTGCTCAACATGGACGAACAGGGCCATCTGGTTCCCAGATCCAAAATTCGTTCTAAAAGGCGGGTCATCCGGGAAATCGTTGCGAGAATGGAAGCCTATGCCGACGACGGTCTGAATTACAGCGGTAAGTGCTTTATTTCCCATTCCGCCTGTATGGAGGACGCCAGACAGGTGGCGAATCTGATCGAAGCCAGATTTCCAAAGCTCCAGGGCAAGGTCGTCCTCAACTACGTTGGCACCACCATCGGCAGCCATACCGGGCCCGGTACCGTTGCCCTGTTTTTCTGGGGCCGTGACCGCAGCCTCCCTCTTCTGGAAAACTAGCTGCACTTTCTACTGTTATCCGATGAATAAATTGACATCTTTGGGATTCATTTTTCGTCCTGCCTCGTCGCCAGCTGGCCACAGTCCGCGCCCCTTCCCGGCCTAGAGCAAGGTAAAAATTTCTCTTGCAAATCTGATCCACCTATTATGGTATAACAGTATGACTGTCCAACATCCATCAAAAACGCGCCCGCTGCAAACTGCAGCGGGCGCGCTTTTGTGCGTCGGCTTTATTCCGCGAACACCTTTTTCAGGCGGCAGAAACGGGGCAGGCCATTTTCCTTGACCATGGGAGTTTCGCCCTGAATCAGCGGCAGCGCGTAGTCCACAAAGGACTGCTCGATGTTGTTTCCCGCTTCATTGATCCATTCGCGCGGCAGCTTCTTCTCAAAGTTGGCCACTTCATTCAGATCAAAGAGCTTTGTCTTGCAGGAATAGCCATTGGCGCGATCGCATGCAAAGCCGACCATC
Source organism: Oscillospiraceae bacterium (assembly GCA_034927685.1). Taxonomy (GTDB): domain Bacteria; phylum Bacillota; class Clostridia; order Oscillospirales; family Oscillospiraceae; genus RGIG3159. The sequence continues at coordinate 81,885 of JAYFPO010000024.1, read as the reverse complement.
TTGCCGGTGATACCGGAGACAGCGGCCTCGACGGCGGCCTTGCCTGATTCGAAAGACTCGCGGATGTCGGTGCCGGAGGCGCAGTGGGCGGCGCAGCGCTGCAGCAAGCTCAGCTCAATGCCGCGGACCTTCGCGCCGGTTTTCACCTTCATAACGTTGGCCAGTGTCGCAGCCAGGCCACCCAGCTGGGCATGGCCGAAGCCGTCGGTGGCAGAGGCCGTCGCCTCAGACACGAAGGTGCCGTCCGCATAGTGAATGCCCTCGGAGACGGCGACAATGCAATTGCCTGTTTTCAGATAGAAGGCGGAGACATCCTCGATAAACTTATCCATGTTGAAGTCCACCTCGGGAACATAGATAAAGTCGGGTCCGTCCCCGGACGCCTTCGCCAGAGCGGCGGCGGCGGTCAGCCAACCGGCATGGCGGCCCATGCACTCGATAATCGTAATCATCCCGGTGTCGTAGACATGGGCGTCACGGCTGACCTCCATGATGGAGGTCGCGATATACTTGGCGGCAGAGGCAAAGCCGGGACAGTGGTCGGTGTCGCAGAGGTCGTTATCGATGGTTTTCGGTACACCCATCACACGGCACTCGTAGCCAACCTTCGCCATGTAGCGGGAAACCTTGGCGCAGGTATCCATCGAGTCGTTTCCGCCGTTATAGAAGAAATACCGGACGTCGTACTTTTTGAAAATCTCCAGAATCCGCTTGTAGTCGGTATCATCCGCATCCGGGTCCGCAATTTTATAACGGCAGGAACCCAGCGCGGAGGACGGCGTATAGAGCAGGCGCTCCAGCTCCGCCGGGTCCTCCCGGTCCATGATCATCAGGCGGTCGTTCAGAACGCCCTTGATTCCGTGATTGGCGCCGTACACGGTGGTGATGGCGTCGCTTTCCAGCGCAGTTTTGATGACGCCGTAGGCCGACGCGTTGATGACGGCGGAGGGGCCGCCGGACTGGCCAATGATACAGGCACCTTTCAGAACACTCTCTGACATAAAAGGACACTCCTTTTCAATAAAAAATCATCTGTTAATATAGCACAGGAATCCTTCCTTGTAAAATTATTCTTTGTAAAAAATCCTGAATTGATTAAAATTGGGCTTTTTGTTATAATATTTGAGTACAAAGATGTTGCTATGTGGAGCTTATTCACAAGGAACAGAAATAAAGGAGATGTCATTATGCCTCTGGTAACCACAACCGAAATGTTCAAGAATGCCTACAAGGGCGGTTATGCCATTGGCGCTTTCAACGTCAACAACATGGAAATCGTTCAGGGCATTACCGAAGCCTGCGCAGAAGAGCACGCTCCTGTGATTCTTCAGGTCTCCAAGGGTGCGCGTGCTTACGCCAACCACAACTATCTGGTCAAGCTGGTGGAAGCTGCCGTGCTCTGCTGCCCGGATATCCCGATTGCGCTGCATCTAGACCACGGCCCCGACTTCGAGACCTGCAAGGCCTGCATTGACGGCGGCTTCACCTCTGTCATGATCGACGCGTCCTCCAAGCCTTTTGCCGAGAACATCGAGATCACCAAGAAGGTCGTGGAATATGCCCATGCCCGCGGCGTCGTGGTTGAGGCTGAGCTGGGTACCCTGGCCGGTATTGAGGACGAGGTCAAGGTTTCTGCGGAGGATTCTTCCTATACGCATCCGGAAGAGGTGGAGGAGTTCGTTTCCAAGTCCGGCTGCGACTCTCTGGCCATCGCCATCGGCACCTCTCACGGCGCGTTTAAGTTCAAGCCCGGCACCAAGCCCCAGCTGCGCCTCGACGTGCTGCATGAGTGCGAAAAGCGTCTGCCCGGCTTCCCCATCGTGCTGCACGGCTCCTCCTCGGTCCCGCAGGAGTACGTCCGGATGGTCAACGAAAACGGCGGCAATATGCCCGGCGCGATCGGTGTCCCGGAGGATCAGCTCCGCGAAGCGGCCCGTTCCGCAGTCTGCAAGATCAACATCGACTCCGATCTGCGGCTTGCCATGACCGGTACCATCCGCAAGTTCTTCAATGATCATCCCGACAAGTTCGACCCCAGAGAGTATCTGAAGCCCGCCCGCGCCAACATCAAGGAACTGGTCCGCCACAAGCTGATCGACGTCCTGGGCTGCGCCGGCAAAGCCTGATTCCAAAAATGCGGTCAGTTCTGACCTCCATACGAAACGCTGTGATTCCGGAGCTCCGGACTCACAGCGTTTTTTATCCTCCCTTTGTGCCATTTGTGAGCAAGCGGCGTATTGCCTCTTCCCGCAGCCGGCACGGAGCTCCTATGACGTTTCCAGCCAGCCGTCCGCCGCAGGGGCCATCCCCCAGGCAGCCGCGGCCGCGCTTTTTGTGGCCTGGACAGCGGAAGCCTGTACTGCCACAGACAGTCTGCAGTCTGTCTGTTCGCCGACCGCCGCATAGCAGACGATCAGATCTTCGGTCGTCTCCCCGGGCGACACGGCGCCGCAGTAATAGTAGTAGCCGTCCTCCGCAACCCATTTTTCGCCAAGCTCCAGCGAGTAGTCCTGCCCGGATGTGGGTGTCTCCGGCAAGACCGTTCCATCCTCCGCGGTCCAGGTGATGACGACAGTCGCCCGGAGATAGGCCTCGACCAGGCCGGTATTTCGCACGGCAACGTGACGCTTTTCCTGGTCCGCCTTCTCATATGCTTCCGTGACTTGACAGGAAATCGACGCGGTATCTGTCCGATTCCGGGCCGGTCTGGCCGCCCCTGTCAGCGCCGTCAGAGCGCCGCCGACTGCCGTCCCCAGGCAAAGCAGCAACGACAGCGCCAGAGACAGTAGCCTGACCGCACCGTTCCGCTTCGCTTTGCGCAGGAGCTGCCGCAATCGCAACGCCCTCCTTTCTCCCTGAACCGGCCGCGGCCTGATCCTTCCCGACTGTTTCTGTTTCCTCCGGCGGCGGCGCATCCGAGACAGGCGGAACGGCGAGAATCTTTTCAGAGCCATTTTTTGACGCCGTGTTCGACATCTTTGCCGGATTTCCGGCCTGCTCTCCATCGTTCCCGCATGTTTCGTCCCGGTTTCTTCGTGCCGCCTTCATTCTAATTTATGTATCAATTACGTCCCCCATTTGATTGGGAAGCAGGATCAGATTCGCTGCCGGTACGCCGGGGCCTGTCCAGCAAAAGGCGGTCCCTTCAGATACGGCAGATGCACACGCCGAAAGGCAAGCAAGCCGCTGCCGGAAGCCGGCAAAATTCTGACCGAGCCAACCACCGGCGCAACACGCGTCGCGATCCGCTCCACCCCGCAGATCGGGATCCCCATGGCCATTGCCGCCAGGAGCATCATTGCGTGCAAAATTGCCAGAATTCGTTTCTTCCTCATTGGTATTCCCTCCATCCGATGTTTGCCTCGGCCGTTCCGGCGGTCGCGATCCGCTTTCCCCTGCCTTGTAACGCCCTCATTTTATACGCCTTGCCCGGAGAATATGGCCGATTTCTGGCTGCATCAAAAAGAACCGTACGACGGTTTCCATACGGTTTTTTCATCATGGCGACGAATCGGGTCGCCTTGCGCAAAAAGAAGGGAGGGGCCTGTTGCATTTTGCAACAGGCCCCTCCCTTCACGATCAGGTGTCCGGGAGAGCAAACAGCATCCGGCTGAGTTCCAGAATTGCCGGGTCCCGCAGGGAGTTATAGAAGGTCACAACGCCGTCTTCCGGCCCGGGGTTCAGAAGCCCGCGCTCCTCCAACCGGCGGCGGAGCTGGGCGGCAATCCCCGCATTGCCATCAATGATCTCCGCCCCATTTCCGAGCGCCTCTGCGATGGCCGCCCGCAGGAAGGGATAATGGGTGCAGCCAAGGACGGCGGCGTCCACCCGTTTCCCGCGCCATGGCGCCAATTTTTCCCGCAGATAGGCGCGCAATGCCGGCCCTTCCAACTCGCCCCGCTCCACGAATTCCATCAGTCCCTCGCAGGGGATGGGCACGATCTCCGCCTGGGCCGAAAATCGCTTCCACAGCTCCTGGAACCGCTGCCCGCGCAGGCAGAGCGGGGTCGCCAGCACCAGAATCCTGCCGCCGGAATACATCTCTGCCGCCGGCTTGACCGCCGGCTCTACGCCAATAATCGGCAGCTCGCCGTACTCCTCCCGCAGAAGGTCTATCGCCATGCCCGTGGCGGTATTGCAGGCGATGACCACGGCCTTCGCCCCCATCTCCAGCATGCGCTCCATCACTGCCCTGGAGAGCCGCCGAACCTCCGCCGGGCTCTTGGTCCCATAGGGAGCGTTGGCGGAATCGCCGAAATAGAGATACTGTTCACAGGGCAGTTGCTTTCTGGTTTCCCGGAGCACGCTGATCCCGCCGAGGCCGGAATCAAAAAATGCCACCGGCCGCCGTGCTTTCTCCATATGATCGCCCCTGTTCTCTTTGATACCCATTTTTCTGCATTATACCACAGCGACACCGGAAAGAAAAGAGCGCGGCTCCCGCATATCGGATGGGGCTGCGCCATACATTCGTTGTGAGGTGATTCCCTTTGAAAACGAAGAAGTTTCGCATTACCATTCTCATCGCCCTGGCTCTGGTGCTGTTTGTTTCCGCCTACAGCGTGGCCGCATCCCGGCACGCAGCCGTGGAGACCGGCGCCTGGGGCCTCAGCTTCCAGAAGGAGGGAGCATGCCCGGTGGGTACCGTCAGCCAGTCCGTACTGGACGCCTACGATGCCAAATATATCGGCGACACCTCCAAAAAGACCATCTGCCTGACCTTTGACGCCGGATATGAAAACGGCTGCACCGCCAAAATCCTCGACGTTCTCAAGGCGCACAACGTCAAGGCCACCTTTTTCCTGGTCGGCAACTATCTGGAACAAAATCCGGAGCTGGTTTGTCGGATCACGGAGGAAGGGCACACCGTCGGCAATCATACCTACCACCACTACAACATGTCGGAGATTTCCGACGAGGCCGCCTTCCAGAAGGAACTTGTCGACGTGGAGACGCTCTATGAAAAGATCACCGGCAAGGAGATGTCCAAGTACTACCGGCCGCCGCAGGGCGTCTACTCGGAGGAAAATCTCAAAATGGCCAAGGAGCTGGGCTACAAGACCGTATTCTGGAGTCTTGCCTATGTGGACTGGAAAAACGACGACCAGCCCACCAAAGACGAGGCCTTCTCCAAACTGGTCCCGCGGATCCACAACGGCGCCATTGTCCTGCTCCACTCCACCTCGCAGGCCAACGCGGACATTCTGGATGAGCTGCTGACCAAATGGGAAAATTTGGGCTACTCCTTTGTAACGTTGGACGAGGTGTACGCTTCCTGATCCGGCCTGCCCGGCATTTTTCCAGGATACCGCGGGAGCTCTGCACCAAAACCGCCTCCCTGCATAACATGGAATGAGCGATGACCGCTCCGATTTTATTCAGGGAGGTACCTTATATGTCTTGCAACAGTTCTGGTTTTTGCGCGTTCGGCAACAGCTGGTGGTGGATTATTATCCTCATCGCCATCGTCCTGATCTGGGGTGGCAACAATTCCTGCGGCTGCAATAGCTGCGGATGCGGCAGCAACAGCTGCGGATGCGGCAGCAACAGCTGCGGCAGCAACTGCGGCAGCAACAACTGCTCCTGCAACGACAACTGCTCCTGCGGCTGCTGAACTACATCACCCAAGGGGGAGGCTTTCGAGCCTCCCCCTTCGCCGTTTCTCTCCAGTGCACTTTCCGTAGTTTTTCCGCAGTTTTCAAAGAAATTCCTTGAAAACTGGTCAATACTGTGTTATATTTAATTTTTGTTGAGAATTCTTTGAGAGAGTACGGTCTGGAGGCAGTTATGCAGCAGGAAAAAATCAGAAACATCGCCATTATCGCCCATGTCGACCACGGTAAAACCACCCTGGTGGACGAGATGCTGAAGCAAGGTGGTGTCTACCGGGAAAATCAGGTCGTCGCCGAACGCGTCATGGACTCTGGCGACCTGGAGCGGGAACGCGGTATCACCATTCTGGCAAAAAACACGGCGGTTCACTATAAAGGCACCAAAATCAACATCGTCGACACCCCGGGCCACGCCGACTTCGGCGGCGAGGTGGAACGCATCCTCAAAATGGTCAATGGCGTTCTCCTGCTTGTGGACGCAGCAGAGGGGCCGATGCCCCAGACCCGCTTTGTGCTCCAAAAGGCACTGGAGCTCAAGCACAAGGTCATCGTCGTCATCAATAAGGTAGACCGCCCCGATGCGCGGATCGAAGAGGTCATGGACGAAATCCTGGAGCTGCTGCTGGATCTGGATGCCACCGAGGAACAGTTCGATTCTCCCACCATCTTCTGCTCCGCCCGGCAGGGCGTCGCTTCCTACGGGCCGCATGAGACCGGCGTGGATCTGACGCCGCTGTTCGACACCGTCGTCGACTATATTCCCGCCCCGAGCGGCGACCGGAGCGCCCCGCTGCAGCTGCTGGTCTCTTCCATCGACTATAACGAGTACGTCGGCAGAATTGCCATCGGCCGCGTCGAGCGCGGCGTCCTGCGTCAGAATCAGGATGTCATGATCTGCGACTACCACGACGGCTCCTATCAGGAGAAGGGCAAGATTGTCTCTCTCTATGAGTTCGACGGTCTCGGCAAGCAGACCGTACAGGAGTCCGGTGCCGGTGAAATCGTCGCCTTCTCCGGTATCTCCGATATTACCATTGGCCGGACCATCTGCGCCCCCGAAGCGATCGCACCGCTGCCCTTCGTGAAGATTTCCCCACCCACCATCGAAATGACCTTCTCGGTCAACGACAGCCCCTTCGCCGGCAGGGAGGGCAAATATGTCACCTCCCGGAACCTGCGTGACCGGCTGGAACGGGAGCTGCTCAAAGACGTCTCCCTCCACGTGACGGAACAGGGTGCCGACGCATTCAACGTCGCGGGCCGCGGCGAAATGCACCTCTCCATTTTGATTGAAACCATGCGCCGCGAGGGCTATGAGTTTCAGGTCTCCACGCCGCGTGTCCTGACCCAGGAAATCGACGGCGTGCTCTGCGAGCCGATCGAGCGGATGGTCGCCGACGTGCCGGACGGCTCCATGGGCGCCGTCATTGAAAAAATCGGCAACCGCAGGGGCGATCTGGTCTCCATGACGCCGGTCGGAACCCGCTACCGCCTGGAATTTCTGATTCCGGCCCGCGGCCTCTTCGGTTACCGGAACGAATTTCTGACCGACACCCGCGGCGAGGGCATTATGTCTTCTGTTCTGGATTCCTTCGCCCCCATGAAGGGTGAGATTGAGCGCCGCAACGCAGGCTCCCTGGTGGCCTTTGAGACCGGCGAATCCTGCGCCTACGGTCTGTTTAACGCGCAGGAGCGCGGCGTCCTCTTCATCGGTGCCGGCACGCAGGTCTATGCCGGCATGGTGGTCGGCGCCTGTTCGCGGAATGAGGATATGTCCGTCAACATCTGCAAGAAAAAGCAGCTCACCAACATGCGCGCCGCCGGCTCCGATGAGTCTCTCCGGCTGACCACGCCCCGCGTGATGTCTCTGGAGCAAAGCCTCGAGTACCTCTCCGACGACGAGCTGCTGGAGGTCACGCCGAAAAATATCCGCATCCGCAAGCGCCTTCTGAACCATGCCGAGCGCATGAGAGCCGTCAAAAGCGGGAAATAACGCGGGCGTTGGCCGCCGTTCTGGTTTCCAACAACCTCGTCCGTCCGTTTTTCCCGGGAAAATGGACAACCATCTGCTGCGCTGTGCCAAAAATAGCTCGAAAGCTGTCTCCGCAGGCTATGCTTTTCCCGAATAACTGCCTACGGTCATGTGCCGCATCCGGTGGTCCCATAAAAGGGCCGCTCTGCTTTGCAAGGAAGTTTTCTGACCCGCAAGGCCGAGGGGGACCGCAATCCGGCGCCCTCAGACAGGAAAACACGCCAGGGCGGAAAATCAACCTCGAACAGTTCGATCCTTTTGCGGGATTACAGTATCAAAACGCACCCCGCATGAAACCGCCATCCTGAGACCGATAAGGTTCAGGATGGCTCTGTTTTGTATTCCGCGGGTTATGTCCTCTCCCGCGTGATATAGTTCTCCATGCAATAGCGCATGATCGCACGCCTGGTTACAATCCCGATGAAATCGCTCTTGTCGTCCACTACCGGCACAAAGTTCTGGTCTGTCGCCTTGGACAGCAGGTCCTCGATGTCTGTTGTCACCGAAACCGGCGCGTTGTCCCGCCGGTGGTTGATTTCCATGATTCCATGCTCCTCGGTCTGCTTTAAATCCATGCCGCACAGATCCTTGGTCGCCCAGAGCAGGTCGCCCTCCGTCAGGCTTCCCGAATATTTTCCATCCCGGTCCAGAATCGGGATCGCCGCATAGCCGGAGCTTTCCATCCGCTCCAGCGCCTGCCGGATCGTATAATCCGAATACAGATAAGAGCAGTTTGCCTTTGGCGTCAAAAAAAAGAGAACATTCATATGGGCATCTCTCCTCTCGTATTGTATTGTAGCATGAAGCGCCGGGTGAATCGTGAATTATTTGTGAACGCTGACGCAAAAAAAGGGAGGACTGGAATTGCACTTTTTGCCCAGTCTGTGTTATACTGTACGAAAATCGTGCCGGAGGTGTGCCCCATGGAACCGCTCAGCTATGAAAAGCGAGGTTATCTGAACGAGAATTTCCGCCTGTTTCATCTGGCGGACCGGGCAATGGCCCCGATGGAGTATCACTATCACACCTTTCACAAGATCATCGTCCTGCTGGCCGGCAAAGCCAACTACGCCATCGAGGGCGAGCGATTCGTGCTGGAGCCCGGCAACCTGGTCCTGGTGGGCCGCGGCACCATGCACCGGCCGGAGGTGGAACAGGACGCTTTTTATGAGCGCATGATTCTCTACATTTCCCCCGACTTTCTTTTCCGCTGTCGGACGGAGGACTGCGATCTGGAAACCTGCTTCCGCCGCGCCCAGGCCGACTTTCACTCCGTCTACCGCACCGGCGCCGGAGACCGCCTGAAACCCCTGCTGCAGGCGCTGGAGCAGGCCTCACGGGAGCAGGACTTCGGTTCCGGGCTGCTTTGCCAGACGATTTTCCTGCAAGTCATGATCGAGGTCAACCGCATCGTGGCCCGCAGCCGCTATCTCACCGCCTCCGCCGGCGATACCAAGATCATTGCCATCCTGCAATATCTGAATCTGCATCTGGCGGAGCCGCTCTCCATCGACGAGCTGGCCGCCCGCTTCTATATCAGCAAATTCCACATGATGCGGCGTTTCAAGGAGGAAACCGGCTACACGATCCACAGCTATGTGACCGAAAAACGGCTTTTGCTGGCGCGGCAGCTGCTTGGCTCGGGAGGAAGCGTCACCGAAATCTGCTATCTGGCCGGATACCAGGACTACTCTACCTTTTCCAAGGCCTACCGGAAACGGTTCAGTGCGTCACCCTCTTCCGACCTCCCCCGCAAATAGCGCACTTTTTTCCCGATAAGCAGCAGGAATTGTGGTTTACAGCGGCAATTCCTGCCGGTATAATGGGTCTCAAACAGGAGGGGAAACCAATGCAATTCCACAAAATGAACGGCGCGGGAAACGACTTTATCATTCTGAACAATCTGGATGGTCAGATCCCGCGCGAGCAGCTTCCGCTGCTGGCCAAAACACTCTGCGAGCGCCACCTCTCCATCGGTGCGGACGGCCTGATGGTCGTTGTTCCCGCTACCGATGGCGGTGATTACCGGATGCTGTTTTACAATTCCGACGGCAGTATGGGCGAGATGTGCGGCAACGGCGCCCGGTGCATCTGCCGGTACGGCCACGAGATGGGCCTTGCAGGAGCCGTCCAGCAAGTCGAAACCACCGCGGGCCTCGTCACAGGCTACCGCATTGACCGGCGCCAATATAAGATTCGCCTCAACGACCCCACCACGCTGAAACTCCAGTATCCCGTCACCCTGAACGGAACCGTCTACGCGGGCAGCTATGTGGAGTTGGGCAGTCCGGGCTTGCCCCACGCCGTGATTCCCATGGATCGCCTCGCGGAAAAAGCCAACCGGGAACTCTTCGATCTGGGCCGCGGGCTGCGGTATCACACGGCCTACCCAAAGGGGGCCAACGTCAATTTCTGGGAGCTGGTTGGCCCGGACCATGTGCTCATCAAGACGTATGAACGCGGCGTGGAGGACTTCACCTATGCCTGCGGAACCGGCACAGGCTCCACCGTGACCGTTTTGACGCTGCTGGGCCTGGTTTCCGGCGAGAATGTCCACGTCACCATGCCGGGCGGCGAGCTCTATGTCACCGTGGATCGGGACGGCGGGCAGGTCGTGAACCTCTGGCTGACCGGCCCCACCAACATGGTCTGCAACGGCGTCATCACAGACGAAAGTCTTTTCTGAGCAAAAAATTATAATAGGAGAGGGAATTTATGGAAAAGAAATCGGTCCTGCATAACTATCTGTTCCTGGTTTTGATGCTGCTCGGCATCGTGGGCGGCTGCGTCACCGGTGCATTGTGGCCCAATGTCTACGATGCGGATGGCAACATGCTCACAAAGGGGGCGTCCTATCTGGCGCCCTTCGGCAAGGTCTTTATCAACCTGATGTTCTGTGTCGTCGTGCCACTGGTGTTCGCGTCCATCGCGGGTGCGGTCGCCAATATGCACAGCCCCAAACGCGCGGGCAAGATCATGGGTACCACCATCCTCACCTTCGTGATTACCGGCGCCATCGCAGCGGCCATCATGATTGTGCTGATGAAAATTTTCCCGCCGGTCCTGCAGGCCTGGTCTACCACGGTGGCCGGCGAGGTCGACGAACAAAAGAGCGTCGCAGAGTTGCTGATCAGCTTCTTTACCGCGGAGGACTTTGTGGGGCTCCTGAGCCGCAAAGCCATGCTGCCTCTGATTGTCTTCTCCATTCTCTTCGGCTTCGGCGTTCAGATGAACGGCGGCCCGCAGTCCCTGACCGCCAAGGTGCTGGATGACCTCTCCAACGTCATGCTGAAGGTCGTTAAAATCATCACCTACTATGCGCCCATCGCGTTCTTCGGCTTCTTTGCCGATCTGGTTGCCACCTACGGCCCCTCCATTGCAGGCAGCTATGGCCGCGGCCTCGCCGTCTACTACCCCCTGTGCCTGGTCTACGTCTTCACCGCCTTCCCCCTGTTCGCCCGGTTCGGCGGCGGCAAGCACGGCGTCAAAACCATGTTCCAGCACATCCTCCGCCCGGCAGTTACCTCACTCGGCACCTGCTCCTCCGTAGCCACCATTCCCACCAACCTGAAGGAGGCCGAGGAAACCGGCATCTCCAAGGATGTGGCAGAGATGGTCATTCCGCTGGGCGCCACGATGCACATGGACGGCTCCTGCTTCTCCTGCGTGCTGAAGATCGCGTTCCTCTTCGGCGTGTTCGGCAGACCCTTTGATGGCATCGGTACGTTCCTGCTGGTCATTCTGGTTGCTGTTTTCTCCTCCGTCGGCATGTCCGGCATCCCCGGCGGCGGCTACATCGGCGAATATATCATCTGCTCCATTTTCTTCCCCAACCAGATGGAAATTGCCTACCCCATCGCCATTACCATCGGCAACCTGGTCGACCCCCCCGCCACCATGATCAACTCCGCCGGCGACTATGTGGTCTCCTACATTGTCTCCCGTTTCGTGGACGGCAAGGACTGGCTGGAAAAACAGCTGGCCGCAAAGAGCGCCAAAAAATGATTCCGGCTGCATCGCCTGCCATATAATCGGGCACATGCAAGCAGAAAATGTCCCTGTTGCAAAATCTGCAACAGGGACATTTTTAGCTGAAAAACAAAGAGGAATTATTCTTCCGAGCGCACCTGGGTCTCTGCGGCTTCGGCAATGTTTCCCACAACCTTGTCGCGGCTGTAGGACACCACGATGCGGCGATTCGGCTCCGTGCCGGTGGAGAACGTCGTGATGTCGGGCGTGTCCTGCAGCGCCGCGTGGATGACATGGCGCTCATAGGCGTTCATAGGCTCCAGTGTGATATTACGGCGGTATTTGGCTACCTTGCCCGCCACCTTGAACGCCAGCCGCTGCAGGGATTCCTCCCGCTTCAGGCGGTAGTGTTCCGCGTCCACGCTGATGCGGGCGCGCTTGCTGGCGTCCCGATTGATCGAATAATTGGTCAGGTGTTGAATGGCGTCCAGCGTCTCGCCGCGGCGGCCGATCAGCGTTCCCAGATCCTCGCCGATCAGGTCCACCATGTAGGCATCGTCGCCGGTTTTGACGGCGTGCGGCACGGCATCGGAACCCATATGCTCCAGGAGGCCTTTGATGAAAACTTCGATCCGCTCCTCTGGAGAATCCGGCTGGGGGGGCGTATAAGCAATCGGCGCGGCCTTGGGCACGTCGGGTCTTTGCTCGCGGCGCGGCGCGGGCTTCGGCTCACGGCGCGGCTCGGCGGGGCGGCCCTCCGCCTTTGGCTGAACCGTCTTCGGCCGCTCCGCGATGGGCTGCGCTGCTTTAGGCGCGGCGACCGGCGCGGCCGGGGCCGTCTCCGTCAGCGGCGCGTTCACATTTCTCGGCCTGGTTCTGGACGCAGCCGACAGGGCCGGCGCAGGTCCTTCGTCCGGCGCTTCGTAGGTTACCTTGACCTTGGCCGGCGCGGCGCCAATGCCGAGAAAGCCGGACTTCGCGTTTTCAATCACTTCCACAGAGACGCTGTCTCTGTCCATTCCAAGCTGCCGGAGTGCAGCTTCAATGGCAAGATCCAGGGTTTTCCCTGTGGCGATAATGCTCTTTTCCATGCTACAAACTCCCAATCATTCTTCCGTTTTTGGCTCCGTGGGTTCTTCCTCCACGGCGTCCCTGTCTTCTTCAACGTCGCCGTCCACGGTCTCAAAAGTCGCTTCCTCAACATAGTCGTCCACGACCTCGACGGCCTCTTCGGGTTCCTTGTAGTCATCCACAATTTCAGTGGGCGTTTCCTCGTCCGCGAGCTCCTCGCCGTCCCTGCCGTAACGTGACGCCTCATAGGCGCGTCCGCGGCTGTTGGGCCGATTGGGATTGCCGGAGGGCGCTTTTTCTTCCTTCAGAGCAGCACGCTCCTCCGGGGTCAGCTTGCCCTCAATCAGTGGGCCTTTCTCCGTTTTTTCCTTAACCTTCAGCTTCTTCTTGCTGGTATTGGGGTCCTGATAGCCTTCGGGATACAGCGCCCGGCGTTCGGCACGGATGCGCTCCTTTTCCGCTTCAATGGAGGCCTGCTCCGCGGCTCTCGTCCGTTTGATGGCGTCCTCCGCGTCGTAGATCTTTCTGTAGTATTTGGTAAGAATCCATTCCTGCGCCACACCGAGCACGGCCTGCGCAATCCAGTAGATAGAAATGCCAGCCGGCATGGTATAGCCAATATAGATTGAGAAGAACGGCATGATCATAATCATGGTCTTCATGGAGCTGGCAGCGGCATCCGCCACCTGGCCCTTTTCGCCCTTCTCGTTCGTTGCAACAGAGCTGTTGAACTTCTGCGTGACCCACATGGTGGCCCAGTTGGAAAGGCCGGAGACCAGCGGAATCAGGAAGAGGCCGATGGCGGCCCAGCCGGCCAGCGTCCAGAATCGGAAATTCGGGATGGCGCTGAGATCGCACCCCAGAAAATTGAAGTTGATGGTGGGAATCGTAACGCCGCTCAGCGCCGGTACCGCCGACTTGATCTGATCCAGATACTGCGGCAGCTTGCTGGCGGCAACCAGCTGATGGTAATAGGTGCTGGTGCCCAGATTGACGCCCATGTTCAGCAGCGAATCCACAATGGATGTGGCGGTATCCGCGGACAGGTGCATCATGTAGACCATGGGCTGGCGGATTACCTGATACAGCGGAATCAAAATCGCCAGCGGGATAAAGGACCAGATACAGCCGCCCGTCGGGGAGACTCCCTCCTCCTTATAGAGGCGCATGGTCTCCTGCTGATATTTGGCCTTATCGTCACCGTAGCGCCGCTCCAAATCCTTCAGCATCGGGGAGAGGCGCGTCATTTTCATGGTGCTCTTCTTGCTCTTCATGCTGAGGGGAACCAGAATGATCTTGACGATCACGGCAAAGAGGATCAGCGCGACGCCGTAGTTGGACGTCAGGTTGTAAAGAAACTCCAGCAGATAGCCGAAGGGGATTCGAATGATATCCCAAAATGATGTCATTTGTTACTTGTTCCTCCGTTCGTCGGCCCATCAGGGCACGGGATCAAAGTAGTCGTCGTGGTTGAAGGGGTTGCAGCGCAGCAGCCGCTTGAACGCAAGCCAGCCGCCCTTCCTCGCACCGTACTTTCGAATCGCTTCCAGCGCATACTGGGAGCAGGTCGGGGAGAAGCGGCACCGGGGCGGAAACAGCGGCGATATGGCTCTCTGATAAAACAGGATCAGGTTAATCAGCAGGCGTTTCAGGGTCATTCCTCTTTTCTGAAAGCAGGCCCAGTTGGGCGGCTAGGGTCAAAAAGGTTTGTTCCATCCGTGAAAACGGCGCGGCGGCGGCGCGGCTTCTGGCCACGACCACCAGATCCCAGCCGGGACGGAACTCCGGCTCGTGAAGCCGGTAGATCTCCCGCAGGCGGCGGCGAACCCGGTTGCGAACCACAGCGTGGCCCAGCTTTTTGCTGACGGTGTAGCCGACGCGATTTTCCTTCGTGCCATTTTTCCGGCAGTAGATCACGAGACAGGGTCCGGCAGCGGATCTTCCCCTGGCATAAAGCCTGCGGAACTGCGTATTTTCTTTCAAACTTTTTGAAAAGCGCATAGTTCCTCCGGATCTTGCGACCAATAAACGGATGGGGCGAACAGAAATCCTTCCATTCACCCCTGAAATCCCTGCATTCAGAGCGGTATGTCGGGCATTAAGCAGAGATCACTTTTCTGCCCTTGGCGCGGCGGCGGGAGAGGACCTTCTGGCCATTGGCAGTCGCCATTCTCTGTCTGAATCCATGGACCTTTGCTCTGTGAAGCTTCCTGGGCTGATAGGTACGCAGCATGTTTTGTACACCTCCTGTAAAATATGCTCAACAGCCGCCGGATGGGCGGCCGCAGCGTTCAAAATCGACTGGGCCCTTTTGTGGGGCATATGCGAGAGATATTATATCGTATTCTTGCCAAAAAAGTCAACTAATTTTTCAAGTTTTCCGGGCATTCGCAAATATGGTGGGCGGAAAGGCCCAAAAATCACTACATATGGCTCCGTTACTCACTCGCGCCCCGCCTGCACGGTTTCGCGCTGCGCCTCCTGCAGTCTCAGAATGATCTGATTGGAGAGCAGGAAGCCCGCCGGCGTCAGCCGCCAGCGCCCATCATCCTGCCGGGCATACCCCGCTTTGGCGAGGCGCTGCAACAGCTCCTCCAGCGGAGAAAAGTCCATGCGGAACATCCGGTAGTATTCCGCTGCCTCGATGCCATAGCTGGTCCGCAGGCGCAGCATCAGATATTCGCCCGCCCGCTCCCGCAGGGGGATCGTCTCGCACTCGGAGAGCACCGGCGCGCCGCTGAACATTCCCTCCACATAGGCCCGCAGGTCCCGCTGGAAGGTGTATCGCTTGCCGGCAAAGTCAGAGGCCGCTGCCGGGCCGAAACCCAGGTACTCGCCGCCCAGCCAATATTTGAGATTGTGGCGGGATTCGAAGCCCTCGCGTGCGAAGTTTGAAATTTCATACTGCCGGTAGCCGTAGGATTCCAGCGTGTCGACGGCGTAGAGATACATATCCGCCTGGGCATCGTCGTCCGGCAGGTTCACGCAATCCTTGTATTCATAGAGGGGCGTGCCCTCCTCGACCCGGAGGCCATAGCAGGAGATGTGTTCCGGCCGCATGGCAATGATCTGTTGCAGCGTCCCGGCCCACTGGTCCCGGCTCTGGCCCGGCAGGCCATACATCAGGTCCAGTGACAGGTTCTCAAAGCCGGCGTCCCGGGCAGCCGCCACAGCATCCCGGGCCTGCTGGAACGTATGGGGTCGCCCCAGTGCCTTCAGCTGCTCGTCCCGGTCCGACTGCACGCCAATGGAGATCCGGTTGAAGCCGGCCCTGCGCAGCCGCCGCAGCGCGGCAGTCGATACGCTGTCCGGGTTGGCCTCCAGCGTAATTTCGGCGTCCCGCCGCAGGCTCACCCGCCGATCAATCTCGCCCAGCAGCCGCCGCAGGCCCTCGTCGCCGAAGAAACTGGGGGTGCCGCCGCCGAAGTAGACCGTATCCACCTCGTAGCCGGTGGCCCGCACCGCCGCCTCCCGGATATGCAGCATGACGGCCTGCAAATAGTCCTCGGTAACCTTTTTGTCTTTTGCTCCCGGCAGGGAGTAGAAATCACAGTATTCACATTTGCTCTTGCAAAACGGGATGTGGATATAAATGCCAAGTTTTTTCAGTTCCTGATCCATGTTTGCTCCTTTTTCGGCTACTCATCCAGCTTGAGGACCGCCATAAACGCCTCAGACGGCACCGAAACCGCGCCGAAGGAACGCATCCGCTTTTTGCCCTCCTTCTGCTTCTCCAACAGCTTTTTCTTTCTCGAGATATCGCCGCCGTAGCACTTGGCCAGCACGTCCTTCCGCAGGGCCTTGACGGTTTCCCGGGCAATGACCTTGCCGCCGATTGCGGCCTGCACCGGAATTTCAAACATCTGGCGCGGAATGTTGTCCTTGAGCTTTTCGCAGATCTTTCTGGCTCTGGGATAGGCGCACTCCGCGAAGAGAATAAAGCTGAGCGCATCGATGACCTCGCCGTTGAGCAGAATGTCGAGTTTGACCAGCCGGGAAGGCCGGTAGCCGGTCAGCTCATAGTCCAGCGAACCATAGCCCCGGGTCCGGGATTTGAGCGCGTCGAAGAAATCGTAAATAATCTCGTTGAGCGGCATATGATAGTGGAGCTCCACCCGGCTCTGGTCCAGATAGGCCATGTCCTGATACTCTCCCCGGCGCTGCTGGCAGAGTTCCATGATGCTGCCCACATACTCCGGCGGCGTGATGATATTCGCCCGCACAAACGGCTCTTCCGCGTGCTCGATCTCCGAGGGATCGGGGTAGTTGAGCGGCGTATAAACCTCCACCTCTCTGCCGTCGGTCTTAAAGACCTTATAGACGACATTGGGCGCGGTGGTGATGAGATCCAGATTGTATTCCCGCTCCAGCCGCTCCATGATGATCTCCATATGGAGCAGCCCCAGAAAGCCGCAGCGAAAGCCGAACCCCAGTGCGACGGAATTTTCCGGCGTATAGGACATGGAGGCGTCGTTCAGCTTCAGTTTCTCGAGCGCATCCCGCAGGTCGCCGTATTTGGAACCGTCGGCCGGGTAGATGCCGGAGTAGACCATGGGCTGCACAGTCTTGTAGCCCGGCAGGGCCTCCCCCGTCGGGTTCTCGGTGCCGGTGATGGTGTCGCCCACCCGGGTGTCGGAGACGGTCTTGATGGAGGCGGTCAGATAGCCCACCTCGCCGGCCGCCAACTCCTGGGTCGGCACCATGCTTCTGGGCTCCAGCACACCCACGTCCACCGCGCGGTAGATCGCGCCGGTGCCCATCATTTTGATCTCCATGCCGGGCCGCAGCACGCCGTTGAACACCCGGAGATAGACAATGACGCCCCGGTAGGAATCGTACTGGCTGTCGAACACCAGGGCCTGCAGCGGCGCAGCGCGGTCGCCTTTGGGGGGAGGCACGTCCCGCACCACCATCTCCAGCACCGCGTGGATATTGATCCCATTTTTGGCGGAAATCTCCGGAGCGTCCATGGCCGACAGGCCGATGACGTCCTCGATCTCCTTCTTGACCTCCTGTGGCCGGGCCGCGGGCAGGTCGATCTTATTGATGACGGGCAGGACTTCCAGCCCGGCGTCAACGGCAAGATAGGTGTTGGCCAGCGTCTGGGCCTCGATACCCTGCGAGGCGTCCACCACCAGCACCGCGCCCTCGCAGGCGGTCAGGCTGCGCGAAACCTCATAGTTGAAGTCCACATGGCCCGGCGTGTCGATCAGGTTCAGCGTATAGCGCTCCCCATCGTCGGCCGTGTAGTCCAGCTTGACGGCGCGGGCCTTGATGGTGATGCCCCGCTCCCGCTCGAGGTCCATGGAGTCCAGAATCTGGTCCTCCATCTCGCGGGCCTCCACGGTGTTGCATGCCTCCAGCATTCGGTCGGCCAGCGTGGATTTTCCATGGTCAATATGGGCGATAATCGAAAAATTTCGAATTTTTGACAGCTCCGTCACGAAGTTTCCCTCCGTATTTCAGTCTGTCTAGTAGTATACTCATTTTTTATGCCGTTGTAAAGAAAAACCGAATTGGCACACGAAACGAGAGCGGGAGAAGGCCGCCGCAGGGGGCAAATCCATGCCGGCGCGGAACAACACGGGAACCATGGCAGACTCAGCAGCCGAGCAGCGCAGTCCGCAGAATTGGGCGTACCGCGCGATAAATTTGGTCTGTCTCCCGGACGGGCAGCGGGTTTTCCCCAAGGCCGCACTCCACCGTGTAGCCCGGGCGGCGGAATTCCTGAATGAACCAGTCCTTATACCCGGCGTAAGCCGACTCCGGCGGCACGGACGTCAGCCGGTAGCCGGATCTTTCCGCCATAAGCCGACCGAGGGACTCGGCCCCCGCCACGGGAATGCCGCCGAATTCCCAGTAGATTTCCTCCCCCTGGGCGTGCAGCGTCACCATCACGTCCGGCTCCGCCAGCACCGTCAGCTCGGCCAGAAGGCGCGTCTCCTCCTCGGAAAATGGGCACGGCCCGGGCCAGTTCCGGGGTGCGGGACCGGCAAGGCCCTTTGTTTCCACCGCCTGGTCCCAGAGGGCCGGGTAGTTGAGATTGAGATCCACGCCCCGGCCGTTGGCCTTCCAGCCGGACGGGAACGGCAAATCCGGCTCGCGCCGCGCAATGCTCCGGGCGCAGAGATACTGCGGCGACCACGGCGCAACCTGTCCCATGGACAGGGCGCAGCCGTCCGGGTTGACGCAGGGCACAACCCAGAGATGGGCCGCCCTCCTCCAGTCCCCCCGGACGCAGAACTCCGACCAGAACCGCCGGAGCAGCAGCATGGTAATCCACTCGCTGCCATGATGGGCCGCGCAGATCAAAACCCGCCGCGGCCCGTCGCCGCCCTGCAGGCAGAGAATCGGCCTGCCCCAAAAGGTATATCCCAGAATATCCGACCGCATTCTAAACGCCCCCCGCCACAGCATATGCGGCAGGTGGCGAAAAGGTTCCGCTATTTTTGCAGGTAAAAGGCGCGCATTCCCTTTTTGGCCATATAGGCGTCTACCTTGGAGACAATCTCCATGGGCGCGTGCATGGAGAGCACCGGGACCCCGGCGTCCAGCGTGTCGATGTTGCGGTTGGCCATATAGCCCGCCACGGTGCCGCCGCCGCCCTGGTCCACCTTGCCCAGCTCCGCGATCTGCCAGAACACGCCCTCCCGGTTGAACAGCGCGCGGATGGACGTAAACAGCTCGGAGGAAGCGTCGGAGGCGCCGGCCTTGCCCCGCGCGCCTGTATACTTGCACAGGGCGACGCCGTAGTTGAGCTGGCTGTTATTGCGCTTGTCGCAGGTGTCGCTATAGAGGGGATCGTAGGCGTTGGAGACGTCGGCGGACAGGCATACCGACGCGCCCAGGCAGCGGCGCAGCTTCACGCCCTGGCTCTCACAGAGGTCCTCCAGAAAGGATTCGAAGAACTGGCTCTGCATCCCGGAGACGCCGATGGAGCCGATTTCCTCCTTGTCCGCCAGAACGCAGACCGCGGTCTTGTCCGGCACGCCGAGCTCCAGCAGGGGCTCGAACTCCGCATAGGCGCAGACCCGGTCATCGTGGCCGTAGGCGGCCATCATGCTGCGGTCCAGCCCCACATCGCGGGCCTTGCCGGCGGGTACCAGCGTCAGCTCGGCGGTCAGGAGGTCCTCCTCCGCCACGCCGTATTTCTCGTGGAGCAGGCTGAGGACGCCGCGTTTGACGCGGTCCCCTCCCTCGCCGCCGATGGGCCGAGAGCCGAACAGCACCTGCAGATTTTCGCCGCTGATGCCGTCCCCCAACGTCTTTTTCATCTGGTCGCCCGCCAGATGGATCAGCAGGTCGGTGACGCAAAAGACCGGGTCTCCCTCGTCCTCCCCGATGATCACGGTATGTACCGTGCCGTCCACCGTGGTAATCACGCCGTGGAGCGCCAGCGGCACGGCGGTCCACTGGTATTTCTTGATGCCGCCGTAGTAGTGCGTTTTCAGATAGCACAGCTCGCTGTCCTCAAAGAGCGGATTTGGTTTCAGGTCCAACCGCGGAGAGTCTGCGTGGGCGGCCGCGATATGGCAGCCTTCCGACAGCGGCTTTTCGCCGATCACCGCGAGGAGGATTGCCTTGCCGCGGTTGTTTTGATAGATTTTGTCTCCGGGCCTGAGGTCCATGCCGGGCCGGTAGGCGGCAAAGCCATGTGCCTCCGCCAGACGGATGGTCTCCGTGACGGCCTCGCGCTCGGTCTTGGCCCGGTCCATGAAATCCATGTACCGGCGACAGTAGCCCGTCATTTCCTCCCGGTCCGCGCCGGTCACCCGGTCCCAGCCGTTTTGCGGCGCGTACAGCAGTTCCATGTCCATATTATCGTTCCTCCCTAGTCAGATTCTGAAAAAACGTCCGGCAGAGCACTTCAAACTCCGCCTGTGTTTTGTCGTTGCAAAGCGTAAACTCGCAGTCCCGGGAAAATGCCTCATTTGGGCGTTGGGCAGCGACGCGGGCCGCCGCGTAGTCCCGGGAAACGCCCTCCCGGTCCATGATCCGCGCAATGCGGGCCTCTGCCGGGGCCGTGATCGCCACCGTGTGGTCGCATAGCTTCCCCAGGCCGCTTTCGATCAGGCCGAAGGCGTCGATCACGGAGAGCGGCCCGCGCAGCAGCCGCCGGATTTCCTCCACGACGTAGGGGTGGGTAATCGCCGACAGGGTGTGCAGCGCCGCCGGGCTGCCGAACACCTGCCTGCCCAGTTCCTTCCGCAGCAGCGCATCTCCTTCCACCGTCCCGGGAAATACCGTGCCGATTTTCTCCAGCATGGGGCCGTGCGACCCCAGCAGCTCGTGGTAAATTTCGTCGGCGTCCAGGCATTGGGCGCCTTGCTCCCGCAGCACCCGCAGCGCTGTGGTCTTGCCGCAGCCGGAGCCGCCGGTCAGACCGATCACCATGGTCTACACCTCCAGAATGTGGAATCCGGCCGCCTTGCTGAGCCGGTTGCGCACGGCGCAGCCCACGCCGCCGCCCTCGGGGCAGCGCGCGTAGATGGTCTCGTAACCGGCCTCATCCATGTCCCGCAGGGCGGCAAACAGGCCGTGGGCCAGAGATTCCGGGTCCGCCTCCCGGCCGTAGGCCTCCGCCGTCAGCCCACGGTACAGGGGAAGCTCCTCCTCATAGCAGAGAACCGCCATGCCCGCCGCCGCATGGGCGCGGACATAGGCTGCCGCGGCCTCGGCGGAGCCGCGCAAAATCATGACGGCTCCCTTTGGCGCGTAGTGCTTATACTTCATGCCCGGTGCGCGCACCACGGCGTCGCCGTCGATCGGCGCGACTACGGCCCGGTCCACCGCGAGCTCGCCCAGCACGGCCCGGAGCTGCTCCGGCGTCACGCCGCCGGGCCGCAGCAGGCTTGGCTGCGGCCCGTGCAGGTCCACAATGGTGGACTCCACGCCGACCCGGCAGGGCCCGCCATCCACCACTGCCGCAATTTTGCCGTCCATGCCGTAGTCATGCAGGACGTGCGCCGCCGTGGTTGTAGAGGGCGTTCCCGATAAGTTGGCCGACGGCGCGGCGACGGGAACTCCGGCCAGCCGGATGATTTCCCGGGTAACCGGCACCTCGGGGCAGCGGATGGCCACGGTGTCGAGGCCCGCGGTCGTGCGCTTTGGCACGTTGTCCCGCACGGGCAGCACCATGGTCAGCGGCCCCGGCCAGAACCGCGCCGCCAGCATGCGGGCGCTCTCCGGAATGTCGTGGCAATATCGGTCCAGATCGGCGGGATCGGCGATGTGGATAATCAGGGGATTGTCCTGCGGACGGCCCTTGGCCTCAAAAATCCGCAGGGCGGCCGCGGGGTCCAGCGCATTGGCCCCCAGGCCGTAGACCGTCTCCGTGGGAATCGCCACCAGCTTTCCCTCCAGGATCAACCGGGCGGCAATGGCGGGCGTCTCCTGATCCTCCGCCCGCAGATACAGTGTTTTCATTCCGTCTCACCCGTTTCCGACTGCCGGAGCTTCTCCGCCTGCTCGGCGGAGGCCAGCGCATCGATCACTTCATCCAGATCTCCGTCCATGACGGCGTCAATTTTGTAGAGCGTCAGGCCGATCCGATGATCCGTCACCCTGCCCTGCGGGAAGTTGTAGGTTCGGATGCGCTCGTTGCGCATCCCACTGCCCACCTGACTTTTTCGCTCCGCCGCGTGCTCTGAGGTCACCCGTGTCTGCTCGATCTCATAGAGCTTGGAGGCCAGCATCCGCATACATTTCTCGCGGTTATGCACCTGACTGCGCTCCTCCTGACTGGAAACTACAATGCCGGATGGCTTGTGAATCAGCCGGACGGCGGAGGAGGTCTTATTGATGTGCTGGCCGCCCGCGCCGGAGGCGCGGTAGACCTGCATCTCGATGTCCTCGGGGCGGATCTCCACGTCGACCTCCTCCATCTCGGGCAGCACGGCGACGGTGGCCGTGGAGGTATGGATGCGTCCGAAGGACTCGGTTTCCGGCACCCGCTGTACCCGGTGGACGCCGGACTCGTACTTCAGCCGTGACCAGGCGTCCTGCCCGTTCACAACGAAGTCCACCTCCCGGACGCCGCCCAGCTCGGTCTCCGTATAATTCAGCAGCTCCACCTGCCAGTGGCGCTTGTCCGCATACATCTGGTACATGCGAAACAGGCTATGGGCGAAGAGCGCGCTCTCCTCGCCGCCGACGCCGCCGCGAATCTCCATAATGACGCTCTTGCCGTCGTTGGGGTCCCGGGGCAGCAGCAGCCGCCGCAGCTCCTCCGAGAGCGCCGTCAGACGCTCCTTTCCCGCCGCGAATTCCTCCTGACACAGTGCCTTCATCTCCGGGTCCTGGCCCTCGGTCATCATCTCCCGAATGTCCGAGCGCTCGCATTCCGTCTCCCGGTAGGCCCGGATCACCGCGACCACAGGCCGCAGTTCTTCCAAATCCTTGAGGATTTTTGCCGCCAGCTTCGGATCGTTGTAAAAATCCGGCCGCTGGGTCTTGTCCAGCAGCTCTTCATAGCGGTTATCCATCAATTGCAAATTCTCGGTCATTCCAATAACTCCCACCCGCGTATTTGTCTCATTTATTATATTATATCAAATTCCGGCCCGTCTGTAAACACGGAAGCAGACCTGCGCCCGGTCGGAAAGTCGCTCGGCGGCCCGCGCCCGGGCCATGCCCTCCGCCGTGATCCGCATGACATGGGGCGTCATGGAGAGCAGCCGCAGCACATCCTCGTTTCCCTCCAGCGTAAATGGGAACTCCAGCAGCCTCTCGTTTTGGAGCGTAAAGCCCGGCAGATCCTCCGCCTCATGCGGCTCCTTCCGGTGTATCTCCGGGTAGATGATCGACTTCAGGCCCATCAGGTGGTCTGGTCCGGCCGTCACCTGTACAAAGATGCCGCCGGGCCGCACGACCCGGGCGAATTCCTCCGGCAGGGTCAGGGCAAACAAGGACGTGAGCGCGTCAAACTCGCAGGCGGGAAACGGCAGGTGAGACGCCGTGGCGGTCAGAAACACGGCGTTCTTGTTCCGCACGGCGGCGTAGCGCACCGCGTCCTTGGAGATGTCCACACCGATGCCCTCCAGCCCCGGCAGGACCTGCTGCACGAACGTCAGGTAATAGCCCTCGCCGCAGCCCACGTCCAGCAGCGTTTTGGGCGATTCCGCCGCCAGCAGCGCCGCCAGTGTCTCCGCCACCGGCAAATAGTGTCCGCCGTCCAGGAATTCCTTTCTGGCCGCCACCTGCAAGCGAGAATCTCCGGGGTTTTTCGAATGCTTCCAGCCCACCGGCAGCAGATTCACATAGCCCTGCCGGGCCACGTCGAAGCTGTGGCCGTTCACGCAAAACCAGCGCGACGGCTCGCGTGTCAGCGGCTCGCCGCAATTGGGGCAGAGAATTTTTATCATTTTTGTATCCTCCGAGCCGTTTTGAATAAAAAAGCGAGAAAACCTTATGCTGTTACTATAATGTATTTTGACCCGCAGGTCAATTCATGGTATGATGGAATCAAATCATATGAGGAGGCATTTGCATGAAACAAACCGCCTACAATAAGCCGAAGCGTTTCGGCGGCAAACGGCTTGCGCTGAACCTGCTGCTGACGGTACTCTTCGCGCTCGTCTACTTCTACTTTGCGCTGCCCGCTTTGAATCTGCAGGACGGCGCCTTTTACCGCTTTCTCTTTCTTTGTCTGGTTGTCTTTATTCTGCTCTCTATAGTGGGCTCTGGCGGCCTGCGCATGGAACCGCGGGAAGTGGGGCAGTATATCAAGCGGACCTGCAAGGTGCCGCTGATTCTCATTGCCGTGCTGCTTCTTGTTGTGGTGGGCGGCGCGCTCTCCTCCGCACAGTTCTTTCGCGCCAAAGACTATGCTTCGCTGTTGGTGCCGGAGGAACGGAGCTTTTCCGAGGACGTGTCGGAGATCTCCTTCGACCAGATTCCCATGCTGGACAGCGACTCCGCGCAGATGCTGGGCAGCCGAAAGCTGGGCGAGCTCAGCGACATGGTCTCCCAGTTTGAAATTGCCACCTCCTATGCCCAGATCAATTATCAGGGACGTCCCGTCCGCGTGACCTACCTGCAGTACGGCGATTTTTTCAAGTGGCTGAACAACAACAGCGCCGGCCTGCCGGCCTATCTGATGGTGGACATGGTGACGCAGGAGGCCAGCGCGGTACGTCTGGAAAACGGGATGCACTATTCCCCCTCCGAGCTGTTTTTCCGGAACCTCCAGCGCCACCTGCGGCTGCTGTACCCCACCTTCCTGTTTGACGATGTCAATTTTGAGATTGACGACGACGGCAATCCCTGGTGGTGTGCCTCGGTCCTGACAAAGCGCATCGGCCTCTTCGGCGGCAGCGACGTCAAGGGCGCGGTACTCTGCAACGCCGTGACCGGCGAATGCACCTACTATGATCTGGCGGACGTACCCACCTGGGTGGACCGGGTCTGCACCGCCGATCTGATTATCCAGCAGTACGACTACCACGGCACGTATCAGGGCGGCTTCTGGAATTCCCTGTTTGGCCAGAAAAACGTCACCAAAACCACCGACGGGTACAACTATATCGCCATGGACGACGACGTCTGGGTCTACACCGGCATTACCTCCGTCACGGGCGATGAGAGCAACATCGGGTTCATTCTGGTCAACGAGCGCACCAAAGAGTCGCGGTATTACGCGATTCCCGGCGCGGAGGAATACTCGGCCATGAGCTCCGCCGCCGGCGCGGTGCAGGACCTCAAGTATTCTGCCACCTTCCCGCTGCTTTTGAATATCTCCGGCGAGCCAACCTACTTCATGGCCCTGAAGGACAGCTCTCAGCTCGTCAAAATGTACGCCATGGTCAATGTGCAGCAGTACCAGATCGTCGCGACCGGCGCCAGCGTTGTGGATTGCGAAACAAATTACCAGACGCTTCTGCAAAAAGGCGGCATTCTCAGCGAAGCGGATGTGACGCCGCTTCAGAGCTCCGTCACCGGCGAAATTGCGGACCTGCGCAGTGCCGTGATAGACGGTACCACCTACTATTTCATCCAACTGCAGGGCGATTCCCTCTACTATCAGATCAACGCGGCGAGCTGCCGGGAGGCAATTCTTCTGAACGTCGGCGACCAGGTGACCATCTCCTTTTCCGCCGCCGACGGCGGCATCGCCGACGCAACTCAACTGGAAAAGAGCTGATTCTCGTGCAAGCGAAACGGACAGGCGCCCTTTTGGGCGCCTGTTTTGCCATTTCTCTCTGCCTGATTCTGGCAGTTCCGGCAAAGGCTGCCTCAGTAGCCCTGACCTTTGACGACGGACCCTCCGGCAAGCTGACTGCAAAGCTGCTGGAAATTCTGGAACAGGAGGATGTCCCGGCCACGTTTTTTCTCTGCGGCTACCGGCTGGAGCAATACGGCGAGGCCGCCGCGGCGCTCGGTCCCTCGGAGCATGAGCTGGGCATTCACGGCTACAGTCACGGCTATATGAGCAAGATGACACCCGCCGAGCTGCGGGAGGAGCTGGAGAAAACCTGTCTGCTCATCATGGAAAAGACCGGCCGGGCACCGACGCTGCTCCGCCCGCCCGGCGGACTGAGCTGCAGCGGCGTGCAGGAAGAGGCGGCGTTGGAAGGCTATCCGATCATCCTCTGGTCGGTGGACCCGGGGGACTGGCGAAGCGGCAACACCGGCCGCCGGATTCAGGCGCGCGTGCTGCGGGAGGCCGAGGACGGCGACATCATTCTGCTGCATGACATGAACAAGCGAACGCTGGACTCCCTGCCGGGAATGATCCGCGGACTGAAAAGTCGGGGCTTCACCTTCCTGACCGTTTCGCAGCTGGCCGAAACCCGCGGCGTCACGCTGGAGCCGGGCGAAAGCTACTGTCGGATTGAGGCCGCCTCCTGACCGCGAAGCCGGTATCGCAAAATGCTGCGGGGCGGGCTGCTCTCGGCTCGGCCCGCAGCTTGAACGTCTTCCAAAAATTGCGGCGGCGTACTCTCAATCCGCCCAACTTGTTCTGATCGTACATTTTGCATTGCGTCTAGTTTTCTGTGGAAAACCGCCTGACCCCGTGCTATAATGGCAGTAACCTGGAGCAAGGAGGTCCCGCCATGAAACGGTTCCTGATCCTTTTGGCACTGCTCTGCTTTTTGTCCGGATGCGGTGCCGGGGAGCGCGGCGCTTCGACACCCGAGACCACGACCGTGCCGGCGGAAACCACCGCCCCGGAGACCACAGAGACCGCGCCCGCTCCCAGCCTGATGGACGGGCGGAAGCAGGTCGATGAGGACGGCGTCCTCTACGAAATTTCGAACGAGACGCTGGAGGGCCGCCGCTATCAGACCCTGTATCCCTTCGGCGACAATCTGCTCTCCTCTGTGCAGATCTCCAGCGATGCCGAAACCTATGAGCTGCGGCTGGCCGTACTGGACCTGGAAACCGGGCTCCCTCTCCATGAGACGACCATACCGGACGTGCAGTACGCCACGGTACAGGTCAGCGGCGCCGGCGCGGCGGTCTGCGACTACGGAACCGGCAACGTGATTCTCTTCGACGAGACGCTGCAGGAGACCGGCCGTTGCAAGCTCGATACGGATTGGAACACCATCTGCGTGGATACCGGCAGAAAAATCGCCTACAGCTTTTTCTTTGACGGCGGGATTCAGACGATGGATCTTGCCACCGGCGAGCCCGGCCTGCTTCTGGAAGGCGCGCACGAACTTTCCGTGTTCCGGGTCCGGCCGGACCAGGTCATTTTCCGCTACCTGGATCCCGACACCCAGCTCATCGTCTACGCCACGCTGGACCTCCGCATGGGCATCGTGGAACCGCTGGCCCTCAGCGGCGATTTCATGCTGATGGATGGGACGGACGGTGTTCTTCTGGCCGACATGATGTACCAGGCTGGGACGTTCCTGTACGGTCCGGCGGACGCGCTTTCCGTCTTCACCGCAGAGGACAGCACCGTGTCGCTGCAGGAGGACGGGCTTCTTCGCCTCTGCGACTACACGGCCGACGGTGCGCAGTGTCTTCGGCTCTACGATCAAAGCGGCGCCTTTCTCTCCGCGTGCACCGTCCCGGGCGACAGCGATACATATTTGAGCGACGACCTCATCTGGTCCGACCGTTACGGGGGATATTTCTTCACCGCCACCTCCTACAACAGCGAAACCAAGCTGATGTTCTGGGATATGTCCGTGCCGGTGGAAGGCGAGGATCTGGCACTTTCCTCTTACGCGGAGCTGACCGCGCCGGCAGCCGGACAGGCCGTCGCCGCGGAACTCTATGAGCGGGCCGCCGCGCTGTCCGCCACCTATGGTGTTCAGATCAGCATCGCCGACCAGTGTCCGACAGAGTACAACACCTATACGGTGGAACAAAATCTGGATTACTGGCAGATCTCTGCCGGACTGGACGCTTTGGACACGGCCCTCAGCAGCTATCCTTCCGGTTTTCTGCCGCAGCTTCTCCATGACTATTCCAAGGAAATCGACATCGAGCTGGTGGGAACGCTGACCCCCATCGACCTGCCGGAAACCGTGGAAAACGGCTTCAGTGAGTTCGCCGCCTTCGTGGAACCGCAGTCCGGCAAAATCTACATGGTCATGGATCTCGGGCAATATGGCGGTCTGGAGGAAAATTGCTACCACGAGATTTCCCACATGATCGACGAAAAGCTGGCCTTCGACGCCATGTACCGGGACGGCGCGCTTTTCTCTGAGGAGGGCTGGGCCGCGCTGAATCCGGAGGGCTTCGAGTATGCCTGTTCCTATTATGATATCCCGGAATCCTTCACCCATGACGGCTACGACAGCTATTTTGTCGACCTCTACGCCAGAACCTACCCGACAGAAGACCGGGCAAGGATTTTGGAGTATGCCATGATCGGCTGGACCTGGATGTTCAGCGAAGAAAATTCTCCGCTGCGCGCAAAGCTCCAGTATTATTCGGACTGCATCCGTGACAGCTTCGACACCACCGGCTGGCCGGCGGTTACGAAATGGGAAGCCGCCCTCGGCGACTGATTGCCGCTCCATGCTGTCGGCCTCGGAATGACCGTAATGATGGATGCTTCTTTCTTTTTTACTGCAACGCATAAAAAGAGCCTGGGAAAAGCCAAAATCATTACGCTTTCTGCCTTTTTTCCTGTCTATATCTTGACAAATTTGCAATGCGCAGTATAGTGATTGCGGCAGAATACCTCCGCGCATGAAACAATTATGATGCCGGCACGCGGTATGCTGCCCAAATAGAACCACCTGAGCGTCCGACGCTTCGGAAAGGGGCACGGCAAACCATGAAAACCGTTTTGGAATTATTGGAGCATACCGCAGACCGTTTCCCAAAAAAAACGGCCTTTACCGACGAGACGGAGTCCCTGACCTATGAAGCGTTGCTGCGGGAAGCCCGGCAGATCGGTGCCTGCCTGCTGCCGCGGCAGCCGCGACGGCGGGCTGTGGCAGTTTATCTGCCGAAAACGGTCCACGCGCTGGCCGCCTGCTTCGGCGCCGCCTACAGCGGCGGCTTCTACGTCGTGATCGATGAGCAAATGCCGCAAGAGCGGATCCGCTCCATTTTTGAGACACTGTCTCCCGCTGCGGTCCTGACCGATGAGGCACACAGGGCGCAGGCGGAAACGCTGCTGCCGGGCGGCGTCGTGCTGCTGGAGCACGCGCGAACCGCGCCATGCGACCTGACCGCCTTGGATGAGGCGGCGCGTGAGATCGTCGATACCGACCCGCTCTACACGCTCTTTACCTCCGGCTCCACCGGCGTTCCCAAAGGCGCCGTGGTCAGCCACCGCAGTGTCCTCGCCTATGCGGACTGGGTGACTGAGACCTTTTCCATCACGGAAGACACGGTGTTCGGCAATCAGACCCCGTTTTATTTCAGCATGTCCGTGCTGGACATTTACAGCACCATCAAAGCTGGTGCAACCATGCATATCATCCCGAAAAAGTTGTTTTCCTTCCCGGTCACGCTGCTGGAATACCTGAATACCCGGCAGGTCAACACCCTCTATTGGGTGCCCTCGGCCCTGAATATTGTCGCAATCTGGAAGGCGCTGGACTATGTTCCGCTGCCTCTGGTCAAGACCATCCTCTTTGCCGGGGAGGTCATGCCGGTGGAACACCTCAATTACTGGATCGCCCACCAGCGGGGCGCGCTGTTTGCCAACCTCTACGGCCCCACCGAGGTCACGGATATCTGCACCTACTATGTGGTGGACCGGCCATTTCAGACCGGAGAGACGCTGCCCATCGGCAGAGCCTGCGCCAACTGCGGTATCCTGGTTTTGGCGGAAGATGGCCGCGAAGCGGCGCCCGGCGAGGCGGGCGAGCTGCTGGTCCGCGGTTCTTTCCTGGCCTGCGGTTATTTCAACAATCCGGAAAACACAGCGCAGTTTTTTATTCAAAATCCCTGTAACCAATACTATCCGGAAACCGTCTATAAAACCGGTGACCTTGTGAAGTTTAACAGCCGCGGCGAGCTGCTTTATCTCGGGCGGAAGGACTTCCAGATCAAGCATATGGGATATCGGATTGAGCTCGGCGAAATCGAGGCCGCGGCATCCGCGCTTCCCGGCATGCACGAAAATGTCTGTCTCTATGATCCCATTCGGGATCGGATTCTCTTATGTTACCAGGCGCATGGACTGGACGAGGCCGCCGTGCTGTCCGGCCTGCGGGCGCGGGTGCCCGCTTATATGTTGCCGAACAAGCTGTTCCGACTGCCCCAGATGCCCCACAACGCCAACGGCAAGCTGGACCGCGCGCTGCTCAAAACGCAATATCTTTCACAGAAATGAGGCACAATCATAATGGACGAATTACTCACTGTTTTAAAAGAACTGAAGCCGGACGTAGACTTTCAGCAGGAAACGCACCTGATTGACGAAGGCATTTTGACCTCTCTTGACATTATGTCTCTTGCCATGGCACTGGACGACACCTTTGACATTGAACTGACGCCGCTGGACCTGATCCCGGAAAACTTCCAGTCCGCGGAGGCACTTGATGCGCTGGTGAAGCGGCTCCAGGCCGAAAACTGACGCGGAGCGCCTATGACTTATACCGCTTACAGCTACCTGTTCCTGTATCTCCCGCTAACCTTTCTCCTCTATACGGTGTTTCCAAAGCGCCTCAAGTGGACCGTGCTTCTGCTTGCCAGCTATTTTCTCTTTTACCAGATCAGCGGCTTGCGCTCCGTCTGTCTATTCGGTACAACGCTGACTGTCTACGGCGGCGCGCTGTGGCTGAGCAGACTGCAGCAGAACTGGGAACTGCTGCGCAAAACGCTTTCCAAGGAGAAAAAGGCCCGGGAGAAATGCCGCGTCGCCCGGCAGAAAAGGGCGATTCTGGCACTGGTCCTGCTGATGAATTTCGGCATTCTGGCGCTCTGCAAGTATTCCGGCTTTTTCGGCAGCCTTTTCAAAGCGGTGCTGCCGGAATCGCTGGGAACGACGCTGGCCAACAAGCTGCTGATGCCGCTTGGTATCTCCTTCTACACGCTGCAGGCCGCCGGATACCTGCTGGACGTCTACCGCGGCAAGTACGCGGCGGACCGAAATCTGGGACGTGTTGCTCTGTTCCTCTGCTTTTTCCCGCAGATCACAGAAGGTCCCATCGGACGCTACGACCTGCTGGCGCGTCCGCTCTATGAGGGGCATTCCTTCAATTACCAACAGTTTACCTTCGGACTGCAACGGATTGTCTGGGGCGCATTCAAAAAAATTGTGATTGCCGACCGGGCCAACGCGCTGGTCGGTACGGTGTTCGGCGATCCCGGTTCCTATGTCGGCCTGACGGTGCTGCTGGCCTCCGTGCTCTACACGGTACAGATCTACATGGAATTCTCCGGCGCAATGGATATCGTGACCGGCAGCGCGTCGCTGTTCGGCGTGCCGTTGAGCGAAAACTTTGAACGGCCCTTTTTTTCCCGGACCGTCAATGAATTCTGGCGGCGCTGGCACATCACGCTCGGCGCATGGCTGCGGGATTATGTGTTTTACTCCATCTCTCTGTCCAAACCGCTGCAGCACCTCGGACATGCGGTAAGGAAGCACTGCAGTCCCTTCTTTGCAAAGTTTATCCCCACGGCCGTGGCCCTGTTCTTTGTCTGGCTCGGCATGGGCATCTGGCACGGCGTCGGCTGGAAATATGTGCTCTATGGCATGTACTATTATGTCCTCATGCTCCTGGGAATGCTGGCGGAGCCGCAGGCGGAAATGCTCTGCGGCAAACTGCGTGTGTCCAGGCAAAGCAAGGGTTATCACGTTTTCCAGATTCTTCGGACCTGTCTGCTGGTCAACTTCGGCATGCTGTTGTTCCGGGCTGACTCTACCGCGTCGGCCTTTCAGATGTTCGCCTCTATCTTCCGCGGCTTCTCGCTGCAAACGCTGGCGGACGGCTCTCTGCTGACGCTGGGCTGCGACGGGAAGGATCTGCTCCTCATTCTGCTCGGCACGCTGATCGTTTTCGGCGCGGACCTCCTGCGGGAGCGGGGACACGCGCTTCGGACAGAGCTGGCTGCCCGCCCGCTGGCCGTGCGCTGGACCGTCTATCTTGCCGGTATCCTGGCAGTGATCGTCCTGGGCGCGTACGGCAGCGGCTACGACGTGGTTGACCTCATTTACGCCCAGTTCTGACCGGCGAAAGGATCACGCTTTATGGAAAAACCCCACATGAATTGGAAACATCTCGTCCGGGCTGTCGCGTTTTTGTGCGTTCTTGGGCTGCTGCTGTCCGGCTTCTCTGCTCTTCTTTTTCCAAAAACCAATGAGCCGCTGTACAAATATAACGCGGGCGGCGTATATGGAGAACCAACGGATAGCCTCGACTATCTGTTTGTCGGCGACAGCAACGTCGCGGAGGGGTTTTCCCCGCTGGACGTGTGGGAGGAGACCGGTGCGGCAGGCTATGCCTGCGCCGAACCCTGGCAAACGCTCTGCGGATGCTACTACATGCTGAAGGGCATCTTACAGTACCAGCACCCGAAGCTGGTCATGCTGGACACCGACAGCTTTTTCTTCAACCGGAAGAGCCTGAAATCGACAGAAGCCACCTTGGAAACTATATTTGGCGCCTCCTTCTCCGTCTTCCGGTACCACAACAATTGGAAACAGCTCTCCGCCGCGACGCTCTTTCAGGAACCGGTCTTCTCCTGGCGGCCTGAAACAAAGGGGCACGCCGTCTCGCTTTCTGTCAAATCCGCCTCAGATGCCGATTATATGGAAAACCGGAAGCTGCCCACCAAGTACGTTCCGCTGCTGCTTCAATTTTATATGCAGCGCATCCAGGCGCTCTGTGAAGAAAACGGCGCACAGCTCCTGATCGTCAGTGTGCCCTGCGCGTCCCTCTGGAGCGACGCGGCCCACGACGCAGTTCAGCTATATGCGGACCGCCTTGACATTCCCTACATCGACCTGAACGAGTACCAGGATGAAATCGGGATGGACTGGGACGAAGATACCCGTGACGGCGGTACGCACCTCAACGCCTATGGCGCAAAGAAAATTACCCTGTTCCTCAGCCAGTACCTGACGGAACACTTCGACCTGCCGGACCACCGCGGCGAGACGGCCTACGCCGACTGGGACACGGCCTATGCTGATTACCTCTCCAGCATGGAGGGCTGAAGATTCAAAGCCGCGCGCCGCCTTGCCGCATATTTGATTGGGCCGGTTGCAAAATACGCATTTTGCGACCAGCCCAATTTCTTTGTTCTTCTCCCGCGGCTTCATCCCGAAGACAGCCGCGTATTTTGAACTCAATACGCCTGAAAAAAGAGGGCGGGGCAATCGCCCCGTCCTCTCGAACGCGCTTGATTTGGATTAACCGAAGTACCGCTTCAGCAGGCCCTCGAACGCCTTGCCGTGCCGCGCCTCGTCGCGGGCCATCTCATGGACGGTATCGTGAATGGCGTCCAAATTGTACTGCTTTGCCAGCTTGGCCAGTTCAAACTTGCCGGCACACGCGCCATTCTCGGCATCCACGCGCTTCTGCAGGTTTTCCTTGGTGGAGGCGGAGAGCACCTCTCCCAGCATCTCGGCAAACTTAGCGGCATGCTCGGCCTCCTCGTGGGCAGCCTTCTCCCAGTAAAGGCCGATCTCGGGATAGCCCTCGCGATGCGCCGCGCGGCCCATGGCCAGATACATGCCGACCTCGGAGCATTCGCCTTCGAAATTGGCCTTCAGGCCGGAGACAATCTGCTCGCGCACCTCGGCGGGAACATTTTCCGGGAAATCCTTGCCGACGCCGATGATATGCTCGGCAGCCCAAGCTTTGCCATCTTCCTGCTTCAGGAACTTGGAACCGGGAACCTTACAGATCGGGCAGAACTCAGGAGGCGTATCGCCTTCATGGACATAACCGCAAACAGGACATACGAATTTCATCATGGTATCCTCCTAAAATAAAATTTATTTTTGACTTTTGCATTGATCACACAGGCCGCTAAACTGTAGGTTCCAGCCCGTGACAGTGCCGCCGGTTTTTTCTGCGGCCTCCTGACAGATGGTTTCGGGCAGCTCCAGCTGCTCTACGTCCACAACCCGTCCGCAGTTGCTGCAAACAAGATGACTGTGCCGATCGGTTCGTCCGTCGAACCGCTCCAGCCCGTCCACCACGCCCACGGAGACGATGGTTCCTTCCTGCTTGAACATGGAGAGATTGCGGTAGACCGTCCCAAGGCTCAAATCCTGGATTTCCGGCTTCAGTTGGCTGAACACCCAGTCTGCGGTCGGATGGCAGTCGGTCCCGCGCACGCAGGCCAGAATTGCATCCCGCTTCTTGCTGTGTTTTCGTGTTTGCTCCATGCTCTCTCCCTTATAACAATAATAATTCTTATTTGCATGTTTAGAATAACACGCCGGGCCCTCATTGTCAACTGTTTTTTTCGCCGCGCTGAAAATTCTTATTTTTAGGAACTTCCCGGAAATAACGGTTGAATTTGTCTGCTTCTCCGGGTATAATAAAGGCTAAACCAACATTTGACTGCCAGGGAGTGGGAGGTTGCGACGATGGGGCAAATTCTTGCCGTGGTGTCCGGGAAGGGCGGCACCGGCAAAACTTCGCTCTGCGCGGGGATTGCGTCCTGTCTCGCCGCGGAGGGCTGCCGGGTCCTGTGTCTGGACGCCGATATTGGCCTTCGGAACCTCGATATCTCCCTGGGCCTGAGTGAGCTGGCGTCCCTTCCTTTCACCGAGCTTCTCCGCGGAGTCTATGACGTCTCCGCAATTCCGGAGCACCCGAAAATCCCAGGTCTTTTCCTCCTGACCGCCCCGCTGACCGAGACGCCGGAATCGATTGATCCCGGTGCGTTCTCCGCATTCCTGGAGCGACTGCGCGGGCAGTTTGATTACTGCCTGATCGATGCGCCGGCCGGAATCGGCGCCGGCTTCCAATTGGCCTGCCGGGACGTGGACCGCGTGATCGTCGTGTCCGGCAGTGATCCCGCCTCTCTGCGAGATGCCGCGTCCGTCTCCGCCCTGCTTGGCAGGATGCCAGAAGGCAGCGTGCAGCTCGTGGTCAACCGGGTTGTTCCGAAGCTGTTCTCCCGCATGGGCACCACTGTGGACGACCTGATGGACGGCGTCGGGCTCTCCCTGCTGGGTCTGGTCCCTGAGGACCAAAACGTCACGCTGGCCGCCGCGGCCGATACACCGCTGATCCTCCGCACCGATAAAAATGCCGCCCTGGCTTGCCTGCACATCGCGCGGCGGCTGCGCGGCAGAGCGGTCCCCCTGATGAAGCTGAAATAACGGTTCTGCAAATGGAGTGAAACAGATATGAATATTACACTGATGGCACACGACAAGAAAAAAGAGCTGATGGTGCAATTTTGCACCGCCTACAAGAGCATCCTGGCCCGTCATAATCTGTTCGCCACCGCCACGACCGGTCGTCTTGTGGCCGATGCCACCGGACTGCCCATCACCCTCTTCCTGGCCCACAGTCAGGGCGGGCATCAGCAGGTTGACGCCCGGATTTCCTACAATGAGATCGATCTGGTCCTGATGTTTGCGGACCCCAACAGCATCGATTCCTGGGAGGACCAGCAGATCATGCACACCATCCACCTCTGCGACACGCACAACATTCCCTGCGCCACCAACCTGGCCACGGCCGAGATGCTGATTCTGGGCCTGCAGCGGGGCGATCTGGACTGGCGCGAGATGATCCGGCCAAAAAAAAGTCTCAAGTAAGTTTTCTCCACAATTACACAGGCGATGACACAGAAGCAGTAGCGGCAGCCCCGCGGGCAGAGAAGGAGGTCTTTGGCTGAAAGCCTCCGCCAACGGGTACCGGCGAAGGACATCTGTGGAGCCGGCGTATCACGCCCGTCCGGGCGGAAAGCGCAGGATGCCTCCCCTTCAGCGAGGCAGAAAGGGCGCTCTGCGCCGAATTTGGGTGGCACCACGAAGCACTTGCCTGCTCTCGTCCCAATTACGGGATCCGAGCAGGTTTTTACTCTTTTCAGAAAGGGATTTGATACAATGGCAATGATGAAACCTCACACCCTGTCCGGGTTTATGGAGCTGCTGCCGGCCCCGCAGGCCCAAATGGAGCGGATGATGGAGATTTTGCGGCGCACCTTCTCCCTCTACGGCTTTACGCCGCTGGACACGCCGATCCTGGAAGCCAGCGAGGTCCTGCTGGCCAAGGGCGGCGGCGAGACGGAAAAGCAGATCTACCGCTTTCAGAAGGGCGACTCCGACCTGAGCCTCCGCTTTGACCTGACGGTCCCGCTGGCGAAATACGTCGCGCTCCACTATGGTGATCTGACCTTCCCCTTCCGCCGCTATCAGATCGGCAAGGTCTATCGCGGGGAACGTGCCCAGCGCGGCCGCTTCCGCGAATTCTACCAGGCCGATATCGACGTCATCGGCGACGGCAAGCTGGATATTCTGAACGAGGCGGAGATCCCCGCCATCATTTACCGGACCTTCACGGCCATGGGCCTGCGGCGCTTCCAGATCCGGGTCAACAACCGGAAAATTCTGAATGGCTTTTACGCCATGCAGCACCTCGGTGCCCAGGCTGGGGATATCATGCGCGCTGTGGACAAGCTGGACAAGATCGGCCCGGAAAAAGTCTCTGAAAGTTTGCGGGAGGATCTCGGCCTTTCCGGGGAGCAGGCGAGCGCCATTCTGGACTTTACGAAGATCACAGGCTGCAACGCCGATGTTCTGGCGGCACTGGAGTGCTATCGCGGCCGCAGCGACGTGTTCGACGCCGGGCTTGACGAGCTGACCGCTGTGACCCGCTGCCTTGCCGCCTTCGGCGTTCCGGAGACGCACTTCGCCGTGGACCTGACCATCGCCCGGGGCCTCGACTACTACACCGGCACGGTTTACGAAACCACCATGCTGGATCACCCGGAGATCGGCTCCATCTGCTCCGGCGGCCGCTACGACAACCTGGCGGAATACTATACGGACCGGCAGCTTCCCGGTGTCGGCATCTCCATCGGTCTGACGCGGCTGTTCTATGTGCTGGGCGAACAGGGCTACCTCAACGCCGGGCTGAACACCGCACCCTGCGACGTGCTGGTGCTGCCCATGACCGCCGATCTGACCCCCGCCATCGCCGTCGCCACGGCGCTGCGCGCCGAAGGCATCCGCACCCAGCTTTACGGCGAGCAAAAAAAATTCAAGGCCAAGCTGTCCTATGCCGACAAGCTGGGCATTCCCTATGTGCTGCTGCTGGGCGAGGATGAGATTGCCGCCGGAGTCTGCTCCGTCAAGGACCTCCGAACCGGCGAGCAGGTCACTGTCCCCATCGGCGAAGCCGCCGCGCGGATTCACGCGGGGCTGAAGGCCGACGGCACCGTCGTTCTTGAACCGTAATCATCATTCAGAAAGAGGAGAGATAGTATGTTCCAGTCCCGTACCCATACCTGCGGCCAACTCCGCATGGAAAACGTCGGCCAGGCCGTCACCTTGGCGGGCTTTCTGGAGAATGTCCGCGTGGTTGGCAGCAACTTCGCCTTCGTCGTCCTCCGCGATTTCTACGGCACCACCCAGCTCGTCATTGAGACGGAGGAGATGATGGCCGCCGTCAAGAACCTCAACAAGGAGACCACCCTCCAGGTGGAGGGCGTCGTCCGGGAGCGCGCCAGCAAGAACCCGAAGCAGACGACCGGCGATATCGAGGTCGTCCCCATCAAAATCACGGTGCTCGGCCGCTGCCGTTACAACAGCCTGCCCTTTGAAATCAACCGCAGCCGGGAGGCCGACGAGACCCAGCGGCTCAAATACCGCTATCTGGATCTGCGGAACCCCGCCGTCAAGCAGAACATCATCCTGCGCTGTCAGGTGGTGGCCGCCCTGCGGCAGGCCATGACCGAACACGGCTTTCTGGAGATCACCACTCCCATCCTGACTGTCTCCTCCCCGGAGGGCGCGCGGGACTATCTGGTGCCCGCCCGGAAGCACCCCGGCAAGTTTTACGCGCTGCCCCAGGCGCCCCAGCAGTTCAAGCAGCTCCTGATGACCGCGGGCTTCGACCGCTACTTCCAGATCGCCCCTTGCTTCCGCGACGAAGACGCCCGCGGCGACCGCAGCCCCGGCGAGTTTTACCAGCTCGACATGGAGATGTCCTTCGCCTGTCAGGACGACGTGTTCGCCGTGATTGAGGACGTGTTCCCGCCGATTTTCTCGAAATACGGCAAGTATAGCGCGGCCTCCACGGCCCCGTTCCGCCGCATCTCCTATTGCGACGCCATGGAGCGATACGGCTCCGACAAGCCGGACCTGCGCATCGACCTGACCGTACAGGATATTACGGGGGACGTGGCGGGCTGCGGCTTCGATCCCTTCGAGGACGCCGTGGTTAAGGCCGTCGTGGTGCCGGGCTGCGCGCTGGCGCGCAAGGCCGTCGACAAGCTCTGCGCCGATGTGGAGGTGCAGGCGGGCTGCAAACCCTACTGGTTCAAGCTGGACGAGCAGGGCGAGCTGCAGGGCGGCATCGCCAAGTTCCTGACGGAGCGAAAGGACGCGCTCATCGGGAAGTTGGGTCTGACCCCGGGCTGCTTTGTCGGCGTTACCGCCGGCAAGAAGGAAGCCGCCCAAAAGACCGCGGGCGTTCTGCGCAGCAAGCTTGGCGCGGTCTGCGAGGGCCACATGGACCGGGAACGCTACGAATTCTGCTGGATCGTGGACTTCCCGATGTACGAGATCGGCGAGGAATCCGGCGAGCTGGAATTTTGTCACAATCCGTTCTCCATGCCGAGCGGAGGCCTCGAAACCCTCCTGAAGGCCGAACGCGGTGAAATCAGCCCGCTGGACATCTGCGCCGACCAGTACGATCTGGTCTGCAACGGCGTGGAGCTCTCCTCCGGCGCGGTTCGGAACCACGACCCGGAGATCATGATCAAGGCCTTTGAGATGGTCCGGCTGGGCGAGGAGGACGTCAAGAGCAAATTCCCGGCCATGTATAACGCCTTCTGCTACGGTGCGCCTCCCCATGCGGGCATTGCCCCGGGCGTGGACCGCATCGTCATGCTGCTGGCGGGCGAGGATTCCATCCGGGAAATCATTCCCTTCCCCATGAACAAAAACGCCCAGGATATTATGATGGGCGCGCCCTCCGCCGTGGAGCAAAAGCAGCTCGACGAGCTGCACATTGCCATCACCGCCACGGAGGAATAGTCCCCCGGATAAAGCCACTGTCCGTTCCGGCGCCTCGTGCCGGGAAGGACAGCGGCTTTCTATTTGGCGGCAATTCCCTGTTGAAAACTCCCGGCGCTTCGCTGCGCGCCCGCAGATCGCAGCGACCGGGTTCCCCCTGCGGATTTTCCGCATATTATGGATTGACAAATCCATACTCGTCTGGTATGATTTCTCCATATGAAAAAACCGATGATCGGGAGAGTACATTCGGAAAGCGGGCATAGCGAGCAGCGGACGGTGGAAGCGCTGCGCCGGGTTCCGGGTCGAATGCACCCGTGAGGGCAAACTGAACGGCTTCGGCTCAGTAGGGGAGGACGGGGTTGGTCCGCCGTTACCACGGATCGGCGCATTTTTGTGCGCATAAGAGGACGCGTTGCGTCAAGCCGGGTGGAACCGCAGGAGCATTTTGCTCTTGTCCCTGCATATTTTAGGCAGGGGCGAGAGCTTTTTTCTATGCCTCTGAGAAAGCGTGGATTCATGTATCAAAACATTCTGGAGGCCATGGGGCATACGCCGCTGATTCGCCTGAACCGCCTGGTCGGGCCGGACAGCGCCCGGGTCCTCGTCAAATACGAGGGTGTGAACGTCGGCGGCTCCATCAAGTCCCGCACGGCGCTGGCCATGCTGGACGCGGCGGAGCGGGACGGCAGAATCGGTCCCGACACCATCATCGTAGAGCCCACGAGCGGCAATCAGGGCATCGGCCTCTCCCTGGTCGGCGCGGTGCGCGGCTACCGGGTCATCATCGTCATGCCGGACTCCGTCAGCCGGGAGCGGATGCTTCTGATGAAGCAGTACGGCGCGGAGGTGAAGCTGGTGCACGATGAAGGAAACATCGGCGAGTGCATCGAGCGCTGCATGGAGACCGTCCGCCAAATGGCGGCAGCCGACCCCAACGTCTTTGTTCCCAACCAGTTTTCCAATCCGACCAACCCTCTGGTTCAAGAGGAGACCACCGCACAGGAAATCCTTTCCGCTGCTGACGGCCCCATCGACGGCTTCTGCGCCGGGATTGGCACCGGCGGCACGCTGACCGGGATCGGCCATGCGCTCCGCGAGGCCAATCCGCACATGACAATCTGGGCCGTGGAGCCGGAAAAGGCGGCAATGCTCTCCGGCGGCCTCATCGGCGCGCACATTCAAATGGGCATCGGCGATGGGCTGATTCCCGACGTTCTGGACACCGGGATTTATTCTGACATCGCCATCATCACCGATGACGAGGCCGTGCGAACCGCGCAGGCGCTGGCGAAAGAGGAGGGCATCCTCTGCGGCATCTCCGGCGGCACCAACACCGCGGCCGCGCTGAAGCTGGCAAAGATACTGGGTCCCGGAAAAACCGTCGTCACAGTCCTGGCCGACACCGGCGAGCGCTATTTCACCACGCCTCTGTTCGAATAATCCTGCACAGCCCGCCGCCCGCGGGCTGTTTTTTTTGCCACCCGTGCTGGAATCCCCCTGCCCATGCGTATTGTTTTCGAAAGTTTCGTTCGCTGCGCGAATTCTTCCCCCCATCATTCCCCATTTTTTTCAATTCGGCTTGCAATGCTTAGCTATCTTCTGTATAATACTGTCGTCCCAGTATTGGGAATATTTCACTTGCTGAAACGCTGTTTTTCAACATATACTAACAGCCGGAAAAGGAGGGGAGCACGCTGTTGGACGAACATCGAACCGCCGAATACCGCGAGATTCTGAATTGCCTGGAGCAACCCGCCTTCCTGATCAAGGACGACGCCGTTGTGTTATGCAACGACCAGGCCGCTGAGATGGAAGCCGCTATCATAGAACTCCTGCGCGGCGGCGAATTTCCCGACACCATCGTTTCCGGCGAAAAACCGTTTCACCTGGAGGAACGGCCCATTGCGGGCTTCCGGTTGCTTCTTGCCACACCGCTTGGCGCGCAGCAGACCGTTCTGGCCGCCGCCGCCCGCGCCATTCGAACCCCGCTCTCCAATCTGTTCAGCTTGGCTGCCACGCTGCTCCCCTATCTGGAGGAACAGGAGGATCCGCGTATCCAGAGGCAAACCGCAGAAATAAACCGCAGCCTCTACCAGTTGTTTCGGACTGTGGGCAATATGGAGGCCGTCTCGTCACCTCCCGTTGGGGTCCATCGGGAGCGGGCAGATTTGCGTGCTTTTTTGGAGGACCTCTGTCAGCGGGCGCAGCCGCTCTGTGAAATTGCAGGTCTGGAGCTCGCGGTCGTGCTGCCAAATACTCCCATTGCCGCCTATCTGGACCGCCAGCGGCTGGAACGCGCGGTCCTCAACCTTCTCTCCAACGCGATCCGCTTCGCGGACCCGGGCAGCATCGTTACCAT
This sequence comes from Oscillospiraceae bacterium, assembly GCA_034927685.1. Classification (GTDB taxonomy): domain Bacteria; phylum Bacillota; class Clostridia; order Oscillospirales; family Oscillospiraceae; genus RGIG3159. Next base: position 40,264 of record JAYFPO010000024.1, on the reverse strand, counting down.
CCGTCTGGAACCCCTACAGCACGGCGCCGTGATCCGCGTTTCCAACCTTGGCGAACCTGTGGACATGCCGGGGAATCTTTTCTGCCGTAGTGAAAAGGAACCCGGAAACCCAAAATTCGGCGCCGGCCTCGGGCTGACCATTGTGCAGGAAATCGCCCGGGAGCACGGCGGCACAGTGGTGTTCCGCGCAATGGAGCACGGCTTCACGGCCGACCTCTCCCTGTCCCTGGAAGTCCCCTCGCCCCGCGAACTGCGTTCGCCTCTGCTCCATTACGACTATACCGGCGGCTTTGACCATCTTCTGGTGGAGCTGTCCGATGCGCTTCCCTCGTCGATCTACAATTCCGTCTATATCGACTGATTTGATCCCGCGGATGCCCTCCGTGGGATCTTTTGCACAAATATGGCTGGTGGGTTTCGTATGTTTTTCCCCTCTCCGTTTGCGTTTTAACTAAAAACATGCTATGATTGTGCTGTTATCGAAATTCTATAAAGAAGGTATGCCCAATGTTTGTCTTGCTCACTGTCGCTTTTGCCCTGTTTGCCGGCCTGATGACGACCCGACTATTTAAGCTGTTAAAATTGAATTTTCCGGATGTAACTGCTTACTTAATCGCAGGTCTCCTTGTCGGGCCCTATGGTCTTGGTCGTTTGGGCATTTCCGGAATCGGCTTTTCTTCCTATGAAGCGGTCGAGCATGTCGACGTCATCATCAATGCCGCGCTCGGTTTTATCGCTTTTACGATTGGCAATGAGTTCCGTCTTTCTCAACTTCGGCACACCGGCAGGCAAGCCGTGGTGATTTCGATCTGGGAAGGCGTTTCCGCCGCTGTGCTGGTAGATGTCTGTCTGCTGGCTGTGCATTTTATCCTGGGCGACAAAGTGCTGAACATCCCGGCAGCCATCACCCTGGGCGCCATCGCCGCCGCCACCGCGCCTGCCGCCACGCTGATGGTGGTACGCCAGTATAAAGCAAAGGGTCCCTTAACCGATGTGCTGCTGCCCGTTGTCGCCCTGGACGACGCCGTCGGTCTGATCGTCTTCGCCGTTTCGTTCGGGATTGCCCAGGCCATGCTGGGCGGCAGCGTCAGCGTGGTTTCCATCATCATGGAACCCCTGATTGAAATCGTCGGCTCCCTGCTGTTGGGCGCCGCCATGGGCGCTTTGCTCACCGCGCTGGAAAAGCTGTTTTTCTCCAATTCCAACCGGCTGTCTTTGACAATCGCGTTTGTATTAATGACCATCGGTTTATCCGGAATCTCGTTCCAGATCGGCGCTGTTCACGTTTCCTTCTCCACCCTGCTGGTCTGCATGATGCTCGGCACCGTTTTCTGCAATCTCTGCCCCCGGTCAGTCGATATTATGTCCCGCTCCGACCGTTGGACCGCACCGCTTTTTGCTTTGTTTTTCGTGGTAAGCGGCGCCGAACTGCAATTAAGCGTGTTCAGCAACCTCGCCGTCATCAGTATTGGTGTGATTTATATTGTTGCCCGTGTCCTCGGTAAGTATTTTGGCGCCAGATTTGGCAGCGCCATCGTACACTGCGAGCCAACCGTTCAAAAATATCTGGGCTTCACCCTCGCTCCACAGGCCGGTGTCGCCCTGGGCATGTGTGTCACCGCATCCTCCCTTGGCACCTATGAAGGCGCTTTGGTCCGCAATATTGTCCTGTTCGGCGTGCTGATTTACGAACTGACCGGACCGATGATCACCAAGACCGCGCTTACCAAGGCCGGCGAAATTCAAAATATCGAGTCGGACAAAACAACCCACCAACGTTTTTCCGTCCCGCAAGGTTAATTCCCCCCCCAGTACGGTCAAGCGCACGGCTTGCCGCGCACGGCCTGCTGCCGGTCGGTTCCACGGGTGCCGCGCCAAGAAGACGAATCCACCAACCAGCGGGTTAGCGGATTCGTCTTCTTTCTTTCCTGCGCCGAATGGGGCTCCCGGGGCGAATCACATCAGCGGCGCAAAGACCCGGAGGCACACCTCCACCAGCCGGACATACCACTTTCGTCCCTGGTAGGCTCGCAGCTCCACGCTGCGGCATAGAGGCAGCGTATCTGCAAAATCATCCGAGATCTGCCGCACAGACTCGGTATTATAGAGAAACACGCCATCCTCAAAGTGGAGATACAGGCTGCGAAAATCCATGTTGACCGTGCCGACCACTGCGCATTCGAGGTCCACCGCGACCACCTTGGAGTGCATGAATCCCGGCGTGTACTCATAGATGCGGGCACCCGCCTCCAGCAGCTCCCTATAATTTGCGCGGGTCACGGCATAGACGTACCGTTTGTCCGGGATGCCCGGCGTGATGATCCGCACATCAATGCCGGACTTTGCCACGATGCAGAGCGCCGCGCGCATGGTGGAGTCCAGAATCAGGTATGGGGTCATGATATAAACGCTCTTTCTTGCCCGGGAAATCATGTTGAGAAACACCGTCTCGCTGACGCCCTCGTTGTCCAGCGGGCTGTCCGTGAAGGGCTGCACATAGCCGCGTTCCTCCCGCAATGGGGCCGCGATCGGCAGAAGCGGCTCTTCTCGCAGGTCCCTTTGGATGTGATCCCACATGGAGAGAAACATCACGGTCATGGACCAAACCGCGTCGCCCTCCAGGCGAATGCCGCAGTCCTTCCAGTGGCCGAACGGATGGGTCACATTGATATACTCGTCCGCCAGATTGATTCCGCCGGTAAAGCCGAACTGCCCGTCAACAATCATCAGCTTGCGGTGATCCCGGTTGTTGAGCCGGGGCGAGATGATGGGGATGAAGGGATTGTAGACCCGACAGCGAATGCCCATGGCCTCCAACTTCCGGCGATAACCGGCAGGCAGCCTGGTGATGCAGCCAAAGTCGTCGTAAATCACCCGAACATCCAGCCCTTTCCCGGCCTTTTCCTGCAGAATTTTCAGGATACTGTCCCACATTTTTCCCTTGTCCAGGATAAAATACTCCAGGTAAATAAAGTGCTCCGCCTTCCGCAGGTCCTCCAGCATCCGCACATAGCAATCGTCACCGACGGAAAAATACTCCGTCGCGGTGTTCTGATACACCGGGCAGGCCGCCTTGGTCACCAGATAGTGGGCCTGCGTCGCGGCCATAGAATTCTCTACCTCCAGCCGGTCCAGAATCTCTGCATCCTGCCGGAGATTGTCCGTCATCGTATGCTCCATGATTCGGAGGCGCTTCCGCAGCCGCCGGTTCTGGTGGTTCCCGCCAAACATCAAATACAGCGTTACGCCGAAGACCGGCACCGCCAGAATCGGAATAATCCAGGCGATCTTATAGGCCGGGTCGCCCTCTTTGGAGACAATGACCATGGTGAGCACCAGGGCACCGATTCCGACGGTGGCATTATACCACGGGAAAAACGAGGAAAACTGCCGTACCCCCAGCAGAATGACGCCAATCTGGAACAGCAGGCAGAGCGAGACGATGACGACCCGCTGGAAGAGCAGCTTGACCAGATTCCGCATGAACATTCCTCCCTTTCTCTGTATTGTAGCATTTCGTGAAGATTCCGGCAACCCTCCCGATTGACCTTTTTCCGACTTCGGGTTACACTGGGGAGGAGGGGGGATTGTTTGTGGAAGATCAGGATTTCATGCGGGAAGCACTCCTGCTGGCCGAAGAGGCCGCCGCCGCGGGGGAGGTCCCCGTTGGCTGTGTGATCGCGCTCGGAGACCGCATCGTCGGTCGGGGACGCAACCGGCGGGAAAGCAGCAAAAACGCCCTGGCCCACGCGGAGCTCGAGGCCGTCGCGGACGCCTGCCGGACCCTGGGCGGCTGGCGTCTCTGGCAATGCACCCTCTATGTGACGCTGGAGCCCTGCCCCATGTGTGCCGGGGCCATCATCAACGCGCGGATTCCGCGGGTCGTCTACGGCGCTGCGGACCCCAAGGCCGGCTCCTGCGGCTCCGTTGCCGATCTCTTCGCCATGTCCTATAACCACCACCCCCTGACGACCGCCGGGGTGCTGGAGGCAGACTGCGCCGGGATTCTCCGCGACTTCTTTCAAAAGCTCCGCAACTAGTCTCGGAATACATCCCGTATCCCGCAGCCCTTTGCCTTTCCTGTGCATCACATCCTTGCGGCTCTCTCAAAATTGAAGATGTGGCAGACTGCCGTCAGGTCTTGTCCGCCTTTTCGCCGCATAGGCTGATGAGGGGCGATTTTTTTGGGAAGACAACTTCGGCATGACCTGTTCCGGGTCTGCCTTTCCTTGTTTGCCGCGGCACTCTTGCTGCGCGGCGCGATTGTGTATGGCCCGGCGCTCTGGCTGCGGGCGCAGGCTCTGGCAGCAGACCCGCGCAGCGGCTCTTTCCTGCTGTATCTGAATACCGGGCAGATTCTGCGGGTAAACGCCGCCGCATCGGGTACGGACTCCGCGCCTTCCTCCGAGCCGGCGGAGGCCGCAGAAACTGCGGCTGCGGAGACTGCGGCTGCCGCCGCAGCGGAGACTTCTGCCTCGGAAGCGGAGACCTCTGCACCGGAGAATACCGCGCCGGAGACCGGCGCGGCGCAGCCCACGGACGCAGCCTTTGCGGCAGCGGAGGCCGATGCGATTGCGGTCGGCGGCAACTGCACCCTGCCCTACGACCAGGAATCGCTGCTTCTGCAGGAGCTTCCAGCCATCACTCTTTCTGATGGGCCCACTGTGCTGATTGTGCACACCCATTCCACTGAGGCCTATACCATCGAACCGGGGTGGGAATATGCGGCGACCGAGGACTGTCGGACGCTGGACCCCGGGTACTCTGTCATCCGGGTCGGCACAGAGATCGCCGAGCATCTGGAGGCCCGGGGCATCCCCGTCCTGCACGATACCACGATCAACGACTACCCCTCCTATGCCGGCGCCTACGACCGGATGGAAGCCATTATTCAGAGCTATCTGGACGAGTACCCCTCCATCCAGATGGTACTGGACGTCCACCGCGACGCCTTTTTGAACACGGACGGCACAAACGGTGCGACGGCGGTGGACGGAACTGCGCGGATCATGCTGGTGGTGGGTACCAACGAAGGCGGGCTATACCATCCGGATTGGCAGAGCCATCTTTCTTTCGCCCTCAAGCTGCAGGCGCTGCTGAACCGGACTTTCCCGGGACTGGCCAAGCCGATTTCTCTTTGCACCCAGCGTTACAACCAGCACCTGACAGAAAAGTCCCTCCTGGTGGAGTTCGGCGCCGCCGGCGACACGCTGGCCGCCGCGCTGGCTGCTGCCGACGACTTTTCGGACACGCTGGCCGATCTGCTGCTTTCCTGAAGCGACCGCGCAGAGAAACCCGCGCACCAGAAGCGCGATGTTTTCCCGCATTCTCCTGCTTTTCGAATAATTTTCTTGACAATTCTTCGAAAAATCGCTATACTATACAAGCTTGTGGCTGCGTTTTATACTTTGCCACAGGAAAATCCTTGGCGGCAACGCGCTTGCCGTCCATTAGACCATAAGGAGGTGCAAAAACATGGCTAAAATTTCTGCCAAGTACGAAGTCCTTTACATCATCAACGCCACTCTGGGCGAAGAAGAGATTAAGGCGCTCGTGGAAAAGTTCAAAGCAATGGTTGAGGAAAACGGTACGCTTACCGCGATCGACGAATGGGGCAAGCGTCGGCTTGCGTATCCCATCAACGACATGCCGGAAGGCTACTATGTCCTGATGAACATGGAAGTTGGTCCCGCGTTCCCTGCGGAACTGGACCGCGTCTTCAAGATTACGGAAGGCGTCATCCGTTCTATCATCGTTGCCGAGGAAGCGTAAGGAGGCGTTATCATGCTGAACCACATCGTTCTCATGGGCCGCCTTACCCGTGACCCGGAGCTCCGCCGCACAGGCAGCGGGATTGCCGTGGTCTCCTTCCGTCTTGCCGTCGACCGGGACTTCGCGCCCAAGGAAGGCGGCGGCGAAAGGGAAGCGGATTTTATCGACATCGTCGCCTGGCGGAGTACCGCGGAGTTCGTCTCCAAGTACTTCGTAAAGGGCCGCATGGCGGTGGTATCCGGCCGGCTCCAGATGAGAAACTGGACCGACAAGGATGGGAATAAGAGAACCAGCGCGGAAGTGGTCGCCGAGAATGTCTACTTCGGCGACTCCAAGTCCGGCGGCAGCGCACCCTCTCAGAGTGGCGGCGAGCACAGCTACGCGCCCGCGCCGACCACGTTTTCCGGCGCCGCGCCTGTCTCTGATTTTGCCATGCTGGAGGACAGCGACGATCAGCTTCCCTTCTAATTCAATTTTTCCACAAGACTTAATCATGTAAAGGAGGATTATCATGGCCTTTGATAAGAGCCGTCCGCATAAGCGCAAAAAGGTTTGCAGCTTCTGCGTTGACCGGGTTGAATCCATTGATTTCAAAGATACCGCAAAGCTTCGCCGCTACCTGTCCGAGCGCGGCAAGATTTTGCCCCGTCGGACCACCGGCACCTGCGCCAAACATCAGCGTCAGCTGACGAACGCCATTAAGCGCGCCCGTCATGTTGCCCTGCTGCCCTATATCGCAGACTAAGTATATCAAAAAGGCAAGCCTTCGGGCTTGCCTTTGTTGCTTCGCGTCCGCAGAAAGACGGAACTTGCGCATATATCCGGGAATCTGTGTTTCTCTTCCCGTGTCCTGTACAAACGGGGGCATTGCTGTTATAATAGGATTTGATGGCGGCAGTTCTGCATGTGCTGCCGGCCGGTATTCTCGTCAGGAAAGGACGTGATCCCATGCCCGCGCGTTCCGCTGTTATTTTCATACCAAACGATACCTCCAGGTCCGGCGCCGCCCGTCCCATGATGCTGATGCGCATTATGGGGACGCCGCTGCTCTCCTGGCTGGCTACCTCTCTTTCCGCCTGCGGCATCAGCCGCTGCTTTCTGGTCTGTCACAGCCGCTGCCTGGAAGAGGCAAAGGCCTGCTTCCCGGAGAGCATGGCGCTGTCCTGCGCCGCCGACCAGGACGCGGCAGACCTGCTCCATGTTTTTCTCTCTACCGCGGACGACAAGGAAGAAGAGGTCCTGGTCATCACCGGCCCCGCCGTCTGCATCCCCAGTAAGTCGGCCATTCCAGACGAGGAACGCACCGACGCCGCCACCGGCGTCTGCACCGTCTCCCGCGCCGCGTTCATGTCCGTTTTGGATGAGAAATTCTCCTTCATGGACTTTCTGATGCGCAACGGCGCAGCCTGCTCGGAGCAGGACGGTTTTTTCGCTATTTCCTCCCCCGACGAGCTGCCGGATTGGCAGCCCATCCTCAAGCGGATGTATCTCTATGAGTTGGCCGAAAACGGCGTGGAAATCTGGGACTACGACAACTGCTATATTGAACCCAGCGTCCGCGTTGGCGCCGGGTCTGTCATTCTGCCCGGCACCATTCTGCGGGGCAGAACCGTCATCGGCAGCGGCTGCACCATCGGCCCAAATTGCCTGCTGGAGGACGCCGTCATCGGCGACCGCTCGGCAGTCAACGCCTCCCAGATTTATTGCTCCACCGTCGGCGCCGACACCACCATCGGCCCCTTCGCCTACATCCGGCCGGACTGCCGTATCGGCGACAAGATTCGGATCGGGGATTTCGTGGAAGTCAAGAACTCCGTCATCGGAGACGGCACCAAGATCTCTCATCTGACCTATATCGGCGACAGCGACGTGGGCCGGGGCGTCAACTTCGGCTGCGGCACCGTTACCGTCAATTATGACCGTGCAAAAAAGTATCGCACCGTGATCGAGGATCACTCTTTCATCGGTTGTAATGCCAACCTGATCGCACCGGTCACCGTGGGACAGGGCGCCTATGTCGCCGCCGGCTCCACCATCACGGAAAATGTGCCTCCGCAGGCGCTGGGTATTGCCCGGGCCCGCCAAAGCAACAAAAAGGATTGGGCCGCCAGGCACAAACTGAAAGAAAAATAACAAGAGAGGTATTCAAACATGATCGCACATGGTAAGGAAGTCAAGGTTTTCGCCGCCAACGCCTGCCCCGGATTCGCGGCAAAGGTCTGCGAGCAGCTTTATTTAAACCTAGGCGACAGCGAAGTCAAGACGTTTGCGGACGGGGAGGTCTCCGTCTCCATCAACGAAACCGTGCGCGGTTCCGATGTGTTCATCATTCAGTCCACCTGCAAGCCCGTCAACAACAACCTGATGGAGCTGCTCATCATGATCGACGCCTGCAAGCGCGCCTCCGCAGGCCGGATTACCGCGGTGATTCCCTATTTCGGCTACGCCCGGCAGGACCGGAAAGCCAAGAGCAGAGACCCCATTTCCGCGAAGCTGGTGGCCAACATGATCACCGCCGCCGGCGCCGACCGGGTTCTGACCATGGACCTCCACGCCGATCAGATTCAGGGCTTTTTCGATATTCCGCTGGACAATCTGCGCGGCAATCCTCTCTTCGTCAAATACTACTATAGTCGTTTCCCCGCCGACATCCATGAGGAAATGGTCGTCGTCTCTCCCGACGTCGGCTCTGTGGCCCGTGCGCGCCTGTTCGCGCAGAAGCTGCATATGAATCTGGCCATCGTCGACAAGCGCCGTCAAAAGGCCAACCAGTGTGAGGTCATGAATGTCATCGGCGATGTGAAAGGCAAGGACTGTATTCTCTTCGACGACATGGTGGATACCGCCGGCTCCCTCTGCAACGCCGCCAACGCCGTCAAGGAGTTCGGCGGTGCAAAGCGTGTCTTTGCCTGCGCCACCCACGGTCTGCTCTCCGGCCCGGCGCTTCAGCGGATTCAGGACAGCGCCATCGAGGAAATCGCGTTTCTGGACACGGTGCCGCTGCCGGAGGCTGCCGCCCAGTGTCCAAAAATCTGCCAGATCACGGCTTCCGACCTGTTTGCCGAGGCCATCCGGCGTACCTACGAAGAAATCTCCATTTCCAACCTGTTTTGAACGATGTTTGGAATCACTGCCTGTAATTATCTGATTGTGGGCCTTGGAAATCCCGGCAGGGAGTACGAGCGGAGTCGCCACAATGTCGGCTTCCGCACCGTCGATCTGCTGGCAAGTGCCCTTGGCGCGAAGATCAACCGCCTCAAATTCCGGGCGCTGGTCTCACCGCCGGTCTCCTGCGCTGGCAAAAAGGTTGTTTTCATGAAGCCCCAGACCTTCATGAACGCCTCGGGTGACGCCGTCAAACTGGCCGGTGCGTTTTATAAGCTGCCGCCGGACCATATCCTTGTGATCTTTGACGACATCTCCCTGCCGGTCGGCCGGATTCGCATCCGGCAGGACGGCTCCGCCGGCGGGCATAACGGCGTCAAAAGCATCATCGCCCAGCTGGGCGGGCAGGCCTTCCCCCGGATCAAGATCGGCGTCGGCGCCAAGCCGAACCCGGATTACGATCTGGCCGACTGGGTGCTCTCCGGTTTCTCCGCACAGGAGGAAAAACTGCTGGCGCCCGCGCTGGAGCGCGGCGCGGATGCAGCGCGGGATATTCTGAAAAACGGCATATCCCATGCAGAAAACCTGTTTAACGGACAATAGCGTATAGAGAGAAGGGGCCGTTGCAAAATCTGCATTTTGCGACGCCCCCTTCCGTTTCCTCTGTTGCGCTCCGATTTCTCATCACAGAAAGGACTGAACCGATGGACCTGCTCCTATCCGCCCTCCACGAGGCGCCCGAATATCAGGCGCTGTGCGCCATCGCCCAGTCCGGCGGCTGCGCCGCGCTGTCCGGCCTCTCCCAGATGACCCGCTCCCATGTGACCGCCGCCCTGTACCGCGACCTGGCGCGGCCCACGCTGGTCGTCTGTCAGGACGAGGAAACCGCACGGCGTGCGCAGGAGGAGCTGCATAGCTTCCTTGACGAGGAGCCGCCGATTCTGCCCTCCCGGGACCTTACCTTCTTTGAGGCGGGCGCCGTCTCCCGCGGCTGGGAACAAAAACGTCTGCGACAGCTCTACGCCCTGGCGACCGGGCAGACGCGGTTGCAGATTGCCTCTCTGTCGGCGCTGACGCTGCGCACCATTCCCCGGGACATACTGCTCTCCGCCGCCGTCGCGCTGAAGCTCGGGGAGCGCTGCGACGTGGACCGGCTGACCGGACAGCTTGCGGCGCTTGGCTATACCCGCAGTACGCTGGTGGAAGGCCCCGGACAGTTTGCCCTTCGGGGCGGTATTCTGGACGTATTTTCCCCGTCGGCGGGCGATCCGGTCCGCGTGGAATTCTTCGGCGACGAGGTGGACGCCATGGGTTATTTCGACCCGGTCACCCAACGCCGTACGGACAATACCGACGCCGTCATCCTGCTGCCCGTGGCGGAAAGCCTGCCCGGTCTCCACGCGGGCGGCCCGGAGGGTCTCGCCGCCGATCTGCGCGCGCTGCTTGCCAAGCAGACGCGGCGGAAAACGCCGCTCCCCGCCCTGTTGAAAACACTGACTGCCGATCTGGAACGGGCGGAGAATGGCCTTTCCTTCGCTGCCTGGGACCGGTATCTGGCACTGATCTACCCAAAATTCGCCTGTGCCGCCGACTATCTCCCGGCGGATACCCTGGTTCTCTTTGCCGACCACGGCAATTTGCAAAAGACCGCCCGGGCGCAGGAAGAGGAGCTGCGGCTCTCCCTGCACGCCCTGCTGGAGTCCGGCATTCTGGACGGCAGCCTCTGCGACTTTCAGCGGAGCTTCGGCGAATTTTGCGGCAGTTTCGCAGGAAATCCTTTGCTCTATCTGGACAGTTTTCTCTCCGCACGCTTTCCCGACTGCCGTCTGCCGCAGGAACTGTTCTCCATCACGTCGAAACAGCTCCCCTCCTACGGAGGCAACCTGGAGGCCGCGGTCTCCGACCTGCTTTTCTATCAAAAAAACAGCTTCCGCACGCTGGTACTCTGCGGCAGCCACCGCCGGGGCGAGATTTTACAGAATCTCTTGCGGGAGCAGCATGTGGACAGTCTCCTGGCCTTTCCCCTGACCAGACTGCCGCAACCCGGCCAGATTTTGCTGTCGGGCGGCAGTCTGCCCGGCGGCATGGAATATCCTGCTCTGCGTTTGGCCATCCTGACGGAGGGGCAGCTCACCGCGGCCTCTCTCAAAAAGAAAAAACCAATCCGCCATAAGAGCACCACCAACCGGCAAAAGCTCGCCAGCTTCACGGATTTGACGCCCGGCGATCTGGTGGTCCACGAATACCACGGCATCGGCCGCTACGTCGCTATGGAGCAGATGAAAGTGGACGGCGTTCTCAAGGACTACGTCAAAATTGCCTATCTCGGCACCGACCTTCTATATGTCCCCGCCACGCAGCTCGACCTCATCAGCAAGTATATCGGCGGCGGCGAGGACAGCCCCATCAAGCTCAACAAGCTGGGCGGCGACACCTGGCAAAAGACCAAGGCCCGCGCAAAAAAGGCCGCGCAGGATCTGGCCGCCGGTCTGATTCTGCTCTATGCGGCGCGAACCCGGCTGCCCGGCTTTGCCTTTTCTGCCGACTCCCCCTGGCAGCAGGAATTTGAGGAGAGCTTCGAATATCCGGAGACCGAGGGCCAGCTCCGCTGCGTCGTCGAGATCAAGTCGGATATGGAAAATTCGATTCCCATGGACCGGCTGCTTTGCGGCGACGTGGGCTTCGGCAAGACGGAGGTGGCCCTGCGGGCCGCCATGAAGGCCATGCTGGACGGCAAGCAGGTGGCAATTCTGGTCCCCACCACGGTGCTTGCCCAGCAGCACTATCAGACCGCCGTCCGTCGCTTTCGGGGCTTCCCCGTCGGCATCGACGTGCTGTCCCGGTTCCGCACCGCCGCCCAGCAGCGCGCCACCCTGCAAAAGCTGGCTGCCGGCAGCGTGGATCTGATCATCGGCACCCACAAGCTGCTGCAAAAGGACGTCCGTTTTAAGGAGCTGGGCCTGCTGATCGTGGACGAAGAGCAACGCTTCGGCGTCACGCACAAGGAGCGGCTCAAGGAGATCTCCAAGGGGGTGGACGTGCTGACGCTCTCCGCAACGCCGATTCCCAGAACGCTCAATATGGCGCTCTCCGGCATCCGGGATATGTCCACCATTGAAGAACCGCCCGGCGACCGCTATCCCGTCCAAACGTTCGTGCTGGAACACGCGGCGCCGGTGTTGGAGGACGCCATGAAGCGGGAACTGGCCCGAGGCGGGCAGGTCTACTACCTGCACAACCGGGTGGAAAACATCGACCAGACCGCCGCGAAGATCAAACGGTCCATCCCGGAGGCGGAGGTTGCCGTGGCGCACGGCAAAATGAACGAGGAGCAGCTTTCCGACGTCATGCAGCGCATGACCGAGGGCGAAATTCAGATTCTGGTCTGCACCACCATCGTTGAGACCGGCATCGATATTCCAAACGTCAACACGCTCATCATTGAGGACGCCGACCGGCTTGGCCTCAGCCAGCTCCATCAGATTCGGGGTCGGGTGGGCCGCAGCAGCCGCCACGCCTTTGCCTACCTGACCTACCGGCAGGGCAAGGTGCTCTCCGAGATCGCAGAAAAACGGCTCACCGCCATTCGGGACTTCGCCGCATTCGGCTCCGGCTTCAAAATCGCCATGCGCGACTTGGAAATTCGCGGCGCGGGCAATCTGCTGGGCCCGGAGCAGTCCGGTCACATGATGTCTGTCGGCTACGACATGTATCTGAAGCTGTTGGAAGACGCGGTCCTGGAGGAGCGCGGCGACGCGCCGGCCCGGCGGATGGAATGCACCGCCGACCTCTCCATCCCCGCGAGCATCGATAAGCACTTTATCGCCAGCGGCGAACAGCGCATGGACCTCTACCGCCGTATCGCCGCCATTCGTGCGCAGGAGGACGCCGACGACCTGCTGGATGAAATTCTGGACCGTTACGGCGAGCCGCCGCAGGGCGTTCTCAACCTGATCGCAGTGGCACTGCTGCGGGCCGCGGCCGTGGACTGCGGCATCAGCGAAATTGCCCAGAAACAGAATCTGCTGCTCTTCACGCTGGCAGCCATGGATTTTTCCTCCGTCTCCGCCCTCTGCGCCGACCCGGCGCTGCGGGGCCGGCTGCTGTTCTCCGCCGGCGACAAGCCCGCCCTCAGTTACCGGATGGACAAGAGCGAGGATCCGCTGGCGGCCGCGCAGGCCTTCGTTTCTCAATATCGGGCCAAGTTGGCCGCTGTGCCGGACGCATCGGACCGGCCTTCCGGGCGCTCTTGAAATTTCTGTTGCATTGAAGTATCTTGTTCTGTATAATAGAGTTGCTTTCTTGTAGACAGGAATACTTTTCCGCGATTTTTCGACGTATCGCTGCAGATAATAAAGGAGAATACCCCATGAAACATAGTAAATCCGCTTCCGGCAAGTCCGCGGTGCTGCTCATTGCCGCCGTTCTGCTGGGCCTCCTGATTCTGGCCGTCGGCTACTTCATGCTCCGTGTCGCCACACTGAAAACCATCTACCCCAACGTCTATATTGCCGGTATCAATGTCGGCGGCATGACGAAGGAGAAAGCCACCGATGCGTTAAACGCGCAGCTTCTGGAGACCTATGGCGGCTCCACCCTGGAGGTTCAGCTTCCGGACCGGACGCTGGAGTTCACGCCGGAGCTGGTCGGCGCCAAGCTGAACACCGACGAGGCCGTCGCCTCCGCCTGGTCCTACGGCCGGTACGGCAACCTGTTCAGCCGGATTTCCGCCTATCTGAAGGCCAAGCGCTCCGAGACCGCGTTTACCGTCAACGCAGGCCTCACCCTCAATGAGGACCAAATCCGCGCGCTGATCGAACAGACAGCCGAGGAGGTCAAAACCGACGTCCGCAGCTCCTCCTCCGTGGTTCATGCCGATGAAAACTATATTGAGGTCACCATCGGGCAGACCGGCGTTTCCCTGGATACGGAGTCGCTCTACGACACGGTCTGCGCCGCCATTCAGCTGAACGACTTTACGCCCATCACCTTCGCCTACACGGAAACCGCTTATCCGGCGCTGGATCTTACCAGCCTCTACAACGACCTCAGCAAGGAAGTCGCCGACGCCTACTACGACGCGGAAAAGCACGAAATTGTTGAGGAGCAAATCGGCTATGGCTTTGATCTGGCCGCAGCCAATCAGAAAGTCGCCATGGCGGAGGACGGCGAGGTGCTGAAAATCCAGTTGGAGGAAATCCAGCCGGAGGTCACCAAGGCGCACCTGGAGGAAATTTATTTTGCCGATGTGCTTTCGAGCTGGCAAACCGTCGCCAGCGGCAACTACAACCGCGTCACCAACCTGACGCTGGCCTGCAAAGGCATCAACGGGACGGTGCTGGCGCCCGGCGAGGTCTTTTCCTATAACGATACGCTGGGCCAGCGCACCAAAGAAAAGGGCTATCTGGAGGCCGGCGCCTACGTCTCCGGCAAGTCCGTCACCGAGGTCGGCGGCGGCATCTGCCAGGTCTCCTCAACACTGTATTATTGCGCGCTGCTGGCCAATCTGGACATTACCGTGCGGAGCTGCCACATGTTCACCGTCTCTTACCTGCCGCTCGGTTTGGACGCCACGGTCAACTGGGGCACGCAGGACTTCCAGTTCAAGAATGATACGGAGTATCCCATTCGCATCGAGGCCAGTGTCTCCGGCGGTATGGTGAACGTGTCCCTGATCGGTACCAAGGCCGACAACATCAAGGTGGAAATGACCTATGAGGTTCTGGCCACCATCCCCTATACCACCACCACCACCACGGACGCCTCAAAAGTCACCAGCAGCGGCCACACCGGCTACAATGTGGTCACCTACCGACATTTGATCGACGCGACCACCGGCGAGGAGATTTCTTCCAAACTCGAAGACTACAGTTACTATCAGAAGAGCGATATTGTCGTCTTACAGCAGGATATCGAGAGCAAGGCGGAGGAACTGGAGACGGAGCCGGAAGAAACCACGACTGCGGCCACCACGGCAACCACGACCGCGGCTGGAAGCGGCGTCGTCGATCCTCCCGACTGATAAGGAAGTTCACAGCCCGCAATCTGCGGGCTGTGTTTTTTGCCACCAGTCTTAATCCAACACAATATTTCGTTCTGTTTTTGTGGATTTGTGCTGGACATCCGCAGGATTTCTGTGTATGATAGGGACGGAAAACTCTCAGGGCAGTTTCGCACAATTGTTTGCGGTAGCTCGCCCTGGCTAAAAACCGAACAAAGGAAGGATACTATGGATAAGCTCTCCAATCAACAGCTGGCTCTCCGCGCCGCAAACGCGCGATTGCTGGGCGTCACAATGGTCTACGACGCAGCCTCTGGCCATCCGGGCGGCTCGCTGTCCTGCCTGGACATCCTGACCGCGCTTTACTTCGACGAAATGCGCGTCGACCCCAGGAACGCAAAGGACCCTGACCGCGACCGTTTCGTCATGTCCAAGGGCCACTGCTCTCCGGCCCTCTATCCCGTGTTGGCGCTGCGCGGCTTTTTCCCTGTGGAAGATCTGCACATGTTCCGCCGTATTGACGGCCACATGTCCGGCCATGTGGAAATGAAATATGTGAACGGCGTCGACATGTCCACCGGTTCTCTGGGGCAGGGCATCTCCACTGCCGTCGGTATGGCGCTGGGCGCCAAGCTGAAAGGGCAGAGCTACCGTGTCTACTCCATCCTGGGCGACGGCGAGCTGGCCGAGGGCCAGGTGTGGGAAGCTTTCATGGCCGCCGCCAAGTACCATCTGGACAATCTTTGCGCCATTGTGGACGTCAACGGCCTGCAGATCGACGGCAAAACGTGCGACGTCATGCCCAGCGAGCCGCTGGACAAGAAGTTTGAGGCGTTCGGCGCGCATGTCATCAAGATCGACGGCCACGACTTCGAAGAAATCAAAAATGCCTTTGCAGAGGCACAGACCGTCAAGGGGCAGCCCACCGTGATTCTGGCAAAGACCATCAAAGGCAAGGGCGTTTCCTTCATGGAAAACAACGCCGGCTGGCATGGTAAGGCCCCCAACGCGGAACAGTTCGCCCAGGCCAAGGCCGAGTTGGAAGCGACAATCGCAGAACTGGAGGGTTAAGAGATGGCTGAGAAAATTGCAACCAGAAACGCATACGGCCAGGCGCTTGCCGAGCTTGGCAACCAATATCCAGAGGTCCTTTGCTTCGATGCCGACCTGGCCGGCGCCACCATGTCCAAATTCTTCAAGGATGCGCATCCAGACCGCTTCTTCGACATGGGCATCGCCGAAGCCGACATGCAATGCGTTGCCGCCGGCCTTGCCACCTGCGGCTTCAAGCCCTTTACCAATACCTTCGCCATGTTCGCCGCCGGCCGCTCCTGGGAGCAGGTCCGCAACTCCATTGCCTACCCCGGCCTGAACGTCAAGGTGGTCGGTTCCCACGGCGGTCTCTCCGTGGGTGAGGACGGCGCGACACATCAGTGTATCGAGGACTTCGCCCTGATGCGGGTCATTCCCGGCATGACGGTGCTCTGTCCCTGCGACGGCAACGAGATGCGGCAGGCTGTGGAAGCGCTCATCAACTACGACGGTCCGGCCTATATGCGTCTTGGCCGGCTGGCCGTCGAAACCGTCACCGACTCCATTCCCGGCTACAAATTCGAGCTGGGGAAGGGCGCCATGCTGCGGGACGGCAAGGACGTGACCCTCGTTGCCAACGGCATGATGGTGCAGCTCGCCCTGAAGGCCGCCGAGCTTCTTTCTGCCGACGGCATTTCCGCCCGGGTCATCGATATGCACACGATCAAGCCGCTGGACGAGGAAATCCTCCGCAGGGCCGCGGCGGAGACCGGCGCCATCGTCACCTCGGAGGAGCACAATATCGTCGGCGGTCTGGGCGGTGCGGTCGCCGAGTTCTGCGGCGAACATTGCCCCGTACCCGTCGTCAAGCATGGTGTGGACGATCAGTTCGGCCGCTCCGGCAAGGCGCCCGCCGTTCTGGAGGCCTATGGCCTGACGGCAGAGGTCCTGGCGGAAAAAGCCAAGAAAGCCATTGCGCTGAAGCGATAATTCCGATATAATCACGGGAGGAAAGGTAATGCCTTTCCTCCCATTTTTTCTTTTGGAGCGTTTTTTATGATGCATGCGTTACAGGCGGGCCTGCCCGCGGGGCGGCTGTCCCCAGAACAGCTCGCACAGTTTGATGCCTATTGCCGTCTGCTGATGGAAAAGAATCAAGTCATGAACCTGACCGCCATCCGGGAGCCGGCGCGGGTGGAGACGCTGCATTTTCTCGACAGTCTTTCTTTGCTGCCTCTGGCGGATTTTTCCGGCAAAACTGTTCTGGATGTGGGCTGCGGCGCCGGTTTTCCCGGCGTGCCGCTGAAGATAGCGGACCCGTCGATCCGGCTGACGCTGCTGGATAGCTTGAATAAGCGGATTCTGTGGCTCCGGGATGAGCTGCTGCCCGCCCTGCACGTTGAGGCCCGCTGCGTCTCCGGTCGGGCGGAGGATTACGCGAAGGATCACCGGGAGGAATTCGACATTGTCACCTCCCGCGCCGTCGCGCGGCTGAGTCTGCTCTCCGAACTGTGTCTGCCTCTGGTGCGGCCCGGCGGACTGTTTCTTTCCATGAAGGGGCAGGGCGCCGCGGAGGAGGCGGCGGAAGCCGAAGAGGCCCTTCGTATCCTGGGCGGCAAACTTGAACGAATCGCCGAATACCCCATTGAGGACGCCGTCCATCGCGTCGTTGTCATCCGCAAGCTTCGCCGTACGCCGCCCGAGTTTCCGCGCTCCTTCGCCAAAATCAAGCAGACACCGCTATAGCGGCATACCCGCGCCGGTTCTCCGGCGCGGGTTTTTGCACGGCCCTTGTGAAAAAGGATGATTCACGGCTTTTTTGATTGACAGGGTCGGAAACTGATGGTAAAATGTTCATTGTTGTTTTCTTGGTTTAAAATAATGAACAAGGGGCGTCCGTCATGTTAACGCATTCGCAATTTTCTGTTTTAAATCGGATTCTAGCTGCGGCCTCCGAACCTATGACGCAGCGCAAGCTGGCGGAGGCGGTCGGAATTTCCCTCGGCAAGACCAACGCGGTTCTGGCCGAGCTCAAATCAGCCGGGCTAATACAGGACAGTCTTCGTATTACCGCCGCCGGGATAGCGGCGCTGGAGCCGTATCGTGTCAAAAACGCGGTCATTATGGCCGCCGGGATGAGCACCCGGTTTGCGCCGCTTTCCTATGAAAAGCCAAAGGCGCTGCTGGAGGTTCGGGGAGAGCTGCTGATCGAGCGACAGATCCGGCAGCTTCACGAAGCCGGCATTACAGAGATCCTGCTGGTCGTCGGCTATATGAAGGAAAAGCTGTTCTACCTGGCCGACAAATTCGGCGTCGAGATCTTTGTCAATGAGGATTATTACCGGTTCAACAATCCTTCGTCCCTGATTTTGGTGGCGGACCGTCTGGACAATACCTATCTCTGCTCCTCAGACAACTACTTCACGGAAAATCCCTTCGAGCCCTACGTCTACCGCGCTTACTATTCCGCGGAATATGCGCCTGGTGAAACGGAGGAATACTGCCTGACCTGCAATCAAAAGGACCGAATCACCCACGTCACGATCGGCGGCAGCGCCGCCTGGTTTATGATTGGGCATGCCTACTTCGACCGGGAGTTCAGCCGGAATTTCGCCCGGATCCTCCGCGAGGAGTACGCGCAGCCGGCAACCAAAACCCAGCTTTGGGAGGATCTCTACATCCGGCATCTTCCCGAGCTGGCGCTGTATATCCGGCGCTACGACTCCGCCGTCATCAAGGAATTCGACTCGCTGGACGAGCTGCGCGACTTCGATTCACGCTATCTGAATAATTCCGACTCGGGCATCTTCCACAACATTTGCCGCGTGCTCGGCTGCAGAGAACAGGACATTCAGGGCATCCGGCCCATCAACACCGGACTGACCAACACCTCCTTCCGCTTTGACTGCTGCGGAGTCGCCTACGTCTACCGGCATCCCGGCGTCGGGACGGAGGCCTACATCAACCGGGAAAGCGAGGCGTGCTCCATGCAGGCCGCAAAGGAGCTGGGGCTGGACGACACCTTCATCTTCATTGACCCCAAAGAGGGCTGGAAGCTGTCCTATTTTATTGAAGACGCCGTCATGCTGGACTACCACAATCCCACTCAGGTCGAGCAGGCGCTTTCGTTGGTGCGGACGCTGCACGGCAGCGGAAAAACGACGCCCTACCCATTCGATATCTGGGAGAAGATCCGGGCTTTCGAAGACATTCTCCAGCATGCGAAGCGTATGGATTTCGAGGATGCTCCGGCGATTCGCGAGGGGATTTCCCGCCTGCACCGCTATGCGGACGCGGACGGCTTTGAGCAGTGCCTCTGCCACTGCGACACCTACGACCCAAACTTTCTGATCGACAAGGCGGGAAAGATGTACCTGATCGACTGGGAATACTCCGGCATGTCAGATCCGGCCTGTGACCTCGGTACCTTTCTGACCTGTGCGGACTACTCCACGAAGGATGCCGAAGAGATTGTCGCGCGCTATTTGCAGCACGCGCCCACGCAGCGGGAGCTTCGGCATTATCTGGCCTATGCGGCGGTGCTGTCCTATTATTGGTTCGTCTGGGCCATCTACCAGGAGAGCGTCGGAAAGGCCGTCGGGTCCTATCTCTATCTCTGGTACTGCCACACAAAGGAATACAGTGCGCGCGCCCTTTCGCTGTACGAAGCGGAGAATTGACGCACCGTGCTGGAGGAAATGGAAAGGAAAAGGGAGACTGATCTATGAGCAATCAAAACATTGAGACCCTGATTTATCACGAGACGGAACGCCGTCTGAAGCAAATGGGAAAAAAGGACTATGTATTCCCCGCGCGAATTGGCAAGGGCGACGTTGTCGCCATCCTGGCCAGCCTGATCGTCTGCGGCGCCCTGATCGTTCTATGCATGACGGGGGGGATTCAATAATGTCCAAGCACGGCGATTATATTCAGCAGGAGACCATCACCGGTGTCGTGCCGATGATGCGCGGTGACCGGCAGTACTCCTTCCTGGACCTCTTCCTGTCCACCAGCGGCTTCGCCATCGCCACCTGGTGCTACACGCAGGGCGCGTACGTCGCGCAGTTCCTCGGCATGAAGCAAATGCTGATCAACGTATTCTGCTTCAACATCATCTGGGTGCTGATTGAGTGCCTGCCGGTGCTGTTTTCCGTGCGGTACGGTATCGACCTCTGGATTTGGCTCCGCTCCGTCCTGGGCGCCAAGGGCGTGGCCATTCTGGCCACCGTCATCAGCCTCGCCAACTTCGGCTGGTACGCCGTCGCCGGCAACCTCTTTGCCACCTCCATGATTAACCTGGCGGGCACCGTTGGTCTGGCGCTGGATCCCGCTATCTGGGAGCCGGTACTCGGCACGCTCTGCGTCCTGCTCGGCACGCTCATTGCATTGGGCGGTCCGGAGGTCATCAAGTGGACGAATCGCTTCCTGGTCACGGCGCTGCTGGCCGTCGGCGTCATCATCGTCGTCCTCTGCTTCACCGCCGTTCCGCTCTCCAGCATCGCGGCAGTCAAACCGCTGTCGGGCGGTAATTCGCTTGCGAATTTCATGCTCTCCGCGGAAGGGAACGTGGCGTTCGCCTTCTCCTGGTCCACACAGGCGCTGGTTCTTCCGCGCCTTGCCAAAACCGAGCGCAGCGGTTATTGGGCGACTTCGCTTTCCTATGGTGTTGTCGCGCCTTTCTTTGTGGCCGCCGGCGGCATTATGGCGCTGGCCATGTTTGTCCGCACCGGCGTCTATGAGAGCGACCCCACCAACATGCTGACCGCGCTCTGCGGCCCCGGCTATGCGGTGCTCAGCCTGCTGCTGGTCGCCTTCGCCAACGTCGGCACCCAGGGCACCGGCTCCTACGTCAATTGCATGATCGTCAAAAGCGGTCTGCCCAAGGTCAGCTATCGCCTGTTGGTCCTGATCGCCTTCGTCTATGTCAGCGGGCTCACCATCTGGGGCGGCGTGGCAGATCATTTTGGCGCCTTTATCTCGCTGGCGGCCTATATTCAGGCCCCGATCATCGGCATGACCGTGGTCGATTACCTGATCGTCAAAAAGCGGAAGCTCTCCCTCAAATCTGCTTACTTCCTGAAAGGACATGACGCATACCGGTTCACCCACGGCTTCAATCTGGTGGGCCTTGGCTGCGTCGTCGTCGCCTTCGCCTTTTCCATGCTGTTTGTGTACGATCCATTCAGCGGCGTCATCAAGAGCGGCCTCTTCTATATCGCAACCGGAAGCGGTTTTACCGCGATTCTGGGCGGCCTGCTCTATTGGATCGCCAGCATCACGCCGCTGCGCCGCTATATGCTGCGGGATCGTGAGGATCTGGAGATCATCTGATGCTGTGCGCGTCGCAACTGTGAACTTTACGATAACAGCGTTACAAAAAGCGAGAGAAACCACAGCAGGTTGTGGTTTCTCTCGCTAAATTATTGGGCACCTTTATGAAAAGCCACTTTTGCAGACACGTTTTTTCGTTACGCCGTCATTCCTGCAGTTTTTTCGTGCTTTCTATTGTTTCGTTCGGGATAATTTGGTATAATAATAACTTAGATTTTGTATCGTGAGAGGGGTCGCCATGGAGTATCTTGCGGAAGCCTATGAGATTGCTGTCGTCGGCGCCGGTCATGCCGGCATCGAGGCCGGGCTTGCCTGCGCGCGCATGGGACTCCGCACCGCGGTTTTCACCATCAATCTGGACGCCGTGGGCAACATGCCCTGCAACCCCGCCATCGGCGGCACCGGCAAGGGCCATCTGGTCCGGGAGTTGGACGCGCTGGGCGGCGAGATGGGCTGGGCTGCGGATCACTGCTGCATCCAATACCGGATGCTGAACCGGGGCAAGGGTCCCGCGGTTCACTCCCTGCGGGCGCAGGCCGACCGCAGAGCTTATCAGGAATTCATGAAGCATACGCTGGAGCAGCAGAAAAACCTCTTTCTCAAGCAGGCCATGATCGTGGACGTCCGCACGGAGCACGGCGCGATCTCCGCCGTCGTCACGCAGCTTGGCGCGGTGCACCCCGTCAAAGCCGCGATTCTGGCTACGGGCACTTATCTGGAATCCACGGTCATCATCGGCGAGTCGGTGGTTTCCTCCGGCCCCGACGGGATGCACGCCGCCGTCGGACTGACCGCGCGGCTGCAGGCGCTCGGCCTCACGATGCGCCGCTTCAAGACCGGCACGCCGCCCCGCGTCAACGCACGCTCCGTTGCGTTTGATCAAATGGAGCTGCAGCCCGGCGACGACGAGGTCACGCCCTTCTCCTACCGAACGCAGCAGCCGCCCCAAAACCGGGCCTGCTGCCACCTGACCTATACAAACGAAAAAACCCATGCGATCATCCGGGAAAACCTGGACCGCAGCCCCATCTATGACGGCTCCATTCTGGGCATCGGCCCGCGCTACTGCCCCTCCATCGAGACCAAGGTGGTCCGCTTCGCGGACAAGCCGCGGCACCAGCTCTTCGTGGAGCCCTGCGGCCTGCACACGGAGGAGACCTACATTCAGGGGTTTTCCTCCTCCATGCCCGAGGACGTGCAGGTGCGAATGCTCCATTCTGTCGCCGGTCTCGAGCACGCTGAGATCATGCGCCCGGCCTACGCCATCGAATACGACTGCGTGGACCCGACGGAGCTGCTTCCGACGCTGGAATCCAAAAAGGTCCCCGGCCTC
This sequence comes from Oscillospiraceae bacterium, assembly GCA_034927685.1. Classification (GTDB taxonomy): domain Bacteria; phylum Bacillota; class Clostridia; order Oscillospirales; family Oscillospiraceae; genus RGIG3159. Next base: position 17,690 of record JAYFPO010000024.1, on the reverse strand, counting down.
TACGGCGCGGGCCAGTTTAACGGCTCCTCCGGCTATGAAGAGGCGGCCGCGCAGGGCTTTGTGGCCGGCGTCAACGCCGCCCTGAAGCTGCGGGGCGAACCGCCGATGATCCTCCAGCGCAGCGACGGCTATATCGGCATTCTGATCGACGACCTTGTGACCAAGGGGACCAATGAGCCATACCGGATCATGACCTCCCGCTCCGAATACCGCCTGCTGCACCGGCAGGACAACGCCGACGCCCGGCTGACCTCCACCGGCTATCGCATCGGCTTGATTCCCGAGACACGATACCGGCAGGTAGAAGAAAAATACGAAGCAGTCCGCAAAGAAATCGAGCGGCTGAAACGCAGCGGCCTTTCCGGCTCGCCTTCGCTGAACGCGCTGCTGGAGCGCGTCGGAACCACGCCGGTCGCGGGCTCCGCCCGGCTTGCCGATCTGGTGGCGCGCCCTCAGCTCGGGTATGACCAGCTTGCCCCCTTTGACCCGGACCGTCCGGCCCTTTCCCGGGAAATCCGGGAGGAGGTGGAAATCCAGATCAAGTATGCAGGGTACCTTGCCCGACAGGAGCGGCAGGTGGCCGAGTTTCGGCGGGCGGAGGATCGCCTGCTGCCCGCCGATCTTGACTATCTTTCCCTCCACGGCCTGCGAATGGAAGCCCGACAGAAGCTGGCGGAAATTCGCCCGGTATCCATTGGACAAGCCTCCCGTATTTCCGGCGTCAGCCCGGCGGATACGGCGGTGCTGCTGATCTGCCTGGAACAGCGGAAGGGGAATCGCCATGTATTTTGATTCCCATGCCCACCTGAACGACCGCGCCTTCGACGGCGACCGGGAGGCCGTCGTCACCCGAATGCTGGAGCGCGGCGTCACGGAGGTAATGAACGTCGGCTGCTGCCTGGAAAGCTCCCGGGCCTGTATCGCCCTGGCAGAGCGGTACCCCTTCGTCTATGCCGCTGTCGGCTCCCATCCCGATCACGCCGATCTGCTGGACGATAGTACGCTGGACCAATACCGCGCCATGGCTGCCCACGAAAAGGTCCGGGCCATCGGCGAGATCGGCCTCGACTATCACTATGAAGACGTGCCCAGGGCCGTCCAACAGGCGGCCTTTCGGCGACAAATGGCGCTGGCGGGAGCGCTGCGGCTTCCGGTCATCGTACACGAGCGGGAGGCCCACGGCGACGCCATGACGATTCTCGACGAATTTCCCGGCGTCACCGGCGTGTTCCACTGCTATTCCGGCTCGTGGGAAATGGCGAAAATTCTTCTGCTGCGGGGCTGGTATCTGGGCTTTACCGGCGTTCTCACCTTCAAAAACGCAAAAAAAGCCGTCGAGGTCGCCGCAAATGCGCCGCTCGACCGGCTGCTGATCGAGACGGACTGCCCCTATATGGCCCCGGAACCGCACCGCGGCAAGCGCAACGATCCCAGCTATTTGCCCCTGACTGCGGCCCGTCTGGCAGAGCTCCGCGGCATCACGCCGGAGGAGGCAGGGGAGACCACCGCCTCCAACGCCAGGCGGCTCTTCGGCATCGAATAAAAATATCATCAGGAGGCTGTTTTTATGTGTGATTCCTGCAAGAAAACGTTCTATATTACGACTCCCATCTATTATCCCTCGGACAAGCTTCACATCGGCCACACCTACTGCACCGTGGCCACCGACGCCATCGCCCGCTATAAACGGCTGCGCGGCTACGACGTGATGTTCCTGACCGGCACCGACGAACACGGCCAAAAAATCGAACAGAAGGCCAAGGCCGCCGGCATTACGCCGCAGCAGTTTGTGGACAACATCGTTACGGGCGACGGCGGCATTCTGGACCTCTGGAAGCTGATGAACATTTCCAACGACCGCTTCATCCGCACCACGGATGCCTACCATGTTTCGTCCATCCAGAAGATTTTTAAGCAGATGTACGAAAACGGCGATATCTACAAGGGCTACTACGAGGGCATGTACTGCACGCCCTGTGAGTCCTTCTGGACGGAAAGCCAGCTCGTGGACGGCAAGTGCCCCGACTGCGGCCGCGAGGTCAAGCCCGCCCGCGAGGAGGCCTACTTCTTCCGCCTCTCCAAATATGCCGACCGGGTGCGGGACCTTCTGGAAAACACCGACTTTCTGGAGCCGCGTTCCCGGGTCAACGAGATGGTGAACAACTTCATTCAGCCGGGCCTGGAGGACCTGTGCGTCTCCCGGACCTCTTTCACCTGGGGCATTCCCGTGGACTTCGATCCGCGTCATGTCGTCTACGTCTGGGTGGACGCGCTCTTCAACTACCTGACCGCGCTCGGCTATCAGAACGAAAACTATCACGACGTGGACCGCTACTGGCCCTGCGACGTTCATATCGTCGGCAAGGAGATTGTCCGCTTCCACTCCATCATCTGGCCCGCCATGCTGATGAGCGTCGGCATGCCCCTGCCCAAAAAGGTCTACGGCCATGGTTGGCTGCTGCTGGACGGCGGCAAGATGTCCAAGTCCAAGGGCAACGTGGTGGACCCCCAGGTGCTGGTTGGCCGTTATGGCGCGGACGCCCTGCGGTTCTTCCTGCTGCGGACGTTCCCCTTCGGCTCCGACGGCAACTTTTCAAACGAGCTGCTGATTAACTGCATCAACACCGACCTGGCAAACGACCTCGGCAACATCGTCTCCCGGACCACCGCCATGGTGCAAAAGTACTTCGGCTGCACGCTGCCTGCCGCGCAGGAGGCCGACGAGGCCAAGGATGCCGAGCTGATTGCCATGGCCGCCGGTCTGTACGGTAAGGTCGAAACCGAAATGGAGAAATTTGCGCCCCAGAACGCGCTGACGGAAATTTTCAAGGTCCTTTCCAGGGCCAACAAGTATATCGATGAGAATCTCCCGTGGGTGCTGGCCAAAGACGAGGCCAAATGGCCGCGTCTGGCCCGGGTGCTCTACAATCTGCTGGAGACCATCCGCATCTGCGCCGGTCACCTGAGTCCGTTCATGCCCGACGCCGCCGCCGCCATTCAGGCGCGCATCGGCGCGGAAACGCCGGACTGGGACGCGCTCAGCCGTTTCGGCGTGCTGCCGGCCACCGCCACGGTCACCGTCGGCGAAGCACTGTTTCCCCGGATCGACCTCGACAAAGAGCTTGCCGCACTGGACGCGCTGCAGGAGGCCGCGCTGGCTCCGAAAGAGGACCCGCTGCCCGAGCCGCTGCCCCAGATCGCCTTCGACGAATTTTCCAAAGTGGAGATGACCGTGGTCAAGGTGCTCGCCTGTGAAAACGTCAAGAAGTCCGAAAAGCTGCTGAAATTCCAGTTGGACGACGGAACCGGAACCCCGCGACAGATTCTCTCCGGCATCGCCAAGTTCTACAAGGCCGAGGACCTCGCGGGCAAGACGCTGGTCGCCGTCACCAACCTTGCCCCCCGGAAGATGATGGGGCAGGAAAGCTGCGGGATGTTGCTCTCCGCCGAACGCGGCGACAAGCTGCACCTCGTTATGCTGGACGACGCCGTCCCCGCCGGCTCCCGGTTGGTCTGATGCACCCTGTCATAAGCCGCCGCAAAAATCGGCATTTTGCGGCGGCTTATGACATTTTTCTTCTTGACCGCGCGGCGGCTTTGTGTTACTATAATAACAAGAATAATTCTTATTTTAAGGAGTGTCACTATGACAAAGGACGAACTGCGGCTGGCTCTCGCGGCGGAGCGGTATATCTGCGACGACGCCGTGGTCACGACGCTGTATCTCTCGCTGGTGTTGGGCCGCCCGCTTTTGATCGAGGGCGCCGCCGGCGTTGGCAAAACGGAAATCGCCAAGGTAATGGCGCGGGTCCTGGACCGGGAGTTGGTACGCCTCCAGTGCTACGAGGGACTGGACGAAAGCAAGGCGCTCTACGAGTGGAACTACCAGAAGCAGCTTCTGTCCATTCAGGTGCGCATGGGGCAGAAGGCCGCGGATGAGCTGACCCAATCGCTGTTTAGCGACGAATACCTGCTGGAACGGCCGCTGCTGCGCTCCATTCGCGCGGAGCAGCCCGTGGTACTGCTGATCGATGAAATTGACAAGTCCGACGAGGAATTCGAAGCATTCCTGCTGGAGCTGCTCTCCGAGCGGCAGGTAACCATCCCGGAGATCGGCACCATCCACGCCAAAACCGTGCCCTTCGTGGTGCTGACCAGCAACCATGCCAGGCCGCTCTCCGAGGCCCTGCGCCGCCGCTGCGCCTACCTCTATCTCAACTATCCCGACATCGATAAGGAGGTCGCCATCATCGCGGCCAAGCTGCCGGAAATCGACAGTCGTCTGGCGCTGCAGGCCGCTACGGCGATCCACGCGCTGCGGGAAAACGAGCAGATCCTCAAAAAGCCCTCCATCGCGGAGACGCTGGATTGGGTTGCCGCGCTGGAGGCCCTGGGCGTCAAGGAATTGACTCGCGACACGCTGATGGAGACACTGGGGTTTGTTCTCAAGAGCAATGAGGATATGGAGGCTGCCGCCCATGACGAAACCCTCGCCCTATCTTGAAAAGCTGACGGAGTTTGCCCGCCTGCTGCGCCGGGAGGGACTGACCGTCGGTCCCCGGGAGATCATGGACGGCGCCGAGGCGCTGACGCTGCTGGGGATGGAGGACCGCGAAACGGTCCGCGTCGCGCTGCGCGCCATTTTTGCCGGGTCGCCGCAGGAGCAAAAGGCCTTTGATCTGGTCTTTGACCGGTACTTCGTCGGCCAGGCACAGAAGGAGTCCGCCGCCAAGGCCATGGGGGAAGCGGAAGAGGAGTTGGCCCGCCGCCGGGCCCAGATGGAGCAGGACCTGACCTTCAACGGCAAGCAGATCCTGCTGCGGGAGGATTTAAAGGAGACTTACGTCCACATGCCGGAGGAGGAGCGGGAAAAACTCAAAAAGCGCATTGACCGCTACCGGGACAATGCGGAGCGCTCGCCCAGTCTCTATGACAACTTCATCCAGTCCATCTTTCTGCGGACGCTGATGGAGCAGCAGATGCTGGCGGAGGACGCCGGTATCGGCTGCGAGAGCGACCCGGACGCCGATCTGCTTTACCGGGAAATCTCCAGCTTTCAGGAGCCCGACATTCCCCGGGCCGTGGCGCTGATTTCCCGCATCACCCAGCAGCTCAGCGGCGAACTCTCCGCGAAGCGCCGCCGCGGTGGCCGCAGCGGTGCGCTGGATTTTCGCCGGACCATCCGCCGGGGGCTTCAGACCGGCGGCGCGCTGACAGACCTGCGTTATAAGAAAAAACGGAAGCGCCGCCGGAAAATTGTGCTCCTCTGCGACGTTTCCGGCTCCATGATGCAGTTCTCCGAATTTGCGCTGCGATTCATGAAATCCCTTTCCGACGCGGCGGACAACGCCCGGACCTTTGTTTTTTCTGAGGAAATCCGGGAAGTGGACCCGTTCGCGCTGCAAAATATGGAGGGCTTCCGCGCCTACGTCACGCACTCCGGCTGTTTCGGCAAGGGCACCGATCTTGGTTCCGCTCTGGACGCGCTCACCGCCGTACGCCCCGCGGTCTTCGGCCCCTCGACCACGCTGTTGATCCTCTCCGACGCCAAAACCATCGACCTGGCCCGGGCAGAACGGGCGCTGATCCGCATCCGGCACAAGACCGGCAAGGTGGTTTTTCTCAACCCAATTCCGGAAAAAAAGTGGCCCTACCTCAAGGGCTGCCAGGCGCTCTCCGCGCTGTGTCCCATGATCTCCTGCAGTACCCTGGGCGAGCTGGCCCGGGCCTGCCGGAAGCTGCTTGACAACTGATTGTTTTTTCTGCCGGGCTGTGATAAAATAAGCGTATTCGAGGAGGGATCTTCCATGTTCTATGCCTGCCTTGCGCTGGTGGCTGCCGCTGCCGTAGCGCTGGATCAGATCACCAAGGCGCTGACCGTCGCCCACATACCCCTGAACGGCTATGTGGAGGCCATTCCCGGCCTGTTCCACCTGACCTATATTCAGAACAGCGGCGCGGCCTTTTCCATGCTGGAGGGCGGGCGTATCTTTTTCCTGATTGTCACTGTGGTGTTTCTCGCCGGCGTCTGCTACTGCGTTGTCAAAAAGGTACTCGCCCGGCCCTATCTCTGGATTCTGGCCGTCATTGCCGGCGGCGCCGTCGGAAATCTCATCGATCGGCTGCTGAACGGTTCTGTCGTCGACATGATTGTCTTTGATTTTGTAAACTTTGCCATCTTTAACGTCGCCGACATTTTTGTCACATGCGGCGCGGTGGCGCTGGTCCTTTATGCCCTGTTCTTCGACCGCAAAAAAAAGGAGACGCCCCATGCTGACGGTTCCGTGTGACGAGGACGGTCTCCGGCTGGACAGCTTTCTGGCGGACGAGGTGGAAGCGCTCTCCCGCTCGCAGCTTCAGCGGCTGCTGGAGGAGGGCCATGTCCGACTCTGCGGGGAACCGCTGAAAAAGAACCGGAAAACTGCGGCGGGCGAGACCTATGAGATTGAACTGCCGGAACCGCGGGCGCTCTCTATTCTGCCGGAAAACATCCCGCTGGATATCCGCTACGAGGACGGAGACGTGCTCGTCGTCAACAAGCCAAAGGGACTGGTGGTGCATCCCGCGGCGGGACACTGGAGCGGCACGCTGGTGAGCGCGCTGCTGTATCACTGCCGAGACCTCTCCGGTATCAACGGCGTTCTGCGGCCCGGTATTGTCCACCGCATCGACATGAACACCTCCGGCCTACTGATTGTGGCGAAGAATGACTTCGCCCATCAGGCGCTGGCGGAGCAGCTCAAGGACCACACCCTTCGCCGCACCTATGAGGCCATTGTCTGCGGCAACGTCCGGGAGGACGCGGGCGTCATCGACGCGCCCATCGGCCGCAGCGCGGCGGATCGCAAAAAAATGGCCGTCACGGAAAAAAACGGCCGGGAGGCCGTGACCCACTGGGAGGTTTTGGCCCGCTACCCGGGCTATACCCACCTGCGGCTCCGCCTGGAAACCGGCCGGACGCACCAGATTCGCGTCCATCTGGCCTGGCAAAACCACCCAATTTTGGGGGACACGGTCTACGGCCACAAGAAACCGGAGCTGGGGCAGAGCACCCAGTGCCTCCACGCCAGAGAGCTGACCTTTCTCCACCCCCGCACCGCCGAAGCCATCACCGTCTCCTGCGAGCTGCCGGACTATTTTCAGGCGGTCCTGACCGCGCTTGGTCTGAAGGGGTAGGAGGGGGCGCGCTGCAATCTGCGCGGAAGGCCAAGGCATAGACGAACCCATAGGGCGGGCAGCCTTCCGCCCGGCGTGTCTCCGGGAGAGATCCAGCGCAGCACGGCCGCCTGTGGATGAACCGCCGCCCTGTTTATCGCGCGCTTTTCGGACGCGCCCTGCCGGCAGGCTGATCTTTGTTGCAACAATTCTACACACCGCTTGATTTTTTCTTTGTCGCGTAGTAGAATAAGGGCACCACTGAACAAATGAATCTTCGGGGGGCCAGAGGCATTCTGGCTGAGACTGGGCAAATTGCAGCCCTCACCCGCGAACCTGATCCGGATTATGCCGGCGTAGGGAAAGATGCAGATAACGTCCTTTGACCGCATTGCAACTTTCCGTTTGCAATGTGGAATTTTTTTCGGAGGATGTTTTTCATGGAATCGACCAACAAATCCCATCGCGCGCTGAAGGCCCTCTGCGAGGGCGCCATCATGGTGGCGCTGGCCCAGGCCCTCAGCTATCTCAAGCTCTTCGAGCTGCCGCAGGGCGGCTCCATCACCGTCGGTATGCTGCCGATCTTCGTCTACTGCGTCCGCTGGGGCTTCGGTCCCGGCATGTTGGTCTCCTTTGCCTATGCGGTGCTGCAGCTTCTGCTGGACGGCGCGTATGCCTGGGGCTGGCAGTCCATGGTGGGCGACTATCTGCTGGCCTTCGCTGTGCTCGGCCTCGCGGGCCTCTTCTGGAAGCGGAAGGGCGGCTTCTTCCTCGGCGCGTCCGTGGGCTGCGCCGCACGCTTTCTGGTCCACTACGTCGTGGGCGCGACCATCTGGGCGGCGTATATGCCGGATACCTTCTTTGGTATGACCATGACGACGCCCTGGTTCTACTCCGCCCTCTACAATGGCAGCTACATGGTCGTCGACTGGGCCCTCATTGTGGTGATCGGCCTGCTGCTTCAAAAGCCCATGAAGCGCTACCTTGCACCGCAGCTTCCCGGCTGAATTTTATAAAAACGGCGCTGCCTCATTTTCTTGAGGCAGCGCCGTTTTAAACCCATTCAAATATCAACTTCTTATGGAACCTAAGGCCAATTTGAACCTTGCGCTATCTCACGAAGAGCAGCCAGATCAGCAGGGGAATGGTACCGACAGAGAGCAGCGTGGTAATGAAAATCGATGCTGACGCCAGCTTCTGGTCCCGGTCATACTGGGCCGAGAGCATGGTAAAGTTGGTGGCAACCGGCGTACCCATGATCGCCACAAAGACGCCCAGCACCACGGTGTTCGTCACGAAGGGCCGCAGCAGAAAGTAGGTCGCGACAGGGATGACCAGCAGTTTGAGCACCGACACCACGTAAAGCCGCCAGTTTTTAAAGATGCTCCCGAGCGGCACCGCCGCCAGCGCGCAGCCGATGATCAGCATGGCGCAGGGCGTCGTCACCTGACGCAGCACGTCCAGCGTGCCCGTAACGACCACCGGCATCCGCACATTCAGGAAATAAAACACAAGGCCCAGCACGGAGCTGATCATCATGGGCGTCACCAGCTCCTTCAGCTGGAAACCCGCTCCACTCTGTCCGCCGCAGATCAGGTAGATCCCGTAGGTGTAGATGAACACAAAGAACACCATGATGATGATGGAAACATAAAACACCGCGCCGTCGCCAAAGATGGCGGAAACGACCGGGATGCCCATATAGCCCACGTTGGAGAAGATCATCATGAATTTATACTGCCCCCGCTGCTCCTTTGGCACGTGGAGCAGCCGCGGCACAAGCTGGGCCAGCAGCGTCAGAACCACGTACATGCCGCAGGCCAGCCCCAGCAAGCCCAGCACCTCGCGATTGCCCAGGGAATGGTCGTTGCAGAGTGCCGAATACAGAATGTTGCAGGGATTCGTGACGCAATTGACCAGCTTGGACAGGCTCTTGTTGCTCTCCAGCGACATGATCTTGGTCTTGTTTGCCACATAGCCCAGCCCCATAATCAGGAACAGGATCAGCATCTGCTGGAATACGGAACTGATATCAATTTCCAATCAGGGACCTCTTTCTCAGCCGCCGCATTTGGGGCAGGCCGTATAGCCGTAGTTTTCCGCCAGCTTCCGGCTATAGGCCCAGAAGTTGCTCTTGGTAAAGTCCTCACAGTCATAGCTGTGGTAGAGTTTGGTTCCATCATTGTTGACGAAGACCACATAGGTATCCATAAAATCCGCCTTGGCCTTTGCGCTGTTATATTTCGTCGTCATGGCGTCCAGGCTGGCCTGCACCGTTTTCAGAGAATCCTGACTTTCCGTCAGCTGCTTTTGCAGGTCCTCGTTTTTTGTGGTCAATTCTGTGTTTTCCTTCGTCAGTTGTTCCAGTGCCTGTTGGGCGGAGGTGGCGTCATATTGGCTCTGGGATGCCGCGCTCTGCTGCTCCACCAATTGATTTTGCAGGTCGGAAATGGTCTGCTCTTTTTCGGCGATGGTCTCCTGTGCCGTTTCCAGCTGCGCATTGGCCGTGTCGTAGTCCGCCTGCAGCGTGGAAAGCTCGTTCTCCCTGCGGGCAAGATTGGCTTCCTTTACCCGGTAGCTGACTGTCTGCAGACTCATCTCATGATAGGAGTATCCCACAAACACGCCCAGCAGCACCGTCAGCACGCAGACGACAATAAGCGGAATCACCAGACGGTTTCTCCGTCTGACCGGCGCCGGGACAGTCTCCCCGGTTTCCACCAGCGGTACGGGTACCGGCTGCCGGACCGGCACGTCACTTTCCTGCGGCTGCTCCCGCTCGATCGGCTTTTTCGCGCAGCTCTGGCAAAACAGCTCCCCGTCCGGAATTTCCCTTCCGCATCTGAGACAGTACATTGCGATTCCTCCAAATGTCGATTTTTCTCTATTTTACACGAAAAATCGTCGCTTGTAAAGAAAACGCGTCACGCCTTAGCCGCTGGCCTCCAAACCGCCGCGGCGGAGCCGGCCACGACGAAGGCGCCGGCCGCGAAAATTTTCCAATCGGTGGGCGCAAATTCGCTGCCCTTAATCAGCCAGACCGCAAATGGCGTCAGAACCGGCTTGATAAAAAACACCAGAGAGGCCGCCATGGTGGACCACTCCTCAATCCCCTTGAAAAACGCGGCGTAGCCGATACCGGTCACCACGACCCCCAAATACAGCATATCGAGCAGGTTGTGCGTTCCGACGTTTTCCAGCAGATCCATACCGGAAAGCAGCAGACCGACCACCAGCACAGCGCTGCCGATCAGGAAGGAAAGTCCCGTCTGAATGATGCCGCTGAGCCGTGCCGCATACTTTTTGGAGAGCACCGTATACAGGCTGAAGGTTATGGCCGCGAGCAGCGTCAGCAGGGAGGACAGCAGCCCGTCGCTTCCGCTGAAATCGATGCAGAAGAAAAGCCCGACGACACCAAGACCGGCCGCCAGCAGCTTTTGTCTGTCCAGCCTGTCGTGCAGCAGCCAGGCGGACAGGAAAATTGTAAATAACGAGTTGCTGCAAAACAGAATGGCTACGTTTGCTGGGGTCTTCCCGCTCTCCCGAACGATCTGAACCGCAATCTGCAGCAGGTTCATGCTGACGCAGATGACCAGCACGCCAAGGCCGGCAAGAATCGCCCAGTCCCTTTTTCCGATTTTGACGTGCTTTTTCCGGACCGCCGCAATGGAAAATGGCAAAAGCATCAGGCTGCCAATTACGAAGCGGATCGCCGTGATCGAAAAAGCGCTGACGCCGGCAAACGCCGGCAACGAGCTGAACGGCTCCAGTGTAGAAAACGCTACGGCGGTGATCAAGACATAAAGCAGACTTTTTTTCATTCCATTTTCCTCCGTACGGACAGGTTTTTTCGCATGTTATTATATCAGATTGTGCGGTGCCTGTGCAGCGCAATCCGACGGAAAATCGATTTTCTTTTTCTGATTGGCATTATGCCGTCTCACGGTTTTCGCTTCGCCGTGGGAGGCCGGTCCATGGTTTTCTCCTGGGCGGCAGCCTCTGCTGTCCGGTTTCCGCGAACGCCGCCGCGCGGCCATGGGGACCGCCGCCTGCTGTGGGCGCAGTGTGCTCCTGCGACTGAAAGGTAAAATTTTTTGACGCCGCTGCAAAACCTGCGTTTTGCAGCGGCGTCCAGCGTTTCTCGCCAAATCTATGCTCAAATATATTGCTGTTTGATGACGTCGATGACGCCCCGCGTGGTCAGGCGCAGCGTTGGAATAACCGGGAGGCTCATGAAACTGAGGGTCATAAAGGGATCAATCCCGCGGTTCACGCCCAACCCAAAGGCCGCGTCCTTGGCGTTTTCCAGCTCCCGGTTGACCTCGGTCAGCGGCCGGTCGCTCATCAGTCCCGCGATCTCCAGCCGTACGTCCGCCGAAGGCGTTCCGTCCCGCACCACTGTAATGCCGCCGCAATTCTCCACGATGCGGTTGGCCGCCGCGGCCATATCGGCCTCGTTGGCGCCCACCACTATGATGTTGTGAGAATCATGGGAGATGCTGGTTGCAATCGCGCCGTGCTTCAGGCCATAGCCTTTCAGGTAACCGATGCCGATGTGTCCCGTGTTTTTATGGCGCTCGATGACTGCGATTTTCAGAATGTCCGCCGCGGTATCGATCTTTGACGCGTATCCCGCGTCCGTGGAGACGATTTCACCCGGCACCATGCCGATCACGCCCCTCGGGCGGGCATCCTCGAAGTCCTCCTCGTGGAGCCGCGCCACATGAAAGGTGTTCCGTGCGCTATGATACAGCATTTCATCCACCTGCGGCGCTTCGAAGGGCACAACCTCGCCATCATAGCACAGTCTGCCCCGCTTGAACACCCGCTCTACATGGAACTGCTCCAGACTGTCCACCACGACAATGTCGGCCAGATAGCCCGGCGCGATGGCGCCCTTGTTGTTCAGCAGAAAATACCGCGCGGCGTGGTGACTGGCCACCTTGAGCGTCAGGATGGGGTCCGCGCCGCCCGCAATGGCCTTGCGGACGATGTAGTCGATGTGGCCGCCCTCCAGCAGGTCGCTCGGATGCTTGTCGTCCGTGGCAAACATGCACCGCCCATAATACTGCGGCGAAAGCAGCGGCAGCAGCGCGTCCAGGTTCTTCGCGGCCGTACCGTCACGGATCATGATGAATTGCCCCTTTTGCAGCTTTTCCAGCGCATCCTCCAGCGTGGCGCACTCGTGATCGGAGTAGACGCCGGCGGAAATATAAGCGTTGAGGTCTTTGCCGCTGAGTCCGGGGGCGTGTCCGTCAATCTTCTTGTGGTGGGCCTGGGAAGCCACAATCTTTTCCACGGCCTCGCTGTCCCCGTGGACCACGCCCAGATAATTCATCATCTCTGCCAGCCCCAGCACCCGGGGGTGGTCATAGAAGGAGTCAATCGCCCGGTAATCCAGATGCGCGCCGGATTCGTCCATCGGTGTCGCCGGCACGCAGGAGGGGAGCATAAAGTGGACGTCAATTGGCAAGCCCTCTGTCGCCTCCAACATGTATTCAATGCCATCGGTACCCATCACGTTGGCGATCTCATGGGGATCTGTAATGACCGTGGTGGTGCCGTGCGGCAGTACCGCCTTGGCAAACTCAGCGGGGGAAACCAACGCGCTTTCCAAATGGATGTGGGCGTCAATCAGGCCCGGACAGACCACTTTTCCGCCGACGTCCACCTCCGTCTTCCCGGAATAGTCGCCCATTCCGACGATCAGCCCCTCCGCCACGGCAATATCGCCGTGACACAGCTCGTTGCTAAAGACGTTCAGATAGGTGGCGTTCTTCAGCACCAGATCCGCCGGCTCCCGGCCGGCCGCCACCGCAATAATCCGCTGCTTTTTCAGCAGCTTCCGATTGATTTTTCCCGCGTAACTCTCCTGATAGCCCGACATGACCGCACATCCTTTCCGCTGTTTATTTTCCCGATGATATCACATTTTTTTAGGTTTGTCCAATGATTTTCAGGTTCATTTTGCCGGATCCGCTCCAAACATCGCACTATGCTTTTGTGCAGGTTGCTTCCATGCCTTGGCAGGCGCTTCGGTTTGTGATATAATAGAAATATTCTATCACAAAGAAGGCGCTTTCATGAATACGCTGCTGCATATCTGCTGCGCGCCCTGCGCCAACATGTGCATCGAGACGCTGCGGCAAGAGGGCCTTGCCGTCACCGGCTACTGGTATAACCCCAACATCCACCCCTTCACGGAATACCGCAGCCGCCGAAATACGCTGCGGGACTACGCGGCCGCCATTGCGCTGCCGCTCGTCGAGGAGAATGAATATGGCCTCCGCCCCTTTGTCCGGGAGGTCGCGGACGATATCCCCGGCCGCTGCGTCAAATGCTACCGGATGCGGTTTCACCGCGCCGCGCAGTATGCCGCGGCGAACGGCTTTGACGCCTTTACCTCGTCCCTGTTTATCAGCCCCTACCAGCAGCACGAGCTGATGCGGGAGACCGCGGAGCAGGCCGGAGAAGAATTCGGGATACGCTTCCTCTACCGGGACTTCCGCCCCTATTTTAAGCAGGGCCAGGAGCGGGCGCGGGAACTGGGCTTTTACATGCAGAAATATTGCGGCTGCATGTTCTCCGAGGAGGAACGCTACCTGAAATCCGCCAAAATCATCCCCTGAGGAGGCCGCCATGGAACTGACGCCTTTGGGCCCCTGGGAACCGCTGCTGCGGCAGGAATGGAACAAGCCATACTGGCGTGCCCTCTGTCAACGGGTGGACGCCGCCTATGCGGGCGGCGAGGTCTATCCGCCCCGGGCCAACCTGTTTTCCGCCTTTTCCCTGACGCCGCCGGAGCGCGTGCGCGTCGTCATCCTGGGACAGGACCCCTACCACGAGCCCGGGCAGGCGCACGGCCTGGCCTTCTCCGTCCGAGAGGGCGTCAAGCCGCCGCCATCATTGGTTAATATTTACAAAGAACTTTCCTCCGATTTGGATGTTCCCACAAGGCCAACCGGCTGCCTGACGGACTGGGCGGAGCAGGGAGTCCTGCTGCTGAACACCGTGCTGACCGTGGAGCGGGGCAGGGCAAACAGCCACAGGGAGTTCGGCTGGCAGCAGTTTACAGACGCGGTGCTGACCGCAACCGTCCGTCTGCCGCAGCCCCTCTGCTATGTGCTCTGGGGCGCACAGGCGCAGAAAAAAGAGGCGCTGCTGCGTCCCGCCGCAGGCCAACGCCTGATCCTCTCCAGTCCCCATCCCAGTCCGCTTTCTTCCTACCGCGGCTTTTTTGGCAGCCGCCCCTTTTCCCAAATGAACCGGTTTCTGGAAGCGCAGGGGGAAGCGCCGATCGAATGGATATAGGGCGCGATGCAGGCTTTGCATCGCGTCCTATGTCTATGCTTTTTTGCTGCGTTTGCGCAACCGCCGGATCAGCCAGACCAGCAGCAGCCCGGCCACCACGCCGGAAAAATCCAGCCAGACGTCGATCGGACTGCCGGATCGGCCCGGCACGAACCGTTGAATGGTCTCGTCCGTCAGGGCAACCAGCAGACCGGCAAACGCCGCCGGCAGGGGATCGGCGATTTCCCAGGCCCGCATGGTCCGAACCAGCAGCGCGCCCAGAATCAGATACTCCGTAAAATGGGCGGCCTTCCGCACGAAATATGCCGTGAGGCCCGGCAGGATCGTCAGCAGACGGGTCAGGAAAAAATTGCTCTCCTGCGTTGATTCCGTGCCGTCCCGCAGCGAGCGGCAAAAGATGAACGCGATCCAGAGCAGCGTCAGTGCCGCTGCCGCCCAGCGTTTCTGTGTTTGATTCATTCTCAATTTTAAATTGTTCCTTTGCTTTTATTATGTCCTATACGGCCGTTCACCGCGCGAAGAAAAACGGGTTTTCCACTTTGCCGCAAAGTCTCATCGCCATTTTGTACATGGCCCTTGCATGGATCCGGTCATGCCAGATGAAGCGGCGGCACACCTTCCGAAGCGACCACGCCTCGTTGTAACTCCCGTCATAGACGGCGTTATCCAGAAAGCCCGGCTGCTGTTCCAGCGTCTCGAACCCGCGCAGCCTGCAAGCTTCTATGTCGGGTTCGTTTGTCGCCGGAACCCCGATTTCGCCGAAATAATAGGTGTTGACGTTCTTCGTGTGCTCGTACATCTCCCGCGCGGTGATCGGAACGTCGCCGTAAAAGGTCTTGCGAGGCGTCAGCACCGTTTTGTCCTTGTCCGGGATGGATTGATACAGCCGCAGGAAGTCCCGTGCGGACTTCAGTGCCAAGGCCCGCAGCCCGCCGTATTCCTCCCACGTCAGCGGCGGAAGCTCGCTTTTAAACAGCACGTCGGAATCCGCGTCACAGATTTGCAGCGGGCTGATTTTCTCCTGTACAACGGAAATCTGACACTCGGAACGGTCGGCCTCCCGACCGAGCCAGCGGCAATAGCATTCTACCTCAGCGGGGATCTTTTGCAGCGCTTCCGCTCTGGTCCGTCCGCGCGCGAACGCACCGATGTAGTTGTCCGAATAGAGCAGGTGACCGCCTTCATTATACTCGTCCACGATGTTTATGTTCATTATGACACCTCGTATCTTCTTCCAATGATTCAGGCACTGCCCATAGGCAGGCCCGTCCATAAAAATCCCGCGTGCTACAGCGCTGTCCAAATCCTCCCGCCGCTCTGTCTTACAGTTTAGCAGAATACGGAAGAACTTGGTAGGCCAAATCTGCCGCTCCGCATACGTTTTTCGAAAACCCAAATCGCCGTGCCGGCGGTCCCTCTCTGTTCGTCATGGTCAACATCAATAAGTGCCATCCGACATTTTTTCTGGACAGGCAAACAACTCCGCGTGGCTTGATCGGTTAAAATAGATGCCGCTTGAAGCCGGTAACCGCTTGGTAGAAATTATCATGACTGATATGCTGCATACAAGGAAACTTTATAACGGTATTACTTCACCTTTTGAATTTATTAATATTAATATCGTTTCACCCCTAAGATTTTGTGCTTTTACTACAAAATAATTAGCTGGGGTGAGTGTGCTATATGAAATTCCATTTAACGAAATTGTATTAGGATTATCATCTTCAATTGGTACTATTTCATTATGCCAATTATTACTCAAGATCCGATATATGAATAACTCTTTACCAAAATTATTGCAAATATCTTTCTGATCCTGTGCTCTAACCTGGTATCCAAGAATAATACCAGAAATAGCATCCTTAAAGTCATGTAAGTAATATTCAGCTTCTTTTTCTTTTGAATGGAGTACTATCCGAAACTCATGCTCTCCGCTCCATGATAATGATTTGGTAAAAAAGAATTCTTCATGGAATTTTGGTATTTGAGTTTCTAGTGTATTATTTAATCCGAAAAGATTAATTTGATGAAAAGATAACGCAAAAGGATCCTCCACACTATTTGCATATTCACTTAAATATTTTACGCTACCATGGTATGTATTGTACTCATTCGAAATAGAAAACGTGCTTAGTAATTTTTCATAATCAAAAATGATACAAACACCTTTATGTTTATCTCCATATTGATCCCACATTCTCATGTCAAAATAAGCCCGTGTACGATCATTGATATCTGTGTCATTAGTGACACAAGGCTCCTCTTTAAAACAAGCAATAAGCCAATGTGTTTTAACATATCGGTCAACTGCTTCAAAAGTCTGTTTATTAATTTTCAGATAGCTTAATTCGCTATTTTCATCGTAAAATTTGAACGGCCAACAATTTGCTTCTTTTGGATCATTCATTTTATATAGATTATTAAACTTAAGTCTATTATCTTTTAAAATGTAGTTTGTTAGAGTGTCTACAGTAGTAAAATGATAGAGATTTTTATTATTCAAAATCATATAGACCACCCCTTTGAAGTTTAAACGGCATTTCTAAAGTCTTCCATTATCATTAAGTATAGATTGTTAATGCCCGTGTAAGCAAAGCCACCGTTTCAACGGTATTACCAAAGACCCACAAAACTCCAGATAGCTATATTAACGTAACGGTAGTCTTTGGCAATGGAGATGGAATGTTACCATTAGGTAAGGTTGACAATAGGCTTACCCTTAATAATATAGCTGAAAGGGCAGCCGCATACAAGCCAAAACTGCGAACTACTTACAAAATGATTAAAGAATATATTGTTGAAAAATACGACGTCAAAGTCCATACGGCATATATTGCCGAGGTGAAACGCAGTTTTGGTTTGCCAATGTACGATGCTCCCAATGCGGTTGAAACATTAAAAAATCCAAGAAAACACCCCACTCCTGTTCAAGTAGATGCTATCAAAGATGCACTTGCTCATTTTGAAATAATATAGAGCAAATGAATATGAATATGAAAATTGCTTCTTACATTCTGTTAAGAGGCAATTTTTTATATAGCAAATTAGCTTCATGTTACTTGTTCTTATCGCTGAAATCAAAAGGTGTGTTCGTCAACTGAAAAGTGCAGCAAAAGGGCCTCGAAAAGTGCAGCGCCTAATCGGCACCGATTCTGGATGGAATTGTATGCTTGATGATGAGGCTATGGGGCTCAGCGCGGGAAGCGGGTGCTGTATTTTGACGC
>JAYFPO010000025.1:0-34829 GCA_034927685.1 Oscillospiraceae bacterium | reverse complement strand
TAAGGGCGTTATTTCACAGGCGACGTAGTCCGCGGGTCTGTCCATCGCGCGATGGACTGACCCGCTGAAACGGAAATCACACTTTTTTCTTGACAGGAATCCAAACCTCGGAGTAGTAGTTTGCGTCCTGCGTGCCATTTGGATATTTCGTTGGGTCTTCATAGAGTTCGATGTTGTAGCCCGCAGCGATTTCATAGTCCTTGCACGTCGGGAGCCATTCGGAAAAGATTTTATTGTTGATTTCCTGCAGAGCCTTCGGCATGGCGCCCTTGCAGGGGAACACCGCCCAGGTGTGCGCCGGGACCACCTTGGTGACAAAGCCCTTGGGGACCTCCATGGCGGGGTTATAGTTGTCGGCAATGAGATATTCAAATTCGTCGCCCGACATGTTTTCATCATAGCAGAGGCCATACATGCCACAGACGACTTTGCCGTTTCCGGCGGCAAAGTGTTCGTCCCAGAACTTCGGGATTTCCGTTTGTGCGTTTTCGTACGGGAACATTCTCGAAGCGCCGATCACGGTAAAGCTGTCCTTTTGCGTAATCTTGTAGTCCATCAGATAACCACCCTCCAATAATAACTTGATTTTCAGCGGTGCGAAGGATTTTAGCACCGCGCCGTCCTTTCGCACCATGGCGGGCGTGGTTCCATGAAAACGGGTAAAAGCCTTGGTAAAGCTGTCGGGCGAATCGTAGCCGTACTTGAGCGCGAGTTCGATCACCTTTGCATCCGTGGAAACAAGCTCACTGCCGGCGAGCGCGAGTCTGCGCTTACGGATGTATTCCGCGACGGTATAGCCGCAGAGCAGGCTGAAGCCCTTCTGAAAATAGAACGGCGAAATGTGGACCTGTCCGGCGATATCCTCCACGGAGATCGGCTCGGTGATGTGGTCTTCCATATAGCCGATCGCTTTGCCGATGGATTCCATCCATCCCATGGCATTCCCTCCCTTGCTGCAAGAACAGCATAGCAGATTTTGAAGAATGTTGCCCGACATTCTGGGGCATCTTTTGTCCGGGTTTCGAGTTTGATGATAAATGGCGCTGCCGAATATGACAATTTGGAACGACTTTACTTTCCTGCGGGTTGCGAGTATCATTCGGGCAGAAAAAACGTTCCGAATCACGCAGAGCGGGAAGGTGATGCGCTGAGCCTATCACCTTCCCGTATGCGTTTGATGTGAAACGAGTTGCCCGGGCAGCTTCAGCGTTTCCTTGGGGGAAAGTGCGCGTCAAAAGCTTCCCGTATCAATGCTATCATACAATTTGATTATAGCATAGCTGAGCTGGAAATCCACAGAATTTTTCGCCGCAAAACGCCGCCGCCAGACGCCGGGAAATGGCCATAAAACGCACCGACAGATTTCCTCATTCGTCATAGCATCTCTCTTTAAAATGTGAGTTCCATTGCAGCGAAAAACTGCCGCCGCAGATTCAATCGAACGAGCGGTTTTGATGTGGAAGCCACCGCACCAGCGGTTTCGCGCTGTGCCCATTTGGCGGTTTTCATTGCGGATTCCTCTCCCGACATCACCCGTTCAAGCTTTGCGTGGTCTGCCCCGGGGCCGGATCTATGACCGTTCTCAACTGAATTACTTGAGAATCACCTCGCCGGCCTTTTCGTCCCGGAACACGCCGTCTTCCACGACGGACTTGCCGTTGACATAGACAAAGCGGACACCCTCCGGATGAAAGTCCGGCTTGTTGATATCCACCTTCATGTGGTCAAAGTCGAGGATCGTCAGATCGGCGGAATAGCCGGGCTTCAGATAGCCGCGGCCTTTGATGCCGAAGCGGTCAGCGGTTGCGCCGGTCATTTTGCGCACGACGCTTTCTACCGGGATACCGTACTCGCGCGCGCGGACGAAGAAATAGGGGAAGCACTGAAATGCGGAACCGTTTTGCGTGCCGGCTTCCTCTACCCAGGCGTCCGTCATGAAGATGGAAAGATCGTCCTCCATCAGGCGGCGCACCAGATCATCGTTATAGTATTTACCGATGTAGATACGGCCCTGGGCATGGGAGAGTTCGACCAGCTTGAGATACATGTCGAAATCGCTGAGTCCCTCCTCCTTGGCCACCTCGGAGATGATCCGGCCCTCATATTCCTTGTGCTCGTCGGAAATGTAGGCAATGATGAAGTCGCTGAAATCAAGACCCAGCAGCTTTTCGGTTGCCCAGATGACCATGCGGAGCTTTTTCAGTGTCGCGGACTTTTTCCGCTCGGTCTCCGGCAGCGCCAAATACCATGGCGGCATGGCCAGCGTAATGACAGACGCGCCGTAGCAGAAGGAATAGTTGTCGTAGGCGATGTGATAGCCATTTTTATTGTACTCATGGAACTTTCGGAGCATCCGGTCACAGCTCGGCCAGGAGGAGGTGCCGGTGAAGATCAGGTGGCTGTACTCCATGCGGCACTTGGCGTGTGCCATGATATCGATGACCTCATCGAGCGCGATCTCGATGTGGGGCCGGGAGAACAGCAGGGGATAGCCAAGCGCCACTTTGGAGCAGGCGCGTGGATGTACCGTTACGATGCCGTCATAGTTCGCGATCTCACTTGCGAAGGCGTAGAGCTCGTCTTTTTTTGCATAAATGCTTGGCTCATACATGAAACCGAAGGAACCCCCAAAAGCGCCGCCCTCCATAGCCTCGTCCACCAGCTTGATCTCCTGGGCAATTTGCTCTGGCGTTAGCGGCGCGGGGTCGTAACCTGTGAGGGAGGCACGGACGGTGCCATGGCCGATCAAAGGCACCATGTTCACATAGAGGTTTCCTTTTGCCCGCTGCTTGAATTCGGCAAAGCTGCCGGGCTGAACCGCATGAAACAGCCCGCCGCCAATTTTGTTGGAATAGGGGCTGCCTGGCGCGACGCCAAAGGGTGAAAAGCTACAGTTACCGGTAACCTGCGTGGTAATGCCTTGCTCCAAAAATGGCCGGTAGAACCGGACCGAATTCTCCCTGTCGTAAAAGAAATCATTGTGGGAATGTGCGTCAATCAGACCCGGACAAACACAAAGACCGGTGCAGTCGATCACGCTATCGCAGGCGCCCGCAATGTGCATGCCCACACGGGCAATTTTTCCATCTTCAATGAGCACGTCGCCGACGTAGGGCTTTTGGCCGCTGCCGTCGACAATACTCCCGTTTTGAAAAAGCTGTTTCATCCATTTTCCCTCCAATTTCTCAAATTAGCCCACCAGACTATAAAATAATTATACTCATGTAAAAAATAATTACAATATTTTGAGTGCGACAGATTGCGTTTTTTTTAAAAAATCTACGAGAGTGCACATAGATAACCCCGCTGCAACGCAAGCCGGCTGTGGCGGTTTTGCGTTGCAGCGGGGTTTTATACGGAGAACAGGGGAGGGGTGGGCGCTTTGCCTGGGGTGTAGAAACCGGCCATCATCCACGTGAAAAATTGTCCCAGCCGTTCCTGCAGATGCTCCTGCGTGTAGCGGGTGATTTCCGGCCACTGGAATTGGGCGATGAAGTAGAGCCCCATCAGCACGTCCACCATGTCGTCGGGGTTGGCGTCGTGGCGAAAGGTTCCCTCGGCCTGCGCCTCCAGAATCAGCGTGCGGAGAATCTGAATCATTTTTTTACTGGTGGCATAGAGCGCGCTGCTCTCGCATGAGTTGAGATAGGTAATCCGGCGGGCCAGATCCGGATAACGCAGGGACGCCTGCACAAATGCCTCCAGAACACGGCGAAGCTTTTCCTCTCCGCTTTGACTGCTTTCGAGACTTTCAATCAAAAGATCGTCAATGTGCTTGATAACATCGTCAGCTGTACCGATCAGCAGACTTTCCTTGTTCGGGAAATAGTTATAGACGGTTGCCTTGGAGACCTGGGCACGCTGTGCGATGTCCTCCATCATGGTCTCCTCATAACCTTTGGAGGTAAACAGCCGCCGGGAGGCCTTGAGAATCCGTTCGCGACAGTCAATTTTATTGCTTTCCCGCTTTGACAAATTTGTCGTATCCATGCATGCAGTATACAATAGAAAATTCGTTCTTGTCAATCCAAATAATTGGTAAAAATAGATAAAAACGACTTGACATATATTTAGACGCGAGTATAATATATTTAGATTCAAAAAAGGAGAATAGGGAAAAGCTCATATTCCAGATACACTGGAAGGAAGGGATCGTGACGTCGTCCATGAATGTTATTTCTTACGATGTTGGAACGACCGGATTTAAGGCTGCTCTGTTTGACATTTCGCGCGAGAGCGGTATCCGCTTGGTAGCCGGAGATGTAGAGCACTATTCCCTCCGAATTCTGCCAAACGGCGGAGCGGAACAGAACCCGAACGACTGGTGGAATGCCATGCGCTGTGGTACGAAGAAGCTGCTGGAGAAAACCGGGATTTCCAAGGAGAAGATCGAAGGAATTTCGTTTTGCTCTCAGTTTGCCACGCTTGTGATGGTTGACGAGCAGGGGAACGCGCTTCGCCCAGCCATGAGTACCATGGATATCCGCGGCGCGCCGCAGTTCCACGAGAGAATGCAGACGGGTCTTTGCGTGGAGGGACTGAACGTGGGAAAGCTCCTGCGTTTTCTTAAAATCACAGGAGCTGCCTCCACAAGCGCAAAGGATACCATCTGGCGGTATCACTGGGTTCGGGAAAACGAACCGGAAACATTTCGGAAGACCTATAAATGGCTCGACGCGAAGGAATATCTGACGTTCCGCGCGACCGGCCGCATCGCCGCAAGCCGCGACGACGCGTACATGACTTTTCTATATGACGTCAAAGCGGGGGACTGGAGCGACGAGCTGTGCAAAATGCTGCACATTGAAAAAAAGCATCTGCCCGCGCTCTGCCATGCTACCGACAAGGTCGGAACACTTTTGCCGGGCGCGGCAGAGGAGCTGGGGCTTGCGCCCGGCACCGCAGTGATCTCCGGCGGCAGCGATATCAGCCTGTGCCAGGTCGGATCCGGCTGCCTGCGCCCAGGTGACGTGAACATCTGCTCCGGCACCTCGGGTTGGGTCTGCACCACCGTCGACCATATGTGCGTGGACGTCGGCCACTCGGTGGCGAGCCTTGTGGGCGCCGATCCCGAGACCTATCTCTACTGCGCCGACTGCGAAACGGCCGGCAAGTGCGTGGAGTGGGGCAAGGAACGCCTGAGCCACACGCCCATTGCTACCTTCGACGAGATGATCGAACACATCAAGGACACCCCAGCCGGCAGCAACGGGGTGGTGTTTTCTCCGTGGATGCACGGCAACCGATGCCCGTTTGAGGATGCGAACGCGCGGGGCGTATTTTTCAATGTGGACGTCGATAACCGCAGCAGCGATCTGGTAAAGGCCGTCATCGAGGGCGTGTGTCTGCACATGCGCTGGCTGCTGGAGATCAGCGAGCGGAAGGTCAAAACCTCGCCGTCCATCCGCTTCACGGGCGGCAGCGCCGTTTCTCCCGAGGTCTGCCAGATTTTGGCGGATGTGCTCGGCCGGAAGGTTGAAATCATTGAGCATCCCCGCTATGTCGGCACGATTGGCGCCGCCGGCCTGCTCGCCGTCAGCTTTGGAATTCTGGACAATATGCAAAGCATCCGTGACTGCATTCCACTGCAGGCGGAGTACCTGCCCCGCCCGGGAAACACCGCAGTTTATGACCGAATTTACCCTGTTTTCCAGGAGCTTTACTGGGCCAATAAAAAGTCGTTTTCGGCGCTCAACAAGGTTGGCGCTGCGGGGAAGGGAGCGGAAGCTGTATGTCAGGTAAAGTGAGCGAATATCGCGTGTATTCCTACCGCTGGGTGGTGCTGGCCGTCTATCTTTTGGCGGCTGCCGTCATTCAACTGCTCTGGGCGACGTATTTTTCCATCACTACGGCGGCCTGGCAGTTCTACGGCTTTGCCGACGCGGCAAAGGGTGAGAGCGCCATCAGCCTGCTCTCCATCATCTTCATGGCCGGCATGATTGTCCTGTCCGTGCCGTCATTTGCCGCGTTTGAGCGCTGGGGCTTTTATAAGGCAGTCGGCGCTGGTGCGGTGCTGATGGGAATCTGCGGCGTGTTCCGCGGCGTCTTCGGCGGCAGCTATGCGGCCGTGATCGTCACAACGTTGGGGTTTGCCGTCGCGCAGCCCTTTATCCTGAACGCGCCGGGCCTGGTGGCCGGAAAGTGGTTTCCGGAAAATGAGCGCGCCACCGCCAACGGTGCGGGGCTGCTGGCCAATTATCTCGGCATGGCGGTCGGCCTGCTGTTAACGCCGGTGCTGCTGCAAAACGGCATGGACGTGAAGGCAATTCTGCTGGTCTACGGCGGCTGCGCCGCTGTGAGCGCGGTGCTCTTTTTGGCCTTTGCGCGAGAGCATCCACCCACGCCGCCCTGCTCTGTGGAGGCCGCAGTGCGCGCCAATTTTAAAGAGGGCTTTCGCACCGCGCTTCAAAAGAAAAACTTCATGGGCTGCGTGCTGATTTTCTTCTGCCTGCTCGGCGTCTTTAACACCTTCTTCACAATGATCGAGCCGATTCTCGGCTCCATGACGGGCGGAACGGTGGACGCCACCGGCGCGGGGATTGTGGGCGTCGTCATTCTGGTAACGGGCATTGTGGGAAGCCTTGCGGTTTCTGTTTTGTCCGACAGGGATAAGCGCCGGGCACGGCTGCCGTATCTCATTGGCTGCAACATCATTGGTCTGGTCGGTTTTGCCCTGTTTATCCTGCTGCACAGCTTCGCGGGCATGGTCGCCGCTGGCGCGGTTTACGGCCTCTTCACCATCGGCAGCGCGCCGGTGCTTCTGACCTTCGCGGCGGAGGAAGCCTATCCCACGAGCGAGGGCACGAGCGAGGGGCTTTTGATGCTGGCCGGCAATATCGGCGGCGTTGTGCTGCTGGGGCTGGCCTCCCTGTTCCGGGGCAACCATCTGGCTCTTTTGATTTTCATGGCCGTTCTCTCAGCGGCCTGCGTCGTCAGGATGCTTTTTGCAAAGGAAACGAAGCTTCAAAATAAATAGAAATGTCAAACGCAAGCAAAAGCAGAAATGGAGGAATTCCGAATGAACAGTCACTACAGCGTGTCCCGGTGGCCGGATGCCGATTTGATCGAGCAGAAAATGGAAAAGCTCGTCTCCGGCCCCCTGTACCACATCAAGCCGGAAGCCATGGAACACTATCTCGGCTTCTACGAGACGAAGTGCGCGGGGTCCAAAGCGCTCATTGAGGAAGCGAAAAACTATATCCCCGGTGGCGTGCAGCACAATCTGGCCTTTAACTATCCGTTCCCGCTCGCCATGGATAAGGCGGAGGGCGCATATCTTTACGACGTGGACGGCAACCGCTACATCGACTATCTCCAGGCGGGCGGCCCGACGCTGCTTGGCAGCAACTACAAGTCCGTCACAGAAAAAGCGCTGGCCGTCGCGCGCGAGCACGGCGCGGTCATCGGCCTGTTCAACGAGTATGAATTGAAGCTGGCAAAGCTCATCCATGCGTGCATGCCGTGGGTCGAGCAGTACCGCTGCCTCGCGAGCGGCACCGAGGCCGACCTCGTCGCCATCCGCGTGGCCCGCACGTTTACGGGAAAGGCCAATATCATCAAGGTCGGTGGCGCGTATCACGGCTGGAGCGATCAACTCGTCTACAGTCTGCATATCCCGTACACCGGAAGCTTTGAGGCGCACGGCATTCCGAAAGAATGCACCGCGCATACCCGCGAGTGCTGGCCCGGCAGTGTGGAATCCCTGCGAAAGACGCTCGAGGTGAACGAAAAAGACGGCGGCACCGCGGCGGTGCTGCTCGAGCCGTTTGGTCCCGAGAGCGGCACGCGCGTGACGCACTTTGACTATTGCCAGAAGGTGCGGGATCTCTGCGACGAATTCGGCGCGCTGCTCATCTTCGACGAGGTCGTCACCGGATTCCGCGTCGGCCCCGGCGGCGCGCAGGGCTACTTCAATGTGAAGCCGGATCTCACGGTATTCGGCAAGATCGTCTCCGGCGGCTTCCCGATGGCGGGCGGCATTGGCGGCAGAGCGGACGTCATGGCGACCATCGCCTCCGGCGTCGCGGGCGGCGCCAAGCGCGCCTACGTCGGCGGCACGCTTTCGGCCAACCCCTTGAGCTGCGCGGCGGGCTATTATGCGATTCAGGAAATTCTCGCGACAGACGCCGCCAAGAAAGCAGGCGAAAACGGCGACAAGCTGACCGAGGGTATCTGTGGGCTCATTGAAAAATATGAGCTGCCGTTTGTGGCGTGGAACCTCGGCTCCATCGTCCACTTTGAGGTCACCGGACTCATGTATCTGTCCGTCCGCGATCCGGACATTTTCAAGAAAATCCCCGAGCGCAAGAAAAACATTGAGCAGCTCGGTGCGGCGCTGACCGCAAACGGTGTCATCACCCTGGCCGGCAGCCGGATTTACACAAGCCTGGCGGATAACGACGAGACCATTGCCGCGACGCTTGCCGCGTTTGAAGACGTGTTCCAGAACATGGAACGGTAACGAAAGGAGCAACTACAATGATTAAGAAACTCGACGAGATCAACCTGAACCACGCATTCCCCGAAGTGGCGTTTTCCGACGATTACATCATCGGCACCTATCAGGTGCGGATGAAGACCAGCAGCATTGAAAAGCTTGCCGTGGCCGTGGCCGACGAGCAGACCACCGGCACCTGGATCAAGGTCGCGGGCGACAGCCTGGAGAAGAAAAAGAAATTCGGCGCGAAGGTCGTCTCCATCTATGAGGTGCCCGACTACGGCAACGACCGCGTGGAGGACGATATCCCGCCCATGCACATCGTGCAGCTCGCGTTCCCCATGGCGAACATGGGCGCCAGCCTTCCCATGATGCTCTCCACGATTTTCGGCAACATCTCCGCTTCCGGCATGATGAAATGGATCGACGTGGCGTTCCCGCAGAAGTACATTGCGCAGTTCCAAGGTCCGAAGTTCGGCGTCGAAGGCATGCGCAAAATTCTCGGCGTTCATGACCGTCCGCTTCTCAACGCGATGATCAAGCCGAATATCGGCTGGACGCCGGACGAGGGCGCGCAGCTGTTCTACGCGGCCGCCAAGGGCGGCGTCGACGTCATCAAGGACGATGAGCTGATGCCCGCGGACGAGAGCTTCTGCCCGCTGACGGAGCGCGTCACGAAGTTCATGGCAATGGAGAAGAAGGCCTACGAGGAAACGGGCGAGCATACACTCTACGCCGTCAATATCACCGACCATATCGGCAAGCTGCGCGAGAACGCCATGCGGGCGCTCGACTGCGGCGCGAACTGCATCATGGTCAACACCTACACCGTTGGCCAGGCGGCGCTGAAGATGCTGGCCGACGATCCGGACATCAACGTCCCGATTCTGGCACATGTCGATTACGCCGGCGCCTATGCCAGCTCCACCTATACCGGCATTTCCGCGCCGCTGGTTGTCGGCAAGCTGACAAGACTCGCGGGCGGCGACTTTGAGATCAACGGCCATCCCTGGGGCAAGTTCCCGATCCCATACAAGGTGTTCGCGCGCAGCTTCAAGTTCTTCACGCAGCCGTGGTGGAATATTAAGCCGATGTTCTATGCGGCCTCCGGCGGCACCACGCAGCTCATCGTCAAGAACTGCATCGATACCTGCGGCACCGACGTCATTCTGGCGGCGGGCGGCGCGGTCCACGGCCATCCGGACGGCAGCGAGGCCGGCGCACGCTCTATGCGGCAGGCCATCGACGCGGCCGTCCAGGGCGTAGACCTCGTCGAATATGCCAAGACGCACAAGGAGCTCATGCGTATGGTGCAGATGCTGAACCCCGACGTGATGAAAAACTTCGACCTCATGAACTAAACCGCAAAATACCCCGCCGGGAGCTCGGTCTCCCGACGGGGTGTGTGCATTGCCGCCTTTCGGCGAAAGGAATTCAATCATGTACGACAAGATGCTGTTTGTGGACTTTGACGGCACCATCACCTCACAGGAAACGCTGGAGGGCTCCATGCGGCTTTGCATCCCCGCGGAGCTTTATATGGAGAAGGAGCGGGAGCTCACAGAAGGGAAGTGCACGATCTCCAGCGTGCTTCATTTGGCGTTTTCCGTGATGCCGAGCAGCCGTTTCGGCGAGATTATGGACTATGTCCGTACCGTCCCGATCCGCCCGGGCTTTCTGGAGCTGCTTGTCCGTATGCGGGAAATGGGCATTCCGGTGGTCGTCATCTCCGGCGGTCTGCAGCCCTATGTGGAAGAAAAGCTCGCGCCCTACCGGGAATATCTGCTGGACGTTTACAGCGTCGCGCTCGACACGAGCGGGGAATTCATGCGCCTGCGCTCCGACTATGACGACGGTACGGAGCTCATCCAAAAGGCGAAGATCATGGAAAAGTACAACTGCCGCCATGCTATGTGCATCGGCGACAGCTATTCGGACGTGGAAATGGCGAGAGCGTCCCGGACCGTTTTTGCCCGAGACACCCTCGCGCAGGTGCTAACCGCCATGCAGGTGCCCTATCATCCCTGGGAGGATTTTTTCGACGTGGAGCGCGTCATCAAAAGCTCCAAATAGGACTTTTGTCCCAGGTTCTCCCGGGGTACCCCGAGAGAATCCAGCAAAGAGAGCAGTCCGTTCAGGACGCTCTCTTTTTTTTCGTCGGAGGCGTCGTCGGGCGCGGGAAACTCGAGCTCCATATAATCGCCCAGACCCTCCACGGTGTCGAGACAGAGGTTGACGCCCGCATAGCTGCCGTTGCCCACCAGCGTGCGGCGGTCTTTTTTGACGCGCAGTACGGCCGTGTAACCCAGCGCCAAGAGAATTTTGCGCATGGTATCGCCGTTCTCCACCGCCGTCTCCAGCTCCTGCCGCGTCTGCGAAACGGCGTTTTGCTTTGCGCCCTTGTAGGTGAGACAGACGTGCGTAACGCCGCGCTCCGTGTGCTCGCGCAGGCGAAGCGCCTCGTCGGTTTTGCGAAAATCGCGGCTGACCGCGTTGTAGTAAACGTCCGCCTCCCGACAGTCGCAGTCTGGGCGGAAGCCCAGCGCGGACGCGCGCGCCTCTGCCGTGTCGCGGCCGATCCCGGCCAGAGATGCCTTGATTTCAATTTCCGTCATAGATGCTTCCTCCACAAGTCCGCACACGTTCGGCGCGACTTTTTTATCATTATAGCCCCGGAAAGGGGAAAACGCAATCCGCGTCCGGGTGCGCGAAAAGCACTTGTGAAAATAGGGCGCAAAAGCCGGAGGAGGCAAAATGGCAGAGAACTCTGTGCGCAGCTTGCGCGGAGCTTTGCTTGGGTACAGTAGAAAAATGTGAAGCGTTATGGCCAGTTGTCCATGACGCTTCACATTTCATCATCAACCTTTTCGCTTCACTGCGCGCAGCTCAATGTAGCCGCGCTCACCGCGCGGCGCCAGTTGAATCCGAGGATTTGCTGCATCCCATTCGTAGCCGATGACAGTGGGGTCATAGCGATCCATCGCGTGCTGCACCGCTGTGATGGCCTCGCAGTAGTCCTCCTCCCGGAACGGCTCGCCCTGAAACATCAGGTATTCGGCCTCGGGCAAAGAGATTACGTCGAAGCCGTCGGGCACTGGGCCGGCATAGTCGATTGCAGCTTCCACGCCCTGCACATAGGTGGAGGTTCCGGGCTTTTGATACGGCTCCGGCAGCCACAGGGATACCGGCTCGCCGCAAAGAGAGTCCATGCTGAGTAAAAGCCCCCAAATGTCGCAGCCAACTTCCTCGCAGTAGGAAAAATATTCCTCCGCTTTCCTGCCGCGCCGGATCAGGACCTTGCGCTCCGGCTTACGGAGCACCTGGATAAATATGCTCTGCACGTGTTCCATGTCGATCTCATCCTTTCTGAGTTCCCTGAATTTTACGCCATACGGGATGAAAAGCGTGATGGGAACGGGTGCCTTCGCGTACTCGCGCGGATTGCAGCCGAATTCCCGGTAAAACGCCCGCTGGTAGCCGTCCACGCTGCCAAAGCCCAGATCGAGCGCCGCGTCGATCACACGGCAGTTCTCGTTCTTGAGCCGCAGCGCCGACCTTGACAGCCGCAGATGGCGGATGTACTCGGCTGGCGTCAGCCCGGTGTAGGCTTTGAACAGGCGGTAGGAATACCACGGGGAAAAGAGGGATACGCGGGATAACTCACCCATCGTGATCTCAAGCTCGAGATTCGCCGCGATATAGTCCTGCATCCGCTGCACAGCCATAATCTGTTCCGTCACATTTTTCACTTCCCGACGCGTTCTATTCTACGAAATCTCAGGGTGAAATTTCTCGACCTTTCTTGCTGTGTTCGCTTTGCAGACTGCCCTCCCCACCCATCAGCGCGGTCATTTCCTCAATGCGCTCCAGCGGGAAAGGAGGGGCGCACAGGGGCTTCATTGCAATGCTCATGAGCTTCATGGGATTGTCGTCCGCCGCCGTACGGTTGGACGAGAGCGCCCCACAGCGGCGGCAGCGATGAATCAGTGCCCACTCGCCGCCCTTACGCACCCAAACAGCCACTGGTTCCATGATTCCGCCGCAGTCGGAGGCCCGATCGCCGGGTTCCATGTCCACATGCAGGCTTGACAGGCAATTGGGACAGTGGTTCCGATGCTCGCTCCCGGCTCCGGCTGGGATAACGGGCCGCCCGCAGACCTTGCAGGTGAAGCTGTCGGTACAGGCATGTGTTTTATAATATGCTTTTTCGTATCGTTTCCGCTTGTTTTCGCGGTTCATTGTTGTATCCTCCTAAAAGTAAATCAGTTCCTTTTGGGAGGCATGCGGAGATTACCTGTCGCAAACCTCCCGGCTTGCCACAGTCTCCAGGAATGTGATGTTTTTCATAAAGCGTTCCTTTCTGTTATCCGTTTGCTTTTTTCCAGGACTCCCGGCTCATGCAGGTGAAATGCTCGGTGCGCACGTCGCCCATCAACGCGCAGGGCTTGCCGATCTCGGTGTGGTGGAAAAGAAAACCGCATTTCTCCTGCGCGCGTCTGGATTTTTCGTTGCCGTCGTAATACCCGCACCAGACGGCGGTGCAGCCCAAATTCTCAAAGCAGTGGCGCAGGAGCTCCCGCACCGCTTCCGGGATGAGGCCCAGGCCCCAATAGGGCTTTCCAATCCAGTAGCCGATCTCGGACTGGCCGTCCTGGATCGGTGCGGTGCCCTTTCCGGGGAGCATGATACCTGCGCTGCCCACCGGTTTGCCGGTTTCCCTGAGCACCACCGCGTAGGTCTCCGGCGCGGAGAGCACCCCGCGGATAATCTCGCGGCTGTTTTCCACGGAGGTGTGTACCGGCCAGCCCGCGATGGGGCCGACTGCCGGGTCCTTTGCGTAGCGGTACAGCTCCTCTGCGTCAGATTCCGCCCATGGGCGGAGAATCAGTCGTTTTGTTTCCAGTATCATCGTAAATCCCTTTCTCAGCGTTCTTGCGACCGCATCCACTCCAGCACGCCGCCGAGGTTCTCTACGCCGACATGGTTGCCGCCATGGAGCATCATTTCCAGAATTGCGTCCTCGTCCGGTGTCCGGTCGGCCTTGCTTGCCAGCCCCTTACCGACAGTTTTGACCATGACAGACATCATCAGCTTATAGATCCCGTGCAGCTTCTTGATGTCGAAGCCGCCCTGCAGAGTGAAGAGGGCCGTTTGATCGGGAAGCGCGTTCTTCTTTCGGACTTCTTCCATCTGCGTGCCTGTGCCGGCCATGCCGACGGCGCAGACCGCGCGGACACGATACCGTTTCGCGGCAGACTTGTACCCCTTGACTGTGCCTGCCATGAGCCAGCCGAGATAGAGAATCTCAGAACTGGGGGAAATTTTGGTTTCGGCTTTCTCGAGGGAAGAAACCGGCAGCCCGGTCTTTTCGCCCAGCAGCTTTGCATATTCTGCAGTATAGCCCGTGTTGGAAGTATAAATAATTGCTTTTAGCATAGTAGTTCATCCTTTCAATCGTTCATTTTAAGCGGAACCAGGATGCCGCTCGCTTCATGGGGGGATTCTTGCCGCCTCCACCAAATTGTGGAGGCCTCGTCGTATTTTCTAAAGCCACAGCGCTCCAAGACGCGCTGTGAGGGCAGGCTGTCGCGCTCTGTTTCGGCGATCACATGCCGAACCCCTTCTTGTTGTTCCGCCCACGCGCACATGGCTTTGACAGCTTCAGTCATGTACCCGCTGCCCTCGAAGGGCGTTCCGAGGCCATAGCCGATCTCGACCTCGCCATTTTCATCCGGGACATTCTTAAAGTCGGCGGCGCCGACCACAACGCGGTCCATTTTGCGGAGCAGCAGCCAAAAGCTGTGCCACATGTAGTGATCCGGGTCCCGCTCGGTTGCGGCGAGCTGCCCCTTTACAATTTCCAGAAAGCAGCCCTCCATTGGCTCCGCCTGATAGGAGCAGGAAAGCTCCTGTTCCAGCGCGGGCAGATCCTCTGCCCAGAGCCGCAGCAGGCGAACGTCCAGCGGCAGCAGCTCCAGCCGCTCAGTTTCCGTCAATCGCATCAAAGTTTCCTCACAGGATGGCGGATGACCGTTTTCCGCCTTGCGGGTTCGACCTTGCGGGCGTCCGAGAGGTAGATTTCATGGTGCAGCCGGGTCTCACGGAAGTCGTTTGTGAAGCCGTTTTCCCACGCAAATTGATCCATGGCCGCGACGGTGCCCGGCTCGTCGTCATAAGGCCCGATATGCATTGCCTGCACGCAGAGGCCCTCGTCTATGGTCAGGAATTCCACCTTGGAAAAGTCCTGCTTTTTCTTTTTCGCTGCCGCAGCGATGGCCCAGTCAAAGTCCGCCCCGGTGACGAATTCCGGCAGGCGGATGACCGAGATCCAATGAAACAGGTCTTTTCGCGTGTAATCAAAGCCGTCGATGCCTTCCTGCCGCCAGAAGCCCTCCAGCGGCGGCACGACGTAGTCGAAGTAACCTTCAATCCGGTGGTCGGACAGTTTGCTCATCTTAATGGTGAAGGCGACGCCATAGAGCAGGCCGATGGCTGCCTGATATGCGCCGTTTTCCTCGTTTGGGTCGCCTGATCCGCGTACAGCAAGATAGTTCATGGACGGTACCGTCACGAACTGCGGTTTCCGCGGCGGCAGATAGAATTCCCGATACTCTTTTTTGAAATCAAATGCCATGATGGTTTAAACCTCAACTTTACTGGATCCACGCGGAGTTCCTCCTGCCATAACACGCTGGAAAATATCCAAAAAACGCGTTGTATACGGCTAAAACTCCGCGCCGAATCGTTACATTCCCGGAATTTCTGCGAACGAGCCAATCCAAGCGAAACGGGAAAACAAGGCAGTCGGGCCGCTGCCGCGAAATTCGCGGCGAGCACCGGAAGCATACGCTTAGCATTACGCGGCGTTACCCTAGCTTTTCCTCGTGAAGATCCCGCGCAGGTCGTAGATCGCATGGCGCGGACATTTGACCGAGCACATGCCGCAGCTCAGACAACGATCTTCGTCAATGACAGCGCAATTTTCGCGAACCCGGATGGCACCCGCGGTGCAGGCTTTCTCGCAGATGCCGCAGCCAATGCAGCTGACCCGGCATTCCTTCCTGGCGTCCGCGCCCCTGTCCCGGTTCGAGCATTTGACCACAATATAGTTGGCACATTCATGGATGCGGATGATCTTTTGCGGACAGACGCGCGCGCAGGCGCCGCAGGCAACGCATTTTTCCTCGTCGACCTCCGCCACGCCGTCCCCATTTACGGAAATCGCGCCGAATTTGCAGGCCGCAGCGCAAGCGCCGCAGCCAATGCAGCCATAGCCGCATTTCGGCTCATCCTGGCTTGCCCGGCAGCCGCCGTTACAGGCGACAAGGGCGGCCCGGTACGGGAACTTTTTCTTCATGCTCCGTCTTTCCTTTCATAGGGCGTATGGGTGAGCGGCAGACTGTAGCGCCGCTCGTGGTCATAGCGGAAGTAGGCGTCGGCAATGGCGGGCGCCGTCGGGATCGAGGTGATCTCGCCGATTCCGATTGCGCCGCAGGCAACCTGAAGACCGGGCTTATCCACCACGATTGCCTTGATTTCCGGAAGCTCATGGGCGCGAAACAGCCCAAGCGAGCCGAATTTTTCGATTGGTTTGCAGTTTTCATCGATCGGATACTGCTCGCGCAGGGCGAACCCCATCGACATGACGACGCCGCCCTCGATTTGGCCCTCGCAGGAGAGGGGATTGACGGCCTTGCCGACATCGTGCGCGGCGATCATCTTTTCTATTTTTCCGGTTTTCGGGTCCAAAATGCAGACTTGGGTGGCATAGCCGTAGGCCACATGGGACATTGGGTTCGGTAAGTCGGCGCCCAGCGAGTCCGTCTTTGCCAGATATTCGCCATAATAGAGGGACCCAACCATGTCGCGGAGGGTTTTACCCGCGGCGCGGTCCTCCATAAGCTTTTCACAGGCGCGGCGGCAGGCCTCGCCGGTCACAAGCGTCTGCCGGGATCCGGAGGTCGTGCCGGAATCCGGCGCAATCCAGGTATTGCTGCGCTCATAGACGATGTCATCACGCGCGAGATCTGTGTTGCTCACGACCATCTGTACGAGGACAGTGCCGAGGCCCTGCCCGATGCAGGAGGCGCCGGAATAGATATGCACCTTTTGGTCCGGTTCTACGATCAGCTTGACGCGCCCCGTATCCGGGATGCCGACGCCGACGCCCGCGTTTTTCATCGCGCAGCCGATACCGACCGGCTTTCCCGCCGCGACCGCCGCGTCATAGTCCGGCTTGATGGCCTCCAGCGTCTCCACGAGTCCGGTGGAGTCGTCCACGATTTGCCCATTCGGAAGCACGCCCCACGGGCGAATCGCGTTGCGGTAATGGATTTCCCACGGAGAGATGCCAACCTCGTCCGCCATCATGTTGAGCAGGCTCTCCGTCACAAAGCAGGTCTGCGTGACGCCGAAGCCGCGGAACGCGCCCGCCGGGGGGTTGTTCGTATAAAACGCGGTGCCCTCAATCTCAAAATTCTGGTAGGTATAGGGACCGGCGGCGTGCGTACAGGCGCGCTCAAGCACCGGGCCGCCCAGCGAGGCAAACGCGCCCGTGTCGGAGAACACCTTCGCCTTCACGCCCTGAATGATGCCGTTTTCGTCGCAGCCCATTGTAAAATCCATCTCGAAGTGGTGACGTTTCGGATGAATCAGCAGCGATTCCGCGCGGGTAAGCTTCACCTTGACCGGCCGCCTGGTCAAATACGCGAGCAGCGCCGCGTGGTGCTGTACGGTCATGTCCTCCTTGCCGCCGAAGCCGCCGCCCACCAGGGCATTTTGTACCTTTACGTTTTCAGAGCCGAGCAGCAGCTTGCACTCGTGCAGCGTCTGGTGCGCCGACTGGTCGGTCGAATAGACAAATACGTCTCCGTCCCCGTCGATGTAGGCAACGGCGCATTCCGGCTCCAGGAACGCGTGCTCCGTCCACGGCGTTTCAAAATGATGCGAGAGCACATGTGCTGAATGACGGATCGCCTCGTCGGCGTTGCCGCGGCTGACGTGCTTGAAGGCGCAGCTATTGTCCTTCTCCTCGTCGAACACGCGTGGTGCGTCCGGGGCTGCGGCCTCCTTGATATTGTGGACGGCGGGAAGCTCCTCATATACGACCTGGATCAGCTTTTTCGCCTTTTCCAGCGTTTCACGGTCCACCGCTGCCACCAGGGCAATCGCGTCTCCAAGATAATGGGTGAGTCCGCCTGCCGGAATCAGCGTATACTGATCATGTTTCAGATGGCCGATCTTGTTTTCACCGGGAATATCGTCCGCCGTCAGCACGGCCGCGACGCCGGGGAGGGCTTTTGCCGCTGCGGTATCGATGGAGAGAACGCGGGCGCGCGCGTATTTGCTCCGAAGCGCCGAGCCATAAAGCATCCCATCCGGGTAGTAATCGTCCGGATACTTGCCGATTCCCAGCACCTTTTCGTCCGCGTCGAGCCGCTGTACGCGGGAGCCGAGCTGCCAGTCGTCCGTGCCATTTTTTGGAATCACGCCGTCCCGGAGAATTTGCGCGGCCAGCTTTACGGCGGCGACGATTTTGACATAGCCGGTGCAGCGGCAGTAATTGTTGCGCAGGGCATAGCGAATCTCCGGCTCAGTCGGGTCCGGATTCTTGTCGAGCAGCGCTTTGGAACACAGTACCATGCCGGGAATACAGAAGCCGCACTGTACCGCACCGGCCTCCGCATAGGCAAAGGAGTAGACCTGCTTTTCCCACTCCGTCAGTCCCTCCACGGTGACAATATGCATTCCCTCCAGAGCGTCGGTATCCGGCACGCAGGATTTGCAGATCTCTCCGTTGATGATTACTGTGCATGCGCCGCAGGCGCCTTCGCTGCAGCCGTCCTTGGCGGCGGTCAAGTGCAGCTCATCGCGAAGAAATCGCAGCAGCTTCTGATTTTTGGAAGGTGCAACAACGCGCCCATTTACAGTAAACGATGCCATGTCGGGAACTCCTTTCCGTGTAAATTGCAAACAAAACCAGCGATGCACGCTGCATCTGCTGGCTTTGCTGACTGAAAGCTCCAAATTCTATATTTATATTATAAGGGAATTTGGTTAAATTGTAAAGCCCCATTTCATGCCATAGCCTGCTTTCTTCCGCACAATCAGTCGCGAGGAGAGTCCAGGCTGCATCGTACGCGATATTGATAAAAACATCAATTTTTATCCCCCAGGGGGGCTTGCCGGCCTCTCCCAGCGCTGCTACTATTGATATCGACAACAAAAACTCTTTGTTTTAAGTTCGAAAGGAAGATTGTGATGCATATTCCAGATAATTACCTAAGCCCGTCTACCTGCGCAGTTATGGCTGCTGCCATGGTGCCGGTTTGGGCGGTATCAATTAAAAAAGTGAAGAAAGAGATATCAAAGGCAAAAATGCCGCAGCTCGGCGTCGCTGCCGCACTCTCCTTCCTCATGATGATGTTCAACGTTCCTCTTCCGGGAGGCACAACTGGCCATGCTGTCGGAGGGACGCTGATCGCGCTATTGCTGGGTCCGTACTCGGCCTGTATCTCGGTTTCAGTTGCATTGCTTGTACAGGCGCTGCTCTTCGGCGACGGAGGAATTCTATCCTTCGGAGCCAACTGCTTCAATATGGCGTTTGTTCTGCCTTTCGTCGGTTACTATGTCTATAAATTCATCAAGAGCCGCACAAAATCCACGTTGGGCGAATATTCCGGCACTGTTGTCGGCTCGTATTTCGGTATCGTCGTCGCTTCTCTCTGCGCTGCAATTGAGTTTGGCCTCCAGCCGCTCCTGTTCCATAACGCGGCGGGCCAGTCGCTCTACTGCCCGTATCCTCTGTCGGTTTCGATTCCGGCAATGGTGATTCCTCACCTTGCGGTCGCGGGCCCCGTTGAGGTCCTTTTCACGGTGCTGATATACACCTTCGTCAAGA
Source organism: Oscillospiraceae bacterium (assembly GCA_034927685.1). Taxonomy (GTDB): domain Bacteria; phylum Bacillota; class Clostridia; order Oscillospirales; family Oscillospiraceae; genus RGIG3159. The sequence goes on along the minus strand of JAYFPO010000025.1, from coordinate 15,492 downwards.
AGGTATCGCCCGGGATGATTTTCACGGAGAGCAAGAAAAAGTCAAAGCCAATCTGGGGGCTGATTCTGGGACTGATTTGCCTTTCACCGTTGGGCCTTCTCGCAGCAGGCACAGCATGGGGCGAATGGGGCGGAGACGAGATCGCGTCAGTTATTTCCGGAGGCAGCTCGCTCGGCTATGTGCCTGAGGGAATGGCAAAAGGAATCAGCTTTGAGACGTTATTGCCTGACTATTCGCTCAGCGGTGTACCGGAGGTACTCGGTTATATCATCTCAGCTGTTCTGGGCGTTGCCATTCTCGCAATCATATTCAAAATCATCAGCAGCCTGATCAAGGACAAAGCGGAAAAGGTAGCCTAGGCTTTTTCTGTTTACATCAGACATAGAATAGGATATAATGTCCAAATAGCGGACATTATATCCTATTCCTACATTTTAAGGAGCAATGATATGCCGGAATGGCTTTTAAAAGGTGAAAACTATGCGCCCGTTTCAGACAAGGATACTTTTATCAACAAAAGCATCCTGTCTTTTTTGAAGCTCATTTCCAAGATTCGGGGTCAGAGCGGCGTCGAAAAGGATAAGCTGTTCGTGTCACCGGTATTTAAGATCATTTTCACGCTCCTTTACATTGTATTGCTTTCTGTGTCACAGAACTTCACCTACCTGTATATCATGGTTACTTATATCTTGCTGGTGTTATGCGCCATGCCTGGTAAGGAGATCATAAAGATCCTTCGAGGAAGCCTGATCGCGACTGTTTTCACAGTCATCATACTTCTGCCGGCCGCTTTTTCCGGCAACACCTATAGCATCACGATGATTCCAGTGAAGGTCTTTGCTACAATCACGGCGGTAAACATACTCTCGTATTCCACGCGCTGGGATCGTATCATTGGTGCGTTAAAGCGTTTTCATTTCCCGGATATGTTTATATTTGTCTTTGACATCACGATTAAGTACATCTATATGCTCGGAGAGTTTTCCCTCGAAATGCTGTATGCGCTGAAGCTGCGTTCCGTTGGAAAGAATAAAAAGAAATACGCATCGCTTGGCGGAGTGGGCGGAACGCTTTTTATCAAGTCGCGGGAAATGTCCGAGGAAATGTACTCCGCAATGGAGTGCCGCGGCTTTACCGGTGAGTATAAAATCTATGACAAGTTCAAACTCTCAATCGCCGATGGCATCTATATTCTGATCAACGCAGGCATCGTTTTCATATTCATATACTTTCAGAGATTAGCGGGATGAACGAATGATTGAACTGATTGACGTGAACTACTCCTACGAAGGGAACAAAGCCCTTAGTAACATTAATTTGAAAATTGAAAAGGGCCAGTCTGTCTCTCTGCTTGGACCGAACGGAAGCGGGAAGTCGACCCTGTTGAAGCTGATCAACGGGCTTATCTTTCCGGACAGCGGAGTTTACAGGTTTAATGGCGAGGAAATCACCGAAAAAAAACTCAAGGATACAAGATTCTCGAAGTCCTTCCATCAGAGACTTGGCTTCGTTTTTCAAAACTCTGAGACACAACTTTTCTGTTCAAATGTATATGACGAGATTGCCTTTGGTCCAAGACAGATGGGATTTGACGAAAAAGCGGTAGAGGAGCGAGTGGACGACTGCCTCAATCTGCTGAAAATGATGAGCTTTAAAAACCGTCAGCCGTACCATCTCAGCGGCGGAGAAAAAAAGAAAGTCGCCATCGCCTGCGTTCTCGCGCTGAATCCAGACGTACTTGTTCTGGACGAGCCGATGAACGGGCTTGACCCGAGAACAGAGCGTTTCCTTGCCGAATTTATATTAGAGCTTAACAGGGCGGGTAAAACAATCATAACGTCTACGCATAATCTGGAATTAGTACAGGAAATTTCCCAGCGGACGGTTCTTTTTGATCAAGACCATGCCATTGCTGCTGATTTGCAGACAGCTCAATTGTTGGATGATATTGATTTACTGAAGCGAGTGGATCTTGTCGATGAGTACTACCACCGCCATGAGGAACACGGCCAAAGTCACTTTCATATCCACAACTATTGATTCCTTCATTACAGCCATGGCAAAAACGGTAGGGATCCAGAGATCTGGGAACGGGACCAGTTGGTGACAGAGCGGTATGCAGGCGGCTGGCGCGACCGGTTATGCGGCATTTGACGTCAACAAGCAGACTATGTTCGGGGCCTGCGAAACACACGGGCAAAGAAATACACCCTCCACCGGCTAAGGTGAAGGGTGTATTCTAGTTTTGACGAGAACCATACCGCAAACAAGCTAGTTCGGACAGGCGGCCAATGTGCCATTTGCCAAAATTTGACGTGCACTCTGTATTCACGCAGTGATCCTGCAAAGATTTTACGCCGGAGGATATCCGACGCATTCGAATCCGGCGTTTGCACTTAGAAGTTCGCATATCGTTTTATTTTGATCGGACAGCCGAAAAAGGACCGTTGCATTGTTGTTTTCCTTGGTAATCCCGCGCAGCTTTCCGTCTCGCGGCGACGCGAGAGGAAACCCCATCCCCTTGGAAATAAGATCCGCCTCAAGCCGGAGACTGCGCTGATATACAACGATGGAATTTTTGCTTGATTCTGCTCTTGCGCCAAGATAGGTTGCAAGGCGGTATTCCTTTCCATCTTTCAAAACAACGCAGATACAGCCTTCAAAGCGAAAACCGCAGAACGGGATCTCTGCGACCGACATCATAACGCTGCTGCCGTTCGCAAAATCGTTTGCCTGAATCCAAATATATTTTTTGGGAAACGATTTTCCGCTGTCGCCCTCGATGTATCCGGTACCGTTTTCGAAATCGTAGATCTCATTTCCAATCTTCAGCGAGCCGTTCAGCCTGTGGTGCATACTTACGATTTTGTGTCTGCACTCCATCGGAAAGAAGCGAAATGGTCCCATGATATCCGACTTTAGCGGCGTAACATCTGAATACAGAATATTTCCCCGGATCCCAGGCAGATCGATATGAATACCCTCTGTGGAAAATCGGTTTTTGCCGATGGTGATTTTCCTGCTCATCACGGCGGAAGGAAACTCAAAATGATAGGAGCGGTGATCTGTTATCATCTGTATGAATGCGCCGTCGTCCGATACGCCCGGAATAAACGCGACTGTCTGCCCGTTTTTCTGGTGCCTAAAATAATATCCGCTGAACTTACCGGACATATGGTGCACACGCTTTCGGATCGCCAAGCAGCTTTTCACTTTCAAAAATCAGAGTGTCGCGGCTGAAGCAGCCCCGCGTTTGCGTGGTATCGTTGTTCCTTTTTCCCATTGCTGTTTTGGCGCTCTCGTTGCAAATACGAACGCCGCATAACGGGAGTTTTGCAGCATCTCCCCAAAATGATTGATTCAAAGGGTCTCATCTCCATGTTGTTTTTCTCTTTATTATTGCCGTGGCATTCACCGCGCATTCAATCGATTCAGCAATGCATACTGAATCGCCGACAAATCCACACACAGCAAGGCATTCAAGACCATTTGAAGTATAATAAGTGCAAGGGAAATTACGAAAAAGGGCAAAAAGCCCTGCGCTTGGAGCGGATGGAATGTACAAATCCGGGGACGGACAGATTAGCCTGACTGAATGGAAATGAAATTACAAGAAGCGTTGCCTTCAGCTCATATCATTTTGTTTGGTTTCCCGCATGAGGTTGAAGGTTTGCATCAGGTCCAGCGCACCGTAGCCCCACTGCGGATTTGGATATAACATCGTCGGACTGCGGTTGCAGCCGCGGATCAGGTAGGCACGGATCTGATAGGTGCTCAGCGCCATGTCGTTACCCTGTACGATGCCCCATTGCAGCATCAGAGCGCTGGCGCCCGCAGTAACGGCGGTGGCCGCACTGGTGCCGTTCATGGTACCGTAGCCTGTCGGGAAAATTCCACCGACGTTAACGCCCGGAGCGGCCAAGTCGGGCGTCATCAGGTTGATTCGTGTCGGCCCCCATGACGAGTTGGAGTAAAGGCTTTTATCGCTAACGTTGTACGCGCCGCAGCTGATCGCTCCGACGGCTGTGGACGGAACGGTTACCGTATAATTGGGAGTTGCCTCGAGAAACTCCACACCGGGAGAGGCAAAGCCGGTAAGGGGGAGCCAGGCGTGGAAGGTGCCGTCCAGAATCTGGTCGCCGTACACGGTGATGGTCCAGATGCCCGGAGTGGCGTTCGTTACCTGGATGACCGTCAGCTGACCGCCGCTTCCCTCAAGCGGGAAGAAATAGGCGACCTGGATAACGGAACGCTCAAAAACAAGATTGGTAATGGTAATACTCCCGGATTTCGGAGGGAGTCTGGCAACCAGCTCGCCGGTCGGAGAGCGAATGGAAACGGAGATTCTATCGGAGACGGCGCTCCAGATTGCTGCGTAAATAGCCGAAGATTCGTTGGCGACGGAGACTTCAATATTTCGGGATTCGCTTTTGGCTAAAATTGTTCCCTGCGTATGGTGCCTCGCCTGGCTTTCATTTCCTGCCGCGATGCACAGGCAGACCCCGACCAGATTGGCGACCTCGCTCAGATACTCCTCAAAAATACTAAACCCGTCGTGGCTTCCGGAGTTCGTACCGATTCCCAGACAGATGACGACGGGGCGATTCAGCTCCCGTGCTTTCTGAAAAATATATTCCACACCGATCATGACGGCGGTAGAGCCGAACGCATTCTCCTGCGTTTCCGGCACGGAGAAAAGATTCAAATAGAACGGCCGCGCTTTTTTCAGTTTTACCACCACCAGCTCGGCGTCAGGCGCGGCACCAAGGAAACTGTCAGTTTCGCGCCCGGCCGCCACAGAGGCAAGGAAGGTGCCGTGTCCGTCGGTGTCCCGCTGCGGAACGATTTCGTAGGGGTCTTTCGCCTGCAGTGCCTGATTGATCTGCTCGTGGGTGTACTCGGCGCCGATAAAAAAGCCCTCAGGCGGCGTGCCGGGGATTGACTGGTCATAAATAGCCTGAATCTTGCTGGTCCCATCCTCATAGCGGAACACCTGCTGTGTATAATCGATTCCCGTGTCCACGATGCCGACTAGGACGCCCCGCCCCCGCAGGTCTAAATAGGGTTGCTGCTGGATCCCGATAATGCCGGAGCTTTCCAGTGCCGGCCGGTCCAGCAGCCCCAATACGATGGACAGTGAGCTCACATAGCTGGTTCCCAGCCGGTTGATGATCGTCGCAAATTCATTCACGTTTGCGTAGCAGACCACATACCTTCCGGCCAGCGTCTGCGTTGCGATCACGTTCGGATTCTCCTTTAAAAAAATGTCCAGATCGTCGCTGCCCCGGACAATAAAATCCACCGTGTCCGGCGAATTGATAAAGTTCTTTAGCTGCTCCTGGTTCAATGGAAACGCCTCCTATTGCGCGGCAGATGCCTATTGTTCACGCATGAGATTAAAGGATTGAAACAGATCGAGCGTTCCATAGCCCCACTGCGGATTCGGATAAGACATGTTCTGCAAGCGGCTACAGCCCCGGATCAGATAGGCACGGATCTGATAGGTGCTGATGGAGACGTCGTTTTTTTGCACGATGCCCCACTGCATCATCAGCGCGCACGCCCCCGCAGTAATGGCCGTGGCCGCACTGGTGCCACTCATGGTGCCGCTTCCAGTGGGATAGATCCCCAGAATTCCAACCCCCGGCGCGACGAGATCCGGAGCCATCCGCTCGATCCGCGTGGGTCCCCAGGACGTATTGAGATACAGACTGTCATTTGAACTGTCATAGGCTCCACAGTTGATTGCGATGGACGCGGTGGAGGGAACGGTGACCGTATAATAGGGATTCGCCGCGAGAAATTCCACATTCGGGGAGACAAAACCGGTCAGCGGGAGCCAAGCGTGGAAGGTGCCGTCCAGGATGATGTCGCCGTGCATGGTGATCGTCCAGATTCCAGGCGGCGCGCCCAGAACCCGCACGGTGGTTAACTGGCCTCCGCTTCCCTCAAGGGGGAAATAGCAGGCCACACGGACCTGCGCACGCTCCAGAATTAAGTCTGTGATCTGGACGCTTCCGGTTTTTGGCGGAATTCTGGCAATGTATTCGCCGGTCGGCGAGAGGATGGAGACCGACATTTTGTCGGCCATCGAGTTCCAGACGGAGATAAGGAAATCGGATGGCTGGTCGCTGACTTTTACGTCGATGCTTTGCGCTTCCCCCTTTGCCTCGATGATCCCTTTCGTATGGTGTCTGGCCTGACTTTCGTTGCCGGCGGCAATGCAAAGACACACGCCCGGCAGGTTGGCAATTTCGCTCAGATATTCCTCAAAAATGCTGAAGCCATCGTGACTTCCCGAATTTGTGCCAATTCCGAGACAGATGACAACCGGTCGGTTCAGCGCTTGGGCTTTGCGGACGATGTACTCTACCCCGATCATCACGGCGATGGAGGAAAACGCGTTTTCCTGCTCTTTCGGTACTGCGAACAGCTCCAGACCATATGGCCGCGCCCTTTTCAGCTTCACGACAATCAGCTCCGCGTCCGGAGCGGCTCCGATAAAGTCACCCTCCTCCCGCCCCGCTGCGACGGAGGCCAGAAACGTACCGTGTCCGGCCGTGTCCCTGGAGGGCACGACGTCAAATGGGTTTTCCGCTTTCAGCGCCTGATTGATCTGTTCATTGGTATATTCGGTACCGATGAAAAACCCCTCCGGCGGTGCACTGGTAATAGACTGGTCATAGAGATAACGGATTTTGCTGGTCCCATCCTCATAGCGGAAAATTTGCTGCGTATAGTCAATGCCAGTGTCCACAAAGCCGATCAGCACACCCTGTCCCCGTAGGTTCAGGTATGGTTGCTGCTGGATGGAGAGAATCCCCGCCTTTTCAAGGGCCGGACGGCCCAGCGGACCCAGTACGACCGCGATGGAGCTGAGATAGCTGGTTCCCAACTGTTCGACAATTTGTGGGTAAGCCTGAACGGTCGTATAACAGACGACGTATCTTCCCGCCAGCGTCTGGGTCACGATGATGTCCGGATTTTCGGAAATCAGCCGGTCGGTCTCATTGCCGCCCCGCACGACGAAGCCCACCGTGTCCGGTGAGTCGAGGAATTTTTGTATAGACTGAATGTCTGCCACAATGCAGCACCCCTTGTTAAAAGTTATTGCGCTGATATTACAGCTCTCGCATCAGATCGAACGTCTGAATCAGATTCAAAGTGCCGTACCCCCACTGCGTATTGGGATAGATCATGGTTGGGCTTCTGCTGCAGCCGCGGATCAGATAGGCGCGGATCTGGTAGGTACTCAGTGCCACGTCATTTTTTTCCACGATGCCCCACTGCATCATGAGTGCGCAGGCACCGGCGGTGATGGCTGCGGCGACGCTGGTCCCACTCATGGTGCCGGGGCCACTGGGATAGATTCCGCCGACCCGCGCCCCGGGTGCTGTAAGGTCCGGCGCCATTCGATCCAGGCGGGTGGGTCCCCACGAGGAGTCGGAGAACAGGCTGGCAGTCGTACTGTTGTACGCGCCGCAGCTGATGGATCCAAACATGGTGGAGGGGCTGGTGACGGTGTAATAGGGCGTCGCCGACAGGAGTTCCACGGTGGGAGAGACAAAGCCGGTGAGCGGAAGCCACGCGTGGAACGTACCGTTGAGAATTAGGTCACCGAAGACGGTAATCGTCCAGATTCCAGGCGTCGCGTTGGAAATCTTTACAACAGAAAGCTGGCTCCCGGTGCTCTCATAGGGGAAGTAGTATTCCACCTGGACGGTAGATCTTTCCAAAATCAGTCTGGAGCGGCTGACAGATCCGGGCTTGGAGGGAATCCGCCCCACCAGCTCTCCCGTCGGCGATCGGACGGACAGGGAGAGTTTATCGGAAATAGCGCTCCAAATCCCCAGAATGATATCCCCCGCGTTTTCTCCAGCTTTCAGGTCGATATTTTGCGTTGCGCCTTTCTCCTTAATTACTCCCTGCATATGGTGCCGCGCCTGACTCTCATTTCCCGCCGCTGTGCAGACACATACGCCTTTTAAATTTGCAATGTTGCTCAGGTATTCCTCAAAGATTGAAAAACCGTCGTGGGCGCCGAAGTTTGTCCCCACCCCAATGCAGATGACCACCGGGCGGTTGAGCTGGCGCGCTTTTTTGACGATATATTCCACGCCGACCATGATGGAGGTCGTTTCGTATGCGTATTCCTGCTCCGGCGGGACGGAAAACCAGTCGCGATAAAAGGAGCGGGCCTTCCGCAGCTTTACAACGATCAGCTCCGCGTCCGGTGCGGCTCCTAAAAGGTCCCCGGGGTCGTTACCGGCAGCGATGGAGGCCAGAAAGGTGCCGTGCCCGTTTTCGTCCCTCTGTGGGACAATCTGATAGGGGTCCTCCGCCCGCAGTGCCTGGTTGATCTGTTCGTTCGTGTATTCCGTGCCGAGATAAAACCCCTCGGGCGGAGGTCCGGCCACGGTCTGATCATAGAGAAACTGAATCTTGCTGGAGCCGTCTTCATAGCGGAAGGCACTCTGTGTATAATCAATGCCGGTATCGACAAAGCCCAGCAGGACACCCTTGCCATGCAGGTCCAGATAGGGCTGTTGATGCACCTGTACGATTCCGGCCGCCGTCAGGCTTGTGTTGTCCAACAGCCCCATGACAAGGGAAATGTAGCTGATGAAACTGGATCCGAACTGGTTAATCAGACTGTTGAAGGTCTCCGCATCCGTATAGCAGACGAGATACCTTCCGGCAAGCAGCTGCGTGGCTACAATGGAGGGGTTGTTTTTGAGAAGTTGATCGACAAACGCGTTCTTTCGCACAACAAAATCCACCGTATCGGGGGCATAGATAAGCTGTTCAACGGACTGTGCGTCGCTCAAGAAAAAGCGCCTCCCGTCCTTGTGTATTCCACGAGTTCGTCCATGGTATCGCAGAGGCTCAAGGCTCCGTAGCCCCACTGATTGTTTGGGAACTGGGTCGTGAATTCTCTGTTCGCGCCCCTCTGCAAAAAGGCCTTAACACGCTGGCCGTACAAAAACGGGTCGTTTCCGCGGATGATTCCCCACTCCATCATCAGCGCGGCTGCTCCGGCAACGAAGGGAGATGCCATGCTGGTGCCGGTGTACGAGTCATATCCCCCCCCGGATTTGGTGGTCAGGACGCTGACGCTAGGGGCGACCAGATCAGGTTTGACGGGGGGACAGCCGCTGGCGGCTCCTCTGCCCGAAAACACGGTCGCGATTCCCAGCATCGAGTTGTAACCGCCCACAGAGACGACGTTCTGCGCAGTAGAGGGCAGCGTCAGCGTCAGGTTGACGTCGGCGCGCAGGAAGGACGTGTTCTGCGTCACATCTGCTACGGTGGGGAGCCAGATGTTAAACTCGCCGTCTACGATTTTCTCGCCCCGCGCAATCAGCTTCCAAACGCCGGGAGTGACGCCGGCACCCTGGGTGGAGAAGTAAAAGTACACCTCCTGCTGTACGGTGTATTGGTTCGGCTGCGCGTAGATGATCGAGACCTCCGTGCCGCCCAGTGTTGCCCTTGTGATACTTTGCAGCGGCTGAATGGCCCCTGTGGACCTGCCGTTGGGTGCGACCAACTCGAAGGTGATGGTGTCCACGAATTTTTTCCACAGGGTCATATAAAGCCTGATCGGATTACTGGAGACGGAAAATTCAATGGTTGAAGTCTCATTTTGTGCCAATTTGGCGTGGTAGTGGTGTCCTGCGGAACCCTCATTTCCAGTGGCAACCGCCATAACGGTCTTCCAACGCTCGCACATGTTGTTCAGATAGCGCTCGAAAAGGGAATCGCCTGTGTGTGAGCCGTTGTTGGTCCCGTAGCTGAGATTGATGCTCAGAGGCATGTTCAGCGCAAGCGCTTTGTCGGACAGGTATTTGACGGCGCGCATGATCTCCGTGTCCCGCGCGAAGAGCTCGTTCCCGGTGTGTCCGAGCTTTACGATCATCAGGCTCGCGTCTGGCGCGACACCCACTTCCACTCCGCTGCTGGAGACACCGTTTCCAGCAGCGATCCCCGCGACGGCCGTTCCGTGCCCGGCGGTGTCGGTGGACGGGATGAGAGACCTTGGATTCGCACCCAGCAGGGCTTCGTTGATTTGGGCCTGCGAATATTCCGTACCGCTCCGGAAGCCCTGGGGCGGGGGACCGGCGGCGGTCTGGTCCCAGAGGTACAGAATTCTGCTTGTACCGTCCGGATTTCGGAAATCGGGATGGGTGTAGTCAATTCCTGAGTCGATGATCCCAACGATCACACCCTTGCCGGTCAGCCCAAGCCCACCGGGACGCTGGACGGATGAAATACAGGCGCTCTCAAGGCTGTTCCGCAGCATGAACGTGAGCGTTTTGGGCAGCTCAATGTACTCAATCTGCGGGAATGTGTAAAGCTCCGACAGCCGGTCAATGCTGATCGTAACGATGGCGTAATCAGGGCTTAACAGTTCGATATCGGCACCCAACTGTGTGCCGATATTCTGAAGGTCTCCGTTATACTTCACGATGACTTCCAGCAGACCCGTTTCTGTGAGTTGGTCGGATTCAAACCGGGTCAGTTTTTCTAAAAGAACCGGTTGTTTGGGCATAAGATCCCTCCTCGTATGGATGAGTTCAATGGAAGACAGCCAGGCGGCGGCGTGCTGCTTTTTTGCAAAGCGAAAGCGCGTCACCTGCCTCAAAAGAGGCAGTCGATCATGGACACGCGGAGCTGTGCGTACTGATAATGAGAAGCTTTCCATACGTATCCATATAGAATCCCGTTACGAATGCCCGTGGGATACATCCAGAAGCCGCCGCCACGAAAGGTCCATATATAGACGAGAAAACCGATGTACTGCCGAATAAAGTTTGGGCCGGTTCCCTTCATGGCTCGACAATATCTCGGGACCGTGTTGGGTGGCCTCATTGTTGGCATTTTCCGCATGCCGCACCCTCCAATCTTTGGGGCTGAGGTCCGGCTGTATATGGCTGAAGGCCGGCGTCTGCCCGCTCGTTCTATGATATTCCCAGCTTATGAGAAAGTTGCCCTGTATATGAGAGACCTTCCGCTTTTGGACATTTCTTGACCGTCGTGTACATCACGAAAGAACGCGCATTGATGATCCGGGAAAAGAACATACTCTATCAAAATAGTGTGGCTTCTTTCTGCCAGGATAGCTGATTTGCGGTAGATGCATTGTCAAAAATCCCCCCTCCGACATATACCGGTATATGGAGGGCTCCTCCCATTCCGGCAAAGGAGGATTGTGCTGGCATGATTATCGAGCTTGCGCGGGTCGCGCTGACGTATCAGTCGCCGGACGGAGAAGTGGAAGCCCTGCGGGAGATATCGTTCGGTATGCAGGAAGGCGAATTTGTGAGCATTGTTGGTCCGTCTGGATGCGGGAAGTCGACGCTGCTCGCGCTCATCGCGGGAATCCAAGGGCCGACCGCGGGCACGATTGTGCTCGACGGGGAACCGGTGATGGCACCGTCGCCCAAGATCGGGTTTATGCCGCAGCGGGATCAGCTATTCGAGTGGAGAACCATCTGGAGTAACGTCTTACTCGGGCTGGATATCCGCCGTGAGAACACACCGGAGCGCCAGGCGCATGTCCGCGAGCTTTTAGAGCGCTACGGGCTGTCGGAATTTTCACAAAAGCTTCCCTCGCAGCTATCCGGTGGCATGCGCCAGCGGTGCGCGCTCATCCGCACGCTCGCGACCGAGCCGCGCATCCTGCTGCTCGATGAGCCGTTTTCCGCGCTGGACTACCAGACCCGGCTTTCCGTCTCGGCCGACATCTACCGGATTATCCGTCAGGAACATAAGACTGCGCTTCTGGTTACGCATGATATATCGGAGGCCATCAGTATGTCCGATCGGATTTTGGTGCTGTCGCAGCGTCCGGCCGTCATCCGCGCCGTCCACGAATTGGATGATTTACGCGCGCTGTCTCCCATGGAGCGGCGTAACGCGCCCACTTTTCGCACATATTTCAACAAAATTTGGGAGGAGCTAGATATCGATGTATAATGCCGCTCCTTCCCCGCAGCGGTTTGTCTACCTGCGGTCCAGAAGCCGCAGAAAAAAAGCCGTTATGTTTTCACAGCTGTTTTTGCTGGTGTTCTTCTTCGGCGTGTGGGAGCTCTCCGCCCGTCTGGGCTGGATCAACGCCTTCATCTTCAGCAGCCCGTCCCGGGTCATCTCGACGCTCATCAGCCTGCAACAGACGGGCAACCTGTGGCGGCACATCGGAACGTCCTGCCTTGAAACTGTCGCGGGCTTTACGCTCGGGACGGTTTTGGGCACGCTAATCGCCATCGGTCTGTGGTACAGCGACTTTGTCTCCCGCGTGATGGAGCCTTACCTCGTCGTGCTAAACGCGCTGCCGAAGACCGCGCTCGGGCCGGTTTTTATCGTTTGGATGGGCGCGGGCGCGGGCTCCATCATTATGATGACGCTTGCCATTTCCATCATCGTGACCATTTTGAACATGCACCTGGGCTTCCTGTCCACCGACAAAGAAAAGATCCAGCTCATGCGGACATTTGACGCGAGTCGTTGGCAGATTCTGCGGATGTTGGTCTTCCCGGCGAACTACGCAACGCTGTTCAATACACTGAAGGTAAATGTGGGATTGTCCTGGGTGGGCGTCATCACGGGTGAGTTTCTGGTCTCGAAGGCGGGCCTGGGCTACTTGATCGTGTATGGCTCCCAGGTATTCAAAATGGATCTTGTGATGACATCTGTTCTGATTCTGGCGGCGGCCGCCGTCGTGATGTACCAAAGCGTTATGTGGCTGGAAAAGGGTTTAAGAAAACGTTTAGGAGTGGTTGTATGAAAAAAGTTCTATCATTGTGTTTGGCTGGGTTCCTGTTACTTGCCGTTCTGAGCGGCTGCGCCGCCTCGGAAAAAACCAAGACCGTCCGCCTCAATGAGGTCACACACTCGGTGTTCTACGCGCCGCAGTATGTGGCGATGAGCCAGGGCTTCTTCGAGGAGGAAGGGCTCGCCATTGAGCTGACAAACGGCGGCGGCGCCGACAAAGTCATGACCGCCGTGCTGACCGATCAGTCCGATATCGGCCTTGCGGGGCCGGAGGCAAGCATTTACGTACTGATCGAGGGCCAAGAGGATCATCCCATGGTATTCGCCCAGCTCACAAAGCGGGACGGCTCGTTTTTAGTGGGCCGCGCCGACGAGGCGTTTTCCTGGTCAAATCTCGCAGGCAAGACCATCATCGGGGGTCGTGCCGGCGGCGTGCCGGAGATGACGCTCGAATATGTGATGAAGCAAAACGGCGTCGTGCCGGGTGTGGACGCCACGGTGGACACCTCCGTGCAGTTTGCCATGATGGCCGGGGCATTCACCGGCGGCAGCGGCGACTATGTGACGCTGTTTGAGCCAACCGCCACCGAGGTGGAGCAGGCAGGGCAGGGCTACATTTTGACCTCCATCGGTCAGGAAAGCGTCGAGATCCCCTACACCGCGTATTTTGCTTCGCAAAGCTACATCAAGGATCATTCCGACATCATCCAGGCCTTTACCAACGCGATCGCCAAAGGGCAAAAGTGGGTGCAGGAGCATACTGCCGCCGAAATCGCCGCTGCCATCGTCGATCAGTTCCCGGACACCTCTCTGGATGTTCTCACAAGTGTGGCGCAGCGCTACAAGGACATCGACGCGTGGAACGCCACCCCTGTCATGAAGCAGGAGGCGCTCGAGCGGCTCGAGACGGTGATGGAGACCGCCGGGGTGCTTACGCACGACCAGTGGGTCGATTTTAGCGAGCTCGTCGACAACAGTTTCGCCGAGGCAGCAGCCCACTGAACAGTTCCTATGGTCGGGGCGCGAACCGAAGCGATGGCAATGCGGTGTTCGACGCTGACGGTCATCAGGTGTGTCCCGCTGCGGATACTGTCATCTGCGTGACTGCATCGGCCCTCAACGTGCACAGCGGCCCCGAAACCGGCTATGGCGTTGTCATGACGCTGCCAAACGGCGGGGGCGGTACCATCGTCGGGGAGCAGGACGGCTGGGGGCGGCTCAAGAGCGGCGCCAGGTGGATCTGCTTGCAGGATACAGAGCGGGTATCATATAATCAGAGTCGTCAGATTTGACGGCTCTGATTTTTTTTGTTCATGCAGTTCCGTCCAGCGAACAATTGCCGCAAGAACACGCGCACGGAACTAAAATCTGACCGGAATTCCAAATGCCCCGTTTTTCTTCTATCATTTGACAATTATCTGGATTTTCCGCCGACGCGGTGGTATGATTTTCTCAGTGACTTGTAACATTTTTCGGAATACCGAGAACCTCAATTTGGGGTTGTGATATCAATAACTAGAAGCATGGTAGCGGCGGGTTATAGCAATTATGCGCAGTTCATGCAACTGCGAGTTAGGCAAATATCGGAAGATAATTGGAAAATAGTGAGGTGGCATAAATGAGCTATTTGGATGCTGAAAAAATGAAGGCTTTCATTCAGCTGGCAAATATCAGACAGATATCAAAAATATGGATTAATACTGAAGATATAGTTTGTACTTGGGGTATGTATACTCTTGAGGGATGCTTCGGCGCTATTGATATCTATATTCCTGAAATATACGAATTCATTGACATAGAAAAGGTAAAAAGCAAAGCCTATAAAATTAGAGAAGAAAGAAATGGTATAAAGCCCGACGGGGAAAAAACGCAAATATATGAATATTTACCTCTGGGATTTAAGCCAGAGGGTGTGGAAGATGTTTTCCCAGAAATCATTATTATCAGAGATAAATTCCGAGAAGCATTTATAGCCGTTCCGTCTGGTGTGGAAAAAACTGAAGCATGGCTTTACCCATCAGCATTAAAAGCTGGAGCAGATGCTGATGTTGAAGCGCTTATATACTTTAAAAGTCAGGGTGAATCGTTTGTTTCCTCAAATGTATTAAGCGAAACATGGAGAAAAGCAATATGTGCTGGCGTTGAAAGCGAGGATATATATAGTAAGGATACAAAATTAATCGAGAAAGCCAAGAAAAAAGAAATATCATTAGTTGAACTTGCAGATTTATTTGAACATTCAATTTGGTTCCCAAGTTTTCTTAGTGCCCGAGATGAAGAAGAAGATTTTATATCTTCAACTTTTTTTAGAGCAATGGAATGGTTTCAACTTAATGAATACGAACCATGGGCTAATATCTACGCTCAAGAAATATCGACAGCGTATCAAGGTGGAGTGGACCAAGTCTATTCATTGTTTCCGTTGTTTTATTATTGTAGATCGGATTTGTTGTTAAGGAAGGCCTCAAAGTTTGGGTTGGAAGCTCTATTATATGGATTATGCGTGGGAAATATTGATGCTTCTAAGCCGTGGAAACGGTATTGGGAAGAACCAGACAAAGAGCAAAGAAATTCTACTTATGAGTAGAGAATTATTCGAACATGGGCGCGAAATTTGAGCGACACAGCAGAAACTGCGTCGCCCATGTTTGGACAATTCCATAGCGCGAAACCGCGGTCGGTTTGCTGCAGCTATGGGGAAAGCATCCGTTCTCATTCCTC
>JAYFPO010000041.1:0-11913 GCA_034927685.1 Oscillospiraceae bacterium | reverse complement strand
GGTAGCGGACAAAATCCATCAGATGGTTTTGGAAGCGGAAGAAAAGCAGCTGAATTTGAAATACGGCAAAGTGGACTGATCCAAATGCTTCATCCCCGGCAAAACAAGGGCGCTGAAATTCTTCAGCGCCCTTGCTTTATGCTCTTAATACAAAGAGACCGGGCTTCCCCAAGCCACGGCCTCTTCGCGATCAAAGATTGGGATCATTTGATGGTATCAATTTACCACCCATGTTTGCGTTGCGCAAGCCCCACTGGGGGATGGAGGACCGGGCCTCGGCGGTATCCCCCACCCGGGTTTTCTCACATTTTTAGGGTTTTGCGGCTTTTTTTCGACGAATTACAGCGCGGTCGCAACAATTTTTGAGAATATGATTCAAAGAAATGTACAAATGGTGAAAAATAAATTGTATACTATTCATAAATCTTTGCGCGCTAATCGGGTAGAGGGGGATCCGGCTTCACGGTTAAAACTTGACAAGCGCGGGTGAAACCCCAGAATTCTTTCTCCTCGTCCGATTGGCCGGGTGCATATTGAGGCGTACCGTTTCATCAGTCCGGCTCGCAGCGCGGCCGTGTGTTCCGCAATTTACAGAATCGGGATTTTGATTTTCAGATCGCTGGTCGGGTAGGAGGAGCAGGCGTGGAAATAGCCGAACTCCCGGTCGGCCGCGCGCCGGCCGTCATTTTCCGGACAGATGTACACCGTGCCGGACAGCAGCTTGCTGCGGCAGAAGCCGCACTCGCCGCTGCGGCAGCCGGTCTCTACCGGGATACCGGCCCGCTCCAGCGCCACAACCACGCTCTCGGTCGCTTTGGCGGGAATCACATCCTCGCGAATCCCACGGACCACCGTGAGCTGAAAGGTCTTGTCCGTGAGGTCTGCCGGGAAACCGGGGAACGTCGTAATGTCCTTGGCCTGACCGAACACCTCAAAACGCTCCCGACGCTTCGGCACCTGGAGCTTTTCCAGTTCCTTGTGCAGGAAGCGATACATAACCTGCGGGCCGCAGACGAAATACGTCGTATCCGGCGCGGAGTATTTTTGAATCAGCTCCGCGGACAGGAAGCCGCGTTCGCCCTTCCAGTCCGGGGCATCGCCGGAAATGACAGGGATTACATGAACCCGCTCGCACTGCGCCGCGTCCAGCTGGTCTTTCAGAATGATATCGTCCGGGGAAACCGAGCCGTACAGGATCGTCAGGTCCATATCGAGGCGGCCGCTGTGGATTTCTTTTGCCATCGAGGCAAACGGCGTAATGCCGGTGCCGCCCGCGAGGGCCACAACGTGCCACGCGTCGCGAAGCGGCTCATAGTAAAACTGTCCGCAGCCGATCATACCGGTGAAACGGTCGCCAACCTTGACTTCGTCATACAGGTAATCGCAGAAAAAGCCGTCTCCCTTGCTGCGGCGGGCGGTGATCTCCACAAAGGAGCGATCGCCGCAGGTATCGGCCGGGGCAGAGGAAATGGAATACGGGCGCGATACCAGGCTGGGTCCGATGGGAACCTCCAGAACCAGATACTGCCCGGCGGAAAACAGCGGCAGCCGCCGGCCGTCGACCGCTTCAAACCGGAACGTTTTTGCCGTTTTGGAGGCGTTCCGGATCTGCGTTACTGCAAGAAGAATCTTTCCGGGATGCAGCTGCCGTGCCACTTCACCGATCGGGTCCGTCGTGACCGGCACAGCAGAGGCGTCGTCGAATATTTTTTTTCGCCGTGCGGTGACTCTGGCCGCGCCGTTGATGTCTTCAAAGAAACCTTTGATCTTCACTTCCCTGCCTCCTTCGCCATCGCTTCCAGCACGCTTTTGGCCGCCTTTCTGCCATTGGTCACCTGCGGACTCATACCGTTGCCGGAGATACAATGTGCGCCGGAAAATTCCAGGCCCTGAATGAAGTTTTCCTCGTGGTCCATCTGCAGCCGGGCAACGATGTTGTCGTCCTGACAGTGGGCATACCCGTAGACGCAGCCGTTCCAGGCGCCGGTGTAGTGCGCCACTGTCATCGGCGTTTCAATGACCAGCTCCAGAACATGGCAAAGGAGATCCACGCCGTAGTAGCGGCTCATTTCTTCGATCATAGAACGCGCCGTATCGTGCTTCACTTTGTCATAGGTGTCCATTGTGACCGTTTTCCATCCGTCCGGCAAGGGCAGCGCAGTGATCGAAAGGATACAGGTACCTTCCGGCGTACAGGTTGGGTTGGCAAGGTTCAGGCAGATCGCCGTCAAATAGCGGTATGGGCCGGTTGTTTTGTAGTTTTCATAAATGGCATCCGTGTCCATCGTATCCCCACGGAACACATTGTAGTCCCGGATATTCAGCGCTTCTGCCGACTGATCCAGCAGCAGAAAAACGGTAAATCCGGAAAGGCTGAGTTTGCGCCCGTTCACCATTTTGATTGCGCCGGCCGGGACTTCAGACGGCGGCTCGATCATCGAAGTGTAGCACTGGTTGGGATATGCGGAACAGATCACATAATCTGCGTGAATCTCATCCCCTCTGTCTGTTCGGACGCCGGATACGCGGCCGTTTTTCACCAGAATTTTGTCGACGCGCTGACAGTATTCAATCTGGGCGCCCATCTGCTCCGCCCGTTCCGCCATCTTCAGAGACATTTCGTGGGACAGCTTTTCCGGGACCTGTGACCCATAGCCAACATAGTCCGCCATCAGCACGGCCCAGACGGTAAACGGCAGCGAGGACAGAGGGTTGCCAACGTAAATCCAGTAAGGCGAGAGCAGATCGACCGCCTGCTTCGGTAGGTGAAAGGTATCGATGACCTCCTGGGCCGAATAACCGGCCGTTTTGACGAATTCTTCGTGCTTGCGCAGCATCTGCACCTTGCTCATCGGATGAACAGACAGAACATTGACGCTGTTGTAAACGGTGTTGCACAGCTGCATCAGCCGGAGAATCTTCTCGTAGGTGCCGGGGACTGCCTGCGCAATTCCTTTTGCATAACTCTCAAAACCGTCATGCAGCGTGACCTCCAGTCCGGGCAGACTGGCGTGGTACAGCTCCGGGACCGGTTTCCAATGGATATCGACGCCCATCTCGTCAAAAAACTCCCGGATCTTCAGCGGGCGGTCCTCGGGGCCAATGGACATCATCTCGTGCAGTGTCGCTTCGATTTCCACACCGCCGCGCACAAAGCTGGTCGCCAGGCCGCCAGGCAGATTATGCTGCTCCAGAACCAGCACTTTTTTCCCTTTTTGAGAAAGGGTCAGCGCGGCCGCCAGTCCGGACAATGCGCCGCCCACAAGGATCGCATCATAGTGCTCATGGTAAAAGTTCATGTTATGCCTCCCAAACAAGGCGGGGAACGGAAAAGCTCCGTTCCCCAACCGCCTGAATCCGATCAGAAGAACCGCGCGACAAGCTCGCGGGAGTATTCTGCCGTTTCGTCCATATCACCAAAGGACATGACCTCGCCGGCATAGTAAGTACCATTGACGCCCTGCATTGCCTCGACCTTGTCATACCAGCCGGAAGCGTAGTCTCCGGAGAACACATGCGGAAAATAATACCAGGATTGTTCCTTGATAACATTGGATGCGGGATTGTGCATAACCTTCAGATCATCGAGCACCATCTTCTTGCAGGTATCATAGGGAATTTCCTCCGTGTCTCTGTGTTTGCGCAGCGCGTAGGTTGTAATGGCCTGGTTGCGGTCGTCCCGCCAACGGCGATAATAGACCATCAGGTGGCCCAGACGTTCCTTGACCATGTTTTCAAATACATAGTAGGAAATCTCCGGATGATCCTCCGGCTTGGTCTCCACAGCCAGCACATCATAGCGTTCGTAATCGATCTTGGCGAACAGCGCTTTCTCGTCCGCCGTTGCGTCGAAGTAATTTGGCAGATACTGCAGGGGAGACGTCACAATAATTTTATCGTATTCTTCGACATTGCCGCTTACGGTGACAAAGATCTTTCCGTCACGGCGTTCCACCTTTGTAATGTCCGCGTTGAGACGCGCATGGTGTTGCAGCTTTTCGTTCAGCGCTTCCCAAATGGACTGCGTGCCGTTTTTCCAGGTCCACAGATTGATCTTGACGAAGTTCATGCAGGTCTGGAAATCCAGATATTTCAGCACATAGGCCGCCGGAATTTCGTCGAAATAGCCGTAACCGAAGGAGGTATACGGCCCGACCCAGATGTCCTGAACGGATTCGACACCATTTTTCTTACAGAATTCCGAGAATGGCAGCGTAAGATCTTTCAGATTGGGATTTTCGCCGGATACCCGCTCGCGCCCAGGCGTCGCAGCGAAGCCGTCATAGCGACCTCCCGCTACGCCGCGGTGGCCGTTGACGTCATAGCCTTTGTATTTCGTTTCGAGAAGCTCCCCAAAAATTTTCAGCTGCTTTTTCATCTTCAGCAGGCGGGGAATCTTCAGCAGATTTTTCTTGGGATTAAAAGGCTCGATCACTTTGCCGTTTTTGTCCTTATAATTGCGGTTCAGATCCGGACCGTCGTGGGTAATGCCGCAGAATGTCTCCACATCATGGATTGCATAGTAGGACGGAACGCCCATGATGGCGCCCATCTCATACCGACGGCCGTTGTAATACGGCGAGTAACATTTCCCGCCGACGCGATCCGCTTTTTCCAGAATCGTATAGTCCGTATAGCCTTTCTGTTCCAGATACATGCCGGCGGACAAGCCTGCCGGGCCTGCGCCAATGATACAAAATTTCGTGTTCTGATCCATAATGACATGCCCCCTCTGTTCAATTTTTCTTTTGCCGGTTTCTCAAATACATAGTATCTAGTATACTGCATCCTGCTGAATATGACAAGGTTTTTGATAAACATATACTGATTTTATTGTCTTTTGCACAAAAGTATGTTATACTTTATTTCAAAGATGGAGGGGGGAGGCGCTTCTATGCGTTTCGCTGGATTTCGGCAAATGCTCTCCTGCCTTGCGCAGGCCTATGAAGGCGCTCCTGCGCTATGCTTTGGCAGTCAGGAACTGCAAACGATTTCTTTCAGGCAACTGTTCGAACGGGTTTCCAAAACCGCCGGGCGTCTGTCTGCGGAAAACAAGACGTGCATCGGCATCGTTGCCGATGGCAGCGCAGATTGTATCATTCAGATGTTTGCCGCCGTGCTGGCCGGCCGGCAGGTCGTGATGCTGGACAATCAGCTCTCGGATACCATACTGCTGCAGCTGCTGCAGACGACGGATGCGGATTCGGTCTGGACCGGCCCGGAGCGGGAATCGGTGCGGATCCCGGAGCGAAGCGGCGGCGTGCCGGACGGCAGCGGCCGCATGCTGTTCTTTACATCCGGAACAACAGAGCAGTCCAAGGCCGCCCTGCTGACAGATGCCAGCCTTTGTGCCAGCGCGTACAACGGCAGCGCCAAGCTGCCGCTCAGCCCCGGGGACACTGTTTTGTGCATGCTCCCATTGAGCCATGTGTTTGGCTTCGTCTGCGGGCTCCTCTGGGGGCTGTCCTGCGGCGCATGCGTCGCGTTGGGACGCGGGCCGCGCCATTATATGGACGACGGCCTCTTTTTCCGCCCAACCGTTCTCCCCGCGGTCCCCTCACTGCTCGGGTTCCTGCTGACGCACCATTTTCTGAATCCGGAGCTTCATACCGTTCTGGTCGGGGCCGGCGATTGCCAACCTGCGCTGCTGCGGCAGGCGCAGGATCTTGGCCTGCACGTTTGTTTCGGCTACGGCCTGACGGAGACCAGCAGCGGCATTGCGATCAGCACCTCCGGGGATCCGTATGCCATGGAACTCTGTCCGGATGATTCCGTATCCATCGCACCGGACGGAGAAATTTTGGTTTTCGCGCCGACCTGCATCATGCAGGGCTACTACAAGCAGCCGGAGGCCACGGAAGCAGTTTTGCGGGGCGGCGTTCTTTATACCGGCGACCTTGGATTCCTGGATAAAGACAGACTTCTCCATATAACCGGCCGGAAGAAGGATGTTCTTGTTCTGGCCGACGGAACGAAAATATACTGCCCGGAATATGAGGCGGCGCTGTCGCGTGTCCTCGGGACCGGCGATCTGGCGGTCATTCTCCGGGCCGGTCGGCCGGTGCTTGTCCTGGAAAGCGGCTGCATCGATCGTTCTGTCGCCGCGGCGCGCCTGCTGCCGTTCCAACAGGCACATTCCAGAAACCAGCAAATTTCTGAAATTTTGGAATATCCGAAGAAATTGCCGCGCACCGCCTCAGGAAAGCTACAGCGCTGGCAGCTGCAAGAGGAAATTGAACATGGATCGATCTGAAATTCTCGAAAAGTCCAAGAAGGTAATTTATGATTCCGTCCCGGAACTGGCCGGTGTGGAGTTGGCCGAGGATACGGTCATCAACACCGACATGGGGATGGATTCCATGAACTTTATTCTGGTCATTTGCCGCCTGGAAGCGCTGTTCGACGTGCGGATTCCCAACCATCAGTGGCAGAAGCTGTCCACCCTCGGCGACGTCGTCAGCGCCATCCTCAAGTATCAGAATAAATGAAGCCGCATGAAATGCGTCTGCGAATCTCCAGTGAAGAGGTTTCCATGGAGCGGACACTGCGCCCTTATGCGCTGTTCGCGCTCCTGCAGGAGGCCGCAATCCGGCACACCGAGGCATTGGGCATTGGACGCGACAGGACGCTGGACAAGGGGCTGCTTTGGGTGGTCAGCCGCCAGCAGGTACAGATCCGCCGGCTGCCGGAATATGATGAGGAGATTGTCCTTTCAACCTGGCCGGGCCAAACCATGCATGTGTTCTTCCCCCGCTATTTTCAGATGCATACCGCCGGCGGCGAGCCGCTTCTGACGGCCAGCGCGCTGTGGATGCTGCTGGACGGGGAGACGCGGCGGTTTGCGTTTCCTGAGGAGCACGGCATTGAAATTCCGGGAATGGATTGGGACGGACAACCGCCGCTGCCGTCCGCTCCCGCGCTCGTCTCCGCCGACCGCGAGGATACCTTCACCATACCCTATAGCTATGTGGACATCAACGGGCATATGAACAATGCCAGGTACCTGGATTTGGCGGAGGATTTGCTGCCGCCGTGTTTTCACAGGAAGCGGCTGAAAGAGATTCGCATTGCCTATCTTTCGGAGGCGCGGTACGGTCAGAAGCTGTCCGTCCGGTTCGGCGGAACCGATACGCTCCGCTGCTTCTGCGGCACCTGCGAGAAGCTATGCTTCCAGCTGAGCCTGCACTATCAGGCAGAATGACAGTTCGCTTTTATCGGAAAAGAATGGAAAGGACCGGTCGTTATGGAGCAGTATCGCGTTCTGGAAGTGAAAAGAAGTATTTTTGACGACAACAACAAGGATGCGGAACGCCTTCGTTCGCAGCTGAAGGCCGAGCGCACATTCCTGATCAATCTGATGTCCTCCCCGGGCTCCGGAAAGACAACCACGCTGACGAGGACCATTGAGGCGCTGCGGGACGAGATGAGAATCGGCGTGATGGAGGCCGATATTGATTCCGACGTCGACGCCAAGACGATCTCCCGGACCGGTGCAAAGGTCATCCAGCTGCATACCGGCGGCATGTGTCATCTGGACGCGGATATGACCCGCCAGGGCATCCGCGAGCTGGGTACGGAAGGCTTGGATCTGGTCGTGCTGGAAAATGTGGGGAATTTGGTATGTCCCGCCGAATTTGACACCGGCGCGGCCCAAAATGTTGTAATTCTCTCCGTTCCCGAGGGACACGATAAGCCGCTCAAATATCCGCTTATCTTCCAGGTCTGTGACGTCATGCTGGTCAACAAAATCGATGTGCTGGATTACTTCGATTTCGACATGGAAACGCTGCGGCAATATGCTCTTTTGCGAAACCCCAACATGAAGATATTCCCCCTATCTGCAAAAACCGGCGAGGGCATGGAGCCATGGCTGAACTGGGTGCGCGGGCAGGTCGCCCGCTTTCAAAACAAAGGAGAGGATGATCAGAATGGCTGAATGGAGGCCAAAAATCGCAAAGCTGGCCAAGGAGATTGGCGGTTTAACCGGCGTCGTGAACAAGATTGACAAAAATGCCCCCGAGTATTACTGTATGGCTTCCATCCTAACGGACGAGGAAGCGGATGTTGCGATTGCAGCCGGTGTTCGCAAGGAGCGCACCGCTGCCGATCTCGCCAGGAAGGTCGGAAAATCCGAAGAGGAAGTCAAGAAGCTGGCGGATCATCTGGCCTGGATCGGCGTATTCCGGGTCACCCGGGACCCGAAGGACGGCCTGGACCGCTACTTTATGCAGATTTTCGCCCCCGGCATCATGGAGATGATGGTCAACAACAAAGAGCTGCTCGCCGCGCATCCGGAGATCGGAACCGCATTCGAGGAGTATACCCGCATCCGTATGGCGACCATGGCGCCGCTGATGCCGAACGGCTATGGCCTGATGCGCGTGGTTCCCATCGAAAGCGCCATTCAGGATCTGCCGGACGTCAATGAGTATGATAAGTTAAGCTATTACCTGAACAAGTACGACATTTTCTCCGTATCTCCCTGCTCCTGCCGTGCCTCCCGCCGAACCATCGGCGAGGGCTGCGGACATCTGGAGGAGGATATGTGCATCCAGATGGGCAAAGGCGCCGAACACTACATACGGACCGGCCGCGGCCGTCAGATCTCCCGTGCGGAAGTGTTGGAGATTCTGAAGCGCGCGGAGGACAACGGCCTGATGCACGATATGCCCAACATTGAAGAGGCCGGGGAAAGCTCCGCCATCTGCAACTGCTGCGCCTGCTCCTGCTTCGGTCTGCGCGTCGGCATGATGTACGGCGCCAGAGACGTGATCCGCTCCAACTTTGTAGCCTCTGTGGACGAAAGCAAATGCGTGGCCTGCGGCCAGTGCGTAGAAAATTGTCCCGGAAACGCGCTGAAGCTGGGTCAAAAGCTATGCACAAAGGATCCGCTTCCGCAGACGGAAACCTATACCAAGCTGCGCACCAGCTTCCAGAGCAAGGACGCCTGGGACATCGACTACCGGGAGAATCGGAAGGACGTCGTGGAAACCGGCACCGCCCCCTGCAAGACTGCCTGCCCGGCTCATATCGCGGTGCAGGGCTATTTGCGGTTGGCGGCGGAGGGACGATACGGCGATGCGCTCGCCCTGATTAAAAAGGAGAATCCGTTCCCCGCGGTCTGCGGCCGGATCTGCAATCACCGATGCGAAACAGAGTGTACCCGCGGAAGCGTGGATGAAGCCGTTGCCATCGATGAAGTCAAGCGTTTTATCGCCGATCAGGACAGGAGTGCCGAGCACCGCTACGTTCCGCCGATGGTCAATCAGATCGGTCGGCCCTATCCGCAAAAAATCGCCATCATCGGCGGCGGCCCCGCCGGCATGAGCTGTGCGTTCTTTCTGGCGCAGAAGGGGTATCGCCCCACCGTATTTGAAAAATCCGCCCGTCCCGGCGGCATGCTGATGAACGGCATTCCGTCCTTCCGGCTCGAAAAGGATGTGGTGCAGTCCGAAATCGACATTCTGCGCGAGATGGGCGTCGAGTTCCGGTGCGGCGTAGAGGTCGGCAAGGATGTCACGATTCCCGAACTGCGCGAGCAGGGATACCAGGGATTTTATGTGGCAATCGGCTGCCAGGGCGGCCGGAAGGTCGGCGTGCCGGGGGAGGATGCCGAAGGCGTTCAGGCCGGCGTTACATTTTTAAGCGACGTCAATCTCGGCGAGGGCGTGCAGCTCTCTGGCCGGACAGTCGTCGTCGGCGGCGGCAATGTTGCCGTTGACGTCGCCCGGACCGCGCTCCGTGTCGGTTCCGCCGAAGTCGGTATGTTCTGTCTGGAATCCCGTGATATCATGCCCGCAGCGGCAGACGAAGTGGAAGAAGCGGAAAAAGAGGGCGTCGCCGTCCATGACGCCTGGGGCCCCAAGGAGATCCTGACCGAAAATGGCCGCGTTCAGGGCGTCGTATTCAAGAAGTGCGTTTCTGTTTTTGACGAGCAGCATCGCTTCAACCCCCAATATGATGAGACCCAGCTGATGACCGTGGAATGTGAAAATGTGCTGTTGTCCATCGGCCAGTCGATCATTTGGGGAGATCTGCTGAAGGATACCAAGGTCGAATGTAACCGCAACGGTACCGTCAAAGCGGATCCGCTGACCTATCAGACTGCGGAGCACGACATTTTTGTCGGCGGCGATGTCTATTCCGGCCCGCGCTTTGCCATTGACGCCATCGCGGCCGGCAAGGAAGCCGCCATTTCGCTGCATCGCTGCGTGCAGCCCGGCCAGACGCTGACGCTTGGCCGCGACCGCCGCGAATATCGGGCGCTGGATAAAGCCAACGCGCTGGTCCCGCTGGAATCATTTGATGTGGCACACCGCCAGGTCCCCGGCTACAATGCCGCGAAAGCCAGGACCTTTGGAGACGCCCGCGTCACCTTCACGGAGGAACAGGTCCGCAAGGAATGTGCCCGCTGCCTGAGCTGCGGCGCGACCAAAGTGGACGAATATCTGTGTATTGGATGCGGTCTTTGTACGACAAAGTGCAATTTTGAAGCCATCCATCTGAAAAAACGCGCGGACTTCAAGTCGGTGGAAGCCGGGAATTTTGAGTCCATGCCAATCAAGGTGGCCGCACACCTGGTGAAGAAGGTCGGCAAGATTGCCGCAAAGAGCTTGAAGAAGTCCGGGTCCGATGCATGAGCTTGGTTTGACGGATGCCATGGTAAAGATGCTGAATGGCATTCTGGACGAGGAACATCTGGAAGGGGCCAATTCTGTGACGGTGGAAGTCGGCGAACTCAGCGGCGTCGTGCCGCGGTTCCTCTCGGACTGCTGGGAGGCCGTCATTCCCGGCACGCGCTTTGAACATACGGAGCTGAAAATTGAGACAGTCCCCGGCATGGCACTGTGCCTGGACTGCGATGCGGTGTTCCGTGCGGCAGAGTTCGATCTTCGCTGCCCGAAGTGCGGCGGCGAGAAGCTGAGGCCGGTCTCCGGTCAGGATATGACAATCAAGGAAGTGGAAGCCTACTGACCGGCTCCGAGAGCTTGCACACCCCGGGAAAGCGTCATAAGGGGAGGCTTGCGCAGGAATCCCGCGCAAGCAGCGCCCGGGCGGTGTGCCGGAAGGGAAGTCCCCGCTGTATCATTTGAAAAAAATAGCCGATAAGAAAAGCCGGAGTTTCGATCGAAACTCCGGCTAAACTAAGTTTAAAAATGGTGACCCGCCGGAGATTCGAACTCCGGACACCCTGCTTAAAAGGCAGGTGCTCTGCCAACTGAGCTAGCGGGTCATGGCTGGGATGGCAGGACTCGAACCTACGAATACCAGAGTCAAAGTCTGGTGCCTTACCACTTGGCGACATCCCAATGGGAACCTCCCGAAGCGGGACGGACGACCCTGATAAAAGAGAAATGGGGTGGGTGAAGGGATTCGAACCCTCGATCTTCAGAACCACAATCTGACGCGCTAACCAGCTACGCTACACCCACCATATTCCAGTACCTCAAGCCCTGCGGCCATGGTACGCCAGAAGGGACTCGGACCCCCGACCTACTGCTTAGAAGGCAGTTGCTCTATCCACCTGAGCTACTGGCGCGTATGGAGCGGGTGATGGGAATCGAACCCACGCGACCAGCTTGGAAGGCTGGAATTCTGCCATTGAACTACACCCGCAGGATGCTGATTTTTTTCAGCCTAACAAGCTTACCATACATACTATTAATTGTCAAGAACCATTTTGGCCCCTCATTTTGTTCATAATAAGTTCACTCGATTCATCCTGCGCTTTGTGCTAAAATATACAAAGTCTGAAGAAAGGTGTCGTTATGCTAAAAGTTTATAGTGCCGACGTAGATGATTTGATTTTCGGATCAGATTCTGAATCTCACGTCAGCGACAGATAATCTCTGTTAAGGAACCACCCAGTGTAACGATCTACACTGGCGTTTTTTTATGCCAAATTGGATTTAC
>JAYFPO010000020.1:0-88926 GCA_034927685.1 Oscillospiraceae bacterium | reverse complement strand
CTACAGCCCGCCCGACATGGTTTGATCGAAGATGTGCAGTGCACTGCAGCGCGCTATGCCCGGATCAGAAAATGCAGCAGACCGAGAAGCAGCAGGTGTACCGGATAAAAGACATAAAACAACCGCTTGGCAGCCCGTCCGTTGGCGCCGGGCTGTCCCTGGTATAGAAGGATCGGCACGGCGGCGAACATGGCGGCCACCGCGTGGTTCCAGTTCCCAAAAAGCAGGCCGTAATAGAGCACGCTCCAAAGGCAGAGCGTCGCGCACTGCCGCAGCTTGGACGGACCGGCCAGATACAGGCCAAGGATCAGCGCCAGCCCCATGAGGCCGTAATCCGCTCGAAGGCCGTAAACCAATCCGGCGGCCGCGAAAGCGGCTGCCAGCCAGAACGATTCCCACCGGCGCAGGCGGCCTGCCCGGATCTGCCCGATCGCAAACATCCCGACCCCGCCCAGCAGCAGCGTATACAGCACATTCAGCGGTTTGGCCAGCACAAAGACGCCGCTGAGCCTCATCAGCACAGACGGCAGCAGGCAGGCTGCGGCAACAGCCCAGACGCCCTGCTTTCGCGGCACGAAGTGCAGATAGGCGGCGACGCAGATCGCGGCAGCCGGGAGCACCGCCCAGACCACCTCCGCGTAACATGCGCCCACGCTGGCCACGGCAGTCAGATTTCCCGCATACAGGGCCAGCGAATAGGGAATCTGCGAAAACACCGCGCACAGCGCGAGCTTTTTCATGTAGGCTGCCCGATCATGCGTGTACTGCCACCCGCCGACCAGGCAGAACGCAAAAATTGGAAAGGAAATTCTGCCGAGATACCGCAGGACCGCAGTGTCAAAGGGAAGTAAATTCCACCCCGATGCGCCGAACACCACGGCGAGGTGGTCCAGCAGCATGCACAGCAGGGCGAGCAGCTTCAGCGCAAACGCCGTCATGGCTACTGCAGATACCGCGCTTCCAGCGTTCGCACCATGTCCGTATACCGGTCCTTGCAGCGCTGCATCCGGCCTGCCTGCAGGTCCGCATAGCACGCCGCCAGCCAGCGGCTTCGGATCTCACCGTAGACCGCGTCCTGGTCCGTACAGATGTCGATCAGCGTGACGATGGCGGGCGCCACCCGGTAATACTCGGCAATGAGGGCGGGGCCGTCCGGGCAGGCTGTTAGATAACCGTCCCGGAAGCTCCGAAAGGCCGTCAGTTCTGAGCAGTCGTCCGACTTGCCTTCCTGTCGGCAGACCGCCGTGGTGATAAAGCAGAGGCCAAGCCACTTTTTGCGGAAGCTGTCGCTGATGTCCTCATAGGAACCGAGCAAAAAGGGTGTCCGCGGATACCGTCTGACCCATTCCGCCTGCAGTCGCTCACAGAACGCCTCACCGGAGGGCAGCTTCAGAAGACGGATGGCCGGCACCAGAAAAATGGCAATGACGAGTTTGTCGTCCTCCTGGGCAAATTTGCGCTTGCGCGCCGAGGGCTCCTTTGCCCAGTATTCCTCAAGCTGCCGCAAAAAATCGGTCACCAGCTCGTCCAGCAGCGGCCCCCCGTTGTCTCCCGCGGCCAGAAACGCGTCGTCCAGACGGCGAAAAATCGGCGCACACTTTACCTTATATACCCGGAAGGCGGGGTCGTACTGCTCCCTTGTGATCTCTTTTCGCAGCTCCCTCTGCCCAACGATGCACTCCATGATGTGCTCCTTTACCTCGTGGAGCGCTTCCCCGGCAGCGCCCTCCGGCGCGCGGGGGCATTCCTTTTTCATCCGGTTTCCGCAGTAGACACAGGAAAACTCCTCCAAATCCACGGGGATCCGCAGCTCTTTTCCGCAGGCGGGGCACAGGACAGTCCGCATTTCTTCCGTCAATCTAATCATCCCTTCCGGTTTTTCTCCATTTTTTCACAAAACCGGCTTCCTGTCAATCATTCTTTAGAATTTCCTGGTCCAGATCCACGAATGTGTAGATCCGCTCCCAGGTTCCCGTGGTCTCGTTGTAGATCACCGAGCTGCGGTGGCGCTCCAGCAGCCGCGTGATCTGATAGGCATCGATCCAGATTTCCGAGTTGCAGTCCTTCTGCTTCTCCTCAAAGATGAGCTGAATGCCGAAATGGAGGTGGACGGTTTCGATGTTATTGGTGTTTTCCTTTGTGGAATAGCCGGTCCTCCCCATAAAGCCGATCACCTGCCCTGCCTCTACCCGGTCACCTTCCCGCAGGCCGTCAAGGTAGGGCATATCCTTTCGAAGATGCGCATAATAGTAGTAACGCTTTTGGTCGTCCGTCCGAATGCCAATGCGCCAGCCGCCGTACTGGTTCCATCCAAGCGCTTCCACGGTGCCGGACTCCACTGCGATGACCGGAGTTCCCAGCGAGCCCATCATGTCGTGGCCGAGATGCTTGCGGCGAAAGCCATAGTTCCGCGCCGTGCCGAAATCGTCCGAATGGGCATACCAGTAGCCGGCGGCAATGGGAGAAAAAGCCTTCACGCCATAACAGGTTTTCCACACGCCGCCGATTTTTACGGCATAGTTACCGACAAGGCCGCCCAGCACCGCCTGATAAGCTTCCCAATAATAGAGATAATACTTGTAGTTTTCCCCCATCAGCTCCTGCGGAGACGCGCCGGTCATCAGGCTGCGGTAGGCGTCCGCGACGTCCGAGGCGGACATGTCGCCGCCGTGCCTGGCGGCGGCCAGAGCCAACAGCTTGATCCAGGACTGCGGGTTGTCCTCTCCCTGCGACTGAATGTCCAGGTCCAGCGCCCGGTTCATTGCCTCGTAGGAGGCGTCAAAATCCACCCATTTGATCGTTGCTTCGGCAGGAACCGACAAAAGCGCCAATAAAAAAAGAACGCAGAGCGCTCGTTTCATAGTTTGTCACCTCCCGGCTAGTATGCCGTTGTGCGCACTGATTATCCAAAACGGTTGGACAGAACGAACATCCGGTGGTATACTCTGGGGGAGAAGTCAACGGGAGGCGTATGATGAAAAAAATTCCTTATTTCGACGCCCACTGCGACACGCTGCTGCGCTGCCGGCAGAACGGCTGGCACCTTTCCGAAAACCCCGGCCATGTGGACCTGCGGCGCGCCGGGTGCTTTTCCGCCTATGCGCAGTTTTTTGCCATCTATTACGATTCTGCCGTGCCGCTGTCCGGCAGCCATTTTGCGGAAACCGCCGCCTATCGCGCGCTGCTGATGCAGGAGCTCGCCGGTCAGGCGACGCAATTCTGTTCCTCCCGGCGGGATGTGGAGGCGGCGGCAGCCGCCGGAAAACCTGCCGCGCTGCTCTCCGTTGAGGGCGGCGAGCTCTTGGACTGCGATCCTGCCAATTTGGAGACCGCGGCGGACTGGGGCGTGCAGATGCTCAATCTGACCTGGAACCACAAAAATTTGCTCTCCGGCACCAATTGTCAGGAGCCGGAGCGGGGGCTCAGCATCCTGGGTCGGGAATTTGTCCGGGAGGCCCAGCGGCTGCACATTCTGATGGACGTCTCCCATGTGTCCGAGCGCGGCTTTTGGGACCTCTGCGAGATCACGGAGCAGCCCATTGTCGCCTCCCACTCCAATTCCAAGGCGATCTGCGACCACAGCCGCAACCTGACCGACGAACAGTTCCGTGCCATTGCCCAATCCGGCGGCGTGGCAGGGCTGAACCTTTACGCTAATTTCATTGGCGGCGAGGCCGATTTTCCCATGCTGATCCGCCACCTGGAGCATTTTCTCGATCTCGGGGGCGAAGACGCGGTGGGCCTCGGCGGCGACCTGGACGGCTGTGAAACGCTCTGCCGCGGGATCGGCGGGATACAGGACGTCCCGCAGTTGTATGCCGCGCTGGAGGCGCGGGGCTATGGCGAAGCGCTGCTTCACAAGATCTTCTGGGGGAATTGGCTTCGCGTCATCCGGCCCGGTACATAAAGCAGCACGGCGCAGCTGCGGACACGCGGGAGTGCTTTCTTTGCCATGTCATGATTGACGCGCGGCGAGGTTCTCCAGGCAGACGGTACGTTTGCCGCCAAAGCGGCGCTCAACTATGAGTTGAATGCGCTGCTTTTGCAAAGCTCAACGAATGGTTGAGTCAAATTGGCTGAATTCAACGGCGCCGCGATTGTTTTCCAAGCCCGGGCAGGGTATGATCGGGCCATCCGAAAAGGAGGTTTTCTGAATGGAAATGAATGTACTTGGCAATCACATTGCCGCCTTGCGCAAGGAGCAGGGCATGACCCAGGACGTGCTGGCCGGAAAATTGGGCGTGACCTTTCAGGCCGTCAGCAAGTGGGAATTGGGGCAGTCTTGCCCGGACATCACCATGCTGCCGGAGCTGGCGGACGTATTCGGCATCTCCATCGACGCGCTCTTTGGCCGCGCGCCGCTTTCCTGCGCGCCCGCAGCGGAGCAGGAAGCGCCCCGCGAGCAGGTCGTCTACGGCGAACTCCCCTGGGATGATGACCGCGGCACCCTGCATGCCGTCCTTTTCGCCGGGCACAAGCTGGTCGGCAACAGTCTGCTGGGCCGCTATAACCGGGAGAAACAGAAGGTTGCGTTCTGTTACGAGGGCCCGGCGCTCAATATTCAAAGCGATTTTGCCGTTCAGATTACGGGTGGCGCGCCGATCGAGGGCAGCGTCAACGCCGGGGATTCCGTTACCTGCGGCGCGGTGGGCGGCGGCGTACAGGCCGGGGACTCGGTCACCTGTGAGTGCGTCGGCGGCAATGTGCGCGCGGGCGACTCTGTCCACTGCGGAGACGTAGGCGGCAGCGTCAGCGCCAGCGATTCCGTCACCTGCGGAAACGTGGGCGGCGACGCCCAGGCGGGAGACGGCATCCGCTGCGGCGCCATTTACGGAAACGCCACCGCCGGGGACGGCGTACGTTTGACCGCTTACCAGAAGTAGGGACCGCCAAGGTGTCCTGCTCTCGGCCAAACAGACAAAGGGTCTGCTGCATCATGCAGCAGACCCTTTGTCTGTTTGCGCAAGCGCGCTTCTCCGCCGCGGCGGCAGTTCCGTTCCGGCGGCTTTGTCGATTTTTTTATACTTCCATGATGACAGGCAGAATCATGGGATTCCGCTTGGTTTTCTTGTAGAGGTAGGCCGACAGGTCGTTTTTGATGGCGCTTTTGATGGCGGACCAGTCGGAAATCTGCTTCGCAGCGCATTGATCCAGCGCGCGCGCGGCGACAGCGCGCAGCTCCTCCAGCAGGTCCCCGTTGTCCTTGACATAGACGAAGCCCCGCGTCACGATATCCGGCCCGGTCAGAACAGAGCCGTCCTCGGCGGACAGATTGACGATGACGACGATCATGCCGTCCTCGGCCAGATGCTTCCGGTCCCGCAGGACCACACTGCCCACGTCACCGACGCCGGTTCCGTCTACCAGTACGCGGCCGGCGGGCACGACGCCGTTTAGCTTGCAGCTCTTCTGCGTCAACTCCAGAACCTGGCCGATGTCCAGAATGAAGATGTTTTTGGGGTTCATGCCCATGGTCATGGCCAGCTTGGCGTGAATCCGCAGATGGCGCTGCTCGCCGTGGACGGGGATAAAGTACGTGGGCTTGACCAGCGCGTGGATCAGTTTGATCTCCTCCTGGCAGGCATGGCCGGAGGCGTGGAGATCCAGCGCCTTGTCGTAGACTACGTCGGCGCCCTTGTGGTACAGCTCGTTGATGATCTTGCTCACCGCTTTTTCACTGCCGGGGATGGCGGAGGCGGAGATAATGACCCGGTCGCCGGTCTGGATTTCCACCTGACGGTGCGCCGAGAAGGCGATGCGGTACATGGCGGACATGTCCTCGCCCTGTGAACCGGTGCAGACAATCGCGATCTTGTCCTTTGGCAGGTTTTTGATCTCGTTGATGTCCACCAGCGTGTGCGGCGGCACGGTCAGATAGCCCAGCTCTGTGGAGACCTTGAGAATGTTCTCCATGCTGCGGCCCGTGACGGCGACCTTCCGGCCGTAGCGGCTGGCGGTGTCAAACAGGGTTTGCAGTCTGTGCATGTTGGAGGCGAAGGTGGTGACGATGATCCGCTGCTTGCAGCCCTTGAACTGCCGGTCCAGACCGTCGGCCACGACCATTTCCGCGGGGGAGTGGCCCGGGCGCTCGACATTGGTGGAATCGCAGAGCAGCGCCAGCACGCCGGCCTTGCCCAGCTCTCCGAACCGGGTGAGGTCAGCCAGACCCTCGCTGTCGGTCGGGTCCAGCTTGAAGTCGCCGGTAAACACGACGGTTCCCACCGGCGTTTTGATGCCAAAGGCGACGGCGTCGGCGATGGAGTGGTTGACGTGGATGAATTCCACCTCGAAGCACCCGGCCTTCACTATGTCGCCCGCCTTATGGGTGACGAGATTGATGCTCTTGTCGAGGCCGTGTTCCTCCAGCTTGCCGCGCACGAGACCGAGGGTCAGCGCCGTGCCGTGGATCGGCGTTTTGAACACCTGCAGCGCAAAGGGCAGCCCGCCGATGTGATCCTCGTGGCCGTGGGTCAGAAAAAGACCGCGCAGCTTCTGCTGGTTTTTCGCGACGTAGCTGACGTCCGGGATCACCAGGTCGATGCCGTACATGTCGTCCTCCGGAAAGCCGAGGCCGCAGTCAATGATGATCATGTCCCTGCCGTATTCCAGCACGGTCATGTTTTTTCCGATTTCTCCGAGACCGCCCAGGGGAATAATCTTCAGTTTTTCTGCCAAATGAATCCTTCCTTTCAATTTTTTCTGCGAAAAGACGGCGATAAAGCGCCGAATATGTACGCCAAAAATGGCAACAAAAAACTGAAGCACACAGAATCGAGATCCGGAGCCCCGTCTCGCCCCGTCCCAAATTCCGCCTGCAGGCCGTCTCTGTGCAATTGTAATATTTATATACCAGCGCAAGATGTGCGCGTTCTATACTAAATGCGGCAAAAACCGTATAGATTAGTATAGCACAGCTGGCGGTGAAAGTATACTGCAATTACTATTTTGCCAAAAAATCTCAAGAATAACCGGCCCGAGGTTTTGCCTCCCGGGCCGGTTTAAACTCACTTTTTCAACGCCAGGGTCCGCTCATAGGCGGCTTGCACCGCGTCCATGGCGGCGGCACGGAAACCGGCCCGTTCCAGCGCGCGGACCCCCGCAATGGTGGTGCCGCCGGGACTGCATACCGCATCCTTGCGCGCGGCCGGGGATTCGCCGTCCAGCGCCATCTGTGCCGTGCCCAGCAGCATTTGCGCCGCGTACAGCCGGGCCTTGGCCCGCGGCAGCCCGCAGGCCACGCCGCCGTCGGCCAGTGCCTCCAGAAACAGGCACGCATAGGCGGGTCCGCAGCCCGCCACGGCGCTGGCCGCGTCGATCAGCCGCTCCGGCAGCTCGTCCAGCAGCCCCGTTCCGGCCATGGCGGCGAGAAACTCCGCCTGCTCCGCCGCCGTCACTCCGTTTGCGGCATAGAGCGTCATCCCGGCACCCTCGGCCACCGGCAAATTGGGCATAATCCGAATGACCGGACAATCTATGCCCGCAAGCGTACGGACGCCCGCGATGGTCAGCCCGGCCGCCATGCTGACGAGCACGAAGCGGTCCCGCCGCTGCCGCAGCGTGGGGCCGATTTCCGCGAACAGTGTCTCCATGGCCTGTGGCTTGACGCCCAAAAAGACATACTCGCACGCGGCAGCTTCTAAGGCTGTGCCTGTTCGGGTGCCGTAGTTTTCGCGCAGCCGGAAAAGATTCTCCTCGTGGTGGTCCGACGCCAACACATGCGCGCCGCCTGCCGCTTGCGCCACGGCGGCGGCCACCGCGCCGCCCATATTGCCGCAGCCGATCATTCCGAATTTCACTGAAAAGCCTCCTTACCGGATCTGGCCGGTTCCCGTCACATGATACTGATAGGTAGTCAGCTCCTCCAGGCCCATAGGGCCCCGGGCGTGGAGCTTTTGCGTGGAAATGCCCATTTCGCAGCCCAGGCCGAATTCTCCGCCGTCCGTGAACCGTGTGGAGGCGTTGACATAGACCGCCGCGCTGTCCACCTGCCGCAAGAATTTCTGCGCGTGTTCCGCGTCTTGCGTCAGAATGGCGTCGCTGTGGTGGGTGGAATGGGCCGCGATGTGCCGGATGGCGGCGTCGACGCCGTCGACTACGCCGATTGCCAGGATGTAGTCAAGGAATTCCGTGTCGAAATCCTGCGCGCCCGCCGGGGTACCGGGAATCAGGGACGCCGCGGTCCGGTCCAGCCGCAGTTCTACGGGGACCTTCTCCGCAGCGGTTCGGTCTGCGGTCAGCCGTGTTTGCAGCTTCGGCAGAAATTCCGCCGCAATGGCGCAGTGGACCAGGCAGACCTCTGCCGCGTTGCACACGGAGGGGCGGCTTGCCTTGGCGTTTTCCACAATCCGCAGCGCCATCTCCTGATCGGCGCTCTCGTCTACGAAGATATGGCAGATGCCGGTGCCGGTCTCGATGCAGGGTACCGTGGCGTTCTCCACACAGGCGCGGATCAGGCCCGCGCCGCCGCGTGGAATCAGCAGGTCCACCGTGCCGCTGGCCGTCATCAGCGCCCGGGCGCTGTCCCGGGAGATGTCCTCCACCAGATTTACCATGGTTTCCGGGATGCCGGTCCGCCGCAGACCGAGCCGCAGGGCCGAGACGATGGCCATGGCCGACCGAAACGCCTCCCGGCCGCCGCGCAGGACGCAGACGTTGCCGCTTTTCAGGCAAAGCGCCGCCGCGTCGGAGGTCACATTAGGGCGGCTCTCATAGATGATTGCCACCACGCCGAGGGGGACGGAGACCTTTTCAATCCGCAGTCCGTCGCCCCGGCAAATTTCCCGCAGCCGGCGGCCCACGGGGTCCGGCAGCGCCGCTACCGCCCGCACGCCGTCGGCCATGGCCTTCACCCGGTCCCCGGTCAGCCGCAGCCGGTCCAGCATCACGGCGGAAATCTGCCCCGCCGCTGCGGCGAGATCCGCTTCATTTTCTGCGAGAATCTCCTGGCGGCGCTCCTCCAGAGCGTTTGCCATGGCGAGAAGCGCGCCGTTTTTCTGCTCGGTCGTCAGGAAAGTGCCCCTGGTCTCCCGGGCTTCCCGCAAAATTTCCTCCGTTGCCTTCATGCAGTCACACCGCCTTTTTTTCCGTCAAACCTGGTCCCAACCGGCTTCCCCTCCATGATTTCGTACAGGAGTTCCGGCTTCGTGCCGTTGGCGATGACCATGTCGCAGCCCGCCTCGGTGCAAAGCTTTGCGGCGTGCAGCTTGGTTTTCATGCCGCCGGTGCCCAGGCCGGAGCCTTCCGCGCCGCCCAACGCCAGAATCTCCGGCGTCAGCGCCTCCACGCGGGAGATCAGCCGGGCGTCCGGAAAACGGTGGGGATCTGCCGTATAAAGCCCGTCGATATCCGACAGGAGAATCAGCAGCTCTGCGTCGGCCGCTGCCGCCACCATTGCGGAGAGCGTGTCGTTGTCGCCCACCTTGATCTCCTCCGTGGCCACGGTGTCGTTTTCGTTGATGATGGGCAGAACTTCCATCTCCAACAGCCGCAGCAGGGTATTGCGAAGGTTCCGGAAGCGGTCCTTATGGGAAAAGTCGGAACCGGTCAGCAAAAGCTGTGCCACCGTGTGGTTGTACTCGGAAAAAAGCTTATCATAGACATACATGAGTTCACACTGTCCCACAGCGGCGGCGGCCTGCTTGGAGGGGATGTCCGCCGGCTTCTCCCGCAGAGACAGCTTCCCTACGCCCATGCCGATGGCGCCGGACGAGACCAGAATCACCTCGTTGCCGGCGTTTTTCAGGTCGCTGAGCGCCTTGCACAGCGTCTCCACCCGCCGGATGTTCAGTCGCCCGCCCGCATGGGCCAGCGTTGAGGTGCCGATCTTCACAACAATTCTCATGGAGAATCTTCCTTTCGCTGTTTTCTCAGTCATACCATATTTTTGCCGGAAAAGCAATCTGGAATCGCCCGTTTCCCCGAAAACCTGCGGTTGTCTCTTGAAGCGCCCGCCGACATTTGCTATAATACCTATATCCTGCGTGCTGATCCCTGAAAGGTGTGTTTTCCTTGAACAACAAGCTTTCCCGGCTGCTTCGTCCCGGACTGACAATTTCCCTGCTGATTCTGGTGCTCAGCAGTGCGGCTGCCCTGTTTCTGAAGCAGTATTATCTGGCGTTGGCCGATGCCGGCGGCGTGATTGTTTTATTCGTCTATGCCATTGCCAATTCCCGCAGCAGAAGACGGCAGATTATCCGCTACATCCAGACCACCACCGACGCGCTCGACGCGGCGCTGCGCAGCGAGTCTCCGGTGCCGAAGGTGCTTCTGAACGCAGCATCCGGCGAGATTCTCTGGGCCAGCGAGCAATTCTGCCAGATGCTCGGGCAGAAGGAAGAACTGCTCGGCGCGCCGCTCACCCGCTTTCTGCCGGAGCTGGACCTCTCTTTTCTGAAGGAGGCGCCAGTCAAAACCGTGCCGGAGCTGAGCTATGGGAACCGGCGTTACCACGTCTACGGTAATATTGTGACGCCGAAAGACGGGGAATTTCCGGAAAAGCTGGCCAATCTGCTGCTGATTGAAATGACGGAGTATCTGACCGTCAAGGAGGAATACGCCGGATCGCGGCCAATGGTCGCCATCATTCTGGTGGACAACTATGACGAGCTGACCAACAATCTGACCGACAACGACGTTTCCACGCTCAATGTCGCCGTCAACAACGCCGTTACCAATTGGACCGCCGGTATGGGCGGCCTGCTGCGGAAGATCGAGCGAAACCGCTATCTCTACGTCTTTGAATCCCGTGCCCTGCAGGGTATGATCGACGCGAAATTCCATCTTCTGGACGACGTTCGGCGGGTGGTCAACGGCTCCGGCGTGGCAGCTACCATCAGCCTTGGCATCGGCAAGGACGGCGCCTCCTATGAGGAGGCCTACAGTTTTGCAGCCCTCAGCATAGAAATGGCCCTGTCCCGCGGCGGCGACCAGGCGGTAGTCAAGGACCGCTACAATTTTTCCTTCTACGGTGGCAGGGGAAAGGAATCCAGCAACCGCACCAAGGTCAAGGCGCGGGTGATGGCCGGGTCCCTCTCCGAGCTGATTGCGCAGTCCAGCCATATCTTCATCATGGGGCACAGCAGCGCCGATCTGGATTCTCTGGGCGCCTCCGCCGGCATCCAGGCCATGTGTCGCAAGCGCGGCAAGAAAGCCAACATCATTGTGGATTATCAGCAGAATTCCGTGCAGGAGATGCTGGATTTACTGGCTGCGCGGCAGGAATACCGGGATTGCTTCCTCTCCGGAGAGAGCGCGCTCATCATGGCCGACGCCAAGAGTCTTCTGATCGTGGTGGATACCAACCGGCCAGACCAGGTGCAGTATCGGCCGCTGCTCGGCTCTATGAGCCGCATCGCGGTCATCGACCACCACCGGCGCGCCGCCGATTACATCAGTCCCGTGGTCCTGAATCTCCATGAGCCCTCCGCGTCCTCCGCCTCGGAGCTGGTGGCCGAGCTGCTGCAATACGCCGTGGACCCCAGGGATGTGCTGCCGGAGGAGGCCATGGCGCTGCTTGCCGGCATCGTGCTGGACACCAAGCACTTTTCCGTGCGGACCAGCGGCCGGACCTTTGAATCCGCCGCCTTCCTGCGGCGTCTGGGCGCGGACCCCGTCGAGGTGAAGAAGCTGCTGCAAA
This sequence comes from Oscillospiraceae bacterium, assembly GCA_034927685.1. Lineage (GTDB taxonomy): Bacteria > Bacillota > Clostridia > Oscillospirales > Oscillospiraceae > RGIG3159. The sequence continues at coordinate 77,291 of JAYFPO010000020.1, read as the reverse complement.
GCGACTTCGTTTCCACAGTCGCCCGGTATCAGATCGTCCAGAAGGCCCGGATCTACCGGGGTAAGATCGCCATTGCGGTGCTGGATCAGCCTGTCACCCGGGTCATCGCGGCGCAGGCCGCCGACGAGCTGGTCAACATTTCCAACGTTTCCGCGTCCTTTGTCCTGTTTCCGCAGGGCGACCGAATCATCGTCTCAGCGCGCTCGATTGGCGAAGAAAACGTTCAGGTTATTCTGGAGTCGTTGGGCGGCGGCGGCAACCCCGCCACGGCCGGCGCGCAGATTCCCGGCAAGGATATGACCGACGTAGTGGACCGATTGGTCCAATCCATCAACCATTTTTACGAGCAGATGACCGAATCTGCCGAACCAGTGAAATAAAGGAGTATCATATGAAAGTCATTTTACAGCAGGACGTCAGAGGGAAGGGCAAGCGCGGACAGATGCTTGAGGTCGCCGAGGGCTACGGCCGCAATTTCCTGCTTCCCAGAAAACTGGCCATTGAGGCCACCGCCGACAACCTGAACACCATGCGGATGAACGACAAGGCTGCCGCCGAACGGCAGGCAAAGGAACGGGCCGAGGCTGTGGAGATTTCGCAAAAGCTGAAGGAAATCACGGTTACAGTCGCCTGCAAGGGCGGCGGAGCGGGACGCCTCTTCGGCTCCGTCACGGCGCAGGAAATCGCGAGCGGCCTGCAGGCGCAAGCCGGCATTGTCATCGACAAGCGGAAGATCGTCATTCCGGAACCCATCAAGCAGGTTGGCCTCTACACGGTCCGCTGCAAGCTGGGCTATGAAATCACCGGCGACCTGAAGCTCAAAATTGAGGAGCTTTGATTCAGCACCTATTTTGTAAAAGGGCGTGAACACCATGGATGAATTACTCGAGCGACAGGTTCCTCAGGCGTTGGAGGCGGAGCAGTCCGTCCTGGGTGCGATGCTGATCGACAGCCGGTGCGTAGCAAATGTCATCGGCGCGCTGCGTCCGGAGGACTTCTATCTCCAGCAGAATCGGGATATCTTTGAGACGATCTATTCCATGTTCAACTTTTCCGAGGTGATTGATCCCGTCACCGTGCTGAACAAGATGAAGGAACGCGGCGTTTTCGAGGAAAGCACCACGTCCAACTATCTGATGCAGCTCATGGAGATCACGCCCACTGCCGCCAACGTGCTCGAGTACGCGGCCATCGTCCGCAGCAAAGCGCTTCTGCGCAGCATCTCCCAGGCCGGCTCCGACATTGTGGAGACCGTCCGGGAGGGCGTCGGCACCGCGGGCGAGATCCTGGAAAGCGCGGAAAAAAAGATCTATGCCCTGCGCAAGGGCGCTTCCGCCGAGGGGCTGGAGCACATTGGCACGGTTCTCGTCAAGGTATTCGACCGGCTGGCGGAGCTGGCCAAGTCGGAGAACGAATTCCCCGGCATCTCCACCGGCCTCCGGGATCTGGATCGGAAGATCAACGGACTCAACAACTCCGACCTGGCGCTGATCGCCGCGCGTCCCGGCATGGGCAAGACCTCCATCGCGCTCAACATGGCCCTCCACGCGGCCAAGCACACGGGGAAGACGGTGGTCTTTTTCTCGCTGGAAATGTCCCGGGAACAGCTTGCCATGCGCCTGATTTCCAATGAGAGTTTCGTGGACAATCAGAAGCTGGTGACCGGCCGCCTGACGGAGGACGAGTGGAGCAAGATCAGTCTTGCCTCCTCGGCCCTCAGTCAGACCGACCTGCGCGTGGACGATAACCCCTCCATCACCGTGGCCGAGATGAACGCCAAATGCCGCCGCATCGACAATCTGGGCCTTGTATTCATCGACTATCTTCAGCTCATGACCGCCGCCGAAGCCGGGAAAAAGGCGGAAAATCGGGTCACGGTGGTCAGCGAGATTTCCCGCGCCCTGAAGATCATGGCCAAGGAGCTGAATGTTCCCGTCGTCTGTCTGAGCCAGCTCTCCCGTGCCAATGAAAGCCGCCCGGACAAGCGGCCCATTCTGTCGGACCTCCGCGAATCCGGCGCCATTGAGCAGGATGCCGACCAGGTCATGTTCCTGTACCGTGACGACTACTATCACGAGGACTCAGAGGAAAAGAACGTGGCCGAATGTATCATCGCCAAGAACCGCCACGGCGAGACAGGCACGGTCAAGCTCCAGTGGATCCCACAGTACACGACCTTTGCCGATCGGGAGTGGAAGCACAATGAGGGATAAGGTTCTGCGCTTCTGCCTGGAGCAGGGGCTGTTTTCCGGCGGCGGCCGCGTGACCTGCGCCGTTTCCGGCGGCGCGGATTCCATGGCGATGCTGTGCTGCCTGCTTTCTCTGCGGCAGGAGCTGGGCATCACGGTCTCCGCAGCCCATTTTCACCATGGCCTCCGCGCCGCGGAGGCCGACCGTGACGAGGAATTTGTCCGGGATTTCTGCGCGGCCCATGGTGTGCCGCTGGTGGTGGGTCGCGGCGATGTCGCCGCCTATGCCGCCGAAAGGAAGCTCTCCGTCGAGACCGCGGCCCGGGAACTTCGGTACCGCTTTTTGCTCGGCTGCGGTGGCCGGATCGCCACCGGCCACACAGCAGATGACAATGCGGAGACGGTCCTTCTGAATCTGACGCGGGGCGCGGGGATCCGGGGGCTCGCGGGTATCCCGCCAAAGCGCGACCGGCTTGTCCGGCCATTGCTCTGCGTCACACGGACGGAAATTCTGTCCTTTCTGACGGCGGAGCAGCTCTCGTGGCGGGAGGATGGGAGCAACGAAAGCGACGAATACCGCCGCAATCGTCTCCGTCACCATGTGCTTCCCCTTCTGCGGCAGGAAAACCCCGCGCTGTCGGAGACGCTGCTCACCCAGAGCCTGCTGCTGCGGGCTGAGGACGACTATCTGGAGGGGGAAACTGCCGAGACCGTCTCCCGGCTGCGCCGGGATGGCGGCTACGACTGCGCCGCCTTTCGCGCACTGCCGGAGGCGATGCAGCGGCGGGTTATCCGGCAGGTTGTTTCCGCGGACGCCCGGCACACCGAGGCCGTGCGGGAGATGCTCTGCGCGGAATCGCCCACCGGCCGGCGGGACCTGCCCGGCGGCGTCCGGGTGCTTCGGGCCTATGGCCTGTTTCGCACGGAAACGGAGCTGCCGCCAATCTGGCAGGCGCGGCGGCTTTCCGTGCCGGGGCAGACGCGTTTGCCGGAGCTGTCCCTGTCTGTCCGGGCAGAACTTTTGGAAAATCCCCCGCATTTTTCTTCGGACCGCAACACATATCTCCTGAACTATGCTATGATAGACGGAGAAATTACCCTGCGTCCCCGGCGGACCGGCGATATGTTTGTCCTGCCCGGCGGCCGCAAATCCCTGAAACGGCTGATGATTGACCGAAAAATTCCAGCGTCCCAGCGCGGCAGCCTTCCGGTTCTGGCAATGGGCAACCGGGTGCTGGCGGTTTGCGGCGTCGGCGTCAGTCGGGAATACCTGCCGCGGCCCGGCAGCGCCCTGCTGCTGGTCCGCTTTGAAGAACAGAAAGAAAAACGAGGAGTGCCGTCGCTATGAACCAGGACATTGAACGAATTCTGATTACGGAAGAACAGCTGCAGACGCGGGTTCGGGAGCTTGGCCGGGAGTTGGCCGAAGAATACCGGGATAAGGTCCCGATTTTTGTGGGGGTACTGAAGGGCGTGATCCTATTTTTCGGCGATATGATCCGTGCCACGCCGATCCCCTGCCAAATCGACCTGATGGCGGTATCTTCCTACGGCGCCGGCACCGAGACCTCCGGCACCATCGCGCTTACGAAGGACGTGAGCCTCCCATTGGAAGGCCGCCATGTTGTCATCCTGGAGGATATTATCGATTCGGGCTTGACGCTGCGGTACACGGTGGATCATCTTCGCGCGCTGCGCCCCGCGTCCCTGAAGGTTTGCACGCTGCTGGATAAGCCTGCGCGCCGGATTGTGGACATCTCTGCCGACTATGTGGGCTTCACCATTCCCAACGACTTTGTTGTCGGCTATGGCCTCGACTACAACGACTACTACCGCAATCTGCCTTTTATTGGCATTTTGAAGCCAGAAGTCTATGAAAAATAAGGAGTTTCCGGATTGAAACGAACAACAAAGCTGATCAGCATTGTGATTTATTCGCTCCTCTGCGGCCTGCTGATGCTTGCACTCTATACGTTCTCCAACAGTAACCGGCAGCAGCCGATTCCCTATTCTGAGGCGGTTTCCCTGTTTGAGCAGCAGCAGGTCAAATCCTTCTCCACGAAGGACAAACTGCTCACCATGGAGCTTTATACCCCCTACAACGGGCAGACCAGCATCACCTGTAAGCTTGCCAGCACCGACTATTTCCGGGAGGATCTGGGCGAGCTGATCCGCGCGCAGACGGCGGCCGGTACGCTGGAGGAGTATGACTACCAGCCAGATACCGAAACACCGTGGATTCTCACGATTTTGCCTTATCTGCTGGTGGGCGTCGCCGTGGTGTTTCTCTTCGTCTACCTGACAAACCGATCCGGCGGCAACAATCCCTTGGCCAAGTTCGGCAAGGCCAATGCCCGTGTCGGCATTGCGGAAGACAAGCGCGTCACCTTTGACGACGTGGCCGGCGCCGACGAGGAGAAGGAAGAGCTGCGCGAGATCGTGGATTTCCTGCGGGACCCCGAAAAATATACCGCCATCGGCGCCCGCATCCCCAAGGGCGTGTTGTTGGTAGGCCCGCCGGGCACCGGAAAAACGCTGATTGCCAAAGCGGTTGCCGGCGAGGCAAATGTACAGTTTCTCTCCATCTCCGGCTCGGATTTTGTGGAGATGTATGTCGGCGTCGGCGCCAGCCGGGTCCGCGACCTCTTTGAAACCGCAAAGAAACTGGCGCCCTCCATTGTGTTCATCGACGAGATCGACGCGGTGGGCCGGAAGCGCGGCGCCGGTCTCGGCGGCGGCCATGACGAGCGGGAGCAGACCCTGAATCAGCTTCTGGTGGAGATGGACGGCTTCGGGCAGAATGAGGGAGTCATCGTCATTGCAGCCACCAACCGGAAGGATATCCTGGATCCGGCGCTGCTGCGCCCCGGTCGGTTTGACCGGCAGGTCTATGTCGGCGTGCCGGACTCCCGGGGCCGCGAGGCCATTCTGAAGGTACACTCCAAAGATAAACCGCTGGCGGATACCGTCAGCCTCAAAACCATCGCGCAGGCCACCGGCGGCTTCACCGGCGCGGATCTTGCCAATCTCCTGAACGAGGCTGCCCTGCTGGCTGCCCGGGATAGCCGCCCGGTCGTCGCCATGGACGATCTGGAGGAGGCTATGATGAAAGTGCTGGCCGGGCCCCAGAAGATCAGCCGCGTGATGTCCGCGCACGAGCGCCGGCTCACCGCCGTCCACGAGGCGGGCCACGCCGTCGCCATGTATCATCTGCCTGCCCATGATCCTGTGCATCAGATCACCATCATCCCCCGCGGCGGCGCTGGTGGCATGACGCTCAGCCTGCCGGATCACGACCAGAGCTATGCCTCCCGGAACCAGATGTTCGAGGATGTCGTCGCGCTGCTGGGCGGCCGTATCGCGGAATCCATGGAAATGGGCGACATCTCCACCGGCGCGTCCAGCGACCTGCAGCGCGCTACGGGCATTGCCCGGGATATGGTGGCCAAATATGGCATGAGCGCCCGGCTGGGCGCCGTCTCCTATGAACAGGACGGCGAGGTGTTTATCGGGCGCGACTACGAAAAGACAAAATCCTACTCCGAGCGGGTTGCCGGCGAGATCGACGAGGAGACCAAGGTGGTTGTAGACGAAGCCTATGAAGCCTGCCATGCCATTTTGGAAGAGAATCAGGAAAAGCTGCGACAAGTTGCGCAATACCTGCTGCAGCACAGCACCATGGATCGGGATCAGTTCGAGGCATGTATGGAGGGTCGGGAAATCCCGGAGGTCTCCACCACCTCGATTTTCGACGCCCCGGTGCGCGGCGCGCTTGCCGACCCGGAGGCGTAATCCGGTCCTCCCACGAAAGAATCGCATCTTTGTGGTGCAGGTTCCGGCGGCTGCGAGCTTCTTGTCGGCGGACGTCTGCCGGCCCGCTCTTCGACTCGGCCCTGCGGGCCGAAAAATTCCCTTGCAAAGCGCATCTCTCCTTGCAAGGGAGAAAGAATCATCCATCTTTTTTCAGAGAGAAAGCGCCTGCTGCAAAATTCTAGTTTTGCAGCAGGCGCTTTTGTGATTAGCAGTAAAAATCCTTGATCTTTTTCGCTCTGGAGGGGTGCCGCAGTTTGCGGATCGCCTTATTTTCAATCTGGCGAATGCGCTCTCTGGTAACACCGAAGATCTGTCCGACCTCTTCCAGCGTGTGGGTTCTGCCGTCGTACATGCCGAATCGCATCCGCAAGACGTCGGCTTCCCGGTCGGTCAGGGTGCCAAGGATCTCGGAAAGCGCTTCGGCCAGCAGGGTGTTGGAGGTCACGTCGGCGGGGCCGGGCGTGTTGTCGTCCTCCACGAAGGAGCCGATGGTGGTATCCTCTTCGTCGCCCACAGGCGTGTCCAGCGACAGCGTGTCGGCTGCGGTCCGGTTGGCCTCGATGATCTTTTCAATGGGCAGATTCAGTTCCGCCGCGATTTCGTCCAGCGTCGGTTCCCGGCCCAACTCCTGCACCAACTTCCGGTTGCAGCGGGTGGCCTTGTTGATGACCTCCACCATATGGACCGGTACGCGAATCGTTCTCGCTTGGTCGGCAATGGCTCTCGTGATCGCCTGCCGGATCCACCAGGTCGCATATGTAGAGAACTTGTTCCCTTTTGTCCAGTCGAACTTGTCGACTGCGCGGATCAGGCCTGTATTGCCCTCTTGGATCAGATCCAGGATGTGCAGGCCACGGCCGGAGTATTTCTTTGCGATGGAGACCACCAGCCGCAGGTTGGCCTCCGTCAGTTTATTTTTGGCCCGCAGGTCTCCCGTTGCGACTCTCTTGGCCAAGTCAACTTCCTCTTCGGCGGTCAGCAGCTTTACCTGCCCGATTTCCTTGAGATACATCCGAACCGGGTCGTCCAGACTGTATTCCGCCGCTAACTCCACCGGATCGATCAGTTCTTCCTCACTCTCTTCTGTCTCGGGTAGGCCTGGTTCCAGATCGTCGCTCAGATCCAACTCCAGCTCTGGGCTGATAATCTGGATGCCCATCGCTTCAAAGGTATCGTAAATCTGCTCAACTTTATCCGGTGAGAGATCCAGCTTTTCCAGCTCTGCATTCAGCTCCGAAGCCTGTATGGAGCCATCCTTCTGCGCCTTTGCGATGAGCGCGGCAATGGGTGCCCGAACTTCGTCGCTGATTTTTTTGGTATTTGCCATTCTGCACGCTTCCCCGTATCTGTTGTTCCACTATTTCACGCGGAAAACCGCGTACTCGATTCATTATATACTTATATTTCCCTGTTTACAATAGAAAATTTATTTTTTCCATCCTTTTTGTACTTTTTTTTTCGCAAATGCGGGGCCTTTCTAGGAAAGACCCCGCATTTTACCAAATCAAGACGCGGACGCTGCGCTTTTCACTGTCCCAGATGGCGCTGAATCCGTCCGGCGATCATCTCGAGCGCCACCGGATTCTTTCCGCCGCCGAGTACCACCAGGTCGGCGTTTTTTTTGCTTGGTTCCACATACATCTCATGCATGGGCTTTACTGTGGTCAAATACTGCTCCACCACCGACTCCAGGCTCCGGCCCCGTTTTCGCACGTCCCGCCGGATCCGCCGGGCCAGCCGGATATCCGCTTCTGCGTCCACAAAGATTTTGATGTCCAGCTCGTCGCAGAGCGCCTGATTCGCAAAAATCAGGATTCCCTCCACCACGATTACCGGCCGCGGCTCCACGGGGACGGTTTCCGCAGTCCTGTTGTGGATGGTGAAATCATAGACAGGGCACTGAATGGCCTGTCCCTGCTTCAGAAGGCGCAAATGCGAAATCAGCATCTCCGTGTCAAAGGCGTCCGGGCAGTCGTAATTCAAAAGCGCCCGCTCCTCCAGCGACAGCTCGTCATGGGCTTTGTAATAATTGTCGTGGCTGAGCACGGAGAGATTGTCGCCAAACTGCGCGATCAGCGCCTTCATCAACGTCGTTTTTCCGCTGCCGGTACCTCCGGCGATTCCGATGACCAGAGTCTCCGCCATACTCCGTCTCCTCCCTATCGAACCACGTCCAAAATGAGCGGTTCCCGCGCAGGCGCCGCATCTCCCCAGGTGTACGCGCGGTGCAGCGTCTCTTCCGCATCCTGCAGCGTAGACGCCTGATCGGTATAGAGAATGGCGACCGGCTCGCCCGCTTGCGCGAAATCGCCTGTTTTTTTGCAAAGCCGGATTCCGGCTGCGTAGTCGATGGCGTCCTCTTTCCTGGCACGGCCGGCGCCCAGCAGCACCGATGCGTCGCCGACCGCTTCCGCGTCCATTCTGGTGACAAAGCCACTTTGCGGCGCTACGAGCTCCCGCGAAATCGCCGCCTGCGGCAGACGGGAAAAATCCTCCAGCGCCGCAGCGTCGCCGCCCTGGGCGGCGATCCATTGCCGCATGGTTTCGAACGCCCTGCCGCTTTGCAGGCAGGTTTCCGCCTGCTGCCGGCTCTCCTTCAGCGGGAGACCAATCGCCAGATGCAGCATCTCCGCGCTGAGAACCAGGCACAGCTCCCGCAGATCCGGACAGCCGCGGCCCTGTAAAATCTCCGCCGCTTCCATGACCTCCAGCGCGTTGCCGACGTAATTTCCCAGCGGAATGTCCATATTGGAGAGAACGGCCGACAGGTTTCGCCCATAGGACTTGCCGATTTCCACCATCTCCGTCGCCAGCGCCCAGGCGTCCTCTCTGGTTTTCATAAATGCGCCGGAACCGACCTTGACGTCCAGTACAATGTTTTTCGCGCCGGCAGCAAGCTTCTTGGAGAGGATGGAGGCGGCGATCAGCGGCAGGCTGTCCACCGTGGCCGTCACGTCCCGCAGGGCGTAGAGCTTTTTGTCCGCCGGCGTCAGGTTGCCGGACTGGCCGACCACTGCGATGCCGACCTGCTCCACCTGCCGAAGCATTTCCTCCACGGACAGGGTCGTGCGAAAGCCGGGAATCGACTCCAGCTTGTCCACGGTACCGCCGGTGTGGCCGAGGCCGCGGCCTGACATTTTGGCCACCTTACCGCCCAGCGCCGCTACGATGGGGCCGACGATCAGCGTGGTTTTGTCTCCCACGCCGCCGGTGGAGTGCTTGTCCACGGACAGCGCACCAAACCTGCTGAGGTCTACGCTGTCGCCGGAGCGCCACATGGCGTCGGTCAGTACCGCCGTCTCCTGCCGGGTCATGCCCCGGAACAGCACCGCCATGGCAAAGGCGGACATTTGGTAGTCCGGGATATCGCCCGCCGTAAAGCCCGCGACGATGGATCGGATTGCCTCTTCGGTCAAGGCGCCGCCGTCCCGCTTTTGCCGGATCAAATCTACCATTCTCATCATGCTATTCTTCCTCCGCCGTTCCGTCTGTATACAGCAGATCAAATCGGTTCCTGAGATGCCGGGCCATCCGCGTCCGGGCTTCGGCTCCGTTGCCGGCTACAATGCTTTCAAAAATCTCCCGATGCTCCCGGACTTCCTCCGCGTTATAGTCTGCGGCGGCGCTATCCTGCAGTAAGGGGTAGGGCGAGTGCAGCAGCTGCTGGAACAGCAGCTCCAGAAAACTGCTGAGAAGTTCGCACTTGGCAGCTGCCGCCACCCGCAGGTGGAACAGCCGCTGGGGATCGACGGCACTGCTGCCGCAGAGCAGGACCGCTTCGCTGTTGGCGATCAGGGCCAGGTCCTCTTCCGTCCGCCGCTGCGCTGCCAGCTCCGCCAGCCCCGGTTCGACCACCATCCGCGCGTCCAGCAGCGCCTGCACCGAGCGGTTTTCCGAAAGCACGCCGATGATCTGAATATTCGGAATTCGCTGCTGCGCAAACTCCGAGATAAAGGTTCCCTGCCCGTGGAGAGATTCGATGATCCCGAACACCTCCAGGATCTTGATGGTCTCCCGCAGGGTATTGCGACTGACACGGTAAGACGCGGCCATCTCCGCCTCTGCCGGCAGCTTGGTCCCTGCCGGCAGCTCGCCGCGCTGAATTGCGCCCACGATGGCGTCCATGAGCTGCTGATTCAGGGTCTGTCTCCGAAAACTCTGCACACGCACAACCGCCCTTCATTCCGTTCTTTTCTTCTGATTATACCGGTCCCGGCCAAAAAAAGCAACAGAATCCGAAAGACTGCATCCACATGCCGCTTTCCCGGTTTGCGTTTCTTTTTCGTAATGATGCCCAAAATATCGCCCTTGATTTTGTGCGAAGGGCAGAATATCGATCTCTTAATTGACTTTTCTGCCCCTGAATTGTACAATAGGTTCAATGGTAGAATCATATGATCTATAAGAGACTTTGACGGGAGGGAAGAAAATGAGGATTACGTCCATCCGGGTTGACCGGCTGGCAGTGCCGCTGCAGCGGCCGTATCATCTGTCGCAGGAATATGGGACGTTTTCAACGGCTACGCCGGTTCTTGTGACCATGGAGACTGACGAGGGCGTCACCGGATACGGCGAATGCGACCCCTGGCCGCTGTTCACCGGCGACAGCGCGGAGCTGTCGATGCTGCTGCTGCGGCAACATCTTGGCCCCATGCTGATCGGGAGGGACCCAACAAACCTAAACGAGCTCCACCGGATCATGGATGCCACGATCCGCGGCCAGCACCTGACCAAGTCGGCGCTGGATATGGCGGCCTACGATATTCTGGGCAAGCGGTCCGGACTGCCGGTGCATCAAATTCTCGGCGGCAAGCGGCGGGATCAGCTCCGCTGCATGTGGTCCATCGGCGGGAGCACGCCGGAGGAGAGCGCCCGGGAGGTGCTGGAGGCCAAGGAGGCAGGCTATGACGGCTGCATGATTAAGATCGGCGGGCCGGACTGGCGGCTGGACGCCGCCAGGACCCGGGCAGTTCGGGACGCGGTCGGCCGCCGCTTTCCGCTGATCGCGGATGCCAACCAGGGCTGGGACGCGGACACGGCACTTCGCTACGGCCGGGAGGTACGGGACTGCGACCTGATCTTCTTCGAGCAGCCGCTGCAGAGCTGGGACGTGGACGGGATGGCGAAGCTGCATCGGAAGTTGCCCATGCCGCTCTCCGCAGATGAGGGCGTTATGACGCTGCAGGACGCGGTCCGCCTGGTGAGGGCCGACGCCGTGGACGTGTTCAGCATCAAGGTTACAAAAAACGGCGGCATCCACCCGGCCAAAGCCATCTGTGACTATGCCGCGGCAAGCGGAATTCAGGTGTTTTTCAACTCCATGATCGAGGAGGGGATCACACAGGCGGCCAGCCTCCAGCTCGGTGCGGTCTGCGGCAGCCTGGTGTCCTCCATCGGCCACGCATATTTCTCTCCGAACCGGCTGCAGAGCGACATTTCCGATTTCCACCGGCTGATCCATCCGAAGGACGGCTATGTGCAGGTCCCGGACGGACCGGGGCTCGGCGTCGCGCCCGACTGGGGTGCAATAAAAATTTACACGGTTGCAACCGAAATCATCACGGAATCAAATCATATTTGAAAAGAGGGCAAAAGAATGCGCAAAACATGGGCAATTCTAGGCGGCGGCAACGGGGGCCAGTCCATCGCGGGCCATCTCTCCATTCTGGGCGAGACCGTCCGACTTTACGACGTAGTGCCGTCCACGGTGGACGCGCTGAACCAAAAGGGCGGTATCCAGGTACACCATGCCATGGAGGGCTTTGGCAAACTGGAATTTGCGACCGGCGATATTGGCAAGGCCATGGACGGTGCGGATGTCGTCATGATGGTCCTCCCCTCCATCTACCACGAGAACATGGCGAAAAAAATCATCGCGCATCTGCGGGACGGCATGGTGGTGCTGCTCCACCCGGAGGCATCCTGCGGCGCGATCGCCTTTCGCAAGTGCATGGACGACATGGGCTGCAAGGCAAAAATTGTCCTGGGCGCGGCCGGTACGCTGCTCTACTCCACCCGTATCCAGTCACCCGGCGAGGTGTACATTTTCGGCATAAAGTCCGACGTGCCCATGGCGGCGCTGCCCGCCCGGGACAACAAAAAGCTGGAAGCGGCCATCAGCACCGTGCTGCCCAGCTTCAAGCTCGTGAAAAACGTGCTGGTTACCAGCCTCGGCAACATCAACGCCATGATGCATCCCGCGCCGATGCTGCTGAACACCTCCCGCATTGAGGCCGATCCCTTTGTGCCGTTCCAATACTATCATGAGGGCATGACGCCCAGCATCGGAAAATACGTGGAGGCCATGGACCGGGAACGGGTCGCCGTCGCCGCCCATCTGGGAATTTCACTGCGCTCCATTCGGGAGGATTATGTGGCCATGTATGAATGCGGCGACAAGGACACGCCCCTCGATCAGCTCTGCAAGAACAACCGGGGCTATGAGGGCATCATGACCGCGAACACCCTCGCAACGCGCTATGTGCTTGAAGACATCCCCTATTCGCTGGTGGCCATCCAGGCGCTGGCGCACACCGCCGGCGTGGCGACGCCCTGTATCGACGCGATCGTTCAGCTCGGCAGGACCATCCTGGGAGACAGGATGGACGAGGGCCGCACCGCCGCCATGCTGGGCCTTGACCGCATGGACCGCGAATCGCTGCTGCGGTATGTGGAAGGGTAACGGATGTTCAGGCAATATCGAACCAGCAGACAGGCCACCCGCCGGGTGGCCTGTCCTTTTTTGAGCCATCGAGACCGGCATGCCGTGCTATGTTTGCGCTTCAGGAAGCGCAAACACGTCTCACGCAAAATTGGGCGTGCTTCGCGCGATAAAAGGATGAATTAACCTTTTAATCGTGATTCGTATGAAGTACATGGAGACTGCCGCCAAGGTCGGAAGCGAGATTCTGAACGGTATGGTTGACTTCCAAAATCAGTGGCGGAATCGCGGCAGCCCTGACTGCATTTTCGTTGCCGGCGCGGGAAACACGCCCAAGGTCGAAGGCATGATGCCGGCGGAATCGGCTGAGAAATTCAGCAGGGTCGCTGGGAGTTGCTGTTCGAGTGTCTGTGCCGAGGCAACGGCGCCGTCAGCCCTTGACCGATGAAACCCAATACAGGACCTTTTGGATGCAGCGCGGATCTCCGCAGAGGCCTTTTGTCTCTGCAAACACACAAACGTTGACGCTGTCCAGTTCACCGACAAAGCTGCTTTCATCTGGAAAGCGGAAGCTGCCATCACAGACACGCGGACGTTGGCCCCGGACAGCTTTTGGCAGAAGCTGGTATGGATCGTGGGCGCGGATAAAAATCTGGCCTGATGTTTTAGCACGAAACTGACACTTGAATATGACCAGAAAAGGCGTATAGTGGGAGAAAAAGGAGGGAATCCTCTTGAAAAACATCAAGCTGCAAAAGCTGATTCTCGCCGCCATGTTCGCAGCGCTGATCTATGTGGCCACAAACATCGTACACATCCCCACACCCGGTACAAACGGATACCTGAATCTGGGCGACTGTATGGTGCTGCTGAGCGCGTTTTTGCTTGGCCCTGTCTATGGCGCGGCGGCGGCTGGCGTTGGCTCCATGCTGGCGGACCTGTTGCTGGGATATGTGGCCTACGCGCCGGGCACGCTGCTGATCAAAGCGCTGATGGCGCTCTGCGCTGCGGGAATTTTCCGCGCGCTGCGGGAAAAGACCGGTGTACCGGTCGCTGCCGTGCTCGGCGGTGTTGTCGCGGAGCTTGTCATGGTGTTCGGCTATTTCGGCTATGAGTCGGTTCTTCTGGGCTATGGGCTCGCTGCGGCGGCCGGCATTCCCGGCAATCTGTTGCAGGGTGCCTTTGGCCTTTGCAGCAGTGTGCTGCTGTACCAGGCGCTCTCTCATGTGCCGTCTGTGCGGAAAACGATCCGCGCATTTTGAAAGGAGCGACACAAATGTACGAAGAAATTACCGAGCAGGCCCGGCAGGCTGTTACAGAGCTGCTGGAGGTTGCCAAGCTGCGGGCCGGCGATCTGTTTGTGATTGGCTGCTCTTCCAGCGAAATGGTGGGGCTGCGGATCGGAAAGGGTTCCAGTTTGGAGGCGGCGCAGGCGGCCTTCCGGGGCGTCTATCCCGCTTTGCAGGAGCATGGCATCTATCTGGCTGTTCAGTGCTGCGAGCATCTAAACCGGGCGCTGATTCTGGAAGAGGAGGCCGCGGAGAAATTCGGGTATGACATTGTCAACGTGAAGCCGTGGCCACACGCCGGCGGATCCTTTGCCACCACAGCTTGGGAGAACTTTCACAGTCCTGTGGCGGTGGAGCACATCCGCGCCAAGGCCGGCATCGACATCGGCGGCACCCTGATTGGGATGCACCTGCGGGATGTGGCCGTTCCGGTGCGGCTCAGCATCAAGGCAATCGGCCAGGCGCAGATCCTCTGTGCACGGACCCGCCCCAAGTCCATCGGCGGCGAGCGGGCCAGATATGTGGATGAATTGAAATAAGAAGCAAGGACCTGATGCAAATTTTGCATCAGGTCCTTGCTTTAGACGCTGCCGCACCACGGCAAAGGCGCTCTATTTTTCCTTGTAGTAGAGCATGCAGTGGCAGTAGCCCTCAAAATTGTCATCGGCGATCTGGTCACGGAATTCCTTGCACATGCATTTGTTCTCCGGCGTTTTGGCAATGCGACAGGGGCAGTAGCCATCCTTGGCCTTGAGGCCTTCCCGAATGGTTTGAACAATCTCTGCGTCGCTGTTCAGTCGGACTTTCATTTGAGATACCTCCCAATCATTTCTGTCAGTACGTTCTTGTCCCGGGCGCCGACAAAGCCGGTCAGCGTCCGGTGGTTCTGCACCAGTACAGTGGTGGGAACACTGTCAATGCCGAATAGTTGTGCCAGCTCGGGCTGCTCATCCACATCGATTTTGCAGAACTTGACCCGGGGCTGTTCGCTGTGCGCTTCTTCAAAAACGGGGGCCATCGTCTTGCAGGGGCCGCACCAGGTGGCCCAGAAGTCGATGCAGATCAGGCCCGGGTCCTGCAGAACCTCGTCCTCAAAATTCTCCGCAGTCAGATGGACAATGTCTGGAAACGTGCGGGTTTCAACATAGTCGCTCTCCTGACTGCTGCCGCAGCCGCCGCAGCCTCCGCCGCAACTTCCACAGCCGCCTCCGCAGCCGCCGCAGGAAGAAGCCTCTTCCTCGTGATGATGCTCGCAGTTGGCGCCTTCACCATAGGAAAGCGTTCCCTCCAGATAGCGTGCGGCAGCCTCGTCGGCATCACCGGTGATGCCGCTGCAAAGGGTGATGCCTGCGCCCAGCAGCGCCTCTTCCGCGCCGGTGCCGATGCTGCCGCAGAGGACGGCGCTCACGCCCTGCTCTAACAGGAAGGCGGCCTGCGCGGCGTGGCCGCCGCCGGGGGACTCCAGTGTGACGGAGGAAGCGATTCGACCGTCCTCAACGGTGTAGATCTGAAATTGTGTTGCGTGGCCAAAATGCTGGAACACCTGGCCCTGAAAATAGGGAATGGCAAGCTTCATAGAAAAGTCTCCTTTTTGCTTTTTTCTCACTTATCAGTGTCCAGTTTGCGCATAACTTATGCTTTTGTCCCGCTTGAAGTAAGGGCCGCTGCAAAAGTGCATTTTGCAGCGGCCATAATTCAAACTGATTACTTCTGCGGGAACTTAAGCGCAGCCTGTGCGGCGGCCAGTCTGGCAATGGGGACGCGGAACGGGCTGCAGGAGACATAGCTCAGGCCCACGTTGTGGCAGAATTCCACAGAGGAGGGGTCGCCGCCCTGCTCACCGCAGATGCCAAGCTTGATGTCGGGGCGGGTCTTGCGGCCCAGCTCGGCGGCCAGCTTGACCAGCTTGCCGACGCCTTCCTGATCCAGCTTGGAGAACGGATCGGATTCGTAGATTTTCTGGTCATAGTAGGAGGCCAGGAACTTGCCCGCGTCATCGCGGCTGAAGCCGAAGGTCATCTGGGTCAGGTCGTTGGTGCCAAAGGAGAAGAATTCGGCTTCCCGGGCGATCTCGTCAGCCGTCAGCGCGGCCCGCGGAATCTCAATCATGGTGCCGACCTTATAGGTCATATCGGAATCGGCGTCCTTGATGAGCTTTCTGGCAACCTGGTCAATCAGGCCCTTGACATAGGCCAGCTCTTTGACTTCGCCGACCAGCGGAACCATGATCTCCGGTGTGATCTGCCAGGCCGGGCGGCGGCTGCGGACAGCCAGCGCGGCCTTAATGATGGCGGAGGTCTGCATTTGGGCAATCTCCGGATAGGTGATATCCAGACGGCAGCCGCGGTGACCCATCATAGGGTTGAATTCGTGCAGAGAGGAGATGACGTTGTTCAGGTGTTCTACGGTCAGTCCCATTTCCTTCGCCAATGCTGCAATATCTTCGGGATCGGTAGGGACAAACTCGTGGAGAGGGGGATCCAGCAGTCGGATGGTGACCGGACGGCCCTTCATGGCCTCATAGATGCCCTCAAAGTCAGATTGCTGCATGGGCTCCAGCTTCTCGAGCGCCTTTTCACGCTGCTCGGGCGTGGTGGAGACGATCATCTCGCGCATGGCGGCGATGCGGTCCGGCTCGAAGAACATGTGCTCGGTCCGGCAGAGGCCGATGCCCTCCGCGCCGAAGGATGCGGCCTGTCTGGCGTCATGGGGGGTGTCGGCGTTGGTGCGGACCTGCAGGACGCGGAACTTGTCTGCCCACGCCATGATGCGGCTGAACTCGCCGGAGATCTTTGCCTCTGCGGTTAGAATCTTTTCGCCGTAGATGTTGCCGGTGGAGCCGTCAATGGAGAGCCAATCGCCCTCTTTGTAGGTTTTACCGCCCAACTCAAAGGTCTTGGCGTCCTCGTTCATGATGATCTGGCTGCAGCCGGAAACGCAGCAGGTACCCATGCCGCGGGCCACGACCGCTGCGTGGGAGGTCATGCCGCCGCGAACGGTCAGAATGCCCTGCGAATAGTGCATGCCTTCAATATCCTCGGGGGAAGTTTCCAGACGAACCAGAACGACCTTAATGCCGCCCTTGGCCTGGTCGACGGCCTCCTCCGCGGTAAAGACGACCTTGCCGCAGGCAGCGCCGGGGGAGGCGGCCAGGCCCTGGCCGATGGGTTTGGCCTTCTTCAGCGCGTCGGGATCAAAAGTGGGGTGCAGCAGGGAGTCCAGGCTCTTGGGATCGATCATGGCAACGGCTTCCTTTTCCGTCACCATGCCCTCGTCCACCAGATCGCAGGCGATCTTCATGGCGGCGGCGGCGGTCCGTTTGCCGTTCCGGGTCTGGAGCATGAAGAGCTTCCGATCTTCAATGGTGAACTCCATGTCCTGCATATCACGGTAGTGGTATTCCAGCTTGGCACAGATGTCGGTGAACTGTTTGTAGGCGTTGGGCATGATCTCGGCCAGTTGGTCGATGGTCTGCGGGGTCCGAATACCGGCGACGACGTCCTCGCCCTGTGCATTCATCAGGAATTCGCCGAACAGTTTCTTTTCACCGGTTGCGGGGTTCCGGGTGAAAGCCACGCCCGTGCCGGAGGTGTCGCCCAGGTTGCCAAAGGCCATCATCTGGACGCTGACGGCGGTACCCCAGTTGCTGGGGATGTCGTTCATGCGGCGGTAGTAAATGGCGCGGGGATTGTCCCAGCTGCGGAATACGGCCTTGATGGCGCCCATCAGCTGCTCTCTGGGGTCCTGCGGGAACTCCATGCCAAGCTTGTTCCTGTATTCGGCCTTAAAGGCGTCTGCCAACGCCTTCAGATCCTTGTCGGTCAGATCGACGTCCTGCGTGACGCCGCGCTCGGCCTTCATCTGGTCAATCAGTGCTTCGAAGTGCTTTTTACCGACTTCCATGACAACGTCGGAGTACATCTGAATGAACCGGCGGTAGCAGTCCCAAGCCCAGCGGGGGTTGCCGGACTTTTTGGCCATGATTCTGGTGACGTCATCGTTGAGGCCCAGGTTCAGGATGGTATCCATCATGCCGGGCATAGACGCGCGGGCGCCGGAACGGACGGAAACCAGCAGCGGATTGTGTAAATCGCCGAAGCTCTTGCCGGTGAGCGCTTCCAGCTTACCGATATATTCCATGATTTCAGTTTGGATTTCGTCGTTAATCTGACGATCATCTTCGTAGTACTTGGTACAGGCCTCCGTCGTGATGGTGAAGCCCTGCGGAACAGGCAGACCAAGGCCGGTCATTTCGGCCAGATTGGCGCCCTTACCGCCTAACAGGTTGCGCATCTGCGCATTGCCTTCCGAGAACAGGTAAACGTACTTATACGACATAAGTTGACCCCTTTCAGTTTTGAAACGTCTCGCTCCGGAGCGTTTCAAGCGTTTTGTTTCCAATATTTTAAACACACACGACATTATAACATGAATCCTCCATTTTGCAAACATTTTTTGCGTTAATCCATGGTTTCGACGGGAAATAGAAAGAGAATTCGAGAGGTTTTACAAAAAAACGAAAGCGCCGTTCCCATGTAGAGAACGGCGCTTGTCCAGCACATGCATTTTCGCCTGGCTTTTTGCGCATAAAACGGGACGGAATTGGAAGAATCCAGCATTTTCGAACAGGATGGTGCAGGATAGTGCAGAGAATCCTTCATTTAATACTAGCCGGCTTTTTTGGGGATTCGGATGGTCAGCACAATTTCGTCCTCCGTCTCCTCTTGCCCGCAGTCCGCGTCGATGCCGGCGCTCCGGATAATGTCCAGATTGTGGTTGACCGTGTTGAGAAAAACCCGCACGTCCCGCAGGACAAAGCCCTTGAGCCCGCGGGAGGTATGCTCCTTCTTCTCCAGCAGACGGTCGATGTACTGCTCCGTCTTGGCCACATTCATCTCTTTCTCCACGATGACGGCGAGGGCATCCAACCGCTCCTGCTCCGTCGGCAGCTTCAAAAGCGCTCTGGCGTGGCGCTCAGAGAGGTGATGTTCCCGCAGCTCGTCCAGCACGCGGGAGCTGTGGCGCAGCAGGCGCAGTTTGTTGGCTACGGCGGATTGGCTTTTCCCCACACGCATCGCGGCCTGTTCCTGCGAAAGCCCATAGAGGCGCATCAGGCGTGCGAGCCCCTCGGCTTCTTCAATGAAATCCAGATCACGCCGCTGTAAATTTTCCACAAGCGCCAGCATGCCGGACTGTTCCTCGTCCAGCGCCATGACGATACAAGGTACCTCGGTAAGTCCGGCCAGCCTCGCCGCCCGCAGCCGCCGTTCGCCCGCCACCAATTCATAGCCGCCATCTTTCCGCCGAACGGTCAGCGGTTGCAGTATGCCGTACTGCACAATGGACGCCGCCAGCTCCTGCAGGCCGTTTTGGTCAAAGACCTTCCTGGGCTGGGTGGGATTCGGCCGGATCGACTGCACGGGGAGGTGAACGACCCGCCCGGTTTCCATCATGGTTTTCGGTTTTGCCATATTCCTTATCCTCCTTCCGGAAAAACGTTTTTCCACGATTTCCTGCTGTTATTTTTACGCGTTTCCTCCGCGAAATCGCACGAAATAGGTTGGGAAAAACACAATAATTTGTTACTATTTCCCGGAAATGGGACTATATATTGTGTTTTGACTGTTTTTGTCGAGTGTAGTCAAACCATTTGCAATTTGTATGGCGTTCTGGTATCATAAAGAAACAAAACGGTAACGCCCCAAAGGCGATTTTACGATAGATACGGTGATATCATGATTGAATATGTTACGCGGGAGAATATGGCAGACTATGAGCGGTTCGTGCAGTCGCATCCTGCCGGTACGTTTTTGCAGAGCAGCCTTTGGCGGCAGCAGAAGCCCACATGGCGCTGGCGCGCGATGATCCGGAGAGACGAACGCGGTGTAGTGACCGGCGCGCTGGCATTGCTGATCCGGCGGGTGCCGGCGTTGCCTTTCACCCTGGTGTATGGCTGCCGCGGCCCGGTGTGTGCATCGGACGACCGGGACACGTTGCGGGAGTTGCTGGAAGCGGCGCGGGAGGTTGGCCGGCGGGAGCGGGCCTATGTGGTGCGGCTGGACCCGCCGGTGCCGGAGAACCGGGCGTACCGGGAACTGCTGAGTGAGCTTGGCTATGCGCCGCAGAAGCATGGAAAACGGTATGTGCCGCTGCAGCCGACGCGCCTGTGGCGGCTGGAGCTGGCGGGAAAGCCGGAGGACGTGCCGCACGGGTTTGATGAGGAGACACGGCAGAGCATCCGAATCGCGCTGCAGCGCGGCGTGGAGGTCCTGCAGGGCGGTCGGGAGCTGACGGCGGACTTTGCGGCGCTGGTGCAGCAGACATCGGTTCGGGAAACCCGGGTGGTTCGTCCGGCGGACTACTATGCCGGGCTGATGGAGAATTTTGGGAGCGCCGCCCGGATTTTTCTGGCCTACTATGACGGCCGCCCCGCGGCCGGCGCGCTGGTAATCACCTATGGCGGCAGAGCGGTCGAAACGTTTGAGGCCGACGATGGGGATATCACGCTGCGTGCCCGGTATTTGCTGCGGACCATGATTTTGCGGCAGGCGTTGGAAGACGGCTGCGGCGCGTGCGAGTTTCCGGGCCTGCCTGAGGACCCGGAGAGTCCAGAAATGGCCTTTGCCTTGGGCTTTGGCGGGGAAGTCGTTTCCTATGTGGGCGAGCTGGACTTGATTCTGCACCGCTTTGTCAACTTCCTGGCGGAAACGGCCGGCGCCCTGTGGCTTGCCCTGCGAAAGCGGCTGTACTTTTGGAAAAATCGATAAAAAAGTGCGGGTTCCATGGAGCCCACACTTCAGCTTGAAGATAGAAGCACCGCCTTTATGGTAACATGAAACCATAGAGGCGGTGCTTCCATGTACCTGAAACGAGAGAAAGAAAAGCCCCAAAGTATAGTTCATGTGCAGGGAGGATTTCGTACAGGGAAACCATCTGCTGCGGGGGATAGACGCGGCGACCGACCCCGATGTCGGGCTGGCACTGCGTGCGGAGAAAAAATAAGAGGTATCTCGCTCTTTTATTTGTTACCCTCGCGGCTGACGCTGAAATTCCACAGGCGTCAGGCCGACGGTTTGTTTGAATACGAAGCTGAAATACTTTGCGTTGGAGAAACCGACGGTATTGCTGATTTCAAACACTTTCATATTGGTTGTTAAAAGCAAGTCCTTTGCGCGCTCCAGCCGCTCCTGTTTGAGGTAATTACTAAAGCTGATCCCTTCGACCTGGTGGAACAGCTTGCAGAAATAAATTCTGGATAATCCCACATAATCGCTGACTGTTTCCAAGCACAGCTGTTCATCGCTTAATTTTTGCCGAATATATTCCTTCGCCCTGTTTACCAGATAATTGCTCTCGTTGGTGTGTCGTAGAAACAGGCAGTTTAAAATTTGCTCTGTCAGCAGTACAACATCTTCAATATGCTCAGCGGAGGAATCCTTCTGCATCAGATGCACCACGGTGGGAACGTAGCGCTCGATGCGATCCGGCGTCAGACCCAGACGCAATGCCTCATTGATAATATTCTGCACATACTCAAACAGGAAATTCTGCACACGCCGCTCCTGCTTCCCACCATACGCGGTCAGAACCGTAACATGGTTGCGGAGCGTCGTTGTGATGGCCGACAGGTTGTTCTCCCGGAACATCTGCAACAGATAATGATGAATTGTTTCCTGCGTGTGGAAAATAGTGTCCATTTGCTTCATGTTTTTGAAATGCATCACGGAAGAACTGCCCAGCACACACTGATAGTTCAGAGCGGTCATGGCGCCGGATCTGGATTCATACAGCTTGGCCAGCCCGCAGACAGTCGGGCCAATCCCTGCCAAAATCTCCGCCTCCACCATGAAGCGCATCTGCTCGCGGGTTCTGGTCAGGATTTCTTCAATCGTGTTATCCGGCTCCTGATCTTCCGAGCCTATAATGCAATTCAGTCTGGAATGAGAATCCACATAGGACAGCATATGGAAGCCGGCGTGGATCATATTTGCGGACAGCGTATCGCGCAGCAGCAGAATCGTGGTTTCCTGGTCTGCTTCACTTCCCTGCAACATCTGCATCGCCAGCATGACTACGGCAAAGAAAGGGCCGCCGCAATCAATCTCCAGCTGTTTCACCTGTGCCTCCAGCCTGGTGACATCATCCGGCGGGCTGCAGATCAAATTGGTGATAAAGGTTTCCTGCATTTGAGGCAGATTATTTTCCACCAGCCGCTTTAAAAACTGAACAGAAGAGGTTTCCTCCTGCATTTTTCGGAAGTGGTCCACCGCTTTTAGCAGACTTTTGTTGATGGTTTCAGAAAAAATCGGCTTACTGAGCAAATCGACAGCTCCTAAGTCTACGGATTTTCTGACCAATTCAAAGTCGTTATAACCGGTAATTACGATGAATTGCAGCTCCGGATCCTCTTTTTGAAGCGCAACTGCCAAATCCAAACCGGAAATAATTGGAATATTAATGTCCGTGATGATGATCTTGGGGCGATACACCAGGTATAGCTCCATGGCGGTATCACTGTCCGCTGCCTCGCAGACCAATCGAATCGGCAGACTGTCCCAGTCAATCATGCTTTTCAGGCGTTCCCGCACCTGCAAATCATCATCGATAATCATAATATCAAACATCTTTTGTTTCCTCCCGTGAGCCGTCGTTTTCGCTGGGAATCAGCATCCGAATGGTGGTGTAGGAGCCGACCTCGCTCTCAACATAAAGGCCATAGTTTTTTCCAAATGCCTGCACAATCCGGCGGTTGATATTAAACAGTCCAAAATGGTGGAAATGTTCCGGAAGCGCAGGATACTGCAAAATCTGATTGATTTCATCCACCTCTTCCGGCAGCATGCCAATACCGTTGTCCGTTACCAGGATGACGATGCCGGCTTCATTTCTTGCGGCTTTAATCTGAATGGTGCCGTCATCCCGGTAGCCGGAAAAACCGTGAACCACCGCATTTTCCACCAACGGCTGTAGCGTCAGCTTGATAATGGAAAGTCCATAGAGCGCTTCTTCAATGTCATATTCCATATGGATCTCCTTCTGCCGGGCCAGCCTCTGAATATTGATATAGTGCTCAATCAGCCGCAGTTCATCGGAAAGCGGGATTCGCATATGGCCTTTGGACAAGGAAATTTTGAAGAAACCGCTCATAGCTGTAATCAAAGCGGCCACATCCTCGTTCTGCTCCTGCTTCAGGACCCAAAGCGCCGAATCCAGTGTGTTATACAGCAGATGTGGGTTGATCTGCATTTGATTCAGCTGCAGCTCCAGCTCCTGGTTGGCGCGAAGCCCTTCTACACGCTGGCTGGCGGCAGTCTGCAGCTGATCCAGCATATCATTGATCTGCCGCCCTAAGTAAGCAATCTCATCCCGTCCCGTTGGTTCATAGCGCAGTTCAGTCTGTCCGGTTTCCACACGCTTGGTGAATTCCGTCAGATCAAAAATAGACCTTGAGAGACTTTTTGAAATCGTGATGGACAGGATCGCCGTTGTCGCCAACCCAAGGATGCCCATCAGAATCACCGCCAGGAGGTAACTGTTGATTTCTTGGGAACTGATTCCTGTGTAAAGATCAAAAGGGACCACCAGATAGGCCTGCATGGAGTTTAATTGCTGGTAGGACACAATGTGTTCTTTACCGTCATCTCCTACATATACCGCGCTGGCAGCGCTGCTCATCTGCTTGCCGCGGATGACGTCCAGCAGCGCTGCGTTTTGCTGATACGTTGTTCCGATGGCTTTCGCGTTATCGCATGCGGAATAGAGGATCCCGTCTTTTGTCAGGATAAAGGCGCCGGGGGCATAGCTGTCATAGAGGCTGCTGAGCCAGTTCTCTTGCAGCCCAAAGACAAGGACGCCCAATTTTTCCATTGTAACCGGCCGATAGAGGAATCTGATGTATACCAGAATTTGTTCCGTATGATCTGCGACAGTCACGGGGCAAAGCATCCACAGCGGCGTTGTATACGCGTCTTCCATTTCGTCTTTCTGCTCCGAAAAATAAGCGACGCAGCTTTCGTAATCCGTGAACGGCAAGGTGAAATCCGCATTGGACAGATGGGTATATCCGTTTTTTAAGAGCACCGAGACAAACTCATATCGCGGACCATAGGAGTCAGCATTGGCGATCAGCCCCATAACGTCTCGGGAAATGATTCCGTCATAACGAAAGGGTCCGTTCTCTTGTAAGGCGGTTTTTTGCAGTTCAGGGATGGAGGTAAACTGGTTGGACCATTCGTGGACGCTGTCGAGATTATCATTCAGGACCGATACTGCGGAGGCAGTATTGCTCTCGGACAGACGCAGACTGATATCGGTGACCTTATCCGAAGCCAGCCGATAGGAGACGATACCGGTATATAGGACCATGGCGAAGGAGAGCAGAAGCAGCGAGATCATGATTTTGACTCGAAGACTTTTTGGCCTGGCTGCGATCCGCTTTTTCCAACGCGAAATTAACTGTCTCATGTTATCCCTCCGCCTGCGCATTTCGCCATATTTTCTTGGAAAACATTCATATATGTCTGTTATTCTATCATACCATGAGTTTAAAATTCAGACACCCCGATAAATTAACTTTTTGTCCGAAGGATTATCCACTTGCGTGCCATCCATTGACCTGTCAAAATCACCATGCTATATTTGAAACGCAACGGCGCTTTAATGCAAATTGCCGAACAAAATTGAATAGGAGGAACTTGAAAATGAGAAAACTGCTCGCTTTGCTTCTGGCACTGGTTATGGCTCTCGGTCTGGTCGCTTGCGGCGGCAAGACAGAGCCTGCCGCCGAAGCAACTTCCTCTGCGGAAACCACGGCGGAACAGTCCGCTGCGGAAACTTCCGCGAAAGATACTTCTGCCGAGGAGGCGACCCTGAACCTGCAGTGGCATCAGGGCATCGGCATCGACACCGTCTTTGAGAATCCCTGGAAAGACTTGCAGAGTATGGTTCCCTACATGCTCTTCGACTCCCTGCTGGCACAGAATGCTGACGGTACTTATGTCAACAGGCTGGCCTCCGATTACACCGTTTCTGATGACGGCCTGACCTACACCTTCACCATCCGCGAGGGCGCGAAGTGGCACGACGGCACCGATGTTACCATCGATGACGTGATTTGGTCCCTGAATGCCTGTGACGGTATGGCCTCTCCCTACGCAACACCCCTGGCCTGCATTGAAGGCTACGCAGATGTACAGAGCGGCGCTGCCAAGGAAATGAGCGGCATTGTGGCAGACGGCAACGTGATGACCCTGAAGCTGACCAAGCCCTCCCGTGCGCTGCTGTACGGCCTGTGCGTGATCAAGATCCTGCCCAAACACCTGCTGGGCGAAGTTGCCTATACCGACCTGACCACCTACGAACCCTTCTGGAGCAATCCCATCGGCTGCGGCCCCTATAAGCTGGAAAGCGTTTCCTTCCCCGACTACTGCACACTGGTTGCCAACCCCGATTATTATGGCACCGCCCCCGGGATCCAGAAGTGCCTGTTCACGAACTACTCTGCCGGCGGTAACGACGCGGTCGTTGCTGCTCTGATTTCCGGCAATCTTGATTTCGCCTGGAAAAACGCCCTCAACGATATCGAAGTTGCCAACAACATCACGGCCCAAAATTCCGATATGGTTGCCCAGCTTGCAACTTCGTTCTATGAGCGCTACTTCCAGTTCAACAACAAGGGCCGCGCTGACGGCGAAACGAAAACCGACCTGGCAAAGGCCGAGGTTCGTCAGGCCTTCGACCTGATCCTGGATAAGAACGCGATCGCTTCCTTCTACGAAGGCCAGGGCGTGGCCCTGTCCACCTTTGTAAACCCCGCCAGCTCCAAGTACAATGACGACATTCCTCTGCCGCAGCAGGATATTGATACCGCGGTTGCCATGCTGAAGGAAGCCGACTTTGATTTCACCAAGACCTACGATATTGCTTACTACTATGACGATCAGACCACTTCCGACGTCATGGAACTGATCAAGCAGGACTTCGCAAAAGCAGGAATCACCGTGGAAGGCCACCTGCTGACCGGCGACCTGCAGACCCAGCTGAACGTGGACAGCAACTTTGATCTCTGCTATGCCGGCGTCTCCGGTGTGGTCGACCCGATCAACATCTATGAAAAGCTGGTCTCCACCAACACTGCCCTGTTGGGTCAGCAGGAAGAGCGCGCTGCCGTCATTGATGCTGCCTTCGATGCCTACAACGCCTCCGGAGATGAAGCTACCGCCAAAGAAACCGGCGATCAGCTGCAGGTTCTGGGCTATCAGAACGCCTGGATTCTGCCCGCCTACGGCCTGAACTCTGTTTACCTCTACAATAAAACGAAGCTCTCAGTTCCCGCAGAAATCTTCGAGCTGGACAATGAAACCGGCCGCAACTGGATGCTGGAATCCTGGGCTCTGAACTAAGCTTCTATCGTTTCATTTTACCTTCCAACTTAGAACTGTGCGCTGCAGTCGCTACGCGCGGCTGCAGCGCACAGTTGCCGATTTTGCTTCGCAGCCGCCTCTGCATTAGAAAGGTGTTTGCCTATGACCAAATATATCCTTCGCAAGCTGCTGGTCTTGATTCCCAAGCTGCTTGTCATTTCTCTGATTATTTTCTTTGCCCTGAACCTGCTGCCCGGCGATCCGATTACCAGAACTCTGTCGCCTCAGCAGCTGGAGGTTTTAACGGAACCGCAATTGGAAGCCATGCGGCAAAGTCTTGGCCTGAACAAGCCGCTTCTGGTCCAGTATTTTTCCTGGCTGGGGAGATTGCTGCAGGGCGATTTCGGCTACTCGCAGTCCACCGGCTCCAACATTGCCATCATGTTGGCGACGCGTTTGCCCTACACCATGGAGTTGGCTGCCTGGGCGCTCGTGTTCTCCAGCCTGCTGGGAATTCTGTTTGGCTTTGCCGCGGCCACGCATAAAAACTCGTTCGTAGATTACAGCTGCACGACCTTCGGTGTCATCGGCACCTCCGTACCGGAATTCTTTTTCGGCGTGGTATTTATTTTGCTGTTCGCCCTGAAGCTCAAATGGTTCCCGACCGGCGGCCGTATGGATCCCAAAGGCAGCGCGGATTTCATATCCCGTTTCCCTTATATTGTCATGCCCGCTTTCACCCTGGCCATTGCGCTGATGGCTACCCAAGCCCGCTATACCAGAGGGTCCGTTCTTGACGTGCTGAACAAGGACTATATCAAAACAGCCCGCAGCAAGGGCCTCAGCGAAACGACGGTCAATGTCAAACACGCCCTGCGCAATGCGCTGACGCCGGTGATGGTTCTGATTGTATCCCGCCTTCCGGCGCTGGTCAGCGGCACGGTGGTCATTGAAACGGTGTTCAACTATCCCGCCATGGGCAGCATGGTTCTGGATGCCATCTCTGCTGGGGACATGCCGGTTGTCATGATTACGACCATGGTCATCTCAATCGTAACCCTGCTGGCCAGCACCCTGATTGACATGGTAACCGCCCTGCTGGACCCGCGTGTCCGGCTTGACTGAGAGGAGGAAACGATGTGAAAAAGAGAACAAGGTCCTCCCTCGCCAAGCGAAATTTGGTGAAATTTATGGGCAACCGTATGGCAGTGATCGGGGTTGTCATCCTGCTTGTGATCGTCCTGTCTTGTATTTGCGCACCGCTGCTGACACCCTACAGCCCCAATCTGATTGATCTTTCACAAAAGGGCCTGCCCTGCTCAAGCGAACATCTTCTCGGCACAGACCGGATGGGACGGGATCTGCTGGCCCGCGTGCTGTATGGCGGACGCATGTCCATTTTCATCGGCGTTGCCAGCGCCCTCGGCGCCACCTTGCTGGGATCGATCCTTGGCTGCATCTCCGGCTTCTACGGCGGCATCATAGACCGCGTGCTGGTCTACGTAGCGGAGCTGTTCCAGTCCTTCCCCCAGTACCTGCTCATTTTGCTGTGCGTCGGTCTTTTGGGGCAGAGCACGAAAAACCTTTTGCTGATCTTTATCTTTACCGGCTGGCCGGTCATGATGCGAATTGTCCGCAGCCGATTGTTCTCGCTGAAGCAGGAGCCCTTTATTGAGAGCTGCCGGGCCAACGGCGTCAGCTCTGCCTCCATCATGTTCCATCATCTGCTGCCCAACACGCTGGGTCCTGTCATCGTCAACGTCACACTGCAGGTGGCGCAGTACATTCTTTCGGAGGCCAGCCTGAGCTTCCTTGGCATGGGCGTTCCTGATACCGTAGTCACTTGGGGCAACATCATCAATGCCGCCAAGCGTCTGGATATTATCCAGACGATGCCGCTGCTGTGGGTGGCGCCCGGCATTGCAATCTGTCTGTTTGTGCTGAGCATCAACTTCTTCGGCGACGGCCTTCGGGACGTGCTGGATCCCTCGGCGCAGTAAGGGGGGACACCATGGAAGAAAAAGATTTCGTTTTGGATGTTAAAGATCTGAAAATTACATTTAAAGTCGGACCGCGCAGAGTCCATGCTGTCAATGATGTCACCTTCTCGCTTCGCAGGGGCAAAACCCTTTGCGTCGTGGGAGAGTCCGGCTGCGGCAAATCGGTAACCGCCCAATCCATCATGCAGCTGCTCCCCAAAAACGGCATTCTGGAAAACGGCAGCGTCACCTATTATCCGGAGCCGGACGGCGAAGGCAAGCTGCTCAGCGCCTATCCGCGCAGCGGCAAAGAGATCCGCGCCATCCGCGGCAAAGATATTGCGATGATCTTTCAGGATCCCATGTCCACGCTGAACCCGGTTTATACCATTGGCAGCCAGATCATGGAGAACCTGCGCAGCCATGAAAAGCTCAGCAAAGCGGATGCCAGGGAGCGGATCATTCGACTGTTGGCGGATTTGGGGATTCCCACCCCGGAACAGCGCTTTGGCCAGTATCCCCATGAGTTTTCCGGCGGCATGAAGCAGCGTGTGATGATCGCAATCGCCATGATTTGTAACCCCACTATTCTGATCGCCGATGAACCAACCACGGCCCTTGACGTGACAATTCAGGCACAAATCCTGGACCTGATGCGGAAAATGCAGCAGGAGCATGGCACTTCGATTCTGCTCATCACGCACAATATGGGCATTGTTGCAGAGATTGCGGACGATGTCGCCGTCATGTACATGGGACGTGTGGTAGAATTCGGCAGTCTGGAGCAGATTTTCACCAATCCGGTGCATCCCTACACCAAGGCGCTGATGCGTTCTGTACCGGTCCTGGGCATGAATAAAGACCAGGAACTTCAAACCATAGAAGGAAGCACCCCGGACGCCTCCACCGTGTTTACCGGCTGTGAATTTGCAGAGCGCTGCGAATTTGCGACGGAGGCCTGCAAATTGCGCTTCCCTGTAGACACCGTATTGGAAGAGGGGCATCGCGTGCGCTGCCTGCTGTTTGAGGAGGCGAAATAGGATGGAACAAAATCTTCAGGATAAGCTGCTTGTGGTGGAACACCTGAGCAAAGAATTTGAACCCAGCCGTCGCTTGTTTGATCATGCGCAGCCCAGCGTCAAGGCCGTCAACGACGTCTCCTTCTATATTAAGCACGGGGAAACCTTTGGCGTCGTCGGGGAATCCGGGTGCGGAAAAACCACGCTGGGAAAATGTATCGTCCGCCTCTACAACCCTTCCAGCGGGAAAATGCTCTTTCATGATGACGGTGAGATGAAGGATCTTCTGCGGCTGGACCGGAAGGAGAGCTTTGCGCTGCGGCAGAAGCTGCAGATCGTCTTTCAGGATCCCTACGCTTCTCTGAACCCCACCCACAACATTCTGGAAGCCTTCGACGAGCCCATGCGCATCCATGGCATCGGCGGCGGTAATAAGGAAAAACGGAAGGAAATCATAGCGGATTCCCTCAGGGTCGTCAACCTGCAGCCGGAGTATATGTACCGCTATCCCCATGAGTTTTCAGGCGGCCAGCGGCAGCGAATCTGCATTGCCAAGGCGCTTGCGCTCAAGCCAAAGCTCATTGTCTGTGACGAGCCGGTTTCCGCGCTCGACGTTTCCATTCAGGCCCAGATTTTGAATTTGATGCGCAAGCTGCAGAAGGAATACAGTCTGGCATTCCTGTTCATCGCCCATGATTTAAGCGTTGTGCAATTTATGTCCGACCGGATCGCCGTGATGTATCTGGGACAGATCGTGGAAATGGCCGACGCGGGCGAGCTGTATTGCAACCATCTTCACCCTTACACGGAAGCGCTGCTTTCGGCTGTTCCAGTGCCGGTCTATGGGGCAAAGAAGGATCGGATTATTCTGTCCGGCGATGTCCCCTCTCCCATGAACCCGCCCGCCGGCTGTCCGTTCCATCCGCGCTGCAGCAAATGCATGGGCCTTTGCAAAACGCAAAAGCCGGAGCTGCGCCCTACAGGGAATGGCGACCACTGCGTGGCCTGCCACCTGTACGATTCAAGCAGATAATTGAAACACGAGTTGATAGATAAATATATTTGGAGGTTATCAAGATGAAAGCAGGTTTTATTCCCGCGCTGGTCACGCCCCTGGACGCCAACGGCAATCTGATCGAGGCCAGCTATCGCAAGCAGATTGAGGATATGATTCACGCCGGCGCCGTCGGCCTTCTGAGCATGGGCTCCATGGGGCAGCAGGCGTTCCTGCGCTCCGGCGTTTGCCCGGAAGTAGCCCGTGTGGCAGTCGATGCGGCCGCAGGCCGCGTTCCGGTCTTTGTCGGCGCCATGGATTGCTCCATTGGCCGCGCTTCGGAGCGTATCGCAGCGATGGAGAATCTGGATGTTGCGTCGTTCGTATTTACCGCGCCCTATTACTCCGCCGCAAACCGCCCCCAGATGATGCACTATTTCAGGGGTGTGGCCGCAGCCACCAAGCACAACATCATGCTCTACGATCTTCCCAGCGTTACACAGTCCAAGATTACCTACGATATGGTGCTGGAACTGCTCCGCGAGGTTCCCAATCTCGTCGGCATCAAATCCGCGGACCAGCAGATGTTCCGAAAATTGAAGCTGAATCCCGATGTTCCCAAGGATTTCATCCTGGTTTATTCGGGCCTGGATACCTTCGATGTGGCCTACAGGTGGGGCATCGACAACTGCCTGGACGGGATGCTGCCCGTTACCCCCACCAACACCGGCAAGATGTTCCGCGCCATGGAAGAAGGCGACTACGACACCGCGGCTGTTTGCCTGAATCATATTGTGGATCTGCGCGATTACTTCGCTGCGCGTGATCTGTGGCCCTGCTTCTCTGAAGCCATGAATATGCTGGGCTATGACGGCAACTGCTGCCCTGATATCTGCGTACCCATCAAGCCGGAAAATGTGGAGCTGGTTCGGCAGGAAATGATCCGAATCGGTGAGCTGTAATCATCGAGGAAGCCAGCTCCTGCTTTTGGAAAGCAGGCTCCACGTGAATTTGGAGGAGCAATTTTCATGATTTTGGATACGATTGACCACCTGGAGCAATACCGCGATTGGCTTCCCGACGTATATCGGGCCTTACAGGCCATGCAAACCTATACCAAGGACCATTATCCCGGCGGCCGTGTTGAATTAGATGGAAGCGATCTGTTTCTGCTGCCGTGCGCCTATGAAACCCACGCGCCGGAAAACGCGAGCTTTGAAGCGCATCAGCAATATTTGGATGTCATGTACATGGTTGCGGGCAGCGAAATCATCTATGTAAAACCAACTCGGCAATTGAAGCGGATCACGAAGGAATACGATCCTGCCAGCGATGCGCTTCTGGCAGATTATGAGCCGGATGCCACATTGGTCCGTTTGGATGCCGGCAGCTTTGTTGTGCTGTTCCCGCAGGATGCGCATGCCCCCGCCTGCTGCGCGGGTCAAGTGCGCCCGGTCAAAAAAGTCATTGGCAAGGTCAGAATCGCCAGGTAAGCGACCCGCTGTTCCGGAACAGCGGCACGATATCGCTGCCTTGGGAGGCGCATATGACGCACGAAGAAATTAAAGCCCTGTCCGCCATTGATGTGCACAGTCATTTTGGCCCGGTCCACAGCCCCGTGACCGGGGATCGCATCCAGAATGGCACAGAGGAGTATTTAATCCGCACCATGGCGTTATCCAAAATTGCGGTCAGTATCAATTCCAGCCGCTATGCGATCATGCCGAGAGGCTCCGGTTATACCGTGGAGGGAAACAACCAGATTCTGGCTGCGGCCGAAGCGCTGGAAGGCGTTTATGTATGGGCAACCGTCGATCCCCACCAGCCGGAGACATTTTTGCAGGCCGAAGAAATGCTGCAGCATCCCAAGGTATTGGGGGTGAAAATTCATCCGGAAGAACATGAATATGACCTCAAAGCATATGGCGATCCGTTATTTGCGTTCGCCGCCAAACTTCATGTTCCGCTGCTGGGGCACAGCGGCGCCCCGTGCTGCATGCCCGAAACCTATGGCTTTTTCGCGGATCGTTACCCGGAGATCCCGGTCATCGCCGCCCATCTCGGGTGCGGGTCTGACGGAGATTCCGCCCATCACATCCGGGCAATCATGCAAAATGGCGCCGGCAATCTGTTTACCGACACGTCCAGCATCCAGTCCCTGCTGTCCAACCTGCTGGAATATGCGGTTGGCCAGATGGGCGCCGACCGGATTTTATTCGGTACGGATTCCAGCAATTATTTCAGCCCCTGCCAGCGTCTGCGCGTGGAAGAAGCGGACATAGCGGAGGAGGACAAGTACAAAATATTACAAGGCAATGCACTGCGGCTGTTTCCCCGACTTCGGCACAGGTTGTAATGCACTGTGTTCGGATTGAGTGAGGAGGATTCATTATGATTTCCTGTACCGAGTTTATCCCTGCTTACAGCGAACTGTTTACATTTTTGGATGAGACATACGGACGTCCTGAAGTAGAGCGGTTTTGGACCTATCTGTTTGCGCCCACCGGCAAGGGCATTCCTCTCATCAACTTTGCCAAAAAAGACGGCCTGCGTGGCTGCTGGGACTATTGGAGCGGCACCCTGCAGGAAGAAGCGGCGGACTGTACCCGCTATTTCAATGAAAAAGCCGGCTGGATGAGCAGCGACATGCACTACTGTCCCTCCAAGGGGCGACTTCTGGAGCTGCAAAAAGAAATTGGCCTGGTTCCGTACTACGACTATTGCGGCCACTGCGATTACTACCGCGCCGCTTTGGATCAAGTGGGGCTGCGATGGATCCGCGACCACATTCATGTGGACAAAGCCAGCTGCTCCAGCATTCTCTATGATCCCAAGGTATTCAAGGGTATGATGGTTCTGGATCAGGATACGGTAATGATGGAGTGCGCTACCAAGGACAGCAAATATTTCCACCCTGATTTCCACAGCAGTATGAATATGGGAATCGATTTCGTTGCCGTGCAACATGGGGAGGAAGCCTTGCGGGAATACCTGACCATGTACACCAAACATGTCTATAAACCCGTATTCCGGGAGATGGAGACCGACGCGCTGGGCGCCATTGAAGCGAAGATCCGTGATACCTATCGCTTGGAAAAAGCAGAGGATGCCATGACCGTGGAGAACGATGGCAAGCAGTTGTCTGTTCAGATTGCCTATTGCCCTGCGGTGAAGCACCTGCGGGAAACAGGGCGTGACGTCTCTGCCTGGTTCCGCGATTCGACGGAGGTCGTGATGCAGACGCTGGCCGAACAGGCCGGCCTCACGTTTACCATGGAACGCTACGACCCGGAAACCGGCGCGGCAGCCTACTCCTTCATTCGATAAAAAACGGAGGCACAAAGCAATGATTTCTTGTACCGAGTTTATCCCTGCATATAGCGAACTCTTTACTTATCTGGAAGAAACCTACGGCCGGGAGGAAGTGAACCGGCTCTGGGATTTTCTGTTTAAGCCAACCGGAGACGGCATTCCCTTAATCAACTTTGTGAAAAAAGAAGGAATCCGCGGCTGCTGGTCCTACTGGAAGGGGACCCTCAACGAAGAAGCGGCCGATTTTACCCTGTATCTGAACGAAAAAGCCGGCTGGTATATGAACGTGATGCATGAATGCCCGTCCAAGGGCCGGCTCCTGAAGCTGAAGAACGAGATCGGAATTACGCCTTACCACGATTACTGCCTGCACTGTGATTCCTATCGCTCAGCTGTCGAAAAAGTCGGCCTGAACTATATCTATAATTTCAACGGGATCGATCACGCGGCCTGCTCCGCCCTGATCTACGATCCCAAAATTTTTGACGGGCGGGTCATCATCGACGAGAATACCGAGATCATGGATGTCCGCGCGGCACAGAACGAGTACTTCCACCGCGATTTCCACAGCAGCATGAATATGGGCATTGAATACCTGGGGACGCGGCACGGCCCGGAGGCTGTTCAGGCATATCTGACCCGTTACACACGAAACGGCTATGCGCCGGTCCTCAAAGCGATGGAAGAAAAAGGGCTCGACGCCGTGGAAGAAAAAATCCGTGACACCTATCGTTCGGAAAAAGCGGAGGATGCGCTGGAAATTCAGAGGGATGGGGAGCAGATGACTGTTCATATCAAGTATTGCCCGGCGGTGAAGTACCTGAAAGAAACAGGCCGTGCGGTTTCCCAATGGTACCGTGAGACCACGCAGGTTGTGATGTCGGTTCTGGCGGCGCACGGCGGGTTCCGCTTTGTCATGGAACACTATGATGAAAATACCGGCGCAGCGTCTTACCGCTTCCAGCGGTGAAGGAGGTGCCTATGAATACACTGAGAGCCGGCTTCAGCCGGGTAACGATCACGCCCATGATGGGGATCGGGATCGCGGGATATTACAAGCCGCGTTTCGCGGAAGGCGTTCTGGATGATCTGGAACTCAATGCCTTGGCGCTGGCCTGCGGTGATACGAAGGCTGTGCTTTTGAGCATTGACCACTGCGGCATCCAACAGGAGCTGTCCGCAGCCTGCCGCAAGCATGTATCCGAGGTTACCGGATTGCCCAAGGAAGCCATCTATCTCTCCGCAACCCATACCCACACGGCTCCCTTTCTGAGACAGCCGCCGCAGGATTCGTTGGAGCAGGAATACAGTCAGTTTGTCCGCCGGAAAATGGCGGATGTTGCGCAGTTTGCGCTCAGTGACCTGAAGCCGGCCAGAATGGGGTGGGGGATTGGAGACGCGCCGAACATTGCGTTCATCCGCCGCTTTCGCATGAAGGACGGCAGCGTCAAAACCAACCCCGGC
The DNA here is from genome assembly GCA_034927685.1 of Oscillospiraceae bacterium. Classification (GTDB taxonomy): domain Bacteria; phylum Bacillota; class Clostridia; order Oscillospirales; family Oscillospiraceae; genus RGIG3159. The sequence goes on along the minus strand of JAYFPO010000020.1, from coordinate 42,209 downwards.
GTCAGGAACCCCGACATCGCCGCACCCCTCGGGGAGGTGGACAAGCGCGTCAATGTTCTGCGCTTCGATCAGGAGGGCGGCGAACACCTGATCCTTGTTAACTTTGGCGACCACCCGGATACCGTCGGCGGCAATAAGATCTCAGCCGACTGGCCCGGATTCCTGCGCAGAACGGTGGAAAAGACACTGGATCACAGCAGGTGTATCTTCTTCAACGGAGCGGAAGGCGATGTAAACCATGTCAATGTCCATCCCAAGGGCGGCGATCTCAACGACATGTTCATGGACTTCGACGACGTATCCCGGGGGTATGGCCACGCACGCCATATGGGCAGAGTGGTCGCCGCTGCCACTTTGCAGGCCTTTGACAAAGTGCAGTATGTCGACGTGGATACGCTGCGCTGCCTGCAAAGAACCATCCAGGTTCCTTCGAATATGCCAAATCCCGCGGACCTTCCCGAAGCGCGCCGCCTGAACGAGCTTCACGAGGCCGGGAAGGATGCCAAGATCCCGTACACCGGCATGATGCTGACGACCGTGGTTGCGGAGGCTGCCCGGATGCTGCGGCTGGAGCACGGCCCGGACGCATTTTCGATGGAGTTGACCGGCATCGGCATCGGCCCTGTGGCCATGGCGGGGATCCCCGGCGAGCCCTTTACCGGAATCGGCAGGGCGCTGAAAGAAACGGCCGGCTGGGATCTGGTTCTTCCCACCTGCAACACAAATGGCGACGAGGGCTATTTCCCCATGCGCGACGCCTATGAAGAGGGCGGCTATGAGGCAAGAAGCTCCAATTTCAAGGCAGGGGTTGCAGAGCTGATGGTTGCAGAAGGCCAGCAGATGCTGAACGATCTGAGGGATACGTATGTTAGCAATTAAAAATGCCGTGCTGGTGATGAAGGATCATCTGATTCCCGAGGCGGTTCTCTTTGCGGAGAGCGGCGCAATCCAGGGGTTTGGCGAGATGCGCCTGACAAAAATCCCGGCAGACTGCGAGATTCTGGATGCGCAGGGCGCCTATGTAGGCCCCGGTATGATTGATATCCACACCCACTCCGGCGCCGGAAAATACTTCTTTGAAGACCCGCTGCATGTGGCCCGTCATTTCCTGCGCCACGGCACCACCACCGTTCTGGCGGCCCTTTACTATGACATGGACCGCGAGAAGTATCTGCAGGCCATTGACGCGGTCCGGGCTGCCATGCGGGAGAAGGACGGCGAAAACATCGGCGGCATCTACATGGAAGGCCCCTACCTGAACCCGAAATTCGGCTGTAACCGGGAGAAAAACCCCTGGAGAGGCCCCATTCGGCAGGAGGATTACGCAGAGCTTGTCCGCCGCTGCGGCGAGGACGTCAAGGTCTGGGCTCTGGCCCCGGAACGGGAGGGAATTCTTGGCTTTGTCAAGGACGCCAAGGCTGCAAACCGAAGCGCCGTCTTTTCCGTTGCCCACAGCGAAGCGACCCCGCAGCAAATCGAATCGCTCATGCCCTACGGCCTTTGCATCGGCACCCATCACACCAACGCAACCGGCTCTCTGCCCAAATATCCCGAATGCCGCGGCGTCTGCGTCGATGAGGCGGTCAACTACAACCGGGACATCTACGCGGAGTTGATCTGCGACAGCCGGGGCATCCATGTGGACCCCTATATGCTGCGTTTGGTTCGGAAGATCAAGGGCGACGACCGGATCATTTTGATTTCCGACGCCTTTGCGTGCGACGGCCCAACGCCTCCCGGCTACGAGGGCGTTACGGATATTAACTTCGATCACACCGGCGAGATTGCCGGCTCCAAGCTTACCCTGGAGGTGGCCTGCCGCAATATGATGAAGCACACCGGCGCGTCGATTTGCGATGTCTTCCGTTTTGCCTCCTACAACCCGGCTCGCGCCATCGGCCTCCGCGACCGCGGTGAAATCGCTGTGGGAAAACGTGCAGATCTTGTGTTTGTCAATCACAAGATGGAAGTGAAGCAGGTGATTTTCGAGGGCCAGATACAAAAATGAAAACTTATCGTATCCAGAGAATCCACAGTCAACCGGACTGGTCCGCTGTCCCGGTCCTGCAAATCGATCATCCATACCTGGAAACGACGCAGGATATACGGGCATACGCGCAGCTATGCTATGGCGCAGAGGCCCTTTTCGTACATCTGTGGGCGGAGGAACTACAAATTCGTGCTGTCGAAAAGGGAGCGTTGGGAATGCCCTGCGAGGACAGCTGCCTGGAATTCTTTTTCTGTCCAATCGAAGGAGATCCAAGATATCTCAACTTGGAATTCAACCCCAATGGCTGCTTCTATCTGGGCATTGGCAGCTGCGTGGACGATTTGACGCGGCTCGTTCCGGATGAAGCGGATCAGGTGTTCAAACCGAACATTCACCGATCCGCCGCGGGTTGGGAAATTTTCTATCAAATTCCGTATCGTTTTATTCTTCGTTTCTTTCCGAACTTTGATGCCGCTCCCGGTACGACAATCCGGGCAAACTGCTATAAATGTTCCGATCTGTCGGTACCGCCCCACTATTTGTCGTGGAGTCCCATCCAGGGTACCCCCTTTACGTTCCACCGGCCAGATAGCTTTGGCTTTATGATATTTTCAAATGATGAAAAAGGAGAAATACAACAATGAAAGACATCATCTTTGATCCCCCGACAAAACTCGACTTTAAGTGCGGCGACTATGTCCCCTTTCAGGACCGGGAAGTCTGCGAGCGTCTGCGCAAAATCAGCGGCAAGGACCTGGAGAAGCATCCCAACCCTGATTTCAACATCAAGGTCATGATGAACCCCCATCCCGTGTTGATTGCCACGCTGTTCTCCCGCCTGAAGGCCGCCTCCGAGGCCGGCAAAAAGTACACCATGATCCTCGGCAACCCGGAGCCGGAAACCTACATTCCTCTGGCACAACTCATCAACTATTTCCAGGTGGACTGCAGCAAGCTGCACATCTTCGCCATGGACGAATGGGCCGACGATCAGGGCAGCATCGCTCCCGAGACCTATGAAGCCGGCTTTGCCCACTCCATGCTGAAATACTTCGTCTATCAGATCGACCCCAAGCTGCGGATGCCTCTGGAGAACGTCCATTATCCCTCCAATCAGAACATCGGCCATTATTCCAAGCTGATTACCGAAGTCGGCGAGGGCGGCGCAGATATCTGTTCCTCTTCCCCGGGCTGGACCGGTCATATGGCATTCATCGACCCCGTCAAAGAGTTCTTGACTGACGATATTGACGAGTGGCTGAACATGGAAGCCCGCATTGTCACCCTGCACCCCCTGACGGTTGCCCAGAACTCGCTCCATGGCGTGTTCGGCCAGTCCGGTTACATCGCCAGCGTGCCGCCCAAGGCTGCTTCCATCGGCCCCGTCGACGTCAAGAACGCCCGGGAACGCATTGAAGTCCATGCGCTGATGACCAACAATACGTTCTCCTCCTGGCAGAGAATGACCTCCCGTCTTGTGCTCCACGGGCCGGTTACTCCCAGCATCCCCAGCTCCATGCTGCAGCTGATGAAGACCCAGGTCTATGTCAGCGAAGAACTGGCTGCTCCCTTTGCGTGCTGGGAAAAGGTCGGCTACTGAGCAAAGTTCGGGGCCTGCACAGCGTCTGTGCAGGCCCCGAATGAAAAGAAAAAGCTGCGGCAGCAAAGATTTGGGTGTCAAAAGTCAGGTACCGATTATTAGCGTCACGAATGACCGCGGGAGGGGGTCTGTTTTTTTTATGAAAAAATGGTCGGATACCCGATGGAACTTTGCCTTCTATGCAGGGAAAGAGGCTGCTTTTAATGCGGCGCTGCCCTTTGTCAGCGCCACGCTGATCCAGCTGTTTCTGGCCCATAAGGGGGTGGCGACGGAGCAAATCGGGCTGTTTAACGCCATCACTTATTTGGTGAATATCGGCGTAATGATCTTCCTGTCTGGTCTGCTGTATCGGCAGCGAGAAAACCGGATAGAACAGGCAAGCATATGAGTCCGAGACTTGGTCTCAATGGTGGCGCGGAAGGTCAGTATGACCCCTTTGACGGCAAATATCCCAATCAGTCCGACTGGCAGAAAAAAACCTCCCATTGTGGCAGCGGCTGCATCCAGTGCGGCGATTGCGAGCGTGTGTACCAACCGTATTGGCGCGTTATCGTTTGATGAGCAGGGCCAGCGTTCCGGCGACGATCAGGCAAAGGCCGACAGCCGCCTTTTTCGACAGCCGCTCCCGGAAGACAAGCCGGGAAAATGCAACCGTCACGAGAATGCTCAGCTTGTCGATCGGGACGACCACGCTGGCAAGGCCGACTTGCAGCGCCTTGTAGTAGCACAGCCACGATGCGCCGGTGGCAAGGCCCGAAAGGCAGAGAAAGCCGAGCTCGTTCCGCGGAATGCATTTGACGGTGTGTTGCCTGCCGGTCACAAAGACAACGATCCAGGCCATGACCAACACGACGCCCGTCCGGATTGCGGTGCCAAGGTTGGATTCCACGCCTTCAATTCCGATTTTTCCGAGAATGGCGGTCAGCGACGCGAACACCGCGGAGAAAACCGCATAGGGTAGCCACGCGCCGCGTTTCGGCGATGCTGCATCGGTCGCAGCCTTTTTCTGAATCATCAGGTACGTGCCGGCGGCAATGGAGACAATGCAGATCGCTTTGAGCCAGGTGAGGCCTTCTCCCAGAAAAATCAGGGCAAGGAGGATGGTCAGAATCGTGCTGGACTTGTCAATCGGCACGACCTTGTTGATGTCTCCCAACTGCAGCGCCCGGAAATAGCACAGCCACGATGCGCCGGTGGCAAGGCCCGAAAGAATGAGGAACACCCAGGTCTTTGCACCGACAAAAGCCAGGGTAGACTGCGAACCGACCAGGAATACCATCAGCCACGAAAAGGCCAGCACGACGATGGTGCGGATCGCCGTCGCCACATTGGAGTCCGTTTTTCTGATGCCGCATTTCGCAAGGATTGCGGTCAGTCCGGCAAAAAACGCCGATCCGAATGCAAAAACAACCCACATGACAGTCACCTCTGAATATGACGCGGCAGCTTGAAAAGTTGGCGGTATCATAAGTTTTTTTCATTATAGCACAGGTTGCTTCTCCCTGCCAACATGCGATGCGGGACAGACGAAAAACGACCCGGCAGAGCGGCCCCCGCGGCGTGCAGGGCACGGAAAACGTGGCAGGATAAAAAAGGGTCCTGGGCGCGGAGATGCCGTTCTTTTCAAACCGCCTCATTGCATTGTCGGCCGAAAAAGGGTATGCTCTTGTCAAGAGACGGCCAATCTGACAAAGGAAGAGAAAAAAACGATAAAAAAAGCGCCGATCATGTTGAAGTGACGAGGAAAACAGCATGTTTTGCGATCTGCGGCGCGCGCCTCGCGGGGGCGGAATCACATTGGGAATGAGGGCTTGACATGGTTGTATCGGACATGCAAAGCAGATTGTTTGCGCTGCAGGACCCCGCGTACCGGGACTTCCAATGCAGTTTGATGCCGACGGTGGCGCCGGCGACGGTGATCGGCGTGCGGACGCCGGAGCTGCGCAAGTTGGCAAAGGAGCTTTCCGGGGAGCCGGCGACGGGAGCGTTTTTGAAGAACCTGCCCCACAGCTACTATGAGGAAAACAACCTCCACGGCTTTCTGCTGGAGGGCATGCGGGAGTATGGCGAGGCCGCTGCGGCGGTGGATGCGTTTTTGCCCTATGTGGACAACTGGGCCACCTGCGACCTGCTATGCCCGAAGGCGTTCCGAAAGCACCTGCCCGAGCTGCTGACCAGAATCCCGGAATGGCTCGCCGCCGCGCACACCTATACGGTGCGGTTCGGCATTGGGATGCTGATGCGGTTTTATCTGGACGAGGCGTTCTCGCCGGAGTATCCGGCGTGGGTGGCCGGTGTTTCCTCCGGGGAATACTATGTCAACATGATGATCGCCTGGTACTTTGCCACGGCGCTGGCCAAACAGTGGGACGCCGTTTTGCCATACCTCGAGGGGCGGCGGCTGGACAAATGGACCCACAACAAAGCCATTCAGAAGGCCGTCGAAAGCTATCGCATCACGCCGGAGCAAAAGGCGTACCTGCGGACGCTGAAAGCAAGATGAACAGCGGCAGAAAGAAACGGTTCTTGTCGTGATGGGTGCGACATGGGAGAAAAGGAGTCTGCCGGTTCTTCCATGAGCGATATCGCCGTGGAATCCGCCGACGCCGTGCTTGTGGGCGACGATATCGAACGCCTGCCCGATCTGTTCCGAATCGCGCGCAAGGTCATGAAGAAGGTCGGCCAGAATATTGTGATCTCCCTCTGCATCAATCTGGTCGCCGTGGCGCTCTCCGTGTTCGGGGTGCTGAATCCGGTGACGGGCGCCCTGATGCACAACGGCGGCTCTGTGTTCGTCGTCCTGAACGCGGCGATGCTGCTGCGGGGAAGGGACGAGCCGCGCACGTCCGGGGGCAGCGGGGCGAGCCGCCTGTGGCATTCCTGTGGCTTTGCGCCGGCACCTTTGCGGCGACCGTCGGCGAGAGTGCTGTCCCGCGAGGGCGAGGCATGCGCGCCGCCTGTTCCTCTTCGCGCCGCAATCGGGGGCGGACACCGGAAAAAAGCAGCGGGATTGGAACCGGTTTGGGGTCCCAATCCTGCTGCTTTTCTGAAAACGCCATGTTTGGCGTTTATTTCGTAACGATTTCCTTGATGGAGGCGGCCAGCCCGGCCAGCCCCTGCAGATCTGACGGAATGATGATCTTGGTTGCCTGCCCATTGGCAATGTTCTTCATGGCGTCCAGGGATTTCAGCTTGATGACCTGGTCGTTTGGCGCGGCGTCATTCAGGAGCCGCAGCGCGTCGGCGGTAGCCTTCTGGACCATGAGCATTGCCTGCGCATCGCCATCGGCCTTCAGGATCGCGGCTTCCTTTTCGCCCTCTGCTTTCAGAATGGCGGACTCTTTCGCGCCCTCGGCCACCAGAATCTGACTGCGCTTGGTGCCCTCGGCCTGCAAAATAGCCTGCCGACGGTCGCGCTCGGCCTTCATCTGCTTCTCCATAGAGGTCTGGATATCCTGCGGCGGCAGAATGTTCTTGAGCTCGACGCGGTTGACCTTGATGCCCCAGGGGTCCGTGGCCTCGTCCAGAATGGCGCGCATCTTGGTGTTGATGACGTCGCGGGAGGTCAGCGTCTGGTCCAATTCCAGATCGCCGATGATATTCCGCAGGGTGGTGGCGGTCAGCGTTTCCATGGCCATCATGGGATGCTCGACGCCGTAGGCATACAGCTTGGGGTCCGTGATCTGGAAGTAGACGACGGTATCGATCTGCATGGTGACGTTATCCTTGGTGATCACGGGCTGTGGGGGATAATCCAGCACCTGCTCTTTCAGGGTAACCTTCTTGGCGATCCGATCCAGGAACGGAACCATCAGGTGAAGGCCGACCTGCCAGACCTGATGAAACCCGCCCAGCCGCTCAATGACATAGGCTCTGGACTGCTGCACTACATGGATGTTTTGCACGATCAGGATGATGACAATAACGGCAATGACGGCAACTACAATAAGAGATTCCATGTTTTTCTACCCTTCCTTTTTACGTCTTGGACGAAACCGGCACCTTTGCCGGGGTCACATACAACTTGACGCCTTCCATGCGCGAGATTTGCACGACCTGGCCGGGATGCAGGATACTGCCGTCCACGGTGCGGGCGGTCCAGATTTTTCCATCCACCTTGACAGCGCCTTGCTCCTGAAGGTTGTCGATGGTTTCTACCACGACAGCCTCCATATCCAGCACCCGGTCTGCGTTGGTCCGTTCCGGCGGCGAACCATGCCGGAGTTTTTTCATCAGAGGACGCAGACAGGCCAGTAGAATGCCGGAGACCACAACGAACAACACAATCTGCAGCGCCATGTTCCCGCCGCAGAGCGAGACGATCAGGGCGCTGAGCGCGCCGCCGGCGAACCAGATGGAAACCAGACTGACGGTAGCAGCCTCCAGCACCAGCATGGCGATCATGACGGCGATCCAAAGAATGATTGAAACAGAATCCATAAGCAGCCTCCTTTCCTGTATCTATCTTACACGATTTTTAGCCGGATGTCATTAGGAATATTATGAAAAAGTCTGTATGAAATATATCGTGTTTGCTGCATTTGGTATTTGCTATTTTTCTGCAACTCGGATATAATTAAAAATCAGGGTTTTTATTTTTCCCTGATAAGCCGTTGTTATAGAGAGGAACCAGTATGGAAAATATGACATTTTGCGTCCCCTGCCTGTTTGGGCTGGAGGGCTTGGTTGCGGAGGAGCTCCGAAGGCTCCATATGGGCAGCGTCCGCGCGCAGGACCGCCGCGTTTTTTTTGACGGCGGCTACGCCGATATGGCCCGGGCCAATCTGTGCCTGCGTATGGGAGAGCGCGTGATGATTCTGCTCGCCTCCTTCGAGGCGCGGTCCTTTGAGGAGCTGTATCAGGGCGTTTTGCGGATCCCGCTGGAGGAGTTTGTGCCGAAAAACGGCGCGTTTCCCGTCAAGGGCTATAGCCTCGACAGCCAGCTCCATTCGGTGCCGGATTGCCAGTCCATCGCCAAAAAAGCAGCTGTGGACCGGCTTGGTCGGCATTACGGCCTGAGCTGGCTGCCAGAGACCGGTGAGATCTACCAGCTGCATTTTGCCATCATGAAAGACCTCTGTGAGGTGTTTCTGGACACTTCCGGCGCGGGCCTCCACAAGCGGGGCTACCGCGCGCAGGCCAATCTGGCGCCGCTCCACGAGACCATGGCGGCGGCGATGGTGGAGTTGGCCCGGTACCGGGGCCGCGACTTTTTCTGGGACCCCTTCTGCGGGTCCGGTACGCTCTGCATCGAGGCGGCTATGATGGCTCTGAACCGCGCGCCCGGCATGGGCCGCTCCTTTGCGGCGCAGCAATGGTCCTGCGTGGACGGCGCGGTCTGGCAGCAGGCCAGGGTCGAGGCGCTGGACCGCGAATTCCGGGGCAATTACCGGATTCTCGGCACGGATATCGACGGAGAGAGCCTGGACATCGCCCGCTGCAACGCAAAAAAGGCCGGCGTGGAACAGTGGATCGAATTCCGGGAGGGCGACGCCACGAAGATGGACGTCCCCGCGCCCACAGGGGTCATCGTGACCAATCCCCCCTATGGAGAGCGGATGCTGGAGCAAAAATCCGCGCAGCAGCTCTACCGCAGCTTTGGCAGGCACATTCGGTACCAGGACGGCTGGAAGCTGTATTTGATCTCTTCAGAGCCGGAATTTGAGAGCTGCTTCGGTCGGAAGGCCGATAAGAAGCGGAAACTCTATAATGGACGGCTGCCATGCAACGTCTATATGTATTTTGAAAAAAAGCGGGACGGCGCACAGGGGGATTACAAAAAATGACGCATCTGTTCCTGATTAACCCGGCGGCGGGCAAGTACGACCACACCTTCGACTTTTCCGAAAAAATTCATGGGGTCTGTAAAGCGCGGGGGCTGAGCTATCGCATCCGCGTTTCCAAAAAACCGGGCGATATCACTGCCTATGCCAGGGAAGCCGGTCAGTCCGGCGAGGAGACCAGAATCTACGCCTGCGGCGGCGACGGCACGCTCAACGAGGCGGTCAACGGGGCCTTCGGCTATTCGAATCTGGCGGTGACGCACTATCCCGGCGGCTCCGGCAACGACTTCACCAAAATGTTTTCCGACCCGTCCCGCTTCTACGATCTCGACGCACTGCTGGAGGGGGAGGAAGCCGCCTTCGACCTGATCGAGTGCGGCGACAGCTACGCGCTCAACATCTGCTCCATGGGCTTCGACGCCCGGGTTGGCACGGAGGTGGCGAAATACAAGCATTTGCCCGGTGTGGGCGGCCACGGCGCGTATCTTATTTCCACCGTCAGCAATCTGCTCCGGGGTATCCATGAGCCCTACGTCATCGAGTTGAACGGCGAGCGGATCGAAGGGGAAAAGTCCATGATCTGCATTTGCTCCGGCCGTTTTTACGGCGGCGGCTTCAACCCGGTTCCCGAGGCGGAGCCGGACGACGGCCTGCTGGACCTGCTCCTGGTGGCGCCCGTGTCGCGCCTGCAGGTGGCGCAAATCATCGGCCCCTTTAAGGCCGGGCGACACAAGGAGTATCCGGCGCTGTTCCGCCACTGCCGGAGCACCGAGATCACGGTGCATTGCCGGAAGGAAGCCGTCATCAATCTCGACGGAGAGGCGCGCTACGGCACGGACGTGACGTTTCGTGTTGTTCCGGGCGGTATCCGGTTTTTCTATCCGCGGGGTCTGACCTATCACGCAAATCTGTAATCCGGCGGCGTTCGGCCCCGGCTGGCGACTGTGTGTTTCTGCGGAAAAAGTCGAAAATTTTTACTTGACAAATCCGCGCGCCTGAGCTATAATGCAGCCAATCAAACCATTGAAGAAGTGTGAGTAGGTTCGGGAGCTTTCCGACAAAGAGAGTCGCGGGTGGTGGAATCGCGGCGCGGAGAACCGTTCTGAATGGGCTTCTGAGGGCAGACCGAACCAAGTAGGCGAGCCGGAGCTGGCGCTCCGTTATCAAAGGCCGGTATGTGTTTGCATACAGTGAGAGGATGCGTTAGCATCAAGCCGGGTGGCACCGCAGGATGATTTTTGATTCCTGTCCCAGCAGTTAGGATAGAACTGCGGGACAGGAATTTTTTATGTCCCGCCGATTGAGAAAGGAGCAATTCCCATGGCGAACATTCCCTACAAAATCTATCTGCACGAAGACGAGATGCCCAGGGCATGGTACAATGTCCGGGCGGACATGAAGCAGAAGCCCGCCCCGCTGCTGAACCCCGGCACCCATCAGCCAATGACCTTTGATGAGCTGCGCGGCGTGTTCTGCGACGAGCTGGTCCGGCAGGAGCTGGACAACGACACCGCATATTGTGAGATTCCGGCGGGCATCCGCGACTTCTACAAGATGTATCGTCCGTCCCCGCTGGTCCGCGCCTACTGCCTGGAGGAGAAACTAAAGACGCCCGCAAAGATTTACTATAAGTTTGAGGGTAATAACACTTCCGGCTCCCACAAGTTGAATTCCGCCATTGCGCAGGCCTACTATGCCAAGGAGCAGGGCCTCAAGGGCGTTACCACCGAGACCGGAGCGGGCCAGTGGGGCACGGCACTGTCGATGGCCTGTGCTTACCTGGATCTGGACTGCAAGGTCTTTATGGTAAAAACCAGTTACGAGCAAAAGCCGTTCCGCCGCGAGGTCATGCGGACCTACGGCGCGTCGGTCACTCCGTCACCCTCGGACACCACAGCCGTGGGCCGCAGGATTCTGGAGGAGTTCCCCGGTACCGGCGGTTCTCTTGGCTGCGCCATTTCCGAAGCCGTCGAGGTCGCCGTCACCCATGAGGGCTACCGCTATGTGCTGGGCAGTGTGCTCAACCAGGTGCTGCTGCACCAGAGCATCATTGGGCTGGAGACCAAGATCGCGATGGACAAATACGGCATCAAGCCCGACACCATCATCGGCTGTGCCGGCGGCGGCTCCAATCTGGGCGGCCTGATTGCGCCGTTCATGGGCGAAAAGCTGCGTGGCGAGGCGGATTATCAGTTCATCGCCGTCGAGCCGACCTCCTGCCCGAGCTTCACGCGGGGCCGCTTTGCCTATGACTTCTGCGATACCGGCATGGTCTGCCCGCTGGCAAAAATGTACACGCTGGGCTGCGGCTTCATGCCCTCTCCGATCCACGCAGGCGGCCTGCGTTATCATGGCATGAGCAGCATTCTGTCCCAGCTTTACCATGACGGGTATCTGGAGGCCAGGTCCGTCGAACAGACGAGCGTATTTGCCGCGGCCGAGCAATTCGCCCGGTCTGAGGGCATTCTGCCCGCGCCGGAGAGCAGCCATGCCATCCGCGTGGCCATCGACGAGGCGCTTCGCTGCCGCGAGACCGGCGAGGAAAAGACCATTCTCTTCGGGCTGACCGGTACCGGCTATTTTGATATGACGGCCTACGCGCAGTACAATGACGGAACGATGACCGATACTGTCCCTACGGACGCGGACATTGAAAAAGCACTGAAGCATCTGCCGAAGTTCGACTGATCGTCGGCTGGGTTCCGGACGGAAGGCTGCGCTCCCGGGGGATGGGTCACACAGGTTCCGCCCCTCTGGATTCGCGCAGTTCCAGCGACACAAGAAAATGGGTTGCCGCCAGCAAATCCGCGCATCCGCCGGGGCTGAGATCGCGCCCGATCAAGTCGTCGTCCATCCGCCGGATACAGGCCCTCCCCTCGCCGGTGAACATGCCGCCGAGGGCGAGGGCCTTTTCCGCGCTCGCCTGCACATACCGCGAGGCGGCGAGGCCATGCCGCGCGATGACGTTGGTGTCGACGGTCTTTGCAAGCAGGAAAAGCAGAGTCTGCACCAGAGCCTCGTTTTGCGCGCTGCCGCCCGCAAGCAGCGCCCGATATTGCGGCGCGGAAACGGTGCGGACCGTAAGAAACCCGCTCTCCGCTTCGCCGCGTACCCCCTTGATGCCATATTGGAGGTAAAGCCGTTCTCCTTTTGTGAGGCAGGCCTTTTCACGGAGCGCACCGTAGTCGGTTTGGCAAAGCCCGCGGCACAACCGCCCGGCCGTCTCGCAGACGTTGTCCGCGGTAAGCGGCGCTTTCCCGGACAGCCAGCCCGCGCAGCCGCAGAGCAGCCCCAGGGAGAAGATCAGCCCCTTATGGGTGTTGACGCCGCCCGTCATGGCGAACATCTTCGTCTCTGCCGTGCGTCCGTAAGCGCGCAGGGGCGGAAGCAGTTCCGGCAGCGGCTTGGCCGAGTACGCCGTGCCCAGCTGGGCAAACCGCGTAAAGCAGGGGCTCAGCGCGGCGGCGGAGGACAGAAAGGTAAAAAAATCCATGTCGTGATGCGCGCCGCTGTTGGCGCGGTCGACCAGGCCCGGCTTCGGTGTGGCGGCAACTTCAAATAAAAGGCCCTCCATGGCGCGGGTGCCGATGCGGGATGCGGTATCCTGTGTCATTGCGGTTTCCTCTCTGCGTCAGGTTGGCGGGCATCAAGCAAAAAAACGGACCTGCTGCGAAATTCCGGCGCCATCCAGCCCCGACCCTGCCATACGGCAGGAAAAGGTCCGGACCGTTCCGCTTTGCAGCAGGTCCTTGTTGCGCCCCTTCCGAGACTACTCTACGGTAACGGATTTGGCGAGATTTCTCGGCTTATCGACGTCGCACCCGCGCATCAGCGCCACATAATACGCGAAGGTCTGCATGGGCACCACCGACAGGCTGGGTTCAAACAGGGGATCGGTTTCCGGAACCAGAAATACGCTGTCGGCGTTTTTCTCCATCTCGGGGCCGAGACGCTCGATCGTGACGCCAAGGACGTGGGCGCCCCGCGCCTTGACCTCTTTGACATTGGACATGGTTTTTTCAAACAGCGCGGGGTTTGTGGCGAGCACGACGACCAGCGTGCCGTTCTCAATCAGCGAAATGGGGCCGTGCTTCAGTTCGCCGGCCGCGTAGGCCTCCGAATGGATGTAGGAGATTTCCTTCAGTTTCAGGCTGCTCTCCAGGCAGCTGGCGCTGTCGAGGTTGCGGCCGATGTAGAACACGTCGCGGTTGTTGAAGTACAGGGCCGCGTCGTGCTGGAGAAGCGCAATGCGCTCCGGCGAAAGCACTTCTGTGATTTTTTCCGGCAGCTGCGTCAGATCCCGGAGAAGCTGACAGAAACGCACCTCGTCCAGCGTGTGCAGCGTCTGCGCCAGATAGAGCGCCAGCAGATCAATGACCGCGAGCTGTGTGGAATAGGCTTTGGTGGTGGCGACGGCGATCTCCGGGCCGGCCCAGGTATAGAGCACGTCGTCCGCCAGCTTGGAAATGGTGCTGCCCACCACGTTGACGATGGCCACCGTCCGGGTGCCGAGCCGTTTGGCCTCGCGCAGCGCGGCAATGGTGTCGGCCGTTTCGCCGGACTGCGAGATGATGACCACCAGGGCTTTCTCATTCAGAACCGGGTCCGCATAACGGAATTCCGAGGCCAGAATCGGTTCCACCGGGATGCGGCAGAGCTTTTCAATGATGTACTTCCCCAGCACACCCACATGGTAGGCCGAGCCGCAGCCGACGATATAGATGCGGTCCAGACCGCGCAGGAACTCTTCTGTCAGAGAAAGCTGGTCCAGAACGATTTTCCCGTCCTGAATACGGGGCGAAATGGTATCCCGCACCGCCTTGGGCTGCTCGTGGATCTCCTTGAGCATGAAGTGGGCGTAGCCGCCCTTTTCGGCCGCCGCGGCGTCCCAGCTGATATGTTCCGGCATCTTTTCGATGACATCTCCGGCGGCGTCGAAAAAATGAACGTCGTGATCGGTAAACATGACCATGTCGCCGTCTTCCAGATAGCAGACTTCCCGCGTATAGCGCAGAACGGCCGGCACATCCGAGGCGATGAAGTTGCACCCGTCGCCGAAGCCGAAGATCAGCGGGCTGTCCTTTTTGACCGCGATGATGGTGTCCGGGTAGTCCCGGCACATGATGCCAAGGGCGTAGCTGCCGCGAATTCGTTCCACGGCCTTATGGACCGACATTCTGAAGTCGAAGCCCTGATCGTAAAAATACTCGATCAGATTGGCGACGACCTCCGTATCGGTTTCGGATGCAAAGTGCTTTCCGGCGGCAATGAGGCGCTCCTTGAGCTGCGCGTAGTTCTCGATGATACCATTGTGGACCACGGCGATTTTCCCAGAGTCCGCAAGCTGAGGGTGGCTGTTTTGATCCGACGGCGCACCGTGCGTTGCCCATCTGGTGTGACCGATGCCGACGCAGCCGGTGATATTTTTCCCGTCGTCCAGCAAGTCGCAGAGGTTCTGAAGCCGGCCCTTTGCCTTGACCACCTTCAGACTGCCGCCGTCCGAAACACAGACACCGGCTGAGTCATAGCCGCGGTATTCCAGCTTTTTTAATCCGTCCAGCAAAATGGGAGCAGCCTGCTCATGCCCGATATAGCCTACGATTCCGCACATGGATTGGAACCCTCCTTTTTTGTTGCAGTTATTGATAAACACCTACTCTTATCCTATCATAAAAGCGCGCAGAATACAACCAGACTTGTAGGGGCCACCGGCGAAAACGGCCATTCCTGAGGCCTCACGCCTGCCTGCCGGATGCAAAGATGATACAAGTTTGTGTTAGAAAAGGCTTGATGCAGGATGTAAATCCCGTATCAAGCCTTGCGGTTTCTCCCGAGGTCTCTTCCTAAGCGCTGATGCAATCATGATTCCGATCATAGAATCCGATCAGCGGAAGCGGGCCGACGGGCAGCGATCCCGCAGCGTTTGCAAAAGCGCCTGCTCGCTGCTGTCCAGAAAGGCGTCCTTTTTCCAATACACCGCACGGTTTTCTTGATTCATCGCCACAAGATAATGCTCCGTCGAAAAAACCAGCCGGATAGAGGGATAGGCGTATTCCCGGGAGTCCTCGCCATCCAGAATCGCGATGCCGGTTTCCGTCAGCCGGGTGTGCTCCTCCGGCTCCTGCCGGTTTTGCCGCATGCGCTGATAGATCTGCGCCGCCATCCGGGCCGGGACTTTGGAGATGGTTCGCAGAAAATACAGGATGAGAACCACGGCCAGAATTCCGGTCAGCAGCGGGGACACGGCGGGAACCACAGCGGCGATCAGCACGGCCAGCAGCGCGATGAAGAGCGGCACGGCAACAGTGGCGGAGACAAAACGGTGGGTATAGCGGATCAGACGGCGGCTGATCTCCGTCAGACCCTCCGCGGTGATCGCGAATCGGTTTTCCAGCATGGAGCCCCTCCTGGTTCAATCCGCCAGCAGCCAGTTGGCAATGGCGGTCATATCCGTATAGCGCGTCGTCGTATCCGGCGCGGAAAACACACCGGCGATGTACTCTCTCCCATCCTTGTCCAGAATGCAGATCAGACTGCAATGCCCGGACACGGAGCCGGTTTTCAGACCGGTTACATAGGGATTATACCAGACGCTGGAAGGGTCCAACATCAGGTTGGTGTTGACCCAGTGGTTGGTATGGCCGCTCGCATAGACCACGTCGGCCTGGGCAAGCCCGCAATACCGGCGGATCAGGTCATTTTGAGCGGCCAGCAGGGAAACCTTGGCCATATCCTCCACAGTGGTGTAGTGGTCCTCGTCGAAATACCCGTCCGGCGTGACGAAATGGCTGCCCGTCATGCCGATTTCCTGAGCATAGCGGTTCATCTCCTGCACAAATACCGCGACGCTGTCGACGCCGGAGAGTGTGCTGTCGCCCGAAATGGTGCGGCCGGCGGCGGCGGCCAGCGCACAGGCCGCATCGTTGCCGGAGGGAAGCAGCATGCCTTCAATCAGCATTTCCACCGTCAGCGTGTGGGTGCTGTTTACATAGGCAAAGGTGGAATCGCTCAGCACCATCGTCAGCTCATCGCCCGGCGTGACCAGCTCGTCCGGGGAGAGGTAGCGGAGCGCAGTCAGGATGGTCAGCAGTTTGGTGGTGCTGGCAGGGTAGAGACGCTCGCCTTCCCCCTTCATCGCCAGATAGGCGCCGGCGGTTACGTCGTAGGCAAAAGCCTGCCCGGAACCCAGTGACAGCGTCTCCGGAAAGGCCGGAAGCCCCGTTTCCGATGCGGTTTCCGTCTCTGGAAACGTCGTTGTTTCCGGTTCGGCTCGGGATTCTGTTGTGATCTCCGCCCCGGTGACGGATTCCGTTTGCGACACGGACGCGGATTCCGTCGCGGATGCCGTATCCGCCGGTACAGCCTGCGAGGGGCGAATGGTGCAGCCGGAGAGCAGCAGCGCCGCTGCCACAAGCAGGCAGAAAAAGCGATTTTTCATCATGGAGCATCTCCTGTAAACAAGGTGGACCCCGGGGCCCACAGATGCGGGCCAAAGGCCATAACGCAGCTATTATAGCACTTCGGATGCACTTTTTCCAGATGCGATTGAATTTGCTGGAAAAAAGCGGTAGAATGTTAAAACTGGAAAAGAAAATCCCGTTTAAGCACAGAATAAAATGAGAAGAGGGGAATCCAAATGAAACGTTATTTTGGCGCACTGCTTGCGCTGCTGGTGGCTTTGGGGCTGACCGCCTGCGGCCAAAAGGCGGCGGAGCCGGTCGACTCGCAGACGACTGCGGCGGGGGTGACCACCACGGCGGAGACCACACAAAAAGTTTCGGAGACGACGGCGGCGGAGACCACATTGGCGGAAACGACCGGCAACGGCCCTGCCTGCGCCGGGGATGTAATCAACATCTCCGACGAGCTTCCCTACCAGACGGACTGGGACGGCGACGGCGAGATGGAGACCATCGACATGGTGGAATATGACTATCCCGGCGTTGTGGCGGATACCGCCTACAAGCTCGTGCTCACAAATGGAAGCGAGATCGACGAGTATGACGATCTCGGGATCTGGAACCGGTACGTCTATCTGGCGGACCCGGATATGGACGGCGTGACGGAGCTGCTTGTCTCCGGCGACGCGGCGTCCAATGATTATGTGACCTTCTGCTGGAAGCTCACGGCAGGGGAGCCGGAGCGGGTCTATTTTGACGGAGAAATCCGTTACGGGGACATGGAGGGGCCGCAGATGTATGTGGACGGCGGCTTTGAGGGACTCGGCGACGGCACACAGATGCTGTTCGGCTCCAACGTCAATGTCCTCGGCACCTACGGCGGCTTCCGACCCTATCAGTTTGTGGATGGGGTCATCAATCCGGTGCCGGACACCATCTGGGACTTCGTCGGCAGCGAGACGGAGATGACCACACTGCTGGAGGTCAAGGCCGATCTGGTCGGCGGGCGCAACGGTACGGATGTGACGGAGGCGGACGCCGTGCTGCCGGCGGGGACCCGACTCTGCATGACGGGTACAGACTGCGTCGACTGCGCCTGGTTTGTAACCTCTGACGGTCAGTTCGGGCGATTCCGGATCGCGGTTGGCAGCGAGGGGTATGGCTGGGCAATCGACGGCGTGGGCGAAAATGAGATTTTCGGCATGGTAATGCCGTACGCCGGATAACAAAATAAGAAGAGGACGCTGCAAAGTTTTCTTTTGCAGCGTCCTCTTCTTTTATAGAGGCAGGGAATCCAGCGCGGTTTTGATATCGCCGATGATATAGAGAGAGCCGAAGCAGAGCACCACACCGTCCGCCCCCGCCGCGCGAATGGCGGCCCGGACAGCGGAGGGAATGTCGGCGCAGGCCGTGGCGGAGGCGCCGACATTCCGCAGGAAGGCTGCCAGATGCTCCGCCTCCAGCCGTCTGGGATTGGGCGGCGTGACGCAGAAAAATTCCTTTGCACAGGGCAAAAACGGCCGGTACATATCGGCGTAGTCCTTGTCGGCCAGCACGCCGGTCAGGATCGTCAGCTTCCGGCCGGGCAGGTAATCCCGCACGTTTTTGGCCAGCGCCTCGATGCATTGGGGGTTATGGCCGCCGTCGATGATAAACAGCGGGTCCCGGCGCATGATGTCGAAGCGGCCGGGCCAGCGGACGTCGCGGAAGCCGTCCCGGATATTCGCCTCCGAAATGGAGTAGCCGGCCTCGATCAGCGTGTCGGCCACGGAAAGCACTACGGCGGCGTTGTGGAGCTGGTGGTCGCCCAGAAGTGACAGCGACAGTCCTTTCCGGTCTCCGCAGTCGAAGACCTGGCCCTCCAGCGAATGGCGGACGGAGTGCAGATGCGCAAAATCGGCCTTTTTCAGGCTGACGTGCCGCGCCGCGCAGACTCGTTCGAACACGGCCTCCACGGAGGGGACGCCCCGGTAGACGACCGCGCGGCCGCCCTCCTTGAAGATACCTGCTTTAGTCTCGGCAATTTTTTCCACCGTGTCGCCCAGATATTCCGTGTGATCCAGGCCAATGTTGGTGATGACGGCCACCTCGGGCGTCTCAATAACGTTGGTGGAGTCCAGCGCTCCGCCCATGCCGACCTCCAGCACCACAATGTCGCATTTTTTGCGCAAAAAATATTCAAACGCGATGCAGGAGACCAGCTCAAATTCCGTGGGCAACTCCTCCATAGCGTCAGCCAGCGGTTTTACAAATTCGGTGATGGCGACGAGGTCCTCGTCGGAGATATTTTCCCCGTCCACCTGCATCCGCTCCTGAAAGCAATAGAGGAAGGGAGAGGTAAACAGACCGGTCCGATAGCCCGCCTTCCGCAGAATGGAGGCAGTCATGGCGGCCGTCGAGCCCTTGCCATTGGTGCCGGCGATGTGGACGAACTTCAGCTTTTTCTCCGGATTGCCCATCAGGCGGAGAAGCGTCTGGGTTCGTTCCAGACCGGGGATGCTGCCCTTCCAGCAGACCGAATGAATATAGGCGATGGCATCATTGACGGTCATTGACATAGCGAGGACTCCTTGCTCCGCCGGTGGGGCGGAAAATTGAATTATTGGGGCATGCTTTTTTTGGGGGCGTAGTTCACCGGCGGCCAGAAGCCGGTGGAGGAAAATACCTTGCTCTTAAAGAGCAGATAGACGATGGCGACGTTGAGGGGCATGGTGATGGCATATTGGATGCTGCGGGTACCCACAAAGGCCATAAAAGTATTGGAGCCATAAATGGCGGAGAGCCAGTAGCTCTGCCACAAGATGGAGCCAAACACCACGGCGGGCAGATAGGTCAGAAGAATCCGCAGGTAGGTGACCTTTTTGCAGAGCAGGGGACGCAGCAGACCGGCGCACAGGCCGATCAGCATGGGCGGCACAGAGAAAACGAAATTCCAACCAAAACCGGAGAACAGGCAGCCTACGGTATCGGCCACGAAGCCCACGAGGCAGCCTGCCACGGGACCAAACAGCAGTCCGGCAAGGATGATCGGCACAGCTTCGATGGAAAATCGTGTGGTAATGCTGGGCATGGGGACGATCAGCCGCGCCAGCACAACGCTGACAGCGGCCAGCAGCGCACAGGCAACAAGGCTTCTGGTGGCCATCCGGCCATAGGATGCTGGTCTCGTGATGGTTGCAGATTTGGACATAAAAAAGTCCTCCCTAAAAATGGAAGGAGGTTTGTGGATATTCGAATGACGCCAACATGAGCTTGCCCAGCAAAATGTGCCCACCAGACATGGGAACAGGTGCGGTAGCGGATGCGAAATAACATCGCGGAGCGGAAAGCTCCTTCGCCCGGCGGCAACCTCCCATCCGACCGGTACTTAACGCGTTATTTCTACTCATGCAACGTTGGCGTGCGCAAGAAGGACACATTCCATGGGCGGATCATGTCTAGCTCTATCATAATCATTTTTTGCGGAATAGCAAGAGGGAAAAGGAAAAATTTCTGGGGTCGGTTCGACTGAAAAATGATAAACAGATATCATGGAATAATAGAACCAAAAAAAAGCGCAAATAGGTGGCAGAATGCTGGCTGTTAGCAATAAAAGCAATCTATGGATATCGAACAAACGCAAGCTTCGTGTGAGACGATCCGGGCTGAGCGAAATCGGGAAAATGCCTGCAAAACCAGACGGTCGAGATCGTTTGGCTTTTCGGCAGGCAGTTATTATACCAGCTTGTCGATGGCGGCGCAGAGCTCGTCGATCGCCGTTTGGTCGCCTTCCTCGACAGCGTCCACAATGCAGTGGCGGATGTGGTCCTCCAGAATGATCCGACTGACGCCGCCCAGCGCGGAGCGGACCGCAGAGAGCTGAATCAGCACCTCGCTGCAGTCGCGCCCATCCTCCACCATTTTCCGGACGGACTCCAGATGGCCGATGGCCCGGGCCAGCCGATTCAGCACGGCTTTCTGGTTTTCGTGGACGTGGGGATGTGCGTGGCCATGCTCATGGTCTTGGTCATGCTCGTGTTCGTGGTCATGGTCGTGGTCATGGTCGTGGTCATGGTCGTGGTCGTGCTCTTGGTCATGCTCGTGGTCATGTTCGTGCTCGTGTTCGTGGCCGTGGTCATGGCCGTGAGAATGCGTGTGGGAATGGGGTATTTCGGACATGGCGACGCCTCCTGGATGTTTTTGTACATAATATAGCATAATAATAGGGCATTCGCAAGGGTTACACCCTTTACAAATCGTGTTCTATTCAGTATAATATGATCGAATAGAGCCAAATCATCGCCCATTCAGGAAAGGAAGTGCCGACTATGCACGAATACGGACACCATCATGACCACGAGCATGACCAAGAGCACGAACATGAACACGACCATACCCACAGCGCCGATTGCCAGGGCGACTGCGGGCACGACTGTGCCGCCTGCTCCCAGGACCCCAAGGCAGAGCTGCTGGCATTGATGAATTATATGGTAAAACACAACACCGCCCATTGCGCCGAGCTGGAAGGTCTGGGAAAGCAGCTGAAGGAGCTGGGCATGGAGCAGGCCTACGAGCAGGTCCTGCAGGCGGTCAGCGATTTTGAAAAGGGAAATCTGCGCCTTTCCACGGTCCTGGCCTCCCTTCAGTAAGGAGTGAAACTATGTGTCTTTCAGCGGTATATAAGGCCGAACAGAAGCCGGAAAACCTGGTATTGAACAACGTTCAGAGAATTGAGGACCGGGACGGCACGCTGATCCTGACCAACATCATGGATCAGCAGGTTGCCGTCGAAGGCAGGATCATCATGGCAGATCTCGTCGGGTCTGTGGTGGTCATCGAGGAAACAAAGCAGTAAACGGCGGGTCGTGCGCCGTCCGGCGCCATTTGCGTCCGGTACGGCGCGGCCCGGCGTTTCCGGAGCGGGAGAGTCAACATGGCGGGATATGAGCTGGTGCGGGAAATTCCCAATCTCTGCAAAAACAACCAGATGCGCGATGTCTTTGTCAGCGAGATCGAGACGGACGACCCTGTCGCCTATGTGCGGGGTATGGTCAGCGCCATCGGCAGCCTCACCGCGGAGACGCTGGAGGATGGAACCGTGCGGATTTATGTGGAAAGCGCCGGGCTGTTCCAGAAATTTTTGTTTTCTCCGCTCTGACGGAAAAAATCATGGGAATGATACATTTTTTAAGCATTCTTGATATTGAAAAGAACCTGGAATCGTGATACGATAAAGTCGTATCGAAAGACCTTCCGAATCGCCGCTGCCGCGGCTTTCTTTTAAGGAGAAAACAGGATGACGCATACGATTGCGGTGGCCGGCAAGGGCGGCGTCGGAAAGACGACCACCTGCGGCATGATCATCGATTATCTGACAAAAAGCGGAAAAACGCCGATTTTGGTGGTGGACGCGGACGCCAATTCCAATCTGAATGAGGTGCTGGGCGTCAAAATGGAAACCACGCTCGGCGACATCCGCGAGGAGCTGGCTCACGCGGAGCTGGCCAAGGAAAATCCGATTCCGCCCGGTATGTCCAAGGCGGATTATACGGAGTTGCAGTTCTCCCGCGCACTGATTGAAGAGGACAATTTCGACATGCTGGTGATGGGCAGAACCCAGGGGAAGGGTTGCTACTGCTTTGTCAACAGTCTGCTGAAGTCGCAGCTCGACAAATATATTGGAAATTACCGCTATGCGGTCATCGACAATGAGGCGGGACTGGAGTATATTGCGCGGGGTACGCTGCCCCATGTGGACACCCTGCTGCTGGTCAGCGATTGCTCCCGCCGGGGCGTGCAGGCAGCGGCGCGCATCGCGGAGATGGTCCGCGAGCTGGAGCTGAAGCCGGGCAGGACGGGCCTCATTGTCAACCGGGCGCCGGAAGGGAACCTGTCGGACGGCGTCAAAGAGGAAATCGAAAAAAACGGGTTGGAGCTTCTGGGCGTTTTGCCGCAGGACGACGCGGTCTACGAGTATGACAGCGCGGGAAAGCCCAGCTCACAGGTCCCGGATTCCGCCCCGGTCAAGGTGGCGCTGCACGGGATCATGAAACGTCTGAATCTGTAATTCCCGCACGCGGGCCTGCAGAACAGAATAAATATCGTATACTTTTTAAGGGGGATATCATACATGTCTTTCGCACCAAAGGCTCAGGCCTTTAATGCCTCCATCAATGCCGTTACGATCGGCACCGGTGAGAAGGCGGCTGTGATCGGGAGCATCAATACCATGCCGTTCTACACCTTCGATGCGCCCATGGCCAACAAGCAAAAGATCGGCGTCGAAATTCTCGACACCGGCATGGCGGAGATTGCCGGCGTTCCCGGCCTCGCTGCATTCTACGACGGCTGCAAGGACGCAGTCGACATGGCAAAGAAAGCGTCCACACTGGAAGGCGCATCCTTCCTTGCGCTGCACTTTGAGAGCGCGGACCCCAACGGCGCGGACACGTCGGTGGAGGACTGCGTCAAACTGGCCAAGGCCGTGGCGGACGTAACCGACCTGCCGCTGGTCGTCATGGGCTGCAAGAACGTCGAAAAGGACGCCGCCCTCTTCAACGCCGTTTCCGAGGCGCTGCAGGGCAAGAACATCGTGGTTCTGTCCGCAAAGGAAGAGAACTACAAGACCGTCGGTGCTTCCGCCGTCATGGCCTATGGCCAGAAGGTCGGCGCGGAATCTGCCGTCGATATCAACCTGGCCAAGCAGATGAATGTGCTGCTGAGCCAGCTTGGCATCGCCGATGACTCCATCATCATGAACATCGGTTCCGCCGCCGCCGGCTATGGCTACGAATATGTGGTCTCCACGCTGGACCGCGTCAGAGCCGCCGCCCTCGCGCAGGGCGACAACCAGCTCCAGATGCCCATTATCACCCCGATCTCCTCCGAGACCTGGGGCGTCAAGGAAGCCGTCATGCCCGAATCCGAAATGCCCGCCTGGGGCAATCAGGAGGAGCGCGGTGTCGAAATGGAAATCGCTACCGCTGCCGCCTGCCTGGCGTCCGGATCCGACGCCGTGATTCTGCGGCACCCCGCTTCGATCGCTGCGATCAAAGCATATATTGACGCCCTTGTTTAAGGCGGAAGGAGGAAATTACCATGGCATTAAAAGGTCTTGACATTTTTAAGCTGTCACCCAAGAAAAACTGCAAGGAATGTGGCAGCCCCACCTGTATGGCTTTCTGTATGAAGGTTGCGCAGGGCGCCGTTTCGCTGGATAAGTGTCCGTACTTCTCCGCCGACGCCATTGCGACGCTGTCCGAGGCGACCGCGCCCGCCATGAAGACCGTCAAGGTCGGCGAGCACAAGCTGGGCGGCGAAACCGTGCTGTTCCGCCACGAGAAAACGCTGGTCTCCAAGAACCTGTATGCGGTTTCTGTCTGCACCGGCATGGAAGAAGCCGACGTAGACGCCAAGCTGGAAGCCGTCGCCAAGGTCGACTATGAGCGGATCGGCGAGCGGATGTATGTTGAATTCGTCTTTGTCCACGACGCCGGTAAGGGTGCCGACAAGGTGGTCGAGCTGGTCAAAAAGGCGGAGGCCACCGGCCGCAACGCCATCGTAGAGACCGAGGACCCCGAGGTCGCCAAGGCCGTTCTGGCGGTTTCCCAGAACGTCATCATCGACGGCGCTACCGCCGCCAACTGGGAGGCCATGAACGCCGCCGTCGCCGGCAAGGCCGTGCTGGGCGTCAAGGCGCCTGTGCTGGCGGAGGCTTACGACGTGATCGCAAAGCTGGAGGCAGCGGGCAACAAGAATCTGGTGGTGGATACCACCGGCGCCACCGCGAAGGATACCTTTGCCAACACCGTCCTGCTGCGCCGCACTGCCGTGAAGGACGGAGATCGCACCTGCGGCTACCCCTCCCTTGTCAATCTGGCCAAAATCGCCAAGGGTGATCTGCACCTGCAGACCGCGCTGGCTGCGACCTTTACGGTCCGCTATGGTTCGATTCTCGTCATGGAGAACATGACCTATGCCGAGGCTCTGCCGCTTTATGGTCTGCGTCAGAACGTCTACACCGATCCTCAGAAGCCGATGAAGGTCGCCCCCGGCATCTACCCGATGAACGGCGCCGGAGAGAACGATCCCTGTATGATGACGGTTGACTTTGCGCTGACCTTCTTCCTGGTTTCGGGCGAGCTGGAGCGTTCCAAGGTGCCCGTGAACCTGGTGATCACGGATGCTTCCGGCATGTCTGTTCTGACTGCCTGGGCCGCCGGCAAGTTCTCATCCACCACGGTCAAGAAAACCTTCGACGAGTTTGAGGTTGGAAGCAAAATCAAGAACCGTACGCTGGTCATCCCCGGCAAGGTCGCCGTGATGAAGGGCGAGATTCAGGACAAGCTGCCGGATTGGAACGTCGTGGTCGGCACCCGCGAGGCGGTCGAGATCGTCAAGTTCCTGAAGGACGGCGAGCACATCAAGGCTGCCGCGGCAGTTGCCGCGTCCAAGGGCGGTCAGACCGAGAAGAAGGAAGTCGTCGACGTCAACGCGCCGCTGGACTTCGAGAAGATCGCCGCCTCCATCCCCGCCATCAAGCACCGCGACGACCTGGATACCCACTACAAGCAGAGAGATCCCTCCTCTCTGAAGTTTGTCACCATCGGCGAGCGGATCCACTGCATCTCCCCGGCCATCCGCGAGGCCATGGCTACCTTCAACGCGGATCCCATTCTGGAGCGTGCCGCGCAGCAGATCAAGGCCGGCGCCACCTATCTGGACGTCAACATCGGCCCTGCCGAGTCGAACGGTCCCGAGCTGATGACCTGGGCGGTCAAGCTGCTGCAGGAGAACTTTGACAATGTACCGCTGGCACTGGATACCGCCAACAAGCGGGCCATCGAGGCTGGCATCAAGGTATACAACCGGAAGAACGGCAAGCCCATCGTCAACTCTGCCGACGCCGGCTCCCGTATCTCCTATATCGATCTGGCTGCGGCCAACGGCGCCATTTGCATTGCCCTCTGCTCCGCCGACGGCATCGCCAAGGACAACGAGGAGCGCATGAGCCACTGCCATCATATGCTGGACCATGGCATGGCGCTGGGCATGGAGGCCGAGGACCTGTGGTTCGACCCGCTGTTCCTGGTCGTCAAGGGTATGCAGGACAAGCAGATGGACGTGCTGAACGCCATCAAGCTGTTTGCCGACGAGGGACTGAAGTCCACCGGCGGCCTGTCCAACAACTCCAACGGCTGCCCGAAGAATGTCCGCCCCATCATGGACTCTGCGCTGGTCGCCATGTGCATGATGCAGGGTCTGACCTCCGCCATCGTCAACCCGAACGACCTGCGGCTGATGGAGACTGTCAAGTCCTGCGACATCTTCAAGAATCACGAGCTGTATTCCGACTCCTATCTGGAAATCTGATTCCATTTATTCCGAGAAGCGCCCGCCGCATCTGCGGCGGGCGCTTTTTTACATTTGGAAGGGATGCAACTTCGTATCCTGACTTCCGCCAAAGCGCAGGCACCATTGCGGGCAAGTTCCCGTGTCGCCTCGTGCCCGTTGTTGGCAGGAGCCAGGCAACGCTCCGCCTCGGCCTTACAGGGCAAGAGCGTTCCTCGCTGTTTTGTTCTGCCGGTTCATCGGATCACAGTATGATCAAAATTCGATCGAGCAAGATCGATATATAGATACTGATCGTGTGCATTTTTATATCGCACTTGCGCGATACGCCAGTCGCATATTGCAAAGTAAAAAGGGGGAAAGTAGACTATTATTGGGTATCTGTTATTTTAATGCCGCAGGAATCCGGGTGCAGGATTGCAGTGTCAGATTTTGTCGGATCGGGCCGAATGTGCAGCGAAGCTTTACGTTTTCGCGAATATTTTTGGGCGACAGGGCGGAAACTGTACGGGTAAGCATGCGCAACAGGCGGAAGCTGTGAATTGTGCGGATGCCTTTCATGATTCACTATTTTAATATGGGGGTTTTCACATGAGCGCATTAACTGATCTGATTTATGGCGGCTCCAACGCGGTGGCCGGTCTGACCGAACAGGCGGTCGGCGACGCAATTGCGAAGTACGGCGCGGAAAAAGCCATCGCCTTTCCGAGTACAGCCTATTTTTTCCCTACCATCTATGCCGCCACCGGAGTCAAGGTGAAAACCCTTGGCGATTTGACCGCCTGCGTCGGTGTGCTGAAAAGTCTCATTACCAATCAGGACGACCTGGGTCAGGCGCTGAACGCCGGCCTTGCGACCGCCGTGGGTGCTGAAATCCTGGAGGGACTCAAATATGTGGAGGGTGGGAACCCCTACGCGAATGATTCCGGCATCGGCTTTGTGACCGATCCCATCATCCGTTCTCTGGGTGTCCCGCTCGTTACCGGCGATATCCCCGGCGTGGCCGTGGTGCTGGGCAGCGCGGAGGATCCCGCCGCTGTGGCACAGGTGGTCAAGGACTATCAATCCAAGGGCATTCTGACGTTCCTGATTGGCAATGTCATCGAGCAGTGCGCGGAGCAGGGCGTCCGCATGGGGCTGGAGTTCCGCATTGTGCCGCTGGGCCACGACGTCACCGCCGTCATCCATGTGGTCACGGTCGCCGTTCGCGCCGCGCTGATTTTTGGCAACGCGAAGCCGGGCGATCTGAGCGGTTTGCTCACCTATACCAAGGAGCGGGTGCCCGCCTTTGTCAACACCTTCGGCGCGCTGGACGCCGTGACGGTGTCCGCCGGTGCGGGCGCCATTGCGCTGGGCTTCCCGGTCGTCGTCGATG
Organism: Oscillospiraceae bacterium; assembly: GCA_034927685.1. Classification (GTDB taxonomy): domain Bacteria; phylum Bacillota; class Clostridia; order Oscillospirales; family Oscillospiraceae; genus RGIG3159. Next base: position 14,731 of record JAYFPO010000020.1, on the reverse strand, counting down.
TGGAGCTGGGCGACCTCCAGGTTCCCGGCGCGCTGGAATCCTGCACGGATCACGCGGAGACCGTCAAACGGTCCCTGAATCTGCGGAACATCAAGATTAAGACCAAGGAACTGCCGATCCCTGTGGCCTTCGCGGCGGCCTTTGAGGGCGAAATCATCCGAAAGAGCGACATGATCTGCGAGATGTACTCCGGCAAGAACACGACCTGTGAGCTCGTCAAAATGCGGCCGGAAAACGAGGTCGAAGACCATAAGCTTGTGGTAGACGGCCCCGATTTCGACGCCGGTCTGGCCGAACTGCCGCTGGCAACCTATATTGAGGTCTGCGGCGAGAAAATGCAGACCGATTTCGAGTCCGTCATCGAGCGGAAGATCCACACCTGGTTCAACTATATGGAGGGCGTCATGCACACCGGCCAGCGGAACCAGTTTCGGATCCGCGTTTCCAAAGACGCCTATGACAAGGGCCTGCGTCTCAAGCACTTTGCCGACGTGCTGTACGTCATGATCATGGACGAGTTCGACGCGGTGGTGGATAAGTGCCAGATCACCATGGTCACAGACCCCGCCCGTGCGGCGAAGATTCTGGCGGAGGAGGCCATGCCGACCTATGCGGCCAGAGACGAGCGGCTCTCTTCCATGACCGATGAATCCGTCGATACCTTCTATACCTGCGTTCTTTGCCAGTCCTTTGCTCCGGCACACTGCTGCGTGGTCACGCCGGAACGGCTGGGCCTCTGCGGCGCGGTGTCCTGGCTGGACGCCAAGGCCACCTATCAGCTCAATCCCAACGGTCCGTCTCAGCCGATTGCCAAGACCGGCTGCATTGACGAGAAAAGTGGCGCCTATGAAACCGTCAATGAAGTGGTGAAAGAGGCTACCCACGGCGCGCTGGAGAAGGTCACGCTGTACTCCATCATGGAGGACCCAATGACCTCCTGCGGCTGCTTTGAGTGCATCTGCGGCATTGAGCCGATGTCGGGCGGTCTGGTGATCGTCAACCGCGAATACGCGGGCATGACCCCAACCGGCATGACCTTCGGAGAGCTGGCCTCCATGACAGGCGGCGGTGTACAGACCCCCGGCTTCATGGGCCACGGCCGCCACTTCATCGCCTCGAAGAAATTCGCGGCCGCCGAGGGCGGTATCGAGCGGATCGTCTGGATGCCCAAGGAACTGAAGGACGACGTTGCTGAGCGCCTGGACAGGACCGCCAAGGAACTCTATGGCCTGGAGCACTTCTCCGATATGATCGCGGACGAAACCGTTACCACCGACATGGAAGAGCTAAACAGCTGGCTTGCCGAAAAGAACCACCCGGTTCTCGGGATGCAGCCGCTGATGTAAGGCGCAGCTAGCCGGGCCTGTTGCAGAATGTGGATTTTGCAGCAGGCCCGTTTCTTAAGACTATTCTATAAATAAATATCGATTATAACAGGACTGTGCCTTGCAGGCAACGCAGTTTCCTGTTATAATCGTCGTAAATGGGAAGAACCCTGGCTGCATTTTAAGGAAAAGGAAACAAAAAAACAATGAGCGATGTGGTATTTCAGTTTGAGGCAGGCGGGGAAAAGACGGTTTCTGCCAATCAGGGCGACAATCTGTTGGCAGTGGCCCGCGGGGCCAACGTTCCCATTGACGCACCCTGTTCCGGCAACGGCGCCTGTGGAAAATGCCGGGTGAAGTTGGTTTCCGGCGAGGTGGACGCCTATCCCACCAGCCATATCTCCGAGGAGGAGTTTGCGGAGGGCTGGCGGCTGGCCTGTACCAGCCGCATCCTGGGCGACGTGACCGTTATGGTGCCGGATATCGCCTCAGCCTACCGGAGCCGGATGAAAACGGCGGACCTCTCTTCCGGGGAGGAAATTGCGATTTTTGAGGCGCTGCAGAAGGAAATCCGAGATTCCGGGATCGCCATGGGCACTCCGTTTTTTGCGCAGGAGCTCACCATGGATGCGCCGACGCTCGAGGACACCATGCCGGATGCGGAGCGTCTGGCCTGGGCGGTACAGGCGGCTACGGGTGCGGCACGTGTGGAGCGTCCTTTCTTCGTCATGGAGAAAATGGCCCATGTCTTGCGGGAGAATGAGTTTCACGTCCGTGTGATCGGCGCGAAGCAGGGCGACACGGCTCAGCTGTATGACATTTTGCCGGCGGAGGATCAGACGCCCGTCTGCGGCCTCGCCGTCGACATCGGCACGACGACGGTATCCGCCGTCCTGATGGACCTCGAGACCGGGAAACTGCTGGCAAAGGGCTCCGCCGGAAACGGCCAGATCCGCTACGGCGCCGACGTCATCAATCGGATTCTCGAGCAGGGCAAGGAGGGCGGCAGAAAGAATCTGCAGGACGCCATCCTAAAGGAGACGCTGGTACCCATGATCGCCAATCTCGCCAAGGCCGCCGCCGTGAAGGTGACGCGGATCGTGCGGGTGTGCGTCGCTTCCAATACCACCATGAACCACTTGCTGATCGGTGTGGACGCCAATCCGGTGCGGATGGAGCCCTATATTCCCTCCTTCTTCCGCTGGAACGGGCTGAAGGCTTCGGATCTGCACCTGCCGGTCCATCCCGACGCGCCGATCCTGCTGGCGCCCAACATCGGTTCCTATGTGGGTGGCGATATCACAGCCGGCACGTTTGCCAGCATGATCTGGAACCGGGACGCGATGTCCCTTTTCATCGACCTCGGCACCAACGGCGAAATCGTGTTTGGCAACCGGGACTTCCTCATGTCCTGCGCCTGTTCCGCCGGGCCCGCCTTCGAGGGCGGCGATATCTCCTGCGGGATGCGGGCCACCGACGGCGCGATTGAGTCCTGCCGAATCGACCCAAAAACCATGGAGCCAACCTTTGGCATCATCGGCGATAGGGACCAGAAGCCGGTGGGCCTCTGCGGTTCCGGGATCATCGACCTGATCGCGGAGCTGTTCCGCTGCCGGATGATCACGGCCAAGGGCATCTTCCGCCGTGAGGGCAGCCGGGTGGCGCACGACCGGCATGGCTGCGGCCGCTATGTTCTGGCGACGCCGGAGGAATCCGCCACCGGCCGGGAGATCGCGCTCGATGAGGTGGATATCGACAACTTCATCCGGGCCAAGGGCGCGATTTTTTCCGCGATTCAGACGCTGCTGACCTCCATCGACATGGACGTGACCTGTATCGACGACGTGTATGTGGCAGGCGGTATCGGCTCCGGAATTAATATGACAAACGCCGTGATGATCGGAATGTTCCCGGATATTCCGCTGGAAAAGTACCATTATATTGGAAACTCATCCTTGTCCGGCGCTTACGCCATGGTGATTTCCGACGAGGCCGAGGACAAGGTCTACGAGGTGGCACGGAACATGACCTATCTGGAGCTCTCCACAACGCCCGGATATATGGACGAATTTGTGGCTGCCTGCTTCCTTCCCCATACCAACGGCAGGATGTTCCCGTCCTGCAAGCAGGAGGATATTTAAATGGCGTCTGATCAGAAAACCGTGGAAAACAACAAGGAAGAGGTACCCTTCCGGCACTACTGTGCGCTGTTTCAGGCGCTGGATCCGGCGGAGGCGGCCGCGCGCTGCGGCGTTGCCTTTGACGGAGGCGAGTTTTGCGTCCGGCTGCTGGACGCAGAGTATTTTCTCGCGTGGCCGGACTTTGCAATCAGAACTGCCTCCGGCGAAGGATTGGCGCTGGGGAAGCTGCCCTTCCAGACTTTTTTGATGCGCTACCTGCTGGAGGGAAAGGCCGCCGCGCCCTGCGAAAGCTACAAGACCTTTCGCGAGATGCCGTGGGGCGAGGTCTATCTCACACCCTTCACCGGCCGATGCCTGACCCGGGCCGCCTTTACCTTCGGCCCCCGGCTGGAAGCGTTCCGCCGGGCCGCCGAACGACTGGGCGGAACGTCCTGCCTTCACGGCGACGCCTCGTACCGCTTCGAGCTGCTGGGCGGCTACCGCATGGAGCTGATTGTCTGGGCGGGGGACGAAGAATTCCCGCCTTCCAGCCAGATTCTCTATACGGAGACCTTCGCGGAGGGCTTTTCCGCCGAGGACCGGGTTGTGGCGGGCGATATCCTGATTACTGCGATAAAAGAGAAATTTTGAAAGGCTGTATTTTATGAGCTTACAGTACAAGGGCCTGAAGGCCAACTATGAGAAGAAGACCGTCTCGGAGAGCGAAATCGACCGGCAGATTGCGCGGCTGCGGGAGCAGACGCCATCCATCACCGTTGTGAAGGATCGTCCGGCCCGACTGGGCGACGAGGTGGTGCTGGACTACGCCGGATCCTGCGGCGGGGTCCCCTTTGAGGGCGGCACGGCCCAGGGGCAGACGCTGACGCTCGGCAGCGGCGCGTTTATCCCGGGATTCGAGGAGCAGCTCGTTGGAAAACAGCTGGAAGAGCCGGTCACGGTTCGCGTGACCTTCCCAACGGAATATCACAGTGAGAGTCTGGCCGGCAAGGCGGCGGAATTCGCCTGCGTCATCCATGAAATTCGCGAAAAATCAGAGTACGGGCTGGACGACGACTTCGCCGGCGCGATGGGCTGCGAGAGCTTTGCGGCGCTGCGCCGCCGCGTCGCGGAGAGCCTGCAGGAATTCTATGACCAGCGGGGCGAGCAGGAGCTGCAGGATCAGCTGCTCCGGCAGGCGGCTGCCGGACTGGACTATTCGCCCACGGAGGCGGAACTGGACCGCGCGGTAAATGGGCAGATGCAGACGTTGGCGGCGCAGCTTGCCCTGCAAAATCTGACGCTGGAGGACTATTGCCGGTTTACGGGCAACTCCGAGCAGCAGCTCCGTGAGGACGCGCGGCCGGAGGCGGAGCAGAGCTTGCGGATACAGGCTGCAGTGGAGCAAATCGCGGAACTGGAGGGCTTTCAGGCGGAGGAAACCGAGATCGCGGACGCCTGCGCGGAGGTCTGCGCCCGGAACCAGATCACCATGGAGCAGCTCATGGAATACCGGGATGAGGCCTTTGACGAAGCCATCCTGCGGAACGTCCTGCGGGGCAAGGTGCTGCGCCTGATTTGCGACAACGCGGAAATTACGACAGTGTAATCCCAAAATATTGTAAAATCGCGCCGTTTTTGCGGCGCGATTTTTTCATATGTGGGTTTTTGAAAAAAGCGAGATAGATCGCTAAATCCTTAGCGATTCTTGTTGACTTATATATCAAACGGTGCTACAATATTGCTGTACCGATAAAACATTATCGAATAGACGCTGGGATCGCGGACGATAGAAGCGCAGCGCCCAAAACACAATAACCCCCGGGGGTGGTGAAAGATCCCGGGGCATGAGGGGGAGTATCAATGGCAATCAATTTCAAGGAAGGCAGATACGTAGACAAGGACGGCAGAGTGACGCTGGACCCCACTGTTTACAAGGACTGGCAGATTGCGGAAGAAGCGGGGAAGACATTGCCCTCCGTGGAGTATTTCCGGGAAAAGCTGGGCCTGAAACCCGATGAGATCATTCCCTACGGCAAGACTCCGAAGCTCGACTTTATCAAGATCATGAACCGCCTGAAGGATAAGCCAGACGGCAAGTTTATTGAGGTGACGGCAATCACCCCGACGCCTCTGGGCGAAGGCAAGTCCACGACCTCTCTTGGCCTGATCGAGGGTCTCGGCAAGCTGGGGAAAAACGTCGGCGGCTGCCTGCGTCAGCCTTCCGGCGGTCCGACCATGAACGTCAAGGGCACGGCGGCCGGCGGCGGCAACGCCCTGCTGATTCCCATGACCGAGTTTTCTCTGGGCCTGACCGGCGATATCAATGCCATTATGAACGCCCATAATCTCGCGATGGTCGCCCTCAATGCAAGAATGCAGCATGAGCGCAACTACAATGACGAGCAGCTGGCAAAGCGTGGCCTGAAGCGGCTGGACATCGACCCCAGACGGGTGGAGATGGGCTGGATTCTCGACTTCTGTGCACAGGGCCTGCGCAACATCATCATCGGCATCGGCGGTTCCAAGGACGGCTATCTGATGGAGTCTAAGTTCGGCATTGCCGTTTCCTCCGAGCTGATGGCCATTCTGGCCGTTGCCCGTGACCTGAAGGATCTGCGCGAGCGCATCGGCAAGATCGTCGTGGCCTACAGCCGCAGCGGCGAGCCCGTTACCACCGAGGATTTGGAGGTTGCCGGCGCCATGACCGCATGGATGCGGACCACCATCAACCCCACCCTCTGCTATTCCGTCGAGCATCAGCCCGTGCTGGTGCATGCCGGCCCCTTCGCCAACATCGCCATCGGCCAGTCCTCTGTCATCGGCGACCGTCTGGCGCTGAAGCTCTTCGACTACCATGTCACCGAGTCCGGCTTCGCCGCCGACATCGGCTTTGAGAAGTTCTGGAACGTCAAGTGCCGTCTGTCCGGCCTGACCCCGAACGTCTCCGTGCTGGTCGCGACCATCCGTGCGCTCAAGATGCACGGCGGCGGCCCGGCCGTCATTGCCGGCCGTCCCCTGCCCGCGGAGTACACCGAGGAGAACATGGGCCTGCTGGAAAAAGGCTGCGAGAACCTGTTCCACCACGTCGCAACCATCAATAAGTCCGGCATTACGCCCGTCGTCTGCATCAACCAGTTCTACACCGATACCGACGCCGAGATTGCGCTGCTCCGGAAGCTCTGCAAGGAGCACGGGGTCCGCTGCGCACTGTCCAACCACTGGAGATACGGCGGCGAGGGCGCGATCGAGCTGGCGGAGACCGTCATCGATGCCTGCAACGAAAAGAGCGAGATCAAATTCCTGTACTCGCTCGAGATGCCGCTGCGCCAGAGAGTCGAAATGATCGCCAGGGAAGTCTATGGCGCCGACGGCGTCGACTGGGCGCCGCTGGCCGTCGAAAAGGCCAAACGCTTTGAGAGCGATCCCAAGTACGCCGACTACTGCACCATGATGGTCAAGACACACCTGTCGCTGAGCCACGAGCCCTCCTGGAAGGGTGTCCCCACGAACTGGCGGCTGCCGATCCGCGACATTCTGGAATACGGCGGAGCCAAGTTCCTCTGCCCGATGGCCGGTACCATCTCCATGATGCCCGGCACCAGCTCCGATCCGGCTTACCGCCGCATCGACATCAATACGGAAACCGGCGAGGTCTCGGGCCTGTTCTGATTCTGGGCCATCCCCTTGCAGCATCCATGCACATAGCCTCAGGGGCGGCGATTTCCGCCGCCCCATTTTTATGGCAACGCCGTATCATTTTCGGCTAACGCCGGAACCAAGCGCCTGCATGATTTTTTTATGATGGATTAAAAAATGCTCGGTAATACGCAGTGTATTCCCGCGCATGTTAACGCACTCGGCAAAAAATCTGACAGCGCAATCCCACGCCTAGAATGGTGCGGCAATGCCTTTCTGTTAATGGAGAGATTTTATGGATTTTACACAAAATTCCTGTAGAGAATTTGTCACGGTACTCGCCTCCAGCGCCCCGGTTCCCGGCGGCGGCGGCGCTGCGGCGCTGGTGGGCGCAATCGGAACGGCGCTGGGCAACATGGTCGGCTCACTGACGGTCGGCAAGAAAAAGTACGCCGCGGTGGAGGAGGAAATTGTCGCCCTGAAGGAAACGTGCGACACGCTCCAGACCAAGCTGCTGGATCAGGTACCTGCCGACGCGGTGGGCTTTGAGCCGCTGGCCCGGGCCTACGGCATTCCCAAGGACGATCCCAGCCGGGACGCGACCCTGGAGGAGGCCACCATCACGGCCTGCGCCGTCCCCATGCACATCATGGAGCTGTGCTGCGAGGCCATCGACGCCATCGGGGTGTTTGCGGAAAAGGGTTCCCGCCTGGCCGTCTCCGATGCCGGCTGCGGCGCGGTCTGCTGCAAAGCTGCCCTGCAGGCCGCCTCTCTCAACGTGTTCATCAACACGAAGAGCCTCAAAAACCGCGACACCGCCGAAGCCCTGAACCGGAAGGCGAACGGGATGCTGGATACCTACTGCGAAAAGGCGGATGCCATTTTCGCAGCGGTCCGCGCGAATTTCTGAACGGAGGGAAAAAGCATGGCAAAACAACTGTTGGGTAAAGAAGTTACCGAGTCCCTGAACGCGAAACTCCAGACCAAAGTGGAGGAACTGAAGGGGAAAGGCGTTTCCCCCAGGCTGGCAATTGTCCGCTGCGGCGAGAATCCCTCCGATCTGTCCTATGAAAACGGCGCGACCAAGCGCGCCGAACTGATCGGCGTCGAGGTGCAGAAATTTGTCCTGCCCGAGGATGTGACCAAGGAGTTGCTGATCGCGCAGATCGAGGCCATCAACCGGGACGACGCCATTCATGGCGTGCTGATGTTCCGGCCGCTGCCGAAGCATCTGAAGGCCGATCAGGATGAAATCTGTAACCGTCTCGATCCCCGCAAGGATGTGGACGGCATGACCGACAGCTCCAACGCCGGCGTATTCATGGGCAAGAAGCTGGGCTTTGCCCCCTGCACACCGCAGGCCTGCATGGAGATTCTGGACTTCTACGGCATTGACTGCAAGGGAAAAAATGCCGTGGTCATCGGTCGCAGCCTTGTGGTCGGTAAGCCGGTTGCCATGATGCTGATGGCCAAAAACGCCACGGTCACCGTTTGCCACACCAGGACCGTCCATACTGCGGAAATCGCGCAGGGCGCGGACATTCTGGTCTCCGCCGCGGGCGTCCTCCGTTCTTTGACGAAGGACTTTGTGCGGCCCGGCCAGGTGGTCATCGACGTCTCGATCAACTGGGACCCTACCAGGAAGGACGGCAAGGGCGGTATCGCCGGCGACGCCATTTTCGAGGAGGTCGAGCCCATTGCGGCGGCCATCACCCCGGTGCCCGGCGGCGTGGGCTCTGTGACCACCTCCGTGCTGATCGGCCATGTGGTCGAGGCGGCGGAGCGGACTCTGAATTAAAAAAAGAGGGGGTACATCTGATGAATCTATTTTCTCCGGCCGAAATCGCGGCCAACTATTCCACTGCTGGCGCGAGTAAGGCTAAAATGCCATTCGGGAAACTGTTTGTGCTGGCAATTCTGGCCGGTATGCTGATCGGCTTCCCGTCGGCGGTCACCAATATGTCCAGCTACGCGCTGGAAAATAACTCCGTCATCCGGGTTCTCTCCGGCGTCCTGTTTGCCTTTGGCCTTGGCATGGTCGTATTGACCGGCGCGGAGCTGTTTACCGGCAACACGCTGATCTCCATCAGCGTGCTGGATCGGAAGGCCACCGTGGTCGGGATGCTCCGCAACTGGATCATCGTGTTCATCGGCAACTTTATTGGCTCTCTGATTGTGGCGTTCATCTGCGCCAGGTTCGGCTGGCTTTCCGCCGGCAAGGATGCGCTGGCCGCCTATACGATGAAGGTCGCCACGGGAAAGATGAACATGCCGTTCCAGAACGCCTTTATGATGGGCATACTCTGCAATGTTCTGGTTACACTGGGCGTGCTGCTCTCGCTGGGCGGCAAGGACGGCGTCAGCCGTTTCCTGGGCGCTTGGGCGCCGGTCATGTTCTTCGTAGTCTGCGGGTTTAATCACTCGATTGCCGATATGACCTACTGCACCATGGGCCTGTTCGCCAAGTCGAACGCCGCGTATTGCGAGGCGGCCACAGCGCTGGGCGTCGACCTCACCAAGCTGACCTGGGGCAACTACTTCGGGGGCAATATGCTGCCCGTGACCCTGGGCAATATCGTCGGCGGTGTCGCCATCGGTGCGATCTTCTGGTTCTGCTGGATTCGCAAGCCAAAGGAAGCCAAATAAACGTACACGAACAAAAACGCTGCCGCCCGAAAGGCGACAGCGTTTTTTTCGGGCAGACGCCGCTTCCGAATCAGCGAACCAGACCGCGGCGATACTCCTCATTGATCTGCGAAATTTCTTTTTCCCCATCGATATAGGGCTGGTAGAGCAGATCCACATTGCCGCCGCCCAGACTGCCGCAGGCGCTGCAGCCGTCGCAGGGCGACCCGCAGACGGACAGCGACTCCCGCACGATCTGCTCGCGCTCTTCCTTTGTGGTGTCCTTGATTAAAATGGATTTCCGCATGAAGATGCTCCTTTCCGGAGGCGCGGCTCCCGCGCCTGGTGTTTGCAGGCGGCGCCATATTGATACGGCGGCCCGGCGCAACTTAAGCATAGCACGCAGTACGCGGAAGCGGAAGACCCGAATTCGGTTATGGGTCTTCCGTTTTGCATTTTATGCCGCGTTCAGCATATTTTCGATAAAAATTCCATAACCTTTTGTGGGATCAGAGACCAGCACATGGGTGACTGCGCCGACCAGCCTGCCGTCCTGCAAAATCGGACTGCCGGACATGCCTTGGACGATTCCGCCGGTTTTTTCCAACAGCACAGGGTCTGTGACCTCCAGCAGCAGGTTCCGCTCCTGTCCGTCCGGATAGATTTTCAAAATTTCCGCCTTGTATGCCTGCGGCTCGGTACCGTCCACATTTGCGAGAATCACCGCGTCGCCGGCGGTGACCGCACCCTTTTCCGCAATCTCGCAGCGTTCGCCCATGTCCTGTGCGGCTGCCATATGGCCGAAAATTCCGGAATCGGTGTTTTTTTCCACAGTGCCCAAAAGCTGCGCGCCGTCAAAGTTGCCCTGAAGCTGTCCGGCTGTGCCGCGCTTGCCCTTCTCTACGCCGGAAATTGAGGTACTGATCAGTTCTCCCTCCCGGAGAGAGATCAGCTGGTCGGAATCGGCGGCGCTGACGCCATGACCCAGCGCGCCGTATTCGCCGCTCTGGTCATCATAATAGGTGACGGTGCCGATACCGGCGATGCTGTCGCGGATCCGCAAACCAAGCAGATAGCCGCCCTCGACCTGCTGCGGTGTCAGAAGATAGTCCGCTTCCTTCCCGTTTCGTTCCACCGTGACCGTGAGCGGCTCGCCGCTGGATACAATCGCCGTGATGTCCTCCGTGGCTTCCACGGTCTGCCCGTTGATGCGGACAATTCGGTCTCCCTCCTGGATGCCGGCCGCCGCGGCACCGCTGTCCTCCGTAAAGCCGGTGACGGTGACGCCGTCCTCCTGCAATTGGATGCCGACCGCCCTGCCCACTGCATGGAGCTCTGTCCTGTCCGCGGCCAGCGCGGTCATGGAGAGACAGAGAATTACCAGCAGCGTGATCATACAATGTTTCATTTTAAAAAAATCCCGCCTTTCAACTTCATTCGCCCTCCAAGAGTATTCTCGGTTCGCGGGATTTCGACACAAGAAATCTTTGCAAGCGCATCGCTTTTCCACAAGCTCTGCCGGAATTATCCGGCGCGGCAAAGTGTGTTTATGATGCGGAGCTTTGAAATTCCGGCTTTTTCGTGTCTAACGGCGGCACGGAATTGCCGTTTTTTTCCAAACAAAGCGGCAAAACAGCAAATTGTGCCAACAGCCGAAAAAGGCACCATTTTTTTCAACATGCCGCAAAGGAAGCAGAAAAAGCAAAAAAAAGGACCCCCGGGGAGGCTTGCGGGGCGGTTCGGCCGTTGGTACAATGAGGATAACAACCGTAAATTGTGCAGCGCTGCCTCAATCACGGAGAGAGGGGGAATGCGGCATGGAACAGAACCATCCACAGGAGCAGCCGCAAGCCCAAACACACGCGGGCGGACATACGCACCACCATGAAAATACGCAATATGTGATCAACCGGCTGTCCCGCGCGGACGGGCATCTGCAGCATGTCCGCAGGATGGTGGAAAGCGGACGGGACTGCTCCGAGGTGCTCATCCAGCTCTCCGCCGTGATTGGTGCGCTGACCGCTGTGGGCCGGGTGATCATCAAGGATCACCTGGACCACTGCATCGTCGATGCGGTGGAGGCGGGCGACATGGAGGCCTTAGAAGCGTTCAAAAAGGCCATCGATCAATATATCAAATAAAGAGGAGGAAGCCATGATTTCCACTGATTTTAACCCATGGAAGCGGATTGATACCTTTGATCCGGAGGAGCTGCGGGAACAGAGCAGCGATTTGGTGCAATGGCCGATCAAGCTTTGGAAGATTCCGTCTGTTTCGCCATATTTTCATCATGCGCATCTTCTGGTAGCGGGCGACTGCACGGCGTTTTCGCATCCGGGCTTCCATGACGTTTTGTCACGCGGGAGAATCCCACTGATCTGTTGCCCGGAAAACGACTTTGATATTCAGATGAAGCTGTCGGAAATATTTGAGATGAACGACATCAGCAGCGTGACCGTCGTCAGTATGGATACGCCCTGCTGCGGCGACCTGCGGAAATTTGTTTTGCAGGCGGCAAAACACAGTAAGCTTCCCATTCCAATTCAGGTTACCACGTTGTTTGTGGATGCCGAGGTGGTAGAATGAGAAGCGTGTCCGCTGCCGGGCGGCGACGCGTTCCGGAAGGATCGTGTCCGGCGGCGTTTCGCGCAGGGCGTTCCCGGATTGCTTCAAAAAAATGCGCGGTGGACCGGTAACGGTTTGACCGCATTTGGAAGGGAAAACTCCCGATGCTTGCCGAAGGCAGCAGGAACAAAAGATAGACTGTTTTCCAGCGCGGCACAAATCTGCCGCGCTTTTCTCTGCGCGTCGCGCTGCGGCGCAGCAACAGCTTCGGTCTTCGCGGCGCCGCAGCGCTCCTCTGCCGCCGACAGCACGCCGCGGTTCTGATGAGAAAGAACGCCTTGACATTTGTGCGACTTTACCGTGGAAATTTTGCCGGGTCGGCGGTATAATACAGGACGACACCGGCCGAATTTTCTGGAAAAGAGGTACCCGCAATGCGCTTGCTTTCTCGCAGCGCCCAGCCTGTAAGGGCGGTCTTTTCTTCGCCCCTGCTTCGCGTTCCCGCGCTGGCGCTCGGGCTGACGCTTCTGATTGAGCTGCTGAACCACCGCTGTCTGTCTGTCGGGTTCCGGTCGTTCTTCCGATTTCTGGCCGTACATCCCTGGGCGTTTCTGGTGGATTTTTTCTTGATTGCTCTGACGCTGCTTTTTTCGCTCTTCTGGCGGCGGCAGCGATTTTCCTGCCTGCTGCTCTCTTGCTGCTGGCTGACCGCCGGATTGATCAACGGTTACATCCAGCTCAAACGCTCCGCGCCGTTTACCGTGCCGGACATGGCGGAGCTGCGGGCCGCGCTGGATACGCTGCCCAACTATATGCCGGCCTGGGGTATCGTGCTGCTGGCAATTGCGGCGGCGGCGCTGCTGGCCGGCTTGGTATTGCTGTTTCTCCGCGGGCCCAGGGAGCAACTGCCGCCGGAGCGCCGTCTGATCCGCGCGATCGCAGCCACGCTGGCTGCGGGCGCATGTCTCGCAGGCTGCTGGGCCATGGGATTTCAGACGAACCAGCTCTCCAAGACCTTTATGAACCTGACCAGCGCGTATGACAGCTACGGCTTTTCCTACTGCTTTTTGCAGACGTGGCTCAATCGGGGCGTCCACAGGCCGGCGAGCTACAGCGAAACAAAAATGGAAAAAATCCGCGACGAGGTGGATATGACGCCGGACTCCGATGCTGAGGATGTCAACGTGATCTTCATTCAACTGGAGTCGCTGCTGGATCCGCAGGAGGTAGATGGACTTTCGCTCAGCGCCGACGCTATGCCAAACCTGCGCAGTTTGAAACAGACCTGCTCCTCCGGTTATCTGCTGGTTCCCGTGGTGGGCGCCGGCACCGCCAACACGGAGTTTGAGGTGCTGACCGGGATGAGCTGCCGCTTTTTTGGCCCGGGCGAGTATCCCTACGAGGCAAAGGCGCAGAAAGTGCCAATCGACTCGATTGCCTATGATCTGCGGGATCTGGGCTATACGGCCCATGCGATCCACAACAACCGCGCGACCTTCTATAACCGGGACGAGGTATTTTCCAACCTGGGGTTCGACGATTTTACCTCCATCGAGTACATGCCGGAGACAGAGAAAACCCCCAATGGCTGGGCCACGGATGAGATTCTCACCAGTCAGATTTTGCAGGCGCTGGACGAGACGGAGGAGGCCCGGGACTTTGTCTATACGATTACGGTCCAATGTCACGGCAGCTATGGCACCACCCAGCTGGAGGACCCGGCGATTCTGGTGGAGGCGTGCCCGGATAACATCGACCAGAACGCCATGGAATACTATGTCAACCAGCTTCGGGAAACCGATGCCTTCGTCGGGGAACTGATTGCGGCGCTGACGGCGCGGGAGGAAAAGACCGTGGTGGTGCTGTATGGCGACCACCTGCCCTCGCTGGGGCTGAACGCGAACCAGATGGAGAGCGGGTCCCTGTTTAAAACGGACTACATCATCTGGGACAACCTGGGACTGGAAACGAAGAAGCAGAACCTCTGCGCCTACCAGCTCTCCGCGGAGGTGCTGTCCCGGCTGGAGATCTCCGGCGGCTTTCTCAGCCGATTCCACCAACAGCGGCAGGAGAGCGCCTCCTACCTCTCGGATCTAAAGGCCATTCAGTATGATCTGCTCTACGGCAGTGACTATCTGACGCCGACCATCGGGGTTCGGAACGCGACGAATCTGCAAATGGGCGTTACGAAGGCGACCATTCGCGGGCTGGTCCGCGGAGACGGGTACTTCTATGTGCTGGGCGAAAATTTCACCCCGTACTACCACGTTTCCGAAGGGGAGAAGCTGCTGAATACCACCTACCTGAGCGGTGAGCTGCTGCGGGTGGACAAGGACCTGGATGACACGGACCAGGCGGCGCTGGGCCTCCGGGTCGTGGACAGCCACCAGGAGGATCTTGGCGAGGCACTCTACGATTTTGATTATTGAAAACCAGGCGGCGCTGCAAAAATAAAATTTT
>JAYFPO010000022.1:0-42442 GCA_034927685.1 Oscillospiraceae bacterium | reverse complement strand
CTGGCCGTCTGTCAGCGCGTCAAATGCGGTTCTCGCCGCAGTAATGGCGGCTTCGTCCGTCAGGGCGATGGGTGCGGGAAGCGCTGTGATCTGGTCTTCCACTGTCTTTGCGGCCTTCAGGTTCGCGAGACTCGTTTCCGCAGCGGTCAGCGCGGCCTCGTTGGAAACCAACGCCTTCTGGCCGTCGGTCAGCGCGTCAAACGCGGTTCTCGCCGCTGAAATGGCGGCTTCACTGTTCCGTGTAACCGTGCCGATGGCGTCGATGGCCTCAATCACCGGGGTCACGGTGTCGGTAGCTGTAATTTTCAGCCACTGCGCTGTCGCAGAGCTATATTCGCCATCGCTGGCGTAAACCTTAAACAGGATGGTGCCCGCTTCGGTCGGAGTGTACTTGAAGGAGTCTCCTTCAAACGGTATCATGGTTGCATCGTTGCCGGTCGTGTAGTAATAGGTCAGAGGCTTATACGCCTCGCAGCCAGTCGCCACGTCCGGATCCTGGAACAGGAATTTTTCCTCCCCATTCACCGTGGTTTTCAGCTGGATTTCCACCTCGTTGCCGACTTCACCGGTAAAGGTGCCCCAATTGCTCAAAGAGTAAAGCTGGATGGGCGCACTGTTCTTGGCGCCCTGGACGGCCATGTAAGCAGGATTGTCACCCTGCAGCTTGGCCTTAATGTCAAGCAGTTTGGTATAATAGTTGAAAAGATCCGCCGGGCTTCTGGAGTTAAATGCCGCTTCAGTTGTACAGCAATTTTTGGCGTTACCTACTGTGTTCAACAATGTGGCATTAGAGATTCCCAGAGAGAAATACTGATACTTGGGGACAGCGCTCGCTGTCAGCGCGTCCACAAGCATACCCACACCGGACACGCCGGAAATGGCGGTGCCATTCATGTAAACGGTAAGCTCGTCGACCAGCGCTTTGTAGTCCGCATAGGTGGGAGCCACAGTATTCATCATCGTGAATGAGTATTTGCTGGAGCTGAGGACGGTGCCGTGTTGAACAAAGCAGGTGGTTGTATTGGTGTCCTCGTAAGTACGCTCCGGCGTGATCTCGATCCAGAAATAATACTGCCCCAGTTCCAGTTGAGACGCGTCGAAGCTGGCGATGACGGCGCTCAGCGTAGTAAAGGTCTTCTTCTCACCGATGGGGATTTTGTTATCGGTCGTATTGTAGGATGCATATTTGCCATAGTACCACTGGTAAGTCGCCGTAGCGCCGGCCTTCTCCAGTAATGCCGCAAGGTCGCCGGAGCCCTTTTTCAGAGACAGTTGGATCGTCTGATTCGTAGCGGTTGCTCTGTTCAGGAATTGTCCTGAGGAGAGAAGCACGCTAAAGCTCGCGTTGATCTTGCTGATCTCCGGATAACTCACGCTGACTTTGGCAATTTTGCTGTCCTCAGAGGCTGAGCCGCTGCTAAACCGGCAGAAGTAATAAAAGTCCTGCGGCGCTGCAATATCTGTCGCGGTTTGATAGCTGTTGGAGGTTGCGCCTGGAATGGCAGCTTCCTCCATGCCGTCGGCATTGCAGGCGTACCATTGGGCTGTGATCGCCGCATCGCTGCCCGGGATAAATATTGCGGAGGCATACAGCGTCGCCGTATTGCCCATGGAAATTGCCGCGTCGCTGGGCTGCACGTTCACCCCCAGTGTGGGCGTAACGCTTGCAACCGGCTTTAGGGTTATGGCGAGATTGGAGACAAGGGCATCATTATTCACGTTGGCGGCCTTGATCTCCAGGGCAGTATCTCCTGAAACTGCGACATTCTTGAGGGTAAACAGGCCGGTGCCGCGCACGGCAGCTACCTCATTTACGCGGATAGTGCCAGCCTGGGAGGAAATCAGGCGCAGCCAAACCTTCTCTGTCCCCTGGGGGACTTCAATGGTGTCGCCGTTCTTCACATCCGCAGACGCGTTCAGCAGCGTGCCCCAGTTCTCTGTATAGACAAGAACCTTATCGATGGTGGGAGCTGTGTTCACCGTTGCAGTATACAGGCAGCTGAGTGCATCCGTCTCGCCAGATGCAGAGGCCGCGCAGTAATAGTAATACGTGCCCGCCGTATCGGTTGGGATTGCAAAGCTTGCAGCAGTCGCGCCCTTGACCGCGGTGGGGTTGGCGCGGGAGGCGTTGGTGCAGCTGTACCACTGGTAGGTTACGGTCTTGGCCGCATCCTTTGCGGTACCAATGACTGTCAGGGTATCCTCCGTTCCCCCCACAAGCTGGCGCGCCAGCTCGCCGGTGGATTGCAGAATAATCCCCGGATTGGCAGCCGTGCTCGCTGTGGTATACTGGATCGGAACGGTCTTTTCATCGTACGTTGCGTTGTCCGAATCGAGCACATTACGAACTGTCAGCGAGGTCATATTCCGGAGAGAGAAAAGAGTAAAACTGGTCCCTGTGCCTGTATATGTTTTCCCGTTATAGACAAAGGAGAGGCCTGTTGTGTCAAGATTCGGATTGACTTTCAGCGTCAATGACGTATCAGATGCCGTTGCTGGAAGAACCGCTGCGCCCCAGTCGGCGCCTGTGGCCTTGTTATAACTGTAGAAGCTATGACTGTTGTTATCCGCTAAGCCGAGCGTAATGATGGAAGGATCTCTCACCGGCACTGCGCTCTGGCTTAGAATTTCAAACGTCTGCGAATAGACAGTTCCAGCATTGTCCTGGAATTCGACTGAAACTGTATTGACGCTCTTCTCCATATCGCGATCAATGGAAACGGAATAGGTGGAGTTGGCATCTTTCGTGAGCGCCTGGTTGCAGGCAACGCCATTCACACTCACCAGCGTTACCGCCTTGGCAGAAGTGCTCTGGATCCAGATGGCGACTTTTGCCGGTTCATCAGATACCGGCACAAACTGTACGGTGGGCACAGTCTCCGCATCCTTCTGCGGTACAGATACAGATGTATTGGCTGCGCCGTTTATCATCGTGTAACCGGACTGATCCGTACCCTCGATGGACTGGGACACGCCTGTATACACAGACATTGTCTCAAAGCCGCCCAGCTTGAGGGTATAGACTGCATTGCGCTCCCGTACGCCGGCCGGGGCCATGACCGTAATCGTCACGGTATCGCCGGAGCTCACGTTCAGACTGCCGGAATAGCTGCTGCTGGTAGCTGTGGCATTGCCAAGAGAGGACGTCAGCGTTGCTGTATAGCCCGGCTTCAGTGCAATATTATAATAGAAACCTGCGGCAGAGAAAGAACCTGTCAGGTCGTACTGGAAGGTTTCCTTGGCAAAGTCCTGCGCAAAACCCAGGGTTTTATCGCCCAGCACATAAATCTTCGGCATGCTGGAATTACCGCCCTGCATATACGCCGCAAAATCAATGGGACAGGCATAAGCTGGCTCGGCCAGCACCTCGACCTCAACGGTGGGGGCCGCCACGCCGTCGCTGTTCATGACGTCCAGCGGCAGGGTGAAGGCGGCGGTGAAGGTATAGAACCCGCCCACAGCCGCGTGATAACCGTCGGTGTCCGCCCAAGTGATGGGAATTGTGCGGGTTCCGGAATCCTCGCCTTCGCTGTTTTTCAGCGTGACGGTGGCCGTCCTGGGCAGAGCCGCAATGACCGCGTCCGCCGTCTGATACTGCACGTCGCCGTTGGCAATATCACCGGTTTGCTCCAGCGTCACCGCAGTCTGGCAGGCAGCAATGTTGAAATACTCGTCTACGCGGGTACCGGATTGCTTTTCCGCCTCAAAGGCCGTCGTCGCGGCGGCCAGTGTGTCGCAGGCCGCGATGTAGCCGGTCTCCGCTCCGGCGAGAGCGGTATTTGCCGCGTCAATGGCAGCGCTGTACGTTTCATGGACGGCTTGGGTCGTCCACTGGTCGACAGCAAGCACGTCCGTACCGCCCACGCTGATTTTCGCAGCCGCCAAAGACGTCGTCGCTGTCTGGATTGCCGTTTGCAGGTCTGTCTTGGCGTTTTTGAACTGCGCGGCAATGCGGACCACGTCCGCGCCATCGGTGGAGACCATGGCTTTGTTGATCTGTACATCCACATAGACGGCCGTGACATTGCCGCTCTCCTCTGTGACAGGGCGAATCCAGTAGTTCACATTCTCCTCCAGGGCGGGATCTGAGCCATAGGAGGAGGTCAGCTTGCTAAATCGATAGCCGGCCGGAATACCGGTGATCTTAAAGGTGGAAATCTGACTGACGCTGTTTGCCAGAACCACCTCCGCCATGCCGGTGTTGCTGCTGACATAGAGGGAACCCCGGCCCGTGCCGACGATCGCCTTTTCCCACTTGGCATAGAGCGTAATGCTCAGGTCGCCATAGCTGATCTGGTCTTCGTCCGTCCATGGGTTCTGGAATGCAGAATCCTTGTACCACCCGAGAAATTGATTGTCCGGATAGAAGGATGTGGGCAGACTGGAAACGGCGATTGGCGTAGCAGGCTCCACCGTCATGGCCTCCGGCGTGCTGCCGCCGTTTGCGCTGAAGGTAATGGTCCCGCTGACACCCTGGGTCGCGTAGAGCATGACGGTATTTTCCACGTTGCTGGTGCCAACTGTTTCCGCATAGGTATAGGTGGTCGTTCCATCGGCATTGGGCGTTTCCGTCACGTTCTCGGCCAGAGACGCAGCCTCAAGGAAATACCCTGCATGCAGGGTGATCGCCACCGTTGCTGTGCTGTTTTTTCCCGCATAGCCCGGATAGCACAGCCGCCAGCTATTGTTTTCCCCATTATCTCTGGCTGCGGTCTGCGCGCCGTTGATGGTAACGCTCTTCACTGCGGCAGCGGCAGAATCATAGTCCTGATACTTGTCGTTCACCACAAAGAGCGTCGAATAGAGCACATTCTCGGACTTTGCCCACGTTGCGTTGATCAAGGCGGGCGCATCGGTGGTATTATCGCAGATGCGGCCCTGATCGAGGCTTGTGGTATACAGCCCGGAGGAGTAGCCATCCATACCGGCGCTGTCCAGCGCATCCAACAAATTACTCGACTGGCTGAGCTTGCTCAGATTGCTGGTGCTCTGCTGTAGTGTCCCGTAGTTATTAAACTGGTAGGACATCTGCACGCTGCTCAGCGCGTAGGTCTCACCATCCATCTGGAGATTGCCCGCGTCATCGCCGAAGTCCACCAGAATCTTGACGCCCATGGGAACCGCGTAGACGCCGTTTTCGTCGGGCTTGATCTCCTTGGCCTTGTAAATCAGATCACTGCCGGAGCCGGAGGTGTTTCTCGTATTTTCCTCAAATGCGGGATAGTAATACCCCACTCTCGGCGCTGAAGTCATCTTCGTGCCGACGCTGTCCTCCAGATCTCCCAAGGTAAAGTAGATTACTCTGTGGCTTAGAGAAATATCGATCTCCTGAACGCCTTCGCCCTCTTCCACCGTAAAGGTGCTGCGGTTCATCTGATAGAGGTTCAGGTAATTGTAATAGTTCCACTCATCGATGGTTTTAAAGTACTCCAGGTCACTGCCGGTATAGGAGTAATAGGTGCCGGGCATCAGGGAGTATTCATAGTAATAGCGGTTATTTTCATCCGCCTTTACTTCGCCTACCGGAGAGCATTGGATTGTCCCGTCTGCATCATACGGCGCGGTGTAAACGCCAACACCTCTGGAGCTGATGTAGGAACCGTTTTCTGTCGCCTGGCCAGCCGTTGTAGGCAGGCTCAGGTACTCTTCACAGCCAAGATCCGCGTCGTTTATGTATACGCGCACCGTCCGAGGCTGCACCTCATGACCAATCTGCACCTCCAGCGCCGTGGTATCCACATCGCAGGGGAGGTCGTCACCGTTCAGATTTACCGCTTCGGAATAGCCGATCTGAAAACTGCCGGTCTTGACCTCGCCGACAGTATCCTTGGCGGTAAAGGTCACGGTGCCAAGGACACCCGCCGCAACGCTCACATCGTCGCCGGTGGTGTTTTCCAGATACACGGAAACAAGGTGTTTCCCGTCCTTGTCTGTCTTGTCCACGCCAACCTTCGCGTAAGGGCTGACCGCGGCGTTGCCCGCGCTGCTCTGAAAGGTAAAATCATCCACATTGTAATACAGGTCGAACTGGTAGGCAAGGATCCCGGAGAATGCCTGATCCAGCGAGATGGACACCGTAATGTCTCCATCCGGGTCCACCTGCGTGTTGCTCACCGAAAGCGTAACCTTCGGGCTGCTCGCCGCGTTGGTTCCCGTCTTGTCTGCCTCCGTCTGAATCTCCGTGGGCGTAACCCCCGAAGGTTCCACCGCGTAGGCCGTCACCGCAAAACTCATCATCATGCTGACAGCCAACAGAAGCGCGAGAATTCTATGAAATAGCCGTTTCAATTGATTTTCTCCTCCCGTATCGTTTTTTTGATTTGTCCGCAAAAAAGACAGCGCATCATTCCCTTCCTTTTTTGCGGGATTTTGATCATCTACGATAAGAACGCGCACGGTCCGCCTGGTTTTCGCGCGGCGATACGCAGTTCCTTGCGCCATTTTTGCACCAGCCACGTGCCGGGAATTGGGCGGCGATGCCCTAATTCTTTTCCGCCGGGAACTCGGTCAGTCTGCCGTTTACCTTTGCGTAAATCAGCGCCGCGTCCGCCGCTGTCACCGTTCCGTTTCCGTTCACATCCGCCGCCGCCACCTGCTTTGCAGTGAGCGTTTTCGCTCCGTTCACTGCCGCATAGACCAGCGCCGCATCCACCGCTGTGACCGTTCCGTTTCCGTTGATATCTCCGTATGCAATCGGTTCTGTCACCGTCACTGCACAGCTTGCGGTGAAGCCGCCGTCTGCTGTGGCAGCGGTGATGGCGGCGGTTCCTGCGGCAACGCCGGTGACCAAGCCGTTTTCATTGACCGTGGCCACGCTTTCGTCCGCGGAGCACCAGGTCACCTTCTGATTGGAGGCGTTTTTCGGCAGCACCGCGGCGGTCAGGCTGCCGGTCTCTCCGACATCCAGCTTCAGCATCTCCGGCGTCACCGTGATACCCGTGGCCGCCACGCCCGTTTGCGTCACCACCACCCTGGCGGTGGCAGGCGCCGCGTTGGCGTTGCTTGTGCCTGCGTTGGCGCTGGTACTCAGCAGATAATAGGTGCCCGCCTTAGGAAAGGTATAGGTGAACGTTCCGTTTCCACCCGTGTTCTCTGTCACGGCATCCACCTGATTCCAGTTCGCGTCGTAGACCTCCACATTCAGTCCGGAAACCGTTTCAAAGCGTTCGCTGCCGCCGCCGGAAACAGACTGCGTGTCATATTTTTGCGTTTGCACGGTCAGCGGCTGGCCTGCAGCAACCAGATACTCATCCTGGTCGAAGCGCGCGAAATAGCCTGTTGTATAAAATCCCCAGTCTGTAAACATGGCCAGATCCACCGTGTCGCCGTCTGAAAGCAGAATATAGTCGGCAGTCGCGCCAAAGCCCGCGTTCATGAGCGGGTAGACATGGTTTCGGTAATACATCAGATTCTGGTCGTGACCCCAAAACTGTTCCATGTACAGGGACGTGGGGGATCCGGTGATGTTCAGCGCTTTGTTTGTGTCATTGTAAGCCTGCTGCCCCAGCATATTGTTGACACCCTGGTTGCCCGCGGCGCCGCTTGGATTGTTGTCCGCGGTGCAATCCTGCGGGTCCAGCCCAAGGTAATACCGCTGCAGCAGATAGAGGTACAGATGCAGCAGGGTGGGGCGCTCGACGACCGTTGTATTGGCATAGGTACCGGAGCCGTTCTTCGTCCCGTAGCGGTAGAAGTTTCCCAGATCGTAGTCGGCCAGGTCAAAGTAGGGCACCATTACAGGCACATGGGCCAGCACCGTTCCCGCCGAATCGTTGCCAATCAGCGGAATTCCGTCGCTGGAAATTGTCACATACACCGTGACCGATGCGGCCGGCGTCTCTTCATAGTCATACTGGCTGGGATCCCCATCCGGCACTGCCTCCACGTCAAATGTAATTGTGTAGGAGGCCATGACCGTGCTGTCGGACTTGCAGGTGGCGATGATCGTCACCGCCTGCGCTCCGGAAGCGGCGGCGGTGAACACCAGCGTCCCGTCGCTCTTGATATAGACCTGGGCGCCATAGTTCTCCGCCAGCGCGTAGGTCATGCCATGACCGTTGGCATCCGTAAATACCGTTGCAAGATTCAGTGTGTAGGCTTCGCCTACCTTGGTCTCCACCGTAGCTGGCGCGCTGGCGCTCACCGTAATGTGCGAGGCGGGCTTAACCGTAACGGTTACGGCGTGCATTGCAGTGACGGACGCATCCTCCTTGCAGGCTGCCGTAACATGCAAGGCATAGGTCCCGGCTGTTTTGGTACTGAAGGTCAGCGTACCATCCTCCGCAATGACGGCTTGATTCTCGAAATTGTCCGCCAGCGTATAGGTCATGGCATGTCCGTCCGCGTCGCTAAAGATCTGCGGCAGCAACAGGGTGTAGGTATCCCCCGCCCTGATTTCCGCCGTGGTCGGGGCGTCGGCGCTCACCGTGATGTGTGTATCGGCCGCAAATGCGGCTGGCGCCAGTGTCAGCAACATGCACAGCGCCAGCAGCAGGCTGACCATTCTCTTTTTCATTTCATATCTCCTCTCAATTTGTTCTATCTTGAAACCCGGCTTGCATCCTTTCAGTACGAATCCAGGTAAAACGCTCCGCTGTGCACACTTTTACAATCCGCTTTCGAGACACAATAAAAAAAGCTCGGCAGACATTGGCGCAGCGCCAATGTCCCCGAACCGCGATTCTTTCGTCAGTTCCTGATTCAATTGTAGTTCGTTCCGGCATCGGCCCGAACATCTGGCCGTACACGATTATTTTTGCTGCTGGGCGCCGCAAAAAACGGCTGCCGTGACAAGCCTGTCACCGTAGCCGTTTTTCTACGCCAATCCTGCCCAAAATCCCGTTGCGCGCGGAAAAAAACATGGGCAGCCATTCAAGCAGGTCTTCTGACTCACGCATCTTCGGAATCACACCGCCTTCTCAGTCTCCCAATGGCAAGCTTTCGCTTTCGTGTGTTCCTCCGCGCATACAGCGGCGGTACCGTTCGGGATTCTCACCCGATTCACTATTCTCCCCGGCTTCCCAAACAGAACCGGGGCACTTGAATGACATAATTCAATTTTCTGGTTCAAATATAACACCTATTTCAATCTTTGTCAACAAAGCACCGCATTTTTCCGGCAGTTTTCATCGCTCGGTATTTATTGCCTTGCTGCAGCAAACGCGGAAAGCGCAAGCCGATTTTCTCCTTCCTGCTGCAATTTTGTGTTGGAGCTATGGCGATTTCTCTGCTAAGTTCCAAATCGCCGAGATGTCGAACTTGCCTTTGCAGAAGAATCAGATGAGTTGACAAAGATCTTGCAGACTTTGAATATTATGTGTCTGCCCCCAGTCAGGAGGGGTCCGGTCTCGGTTGATTAGCACAGATACGATACCGAGCGAGTTTGCCCCGACAATATCCTTTTGTTCATCTCCGACATACATCATTTGAGAAGGAGAAACATGAAATTCTTGCAATAATTTAAGGAATCCGGCTTTGTGCGGTTTTCGATAGCCAACGTCCACAGAGGTTAGCACCAAATCAAACAGGGGCTGTATTGCCGCGATATCTTGTAACGAAAACGAATCATCCATACCATAAGCAACATCGGTGAGCGCACCGACTTTTACTCCTTTGGAACGCAAAACCTGCAACGTATCTACCGCATCTTCGTAACATACCGCGTCCGCCTGAAAGAACCCATAAAAGGCAGATTTTACCGGGGGAAGCAAGTGATATGGTTGTCCCCAAACATCCAGTATTTCCTTGAAAATGGTTTCCGAGCTGACTTCCTTTTCTCGAGGATTTTCACGGGTATTGTACTTGGTAAGAACTGAAGCAGCCTGCTCGATACCATCCTCTGGTAAGCGAATCCGGCACTGTTCGACAACCTGTTCCAGCGCCGGAATATATAGCGTTTTCCAGTTAAGGGGATTGTTGTATCTCACCAAAGTATTACCCACATCAAAGGATACCGCCTTGATCTTCACATCGACCACTCCATTCTTTCAAAAACAGACGTCCTCTTTGATTTTTAATTCAAAAAACTCTTCCGCTGTTGTATGGTAAATTTTTACAATCTCCACTGCCAGTTTCGATGAATCGATTATACCAGTCATCTCCAAAATGAACAATGGTTTTTCGACGGCCACCAACAAACTCGGCAAATTCGCTTTGCTGCTGCGTTCGATTCTGGACACGCACAAAGGTCATCGCCTTTCCTCGCGGGCCTCCAAAAAAATAAAGTCTTAACAGAATCACACCGATTCTGTCAAGGGCAAACCTGAAAACCAGCCACGCCGCCTTGATTTGCGGGATATCCTTTTGCGCGCTCCATGCAAGAAGATGTAACCCACACAATTCATATCAGCGCCGGTGTCATCTGTACGATGGGCAGTCAAGCGTGACGTTGGACCTTCAGCGCTGACCGATGCGGTCGCATTTTGCGGCGGGTTTATGTCACAACGGCTGTAAAATTGCGCATTCGTGTCAATCACCCCGCCACAATTTGCTGCGGCGGGGTGATTTCCTATGATTGGTTACGCTTCCACATCCAGCCGTCATTTGAGAAAGAGTTGCGGGTCAAGCCAAGCGTAAACCGTGTCCAATAGTACCGACTCTATGTTCCCGTCTCGATTCGTCGTTGGCAGTGCAAAACGCAGCGCCGCTGTCATTTTGCACTATTTTTTTAAAAATATTTGTGAATAATTACAAAAAGCATTGTAAGCATTGATTGAAAATCAGAACATCCTAGTATTGAATTTCAGACCAATGCCGAATATACTAATTGACAATTATTAAAATTATTAAAGGATATTATTAAAATTTTTAATAGCTGGCGTGGAGAAGTATCAGGGCAATGGCGGGTAAATGCATCAATTATCGGGACAACAACGGGGCGTCTGAAAAACTGCTCAGCTTTCATTTCTTGCGTGACAGATTTCCTGCCCCAGATTAGACCCGTTGAAGGTAAACACTATGGCTGAAGGACAAAAACAGTCGGACAGAAAGGAGGT
Source organism: Oscillospiraceae bacterium (assembly GCA_034927685.1). Classification (GTDB taxonomy): domain Bacteria; phylum Bacillota; class Clostridia; order Oscillospirales; family Oscillospiraceae; genus RGIG3159. The sequence goes on along the minus strand of JAYFPO010000022.1, from coordinate 31,448 downwards.
TTTCTACATGAAAAAGCAGCCATGCATATCTAAGGTAGACAGAAGCAAAGTGTTTTCAATTTGGGCGCTTTATATTGTCGCGAGTCTGGTCTTTTTATCTGGCATCTTCCTTAGCATTATCAGCATGATCAGCGGAAATAGCCTGACCGTCCTCACATCGCAGGTTCCCGGTTATATCTTCGGCATTGTTGTGGTGTTCCTCGGACTTCGAAGCCTGATTGCGGTAGGTAAGCTGAAAGAGGAGGTCTACAAACCTACTTCAAGATTCCGCTGGAGTAATTTCAAGCGCGACAGCAAATAAGACACGGACCCTGAAACAACCAACTTTAGAATGAGGTGTGAATATGAAGAGAGTTAAGAAATTTCTCAGCATAATATCCATTGTGGTGGTTGTCATTTCTCTGCTTACCATTGTAGCGTTTGCCGAGGGCGCCGACCCGACCGGCGCATCCTATGCGGCAATCACTGGCAATGAGACGCTTTCCGATGTTGCGTTAACGGCGAATCGTGCTCTGTTCGGCGCAAACTACACTTGGGTGATGATTTGCGCATTTATGGTCTTCTTCTTCCAGTGCGGCTTCGCAATGGTTGAAACCGGCTTCTGCCGCGGAAAAAATGCAGCCCACACGATGACAATGAACTTTATGGTCTTTCTTGTCGGCGCTGTCGGCTACTTCCTTGTCGGCTTCGCCCTGCAGATGGGCGGTTCCGGCGGCTCCCCGGGGCTGGGCACCGGCGGCTCAGTCCTGAACGGCATGCTCTCGATCCCGGGCTTCGGTGGAATTCTTGGTTACAAGGGATTTTTGCTGAGCGGCACCTACGATGCCGGCGTTTATGCACTGTTTTTCTTTGAAATGGTGTTCATGGACACGACCGTTACAATCCCGACCGGCTCCATGGCCGAGCGTGTAAAGTACTCAGCCGTCGTTATTACATCCTTCTTTATTTCGATGGTTTTATATCCGCTTTACGGCAACTGGGTCTGGGGCGGCGGCTGGCTTTCTACCCTCGGCTCTAAATTCGGCCTTGGCCACGGCGTTGTGGACTTTGCCGGTTCGAGCGTCGTCCACTGCATGGGCGGCATGATTGCGCTGGCAGGCGCGATTGTCATCGGCCCTCGTATCGGCAAATTCAAGAAAGACGGTACCTCCCGAGCTTTCCCCGGACATAATATTCCGATGGCTATTATCGGCACGATCATTTTGTTCTTCTGCTGGTTTTCCTTCAACGCAGGCTCAACGCTGAATGCCGCGGATTATCGGCTTTCCGTCGTTGCGACCAACACGATGATCGCCGGCGCCATCGGCGGCCTTGTCGCAATGTTTTATATGTGGATAAGGTTCGGAAAGCCAGACCCCTCGATGACTGCGAACGGCACGCTCGCAGGCCTTGTCGCCATCACGGCTCCCTGTGCATTTGTAAATGGGATCTCCTCCGCAATTATCGGCCTCATCGCCGGCTTCCTCGTGTGTCTGGCCGTCCCCTTCTTTGAAAACAAATGGAAAATTGACGACCCCGTCGGTGCCATATCGGTTCACGGCGTCAACGGTCTGTGGGGCACAATTGCCACCGGTCTGTTTGCGGATGGAAAATACGGCGACGGCCTGAACGGAGTGTCCGGCAATGTAACCGGCCTGTTCTACGGCGGCGGTTCCCAGTTCCTTGCGCAGTTGATTGCCTGCGGTGTCCTTATTGTGTGGGGCTTTGCCGTATCGTTCATCTTCTTTAAGATCCTCGACAAGGTGTGGGGACTCAGAGTCAGTCCGGACATTGAGCTTGAAGGTCTCGATGTCCCTGAAATGGGTGTGCTGGCATATCCAAACTGGCAGCTTGTCAGAAGCGAATTGGACTTTAATTACAACGATGATGCAGATATCAAACAGCTTCACAGATTCAAAGCCTATTCACTTCCCCAGAAGGCACCTGAAGCCAAGGTCAACGTAGACAAGGCCGTTCCGGTTCAACTTGTCATGGATCCGACGACTGCTGTCGCGTCCGACACAAAGATCACAAAGATCGAAATTATTACGAAGCAGAGCAAATTTGAAGCCCTGAAGGCCGCAATGAACAATCTCGGCGTGACCGGTATGACCGTGACTCAGGTACTGGGCTGCGGCATGCAGAATGGCCAGACGGAATACTATCGCGGCATCGAGACCGAAGTCAACCTCCTGCCTAAGGTACAGGTTGAAATTGTTGTGGCAAAGGTTCCGGTCAGGGCAGTCATCGAAGCCGCCAAGAATGTCCTGTACACGGGCCATCTCGGCGACGGCAAGATTTTTGTATACAACATTGAGAACGTTATCAAAATCCGCACGGGCGAGGAGGGCTACGACGCTCTACAGGACGAGGATAACCCGTAATCTAACGGGAGCCGGATTCCGGCTTCCCGCCCTATTGAATATTTGGCCCTGTTTTCGCCGATTATGAGTTTACACAGAGTGCGGGATACATTCCACAATTTGTTGCGCAGATTAAATTTGCGGATTGGTTGTTATTTCCGGGATTTGCACCTATACTAATGAATAGCAACGCTTCCGATTCACTGGTAGAGTCGATTTGATCGGCGCCAGTCTTGATTCTGTCGGAAGCGTTGTCATTTTCATCATATTATCGTTTTCATCCAGAACCTTATTGCAAGTATAATCGATTTTCATTGTCCCTCATTACGACGACCGCAACACAAACTTTTGTACCTTCAATTCTTTCTTATGTCACAACGGCTGTAGAATTGCGCATTCATGTCAATCACCCCGCCACAATTTGCTGCGGCGGGGTGATTTCCTATGATTGGTTACGCTTATCCATGTAGGCCGAACGAGACCGCAATCGCGTTGTCGACCTTTGTCATCAGTGTGTCGTCCAGTCTGCCCATATGCTCCCGCAGCCGCCGCTTATCGATGGTTCGGATCTGCTCCAGCAGCACCACGGAATCCTTGCTGAGGCCGTAACTGCTGCCGGTCAGAGAAATATGGGTCGGAAGCTGCGCTTTTCCCGTCTGACTGGTAATCGCGGCGGCAATCACCGTCGGAGAATGCTTGTTGCCGGTATCGTTCTGAACGATCAGGACCGGCCTTGTACCGCCCTGCTCGCTGCCGACGACCGGACTCAGGTCGGCGTAATAGATGTCGCCTCTTTTAACGTTTGTATCCATTCGCTTCACGCTCCGCGAAATTATTGTCCGTCTTTTGGGACTGACATTAGTTTCCCACGCAGCGGCCGGATTTATACCATCATCTGGTATAGCTTTCCCAATTCGGCCTGCGCCGGAATTGAGGCGGCATGGCTGTGGAAGGCTCCCAGACATTCTATGCTGGACTACGGCAAAAAGATAAAGCTTTCGACGTCTGCCGACAAAAGAAGAGTCTCTCCCCCATAGATCTCACAGCGCGATGGCACGCCTTCCGTGAACCAGGTCTCGAGGATCAGCTCCTCGTCGTCATAGCCCATGCGGTAGGTCACGCGATAGCTGTCCCCGTCGGCTCCGGCGCAGTCGATGTATTCCTGGTCCCAGCAAGAGCCGAACACCAGAGGGCAGTAGAGCGGCGAGGAAAGACGGCTGTCGAGCGTCCCGAAGTCCAGCTCCACCCCATCGAAGGCGATGACAGCATCCGCCGCAGTCAGCTCCGCGCTGATGCCGCGCAGAGTCTCCGGCTCTGTCACGGTGATCCGGGTCGGCGCATCCGTCCGGTATTCCGCCTGTAAGGTAAAGCAATAGCCACGGTCCTCCACCTCGGTGGTCACAGCCGCCGTGAAGCTGCATCCGCCATGCTCCTGCAGCACAGAGCGAAAGGCCAGCGCGTCCTTCATCGAATTCTCCGCCGCACCGCAGGACGTAAGCAGCAGGCAGAGCATCATCAGTACAGCAGTCAGTTTCTGCCGCACAGCCATTTCCTCCGTTATGTTTGAATCAAATACGGAATTGTCGCGATCAGATCCGATGGCAGCACGCCGTATTCGCCGTGCCGTCTGGCGGCCAGATCCCCCGCCGCACCGTGCAGCCATGCGCCCAGCGCCGCCGCCTGCAGCGGCGGCATCCCCTGCCCCAGCAGCGACAGGATCATGCCGGAGAGCACATCGCCGGAGCCGCCCTTCGCCATACCGGGATTGCCGGTCTTGTTCCGGTAGGTCTTGCTCCCGTCGGAGATCAGCGTCCTGTGTCCCTTGCGGAGCACAATGCAGCCGGTTTCCCGCGCAAGCGTCCGGGTTTCCTGATAGCGGCCGGCGGGCGCGCCATCATAGAGCCGGCAAAATTCGCCGTCATGGGGCGTCAGGATCACGGGACAGGTTTTCTTCCGCAATACATCCATATGCTCGCGCAGCACATTTATGCCGTCGGCGTCCAGCACGACCGGTACCCGGCTTTCCAGCACCACGGTGCGCACGACAGAAAGCACGGCGTCGGACTGGCCCAGCCCCGGCCCGGCCAGCACGGCATCGATATCGGCAAGCCGCCTCTCAATCTCCGGAATGGCGGAAAAGCTGAGGCGGCCCTCCTGGTCGCAGGGCAATGGAAACACGACCGGCTCAAAAAGATGTGCGGCGACAATGGGATAAATTTGCTCCGGCACGCCGAGGTAGCAGAGCCCGGTTCCGGTCCGCATGGCAGCCTTGGCGGCCAGACACGCCGCTCCGGTGAAGCCTGTGCTGCCGCAGAGCATCAGAATTTTTCCATAGTCGCCCTTGTGCGTCTCCTCGCCGCGCTTCGGCAGAAACTGGCTGACCGCCCGTTCATCCATCTCGTGATAGCTTTGTACCAATGCGTTCATGTGCGTCTCCTCCCATCCGTCCGGCGGCCCGGGGTCGAACCCGTTTTGTATGTTCTTATATTGTATCCCTTTTCATGGATTCCGTCAATTATTTCCGGGATCAGGTGTTGAAAGTTTCAAAAAGCTGTGTTATGATACAAGATAATAAGGAAAGGCAATGAACAGGCCGTCCGATGACCAAAGCGCAGCCACAGAGAGAACGGGATGCTGGAAACCGTTTGCTGCGGGTGAGAGGACTTTCTCCTGGGAGCCGCGGCCTGAAGCAGCAGTAGGGCCCGCCGGGTGACTCCGTTATGGGTGTAAAGTGCGCTGTCAGGCGAACTGCGGGTGGTACCGCGGAGGAGTGTCTTCCGTCCCCAGGGGATGGAAGGCTTTTTTGCGCCCGGCGGCAACAAATAAATAAGGAGAGATACCATGAAAGAACAGTTGGAGCAGATCCGGCAGCAGGCGCTATCCGCCATGCACGCCGCCGCCGACACCGTCGAGCTGGACGCCCTGCGCGTGCGGTTTCTGGGCAAAAAGGGCGAACTGACCGCGCTACTCAAGCAGATGGGAAAACTGTCCGCCGAGGAACGCCCCGTCATGGGACAGGCAGCCAACTCTGTGCGCGCCGCGATTGAGGAGAAGCTGGAGGAAAAGCAGCGCGAACTGCACGCCGCCGCGCTGGAAGCCCGCCTTCGTCTGGAGGCCGTCGACGTGACCATCCCAGGCAGCGACGTGGAGCTTGGCCACCGCCACCCCATGAACAAGGCGCTGGATGAAGCCACCGCCATCTTTGTCAACATGGGCTATACAGTGCTGGAAGGCCCCGAGGTTGAACTTGCCGACTATAACTTCACCAGGCTGAACACCGGCGAGGGGCATCCGGCCCGGGACCGCAGCGACACCTTCTATATTACGGAGGACGACTCCGTTCTGCTGCGGACGCAGACCTCCCCCATGCAGATTCGCGTCATGGAAAAAATGAAGCCGCCGATCCGCATCATCGCGCCGGGCCGCGTCTACCGCAAGGACGAGGTGGACGCGACGCACAGCCCGATGTTCCACCAGATCGAGGGACTCGTAGTGGACGAGGGCATCACCATGGGCGACCTCAAGGGTACGCTGGAAACGCTGGTCAAGGAACTCTATGGGGCGGACTCCGTCATCCGTCTGCGTCCGCACCACTTCCCCTTCACGGAGCCGAGCTGCGAGGTGGACGTACAGTGCTTCAAGTGCCACGGCGCGGGCTGTCCCACCTGCAAGGGCGAGGGCTGGATCGAGCTGCTCGGCGCCGGCATGGTGCACCCGACGGTGCTTCAAGGCTGCGGCATCAACCCGGAAAAATATTCCGGCTTCGCCTTTGGCATCGGACTCGAGCGCATGGCCATGCGCCGTTTCAAAATCAGCGACTTGCGTCTGATTTTTGAAAACGACATCCGGTTCCTGTCCCAATTTTAGGCGGCATAAGGAGGAAATACCATGAATATTTCGAGAAAATGGCTCAAAGAATATGTAGATATCTCTGCCACCGACAAGGAATACAACGACGTCATGACGTTGGCCGGCCAGAAGGTGGAGACCACCACGCGGCTGGACGCGGAAATCAAAAACGTGGTAGTCGGCAAAGTCCTCTCCATGGCCAAGCATGAGGATTCCGACCATATGTGGGTGTGCCAGGTGGACATCGGCGACAAAGAGCCCGTGCAGATTGTCACCGGCGCGCAGAACGTCCGCGAGGGCGATCTGGTCCCCACGGCGCTGGATCACTCGTGCCTGCCCGGCGGCGTGTCCATTGAAACGGGCAAGCTGCGCGGCGTGCTCTCCTGCGGCATGCTCTGCTCCTTCCAGGAACTGGGACTGACACAAAACGACGTCCCGGACGCCTTCGCGGACGGCATCTGGATCCTGAATGGCGAAGGCTGCGCCGTTGGGCAGGACATCAATGAAGTCATCGGCAACGACGATTCCATCGTGGAGTTTGAGATCACTAACAACCGCCCCGACTGCTACAGTCTGCTGGGTCTCGCCCGGGAGACCGCCGCAGCCTTCAACGTACCCATTAAGCACCATGAACCGGTGGTGAAAGGCGGTGCGGACGGCTGCCTCGCAGAGCTGCTGGACGTGGAGGTGCCCGCTGAGGATCTATGCCCACGCTACTCCGCCCGGATGGTCAAAAATGTAAAGATCGGCCCATCCCCCAAGTGGATGCGCCAGCGCCTCCGTTCCGCCGGAATCCGGCCGATCTGCAACATCGTGGATATCACCAACTATGTTATGGTGGAATACGGTCAGCCTATGCACGCCTTTGACTACCGGTATGTGGACGGCAAAATTGTCGTCCGCCGCGCCGGAGTGGACAACACCCTGACCACGCTGGACGGCAGTGTCCGCAGCCTTGGCTGGGACATGCTGGTCATCGCGAACGCGGAGAAACCTGTAGGGCTTGCAGGCATCATGGGTGGCCTCAACTCTGAAATCCGGGATGATACCTCCATGGTCGTCTTCGAGTCCGCCAACTTCGACGGCACCTCGATCCGGAAAACCGCGTTGGCGCTCGGGATGCGCACGGAGGCATCGGCCAAATATGAAAAGGGCATCGACCCCATGATGACCCTCCCCGCCGTGAACCGTGCCTGCGAGCTGGTGGAGCTGCTGGGCGCCGGCGACGTGCTGGACGGTGCCATTGACGTGCTGAATTACGTCCCCGAGGAAGTCAAGCTGCCATTGGAGCCGGAGAAAATCAACCGGCTGCTGGGATCCGACATCTCTGAGGCGGACATGAAGGAATATCTGCGCCGTCTGGAAATCCCCGTGGAAGGCAGCACCATCCATGTGCCCTCCTTCCGCCCGGACCTGCGGCTCATGGCAGATGTTGCGGAAGAGGTTGGCCGTCTCTATGGTTTCAACAATATTCAGACCTCCATGGTTCGCGGCGCTGCCCTCAAGGGCGGCTACAGCGCGGCGCGCTATGTGGAGGACGCCGCCAGCGGCGCGGCAAGGTCCATGGGCTACAGCGAGATTATCACCTACTCCTTTGTCTCCCCCGCCTGTTTTGACCTGATCCGTCTGCCAAAAGACAGCCCCCTGCGCAATACCGTAAAAATTCTGAACCCGCTGGGTGAGGACAGCTCCGTTATGCGCACCACTGCCCTGCCCTCTCTGCTGGATATTCTTGCCCGCAATTACAACTATCACAACAAGGCCGTCAAACTCTATGAACTGGGCAAGATCTACCTGCCCGTTGTGAGTGAGGTGCTGCCGAAGGAGCCAAAGGTCCTGCTGCTGGGCAGCTACGGCGAGGGCGAGACCTTCTTCACGCTCAAAGGCGAGGTCGAAGCCATCCTCCGCGCGATTAACGCAAAGCCAGCCTCCTATGTGGCGGACACGTCGCATCCGAGCTATCATCCAGGCCGCTGCGCGGCGCTTGTGATCGACGGCAAGCGGTTCGGCACGCTGGGTCAGATCCACCCGCTGGTGGCGGCGAACTACAGCATCGACGACGAAATATATTGCGCGGAGCTGGATTTCACCGGTCTTCTGACGGTACTGGCCGAGGAACGCACCTACACGCCGCTGCCCCGGTTCCCTGCCGTCTCTCGCGATCTCGCACTGGTCTGTGACGAGGCGCTGACCGTGGCCGAGTTGGAGCGCTGTATCACAGCGGCCGCCGGAACGCTGCTCAAGAACATCCGGTTCTTCGATGTCTACCGCGGCGCGGGCATCCCCCTTGGGAAGAAGAGCGTAGCCTTTGCCCTGGAACTGCGGGCAGACGACCGGACGCTGACCGACGCCGATTCTGAGTCCGTTATCTCCGCCGTCCTGCGGGAACTGCAAGAAAAATTAAACGTCGTAATTCGGTAAAAACATCTCGAATGCCCTTTACTTCTGTTGTTTTTTGGTATATGATGAATGCAAAGTATCAAGAAGGAGGCATAATCCCATGGATGACAACACCATCAAATTTGTAGTACCTGACGACTCCAATACTGAAATGAAGCGGATTTTGACCTCCGTTTATCATTCTCTGAGTGAAAAGGGCTACAATCCGATCAATCAGATCGTCGGCTATCTGCTTTCTGAGGACCCCACCTATATCACGAATTATCAGAACGCCAGAAGCCTCATCTGCAAAATTGATCGAGACGAGTTGCTTCAGGAACTGGTTCGGACCTATCTTTTTCGCTAAGAAATCCAACGAGGGGCGCGTTATAACGCGCCCCTCGCTTGTACAAAGGAGTTTTTTCAATGGACAGAATCGCGCTTGCCGCCCGCATCGACCACACGCTGTTAAAGCCCGATGCAACCGCCGGGGAAATCCGCCAGCTTTGCCGCGAGGCAAAGGAATACGGCTTTGCCTCCGTCTGTGTCAACCCCTGCCGCGCCGCGCTGGCCGCTGGAGCACTGGCCGGCTCCCAGGTCGGGACCTGCTGCGTCGTCGGCTTTCCGCTTGGCGCGGCGACCACGGAAACCAAGGCCGCGGAGGCCGCGGAGGCCGTGCGCAGCGGCGCGCAGGAAATCGACATGGTCATGAACCTCGGCGCGGCAAAGGACGGTGACTGGACGCTTGTGGAGGCGGATATTGCCGCCGTCAAGCGTGCCTGCGGCCCCGCGCTTCTGAAGGTGATTCTGGAAACCTGTCTGCTGACAGACGGGGAAAAGATCCGCGCCTGCCTGGCGGCGAAGGCTGCCGGGGCGGATTTTGTCAAGACCTCCACCGGCTTTTCCCGGGGCGGCGCAGTCGCCGCGGACGTTGCGCTGATGCGGAAAACGGTCGGCCCGGAAATGGGCGTGAAAGCCGCAGGCGGGATCCATACACGGCGGGAAGCCGAAGTCATGCTGGAGGCGGGTGCAACCAGGATCGGCGCCAGTTGCGGCATCGCCATTCTGGAGGAGATCTGAACACCAGGTGAGCGGAATTCCCGCAAACAGGCCGCTTATCTCACGCTGCGCGCGCTGCAAAAAATGCAAAGAAAAATTGGGAATAGGATGCCCCCATAAAGGCTGCTGGTCTTCACCGGCGGCCTTTTTTGCGTGCAAGGCGCACCGAAAGGTTTAAACGGATCACCAGCCTGCACGGTGCATCCCGACCTGCGTCAAATTGTTCTTGACATACCTAGAAATGCTAGGTATAATACATAAGACTGCTAGGTATGGAAGGAGGGAAGCCTTGGACGTCTCAAAGGAGTTGACGGCCGCTTCGGCGACGCCTTTGGTACTCTCGATCCTCAGCGAGGCGGACAGCTACGGGTACCAAATGATTAAACGCGTCCGACTCTTGTCGGGAAATGAAATTGTCTGGACGGAAGGAATGCTCTACCCTGTTTTGCACCGGCTGGAGGATCAGAAGCTGATCGCCTCCTACTGGAGCGAAGCGGAGGGCGGAAGGAAACGGAAATACTATCAGATCACGGAATCCGGGCGGACAAATCTGGAAACGCTGATGCGAGGGTGGAACACGGTTCACGAAACGCTGCGGCGGACGGGTGCACCCGAAATCAAGGAGGAACCACATGTTTGATTTGGAGATCAGCATTCAGGCGTGGAGCGACCGGCTCCGCTCACGCGGGAAGATGAGCGAAGGCGACGTGCAGGAGCTGGAAAGTCATCTGCGTGACGAAATTGAGGACCTGACACAGACCGGTCTGGCGCCCGACGAGGCCTATATCATCAGCATCAAGCGGCTGGGCAACGTGAGCGCCGTTTCCGAGGAATACGCCAAACTGGGGATGGCGTCCTTCTGGAAGCACCTTCTGCTCGAACAACCCGCGCACAAAACGGCGCGGCGGAAAGCCCTGCTGACAGCGGCCGTCTGCGCGCTGCTGGCCGGTACTGCTTTTAAGCTGCCGGAGCTGCTCGGCTGCGGAGAAACACTGTATTTCAAAAATGCAGGTCTGTTTTTGCTCCCTTTGATCGCGCTCTATTTTCTTCTGACAAAGCGGCAGCCGGCGCGCAGCACCGCATGGACGCTCGGCCTCTTCGGCCTCTCCGGGCTGCTCATCAACCTCTATCCGTTTGATCCTTCCGGCAGCACCATAACGCTCTCCGCCATCCATCTGCCGCTGTTTCTCTGGCTCCTGGTCGGCGTCGCCTACTGCGGCGCACGCTGGAAAGAGAGTGAAAGCCGCATGGACTTCATTCGCTTGACCGGAGAAACCTTGATCTACGGAATTCTGATACTCTGCGGCGTCGGCGCGCTGGCAGTCTTTGTGCTGATGATTTTTCACACGATCGGCATCGATCTTTCCCGCTTTGTGACGGAATACCTTGCGGTCTATGGCGCCTGCGCCGCCGCTTTTGCCGCCGTCTACCTTGTGGAGGAAAAGAAAAGCGTTGTGGAGAACTTTGCACCGGTGCTGGCTAAGATTTTCAGCCCCCTGTTTCTGCTCGCGCTGCTGGCCTTCCTCGCCGCTCTGCTGTTGACCGGTAAGCATCTTTATGCCGATCGCGACGTTCTGATCGGTTTCGATCTGATGCTGGCGTTGGTGCTCGGTCTCGTGGTCTATGGCATCTCCGCCAGAGGACTGAATGAAAACCCGGACGCCTCCGATTACATCCGCTTCGCGCTGATTCTGGCAGCGTTTGTCGTGGATTTGCTCGCGCTCTTCGCCATTCTCTACCGACTCTCCGCCTACGGCGTCACCCCGAACAAACTGGCGGCCCTCGGAGAAAACCTGATTTTAATGGGGAACCTCGGTGGCCTGGCCGTGCGATATTTCCAGTTTTTCCGGCGGAAAACACCCTTCTCTGCCCTGGAGCGGTGGCAGACCTTCTATCTGTGGGTCTTTGCCGTCTGGCTTGCCATCGTCGCCCTCCTGTTCCCGGTCCTGTTCCAATATTGCTAGGCAAAACATGGGCCTGCTGCAACTTTTGCAGCAGGCCCATACCGTTATGCCTTTAAGACCGCCTTGTGAAAAACCTTTTTTCCCTTGCGAAGCTTCACGCCGATGCGGAGCTTCTCTGCCGGGAATGCGGCGTCGATGGAAGCAACCTTTTCGCCGTCCGCAAAGACGCCGCCCTGCTGCACCAGCCGCCGGGCCTCGGATTTGGATGCCGCCAAACCGCAGGCAACCAGCAGCTCAAGCACGCCGATGGAGCCGTCCGCAAGCTGCGCGTCGGTCAGCTCTGTCGCAGGCATGTTCTCGTCATCGCCGCCGCCCACGAAAAGCGCGTGGCTGGCGGTTTTGGCCTTTTGGGCCTCCTCTTCGCCGTGGACCAGCTTCGTCAACTCGTAAGCGAGAATCTCCTTGGCCTGATTGAGCTGGCTGCCCTCCCAGCCGGCCATTTTGTCAATCTCCTCCAACGGCAGGAAGGTCAGCATCCGGATGCACTTGAGAACGTCCTGATCGCCGACATTGCGCCAGTACTGGAAAAACTCAAACGGCGAGGTCTTGTTGGGGTCGAGCCAGACTGCACCGCTGGCCGTCTTTCCCATCTTCTTGCCCTCGCTGTTCATCAACAGCGTGATGGTCATGGCATGGGCGTCCTTGCCCAGCTTGCGGCGGATCAGCTCCGTGCCGCCCAGCATGTTGGACCACTGGTCGTCTCCGCCGACCTGCATGTTGCAGCCGTAGTGCTGGAACAGATAATAGAAATCGTAGGACTGCATAATCATATAGTTGAATTCGAGAAAACTCAGGCCCTTTTCCATCCGCTGCTTGTAGCACTCGCACCGCAGCATATTGTTGACGGAGAAGCAGCAGCCGATTTCCCGCAGCAGATCAATATAATTCAGCTTCAGCAGCCAGTCCGCGTTGTTGACCATGATGGCCTTGCCCTCACCAAACTCAATAAAACGCTCCATCTGTTTTTTGAAGCAGTCGCAATTGTGCTGAATGATCTCGGGCGTCATCATGGAGCGCAGATCCGACCGGCCGGACGGGTCGCCGACATAGCCTGTGCCGCCGCCGATCAAAACTACGGGACGGTTGCCCGCCATTTGCAGCCGTTTCATCAGGCACAGCGCCATGAAATGGCCCACATGCAGGGAATCCGCCGTGGGATCAAAGCCAATATAGAAGGTCGCCTTGCCATGGTTGACCAATTCCCGGATTTCCGGCTCGTTGGTCACCTGCGCGATCAAACCGCGCGCCTGCAATTCCTCATAAATACCCATGTTGTGTTTCTCCCTTTCTCGCCATTCTTCGCGAAAAAAGCCCTCTGTCCCGCGCGGGACAGAGGGCGAATTTTGTTCGCGGTACCACCTCTGGTTCGGCAGCCAAAGACCGCCCTCGTCGGATACATGCATACCCTATCGCTGTAACGGGCGAGCCCGTTGACCCTACTTTCCATGTTCAGGCCACCGCTCCGGGAGGTATTCGCACCGGGGCTCCAAACCCCTTTTCACCGCCCAGGGGCTCTCTGGATGGAACGTTCCGGAACTACTTGTTCCCTTCTTTGCGCTTCTCGAAAATATTTTAACAGACAAAACTCTGTTTGTCAATGGCTCATCATCTCTTCGGCGCTGCGGAGCGTGGTCTCCGTAATGACCGCACCGCCGATGATTCTCGCAATTTCAGCCTTGCGTCCGTCAAAATCCAACGGCGTGACGGAGGTATAGGTCCGGCCGTCGCGCTCCGATTTGTCGATCAGCAGATGCGTATCCGCCAGCGCCGCGATCTGCGGCAGATGGGTCACGCAGAGCACCTGCTTGTTCGTAGAAACGCTTTTCAGCTTGACCGCAACCTTCTGGGCGGCACGTCCGCTGACGCCTGCGTCCACCTCGTCGAAGATCAGCGTCGGCACCGCATCCTGCTCCGCCATGACGTTTTTCATTGCCAGCATGATCCGGGCCAGCTCGCCGCCGGAAGCTACCTTGCTCAGCGGCTTCAGACTTTCGCCCACGTTGGCGCTCATCAGGAACCGCACGGCGTCCATCCCGTCCGGTCCAAGCGCCGCCTCCTCAAACAGGCAGCTAAACTGCACCCGCGGCATATCCAGTTGACTCAATTCCTGTGAAATACGACGCTCCAACCTGACCGCCGCGGCTTTCCGCGCTTCTCGCAGCGTCGCGGCCGCCGTCTCGGCGGAGGCTTCCGCCTTGCCGAGTTCCCGCTTGCACTGCTCCAGCCGGTCGCCGGCGAACTCGATCTCATTCAGCTCCGCGCGGGAATGCTCCAGAAACGCCAAAACATTCTCCACCGTGGCGCCATACTTGCGGCGCAGTCGGAAAATGGTATCCAGCCGCTCCTCGAGCTGTTCCAGCTCATCACCGGAAAAGGAAAGCGTTTCCCGCAGATCCCGCAGCTCATCCGCGAGATCCTGCGCCTGATACATGAGATCCGCCGCGCGGTCGTGGAGCATGCTGATATCCTGGTCAAATTCAGCGATGCGCGCCAGGGCTCGCTCCGCCGCGGTCAAAAGGGCCGCCGCGCCGTCGCTGCTGTCGTCGCCCGCCACGCCGCCAAACGCCTCGGTGAGACCGGCCGACAACTTTTCCGCATTTTGCAGCAGCTTGCGCCGGCTCCCCAGCTTCTCATCCTCGCCGGGTTTCAGCCCGGCCCGTTCGATCTCGGAAATCTGATGCTGCAGCATCTCCGTCCGCCGCAGCTTCTCGCTTTCATCCATGGAAAGCCGCTCAATTTCTGCGCGAAGCGCCGTGACGGCCCGGTATCGCGCCGCATAATCCCGCAAAAGGTCATCGTCATGGGCGCTGAGATCGAGAATCCGCAGATGGGTGCTTTCATCGAAGAGCTGCTGGGAATCGTGCTGGCCATGAATGCTGATCAACTGCTGGCCCAGTTGGCGCAGCAGCGTCACCGTCACCGGCCTGCCGTTGACCCTGCAGATGTTTTTTCCGTCCTGATACAGCTCGCGCTGAATCAGCAGCTCTGCCGCGTCCCAGGGCACCTGGTTCTCCGCAAACCAGGTAAGCTGCGGAATTTCGGTAAAAATCGCGCTGACAAAGGCTTTCCCCGCGCCGGTCCGAATCACGTCCCGATAGGCACGCTCACCCAAAATGGCGCTGATCGCGTCGATCACAATAGATTTTCCGGCGCCGGTCTCGCCGGTCAGCACGTTAAAGCCGCGGTCAAATGAAATTTCCGCCTGTTCGATCACGGCGATGTTTTCAATATGTAGGAGGGAAAGCACCGCCCACCGCCTCCTTTACTGCAGCAATTTCCGGATCTCGTTGCAGAACTCCACCGCCATGGCCGTATCCCGCATCAGCAGAAAGGCCGTGTCATCTCCGCCAATGGTGCCGACGACCTGCGGCATTTTCATACCGTCCATCGCGGAACAGGCCGCGGATGCAAGACCAGGCATCGTCTTGATGACCACGATATTCTGCGCATAATCGTAGCTGATGACGCACTCGCGGAAAATCGTATTGAGCTTGGTGGAAAACGTCGCGGCAGGCTCGCTTTTGGAGGCACTGTAACGGTAAGCGCCCATCGCGTCCAATTCCTTGACGATGCGAAGCTCCTTGATATCTCTCGAAATAGTTGCCTGGGTACTGCTGAAGCCGCTCTCCTGGAGCGCGGTCAGAAGATCCTCCTGGGTTTCGATGTCCCTCTGGGAGATGATCTCAAGGATCTTCGCCTGCCGTTGATTCTTCATGGACTCTCCTCCTATTTGAATTTCTTGCTGATAATCTCGAAAAAGCTCTTTTCCCGCAGACGGACCAACCTCGTCTTGTAGACGGACTTCTGAATCCGCACGGTATCGCCGGTGTTCAGCCGGAACGCACGGCCGCCGTCCACGGACAAAAATGCGTTTTTCCGGCCAATGCGACCGATCCGCACCTCGATCACGCGATTCCCGCCGGTGACCACCGGACGTGCCTGCAGGGTATGGGCGCAGACCGGCGTGATCACGATATTGTCCGTGACCGGCTCCAAAATGGGGCCGCCGGCAGACATGGAATAGGCGGTGGAACCGGTGGGCGTGCAGACGATCACGCCATCGCCACCGTAGCTCATGGCCTCCGTCCCGTCGCAAAAAACGCAGAGCTGAATCACCCGCGCCACCGCGCCCTTGGTGATCACGGCATCGTTCAGCGCCTCGTCGTGCATGACCTCATTGCCGTCCCGCAGCACAGACACTGAGAGCATCATGCGATCCTCCAGCGTATAATCCTGCTCGGCCAGCCGCCGAAGCTCCGACAGTTCGGCATATTCCAGCTCCGCCATGAAGCCCATGGTGCCGATGTTGACGCCCAGTACCGGCAGCCCATGGTAGGTCGCCGCCTTGGACGCGTGAAGCAGTGTGCCGTCGCCGCCGAAGCAGATCAGAAGGTCGCTGCGCAAAAGCTCCCGCGCCAGTTCGCCCAGATGAACGTCACGCGGCAGCAAAAAATCCTTATCGACCTCAAAGGCCAGACAGATGGACGCCTCGATGCCGACCTTTTCCAGAATTTCTTTGGCCTCCACCGCGCATTTCAAATTCTTATCCCGGTAGGGATTGGGTGTGATGACAACTCTCATACAGACTGCTTACCCTTTCAGCGTTTCATGGGCTATCCGAACCAGCTCCGGCACCGCCGGATACCGGTCCTCGCCGGGAATTTTGCTCAGGTGCGCCAGAAACTCAATATTGCCTTCCGGCCCCTTAACCGGGGAAAACGTCAGATTTCTGACCGTAAATTGCAGGCTCTTCGCCAAGTTCAGAAAAGTTTGCAGCACTTCCTCATGGACCGCCGGATCGCGGACCACGCCCTTCTTGCCGACCTTTTCCCTGCCCGCTTCGAACTGAGGCTTAATCAGGCAGAGAACCTGTCCGTCCTCTTTCAGCAGCGCGTAGATGGCCGGCAGCACCAGACGCAGGGAAATAAAGGATACATCCACCACGGAGAGGTCCAGCGTCTCCCCCAGATCGTCCCGTGTCACATATCGGATGTTGGTTCGCTCCATGCAGACCACGCGGGGATCGGTTCGAATGCGCCAGGCCAGCTGGCCGTAGCCCACGTCGATGGCAAACACCTTACGCGCGCCCTGCTGCAGCAGGCAATCCGTAAAGCCGCCTGTGGACGCGCCGGAATCGCTGCAGACATACCCGGTTGGATTCACGCCGAAGTCCCGCAGCGCCTTCTCGAGCTTGAGCCCGCCGCGGCTGACATAGGGGCACGCGCTGCCGCGCACCTCGATCTTCGCTTCCTGATCTACCATCGTGCCGGCCTTGTCCACTCGCTGTCCGGCCACAAACACCTCACCGCTCATGATGACGGCCCGCGCCTTCTCCCGGCTCTCCGCCAGCTTCCGTGCCGTCAGGATGACGTCCAGTCTCTCTTTATGTTGCAAAATGAAATCCCTCCAGCACGGCGGTTTCGATGGAACCCGCGTCCAGTCCGGCCTTCTGAAGCAGAAGCTGCCGTGTGCCATGGGTGGTATATCGGTCGCCCAGATTCAGGGTCCGCATCCCGGCATAGACGCCGCGGCTGAGCAGCTCGCGCGCCACACACTCGCCGATCGAACCCGGCGCGTTGCACTCCTCCACCACCAGCAGCCGCCCGGTTTTTTGCACGGAGGCGACAATCTCCTCCACAGGCAGCGGCTTCAGCGTCCGCAGCTTCAGAACCTCGCAGGAAATGCCGCGCTCTTGCAGCAGAGTCGCCGCGCCAAGCACTTCGTTGACCATCGTCCCATAGGTGAGAAGCGTCAGGTCGGAGCCGGACTGCAGACGGCAGCCGGACGGCAGCGCGCGGTAGTCGCCCTCTCCACCGCGGGGATAGCGGACCGCCACGGGGCCGCTGAGTTCCAGCACCGCCTCCCGCAGCATCTGCCGCAGCTCCGCGTAATTGCACGGCGACAGGATATTCATGCCCGGTACCTGCCGCAGATACCCCACGTCAAAGACGCCGTGATGGGTTTCCCCATCCGCGCCCACCAGACCGGCACGATCCACACAGAGAACCACATGAAGCTGCTGCAGTGCGATATCCTGCAAAATCATGTCGTAGGACCGCTGCAGAAACGTGGAGTAGACTGCAAAGACCGGCGTCATCCCCTGCTTGGCAAGACCGGCCGCCATGGAGACCGCGTGTCCCTCCGCAATCCCCACGTCGAAAAAGCGCGACGGAAACCGCGCCGCGAAGGGTGCGAGGCCGGTGCCGTCCGGCATCCCGGCGGTAATGGCGCAAATCTCAGAATGGGTTTCCGCAAGCCCGGTCAGGCATGCGCCAAACGCTGCGGAAAATGAATTTTCCTTCTCGGCGCGTATGCCCTCGGCCGGATTAAAGCAGCCTACGCCATGGTACACGCTCGGCGTCTGCTCCGCAGGACTGTAGCCCTTTCCCTTCTTGGTGATGACGTGCAGCAATACCGGGCGCTGCTCTTCTCTGGCGCGCTGGAGCAGATAGGACATTTTGTGAATATCATGCCCATCCACAGGGCCAAGATACAGAAACCCCATCTCTTCAAACAGCGTAGAGCCGATGAGGCTTCGGTGGAGCCGGTCTTTGACCGCATGGGTGAAGCCATAGAGCTTTCGACCGCCCGGCAGCTTCCCGGTCAGCTTCCGGTACTGTTTTTTAAGCCCAAAATAGCCCGGCTTCAGCCGCAGCACCGACAGGTGCTTGGAAATCCCGCCGACGTTGCGGGAAATCGACATGCCGTTGTCGTTGAGAATGACGATCATGGGCTCATGACTGGCGCCCGCGTCATTCATGCCCTCGTAAAAAAGGCCGCCGGTCATCGCACCGTCTCCGACCACGGCGATGACGCTGTAATCCTCATGCCGCAGGGTCCTCGCGCGGGCAATGCCCAGCGCAGTGGAAACGGCGCTGGAGGCGTGGCCGCCGGTAAAGGCGTCGTGCTCACTCTCCGATGGCTTTGGAAACCCGGCAAGGCCCCCATAGCTGCGCAGGGTGGAAAACCGGTCCATCCGACCGGTCAATATTTTATGCACATAGGATTGATGCCCGACGTCGAACACCAGCCGATCCCGGCTGGTATCGAAAATATTGTGAATGGCCAGTGTCAGCTCCACGGCGCCCAGATTAGAGGCCAGATGGCCGCCTGTTTGGGAAACGTGCTCCAGCATAAACTGCCGCAGCTCCGCCGCCAGTTGATCGAGCTGCGCAAAGCTCAACTTTTTTATATCCGCCGGGCTCTGCAAGGTATTGAGAATATTCAAAATTACACAACCCGTCAATTTTTCTTTCTGCAAAAAATACGCTTTGGGATAATTTTTATGGTATAGAGAATTTTGGCAGTGAGGCACACGATATCCGTGCACCGGTTGATCGCAAAGGATTTTCCGATTGCCTTACCGCCCACGGTCACGCCGGCCACCAGCGCGGAAAGCAGCACGCTCATCAGCGTCTGCCAGGAGGCGCCCGTCGTCACCGCGATATTTACGGAGATCGCGGCGGCGGCCGCGCCGGAAACCACGCCGCAGATGTCCCCGATCACGTCGTTACAGACAGAGCCGACCTTCGCGGCGTTCCGCAGCAGGTGTATGGCCTCCCGGGCCTCCGGGACCCGCCGCGACGCCATGGCGTGAAACGGCGTTTCATTGGCGGCAGTGACAGCCACGCCGACCATGTCGAACACAATCCCGATCAGGACGATCAATAGCAGGACCAAAAAGGCAACCGCCAGGCCCGCGCTGTTGAAAATCAGTGACGACAAGAACGTAAACATGCCGGAAACAAGAATCGTGACAACAAAAACTGTCACGATCCAGCGAATTCTCCGTCTTTTTTCTGTTAATTTACCAGTACTCACAGTAATCCTCGTTGTTATTTGATCAATAGCGGCAGTAAATAAGGTTAATCTTACGGCTTAGGTCGGGTTTGTTTTCCACGAAAGCCACCGCCCGTTGCCAGGCAGGCAGTTTCCTTTTACGGCTTCCGCCGGTCCGTCACCGGAACCGGTACCCGATTGCCACTTAGTCCGTACCGCAAACCCTTATCTACCCATTTTTCAGACAGCCTAGGTGCTTTCCACGACAGCGCTGACCGACTCTTATCCTCTTTTGCAAAGACAGTTTCGAGAGGCAATAGCACCTGTTCCATGGCCATGGAAGTATGCTTGGTTCCCCTGTCCTCTGGCTTCACTCAAGGCAGGCTACACTGCACACAGCATGATGCGATCAAACCGCCTTGCAGGTTTCACTCTGTTTCGTACGAGATCCGGCTTCAAAGCGAATTCATCGGCCTTCGTACAAGAACAGGTCTCCACGGTAGCCGGGTCGAAAATCCCATGCCATTGGGACCCGCCCGGAAACCTTAACCCCCAGCACCCACCCCAAACTGGGCGTAAAAAGCAAGCACCAGGGACTTCATCGATATGCCCTTCAAAGGATTTTTAGGCCCTTCCTGGGAGTCGGCAGTTCTGACTAGGATACTGCGCCGCTTCTATTAGTATAACATACGATTCATGAGTATACAAGCAAATATTCACTTTTAACAATTTGTTCTTTTCTTTTTTATTCGGGACGGCTGCGCGCGAACCGCCAAATTATCCCTTGTGCTTTGGACGGGTTCGTATTATAATAGCTGGAAAAGTGATTTTATCTGTGTCTCGGGAGGCATTTTTACTATGAACACATCCGTTGATCGACTGGAACGGTTTCTTGTCCCAGGTAAGCACGTCCATCTGATCGGAATTGGCGGCGTCTCCATGCGTCCGCTGGGGCTTGTCCTGCAGGAAATGGGAATTTCCATTACCGGCTCCGACATGAACGCTTCCGTATCCACACAGGACCTCATTAACGCCGGCATTCCGGTCTATATCGGGCATCGGGCAGAGAATATTCAGGGTGCGGACTGTATTGTGCGCACTGCCGCCGCACATAATGACAACCCTGAAATCCAGGCGGCCCGGGCCGCCGGAATCCCTGTCTTTGAACGCGCACAGGCCTGGGGCGTCATTATGCGCCGCTATCGCAACGCGGTCTGCGTCTCCGGTACCCACGGAAAAACCACGACGACTTCCATGGTCACACACATTGCCATGCAGGCCGGTTTGGATCCTACCGTCATGATCGGCGGCTATCTTCCCCTGCTCCACGCCGGACATCGCATCGGCAGGGGCGATACCGTCATCATGGAAAGCTGCGAGTACTGCAATTCCTTTTTAAATTTCTACCCCACCATCGCCGTCATCAACAACATTGAAGCCGATCATCTGGACTTTTTTCAGGATCTCGCCGATATACAGGCGTCCTTCCGTAAATTTGCCCAGCTGGTCCCGCCGGGCGGCCGGGTCGTCGTCAACGGCGACGACGGAAATGCGCTCGAGGCGCTGCACGGGATGGATTTTCTGACCTTCGGCCTGGGCGAGCATAACTATTTCCGGGCGGTGAACTGTTCTGACGAGTTCAGCCGGTTCGATGTACTCCGGGACGACGCGTTTTATGCCCATGTGACGCTCGCCGTCGTCGGGCAGCACAACGTCTATAACGCATTGGGCGCAATCACGGCCTCCTACTGCCTCGGCATCGACCCGGAGACGGCGGTCCGCGGCCTTGCAGACTTCCACGGCGCCGGCCGCCGGATGGAGTTCAAGGGTGCCTTCCGCGGCGCCGACCTCTATGACGACTACGCCCACCATCCTGGTGAGCTGCACGCACTTCTGAACGCGTCACAATCCATGGGCTACAGGCGGATCATCTGTGCCTTCCAGCCACACACCTACTCCAGAACCGCAGCCCTCTTCGAGGACTTCGTCACGGAGCTCAGTCGGGTGGACGTCGCGGTTTTGGCGGAGATCTACGCCGCGCGGGAATCCAACACCATCGGCATTTCCTCGCAGGATCTGGTCAACCGGATTCCAGGCTCCATCTACTGTGAGTCGCTGCCCGCCGTCACAGACTGCCTGCGGGAGCTGGCGCAGCCCGGCGACCTGCTGCTGACCGTCGGGGCCGGCGACATCTTCAAGGCCGGCGAGGCGCTCCTAAAATAGACGCAAAAATTGGACTGCAACAAAATGCGCGGTGCGCATGAAGCAAAAAAGCCGCAGGGCAGGCTGCCTTCAGCCTGCCCTGCGGCTTTATCCAATCTCGTATGCTGCAAAGCGTCCATGTTTGCTCCCGTTACAGCAAATAACCCTTCAGAATCTTCAGCGTATTCAAAACGCCGTCCTGATGGCTGCGCTCATAGCCGTGCGAGGCATAGACGCCGGGGCCGATGAGGCCGTGGCGCACGTCGTAGCCAGCGCTGAGCGCCGCCTCCACATCAGAGCCGTAGTGAGGATAAATGTCGACTGCATAGTCGGCCTCCTCCTGTCTGGCCGCCGCGATCAAGCCCTTGACCACGTCATAATGGTAGGGCCCTCGGCTGTCCTTTGCGCAGATGGAGACCTGACGCTCGCTGCACCGCAGGCCATCGCCAACACAGCCCATATCCACAGAAATGGCTTCCGTAACGCCTGCGGGGATTGACCCGGAAGCGCCGTGCCCCACCTCCTCGAATGCGGTGATATGGACATAGATACGGCGCGCGGGTACCGCGCCTGTATCACGCAGGTATTTGGCAAAGCCCAGCAGAATACCGACACTCAGCTTGTCGTCAAGATAGCGGCTCTTGATATAGCCTTTTTCCGTCACGCGAGTCCGGGGTTCAAAACAGGCAAAATCACCGACCTCTATCCCGAGGGCCCGCACGTCCTGCGCGCTGCCGACCAGCTCGTCCAGCAGGACCTCCATGTGGTCGAATTCCCGGGCAGCGCCGTTGTAATCGTCGTTGACGTGGACAGAGGCGTTGCAGATCTGGAAGGTACCCTCATAGGCCCCGCTGAACTTTGTGACAATGCGGCAGTTTTCCGCCTCTGCATTGTTGGCCCGGAGGCCGCTGGAGCTGACGATGCGCAGGCGTCCGTTTGCTTTGATCTCCGCTACCATAGCGCCAAGTGTATCCATATGGGCCGCCAGCAACAGGCCGTTTTCGCGATCGCTGCCGCCGAGGTCTGCCAAAACGCCGCCCTTGTGGGTTTTCAGCGCATCAAAGCCCAGCGCGGCAAACTCGCGCAGTACCCAATTTGCCGCCTCGTCCGTATAGCCGGTGGGGCTGTCGATTCCCAGCAGCTCCACGGCCTTCTCCACGGCGTACTCCGTATATTCCTTCATTGCAATCTGCACCTTTCCGGCGGAAAACCGCCCTTCCCACATTAATTATAGCACAGGAAGGGCGGTAACGCGACCTCTTATTTGGAGACAAGCATGGTGCGCATGGCGTTTAAAATGGCCAAGATCGCCACGCCGACGTCGGCAAATACTGCCAGCCACATGGACGCGATGCCCAGCGCGCCGAGGACCAGAATGGCCAGCTTCACGCCCAGCGCGAAGTAAATATTTTCCTTGGCGATCCGCCGTGTCTTCCGGCCGATCCGAATGGCGTCCGCAATGCCGGAGAGCCGGTCGTTTAGAAGGACCACGTCCGCGGCCTCCACCGCCGCTTCGGAGCCGACGCCACCCATGGCGATGCCCACATCGGCCATGGTCAAAACCGGCGCGTCGTTGACGCCGTCGCCGACAAAGGCCGTCGCGCCGCCCTGCCGCATGACCTCCTCCAGCCGCGTCACCTTGTCCTGCGGCAGCAGACCGGCAAAATAGCCGTCCAGCCCCACCTCGCCGGCCACGCGCCGGGCGGAGGATTCCACGTCGCCGGTCAGCATGACCGTGTTGGAAATCCCAAGCTTGCGGAGCTGATCGACGGTATCGCGCGCGCCGTTCTTGACGGTGTCCATCAGTTCAATCCGCCCGGCGTAGATGCCGTCCAGCGACACATAGACGCAGGTCGCGCCATCGGTTGGCAGCTCCGGCACGATCCCGTCCTTCTCCATCAGACGGCGGTTGCCCGCGCGGACCCGCCGCCCGTCCGCCAGCGCGGAGACGCCGAAGCCGGGCAGTTCCTCGATCTCCGTTGCTTCCTGCTCCGCGGCGGCATTCCGGCAGATCGCCTGCGCGGCAGGATGCGCGGAGTACCGCTCCGCCATGGAAACCAGCCGCAGCAGCTCCGCCTCCTCCACGCCCTGCGGATAGACGCCGGAAACCGTGAATTCCCCCGTGGTCAGGGTGCCGGTCTTATCCAGCACGACCTGCCGGAGCGAGGCGAGCTGCTCCAGCACGATGCCGCCCTTGACGACGATGCCGCGTTTGGAGGCCGCACCCATGCCGCCGAAAAAGCTCATCGGTACGGAAATAACCAGCGCGCACGGGCAGGAGATGACCAAAAATGTCAGGCTGCGATGTACCCATTCGCCAAACGGCTCGCCGAAGCAAAGCGGTGGAATCAGCGCAAGCAGCACCGCAGCGCCGACCACCAGCGGCGTATAGACATGCGCAAATTTTGTGATGAGCTGCTCCGCCTTGGCTTTTTTTTCCGAGGCAGACTCCACCAGCTCCAGAATTCGCGCGACGGTGGAGTGTTCGTAGGCGCTTTCGGCCCGGATGGTCAGCACGCCGGACAGGTTGACGCAGCCGGAAAGCACAGCCATGCCGGGACCGACCTCCCGGGGCTCCGCCTCGCCGGTGATCTTCGCCGTGTCGAGAAAGCAGTTGCCCTCCACAACGGTACCGTCCACCGGTACCCGCTGGCCGGGTCGGACCAGCAGCAGATCCCCTGGCCGGACTTCCTCCGGATCCTTCTCCGTCTCCGTGCCATCCAGAAGCACCACGGCCGTATCCGGCCGCAGGTCCATCATGGCCGCGATGGACTTCCGGGAGCGGTTCACCGCGTAGTCCTCAAAGAGCTCGCCGATCTGAAAGAAGATCATTACCGCCGCACCCTCTGCCGCTTCCATTAACGTGAACGCACCGAGAGAGGCCACGGTCATCAGAAAATTTTCATCCAGGAGCTGCCCGCGCAGCAGCCCTTTCGCCGCTTGCTTCGCGACGGAAACGCCGGTAAGCAGCCAGGCGGCCGCCATAAAACCGAATCGCCACCAACCCTCCAGAAAAAGGCCGACCGCGAAAAACACGAGGGCTGCCAATATCCGCGCCAGCAGCTTTTTCTGCTTGCGATTCACGGAAGCACCACCCGGCTTTCCGGTTCAATTTTTGAAAAAATGCCGCAAACCTTTTCCATCAGACGGCCCCAGTCGGTCGTTTCGGACTCAATGGTCAGCCGCAGCGTCATAAAATTCAGAGTTGCCCGGTCCACCTCCGGGAGCTTGTTTACCGCTGTCTCAATCTTTGCTGCGCAGTTCGCGCAGCACAGTTCCTCAATCCGATAGCTTTTTTTCATCGTTCATTCCTCCAAATGCTCTTTTGCCATCCCGATGATGGTCTTCACATGTTCGTCCGCCAGCCCATAGTAGATCGTCTTGCCCTCGCGCCTGCTCCCAACCAACTTCATCTGCTTCAGCAGCTTCAACTGGTGCGAAATGGCGGACTGGCTGACGCCCACATCGGTGGCAATGTCGCCGACGCAGTGCTCCTCTTCAAACAGCAGATAGAGAATCTTGATCCGGGTAGAGTCCGCGAAGGCTTTGAAAAGCTCCGCCATGCGGAATAGCTGGTCTTCATCAAGAACATGTGGGGTATGCGGCTTCATCTTTTGTTTTCCCCTTTCATTTTATTATCTGCTCATATGATAAATCGTTTCATTGGATTTGTCAACCCTGTTTTCGACCTCGCATAAAAAAACGCCGTCATCCCGTCGCCGATCGGCCGACAATTTAAGATGACGCGCGTTTTTGCTGTGTTCGAGGTCTCGCTGGAATTTCTGCCGCTCTGTCCGGCAAATGGCAGCGGCTTTCCCATCGGGCACAATCAGAATCCGCTTTCTCTCATGGCGCCGGCTTGGTTCATACCGGCTTTGTCACGCCGGTTCTCCGCTCCTTGGCGAGTCCGCCGGCCATCTGCTGCTCGGCGCTTCCCGTGAATCTGGCGCGGAATAGCACCCTCTCGCCGTACTTTTCCCGGAGTTCATCCACAACGCTGTCGACTCTGGAAAGCCGCTCATAGCGTGCGCCGTAGCCCTGCTCAAAGAAGCTGAACTGTCTGCCGCTCTCCTCCGCCATCTGCGACACCTGAACCCCCAACTGCCGCAGCGGCGTCTCGCCGTCCCAATGCTCATCAAACAAGCGGCACGCCTCCCGGTATAGTTCCTCCGTCACATCCGTAGCCGATTCCAGCTTCCGCTGGTGGCTGGAATCCTGAAAATCGCTGGTTCTGATCTGCACGGTGACGCAGCGGCCCTTTTTCCCGTCGCGCCGCATCCGCATTCCCACGGTCTCGCAGAGCGACAGGAGCACCTGGCAGGCCGTGTCCCGGTCCAGCACGTCCTCAGGCATTGTGACGGAATTTCCATAGCCCTTGTTGCCCTGCGGCGTGGAAAAAATCCGATCCGTACACCGGCCGTTGGCAAAGTGCCAGAGCGTCTCACCCGGCTTGTAAAGCCGTCGCCGGAGCATCTGCACGTCCGCGCTTGCCAGCTCCCCGATGGTATAAATCCCCATGGCGTGCAGCTTTTTTTCGGTGGCCCGTCCGACTAAAAACAGGTCCCGCACCGGCAGCGGCCATAGCTTGACCGGAATCTCCTCCGAAAACAACGTGTGAATTTTGTCCGGCTTCTCGAAGTCCCCCGCCATTTTTGCCAGCAATTTATTCGAAGATATGCCGATGTTGACCGTAAAGCCGAGCTCCTCCTTCACCCGGCGGCGAATCAGCTCCGCCGCCGCCATGGCCGAACCATAGAGCTGCTCTGTTCCGGTCATGTCTGCCCATGCCTCGTCGATGGAGTACTGCTCTACAGCGGGTGATATCTCCCGCAGCAGCGAGACAAATTTTCTGGAAGCGTCCACATAGAGCTTGTAGTCCGCCGGCACGACCACAAGCGCCGGGCATTTTTCCAGCGCGACGCCAATCGGCTCGCCGGTCTTGACGCCAAACTCCTTGGCAGGAGTGCTTTTTGCCAGCACAATCCCCTTTCGCTCAGACCGGTCTCCACCGACTGCCGACGGCACATCCCGCAGATCAGACGCCTCTCCCAATACCCGGACGCGGTAGGCTGCCGTCCAGGAAAGAAACGCGCTGTTGACGTCAATATGAAAAATCAACCGCTCCCCCATCAGTAAATCACCTGAAACAATACCCACCGGTGGGTCTGCACCGTATATTTCAGCTCGAACAACCGCTCCAGCTCCTCTATCTGCGCCTTGCAGACGTATATAATTGCTTCAATTCCCACATAGCTGATCTCATTTTTGCAGACGATTTCGGAAATTTGCACAGTCCGCACCGCGTGGTCCTCGCCTTCATAGCGAAACCGAACGGGCCGGAGCATCCCGTCCGGGCTGCAGACCGACAGCATTTCCACGGGCCGGTTTCTCTGCTCCATCGTGTTTCCTCCATCCGAACTTTTGTTTTTATTCTAGCACACATATGTTTGCTTTACAAGAGGAAAACTCGTACAAATATTTTGGTAAATGCATCTGATCTTCTTTTGACTAAGCGTATACTTTGTGGTATAATCTCATGGAATCGAGGTGAGCACCATGCAAAACGCGGGAACCAAACTGATTGTCAAAAACCAAAAGGTCTACCACGAATACTTTGTGGAAGAGAAATTCGAGGCTGGAATTGAGCTGACCGGAACGGAGGTCAAGTCCATCCGCATTGGAACCATCAGCCTGAAGGAGGCGTGGTGCCAGCTCAAGGACGGCGAGCTGTTTGTCCGGCAAATGAATATCAGCCCCTATGATAAGGGCAACATATTTAACAGCGACCCCCTTCGCCCCAAGCGGCTGCTGCTGCACAAGCGGGAAATCCAGTACCTCAGGGGCAAGGTACAGCGGGACGGCTACTCGATCATTCCTATCTCCATCTACCTGAAAAATTCAAGGGTCAAAATGGAGATTGCTCTCTGCAAGGGCAAAAAGCTGTACGACAAGCGGGACGACGCCGCGCAGCGCGACGCAAAGCGGCAGATCGACCGTGTGATGAAAGAGAGGAATCACTGATATGACGAATCCTGTTGTGACGATTGAAATGGAAACCGGCGGCGTGATTAAGGCGGAGCTTTACCCCGACGTAGCACCCCAGTCGGTGCGTAATTTTATCTACCTAATCCAGAAGGGCTTCTACGATGGCAAGATTTTTCATCGCGTCATTCCCGGCTTTATGATCCAGGGCGGCTGCCCGGACGGTACCGGTATGGGCGGCCCCGGCTACCACATCAAGGGTGAATTTCTATTTAATAGCTTTGAGAACAAGCTGAAGCACAAGCGCGGCGTGCTCTCCATGGCCCGGTCCCAGGCGCCCAACTCGGCAGGCAGTCAGTTCTTCATTATGCACGCTGACGCGCCCCATCTGGACGGCCAGTACGCAGCCTTCGGCAAGGTGCTGTCCGGCATGGACATCGTGGACGAGATTGCGAATGCGCCCAAGGATTTCAGCGACCGGCCAAAAACCATGCAGGTCATGAAACAGGTAACCGTGGATACTTTTGGCGAAACCTATGAGGAGCCGAAAAAGCTGTAAAAAAATACCTTGCTCGGACAGTATACTGTCCGAGCAAGATGTGATATAATCATTATGCCGGACTCACACCGGCCCGATCTGGGGGCGTCCCGGTTTCGACGGGGGCAGTGAGGCTGGATAAGCGGGCAGAGGCACCTGGCCTCTATAAAACGGGTAAACTTTTTAAATTAACTGACAACAATCAAGTTGCTCTGGCAGCCTAAATAGGCGCCCATCCGTCCCGGGAGGACCACGAATCGGGTTCGGGTGTAATTTAAGTGGTGAACATGAGTACGGTAAGCTTTGCCCGTGCCATGCATCATGAAGCTACCAATCTGTTGAGTGCGTTCGCTCACGCCTCAGAAAGGGAATGTAAATAACGAACTGCGCCCGGAGAAAGTCTTGTCAAGTTGTTTTCGGACAGGGGTTCAACTCCCCTCGCCTCCACCACAGGGGAGCTATACGAACACCAGACGGTGTTCCGTATAGCTCCCTGTTCCTATTGGCGAATCGGCAGAAACCGCAACATCTTTTATCATTCTTACGGAAGATTGTTTCAGCCTTATATGTCCACTAACCAATTGCGAATAAAGCACAATGCACCAAGGGAAACCTTGGCGCATTTCTTTTGCCTTCTATCAGGGAAAAATGCATCATAGTTTTTCAATAGCCATGGGCTGTGCGATTCTCCCCAGGTCAACTATAGTGGCTGACAACCCTCGGGCAATGGGGAAGTCTACTTTTTTAGTTTGCAGATTTTCATATGTGTTAAAAAAATATTTGCAGGTTTGCAGGTCAACGAAGGCTGTGTACTGTGTGTAATCGTTCGTGTTTCGTGCGGTCACAACAGCCCCTTTGGGGATTGACACGCTTTTCATAATCTGAAAAAAAGAGATGACTGCGGCCTCGGTATTTTCCGGCGCAAGAGTATGTGTTTTTAGATAGGCCACCCGGACAAAGCGCTCCGGCGAGGTATACCCGCCAGGCAAAGACATGGTTCCCCCGCCCTGGCCGAAGGGCATCAGTGGAACGCCGCCCCAAACTGCTTTCTCCATCTGCCGGGGCGATGTATCCATGTAGTTGCGCAGGTTCGTCATATGCCACCGAAAATCAGGGCTATTGGCCAAAACACCCATTGAGTTGTGGAACATCTCGGCGCCTCTGTCCGTCAGCTCCAGAACAACACAATTCCCGGTGCGATCCGCAGCAATCCAATGCAACGGAGCCACCGTTTGAGTCAGCGGATCTGATACGCCTATGATATGTATATGATCCATCTGCGTCAGGAGGTCTTCCACCGACGCGCAATGCCCCAAAATATAAGTGAGAAAATCATAGGATGCCACCTGCGTGGCCGACACATTCCGCATGGCGGCATCATCATACTTGGCATATCCAGCAAAGTACAAAGCAGCGGCTGCAAAACCGTGTTCGTTGACCCCGTCGAAAAAGGCGAGCACCCCGTCCAGTTCCTGACCAATTCCCATGAAACTGTAAGAGTTGTATATGTCTTTGTGGGTTATCACGTTTGTCCATCGGTAATTTCGCGGCGCACAATAAAAATGGGGTTGGAGAAAATAGGAGAAGTCCATGCTCCTTCCAAGGTAGGCTGTTCCCGGCAAAGACTGTAATGTAATGGCCGTACACACAGGTTTTACCTCCGATCAAAATGAAATATAAGCTATCTTATGTCATTGGTACTTTTGAGGTGTTTGATAGATTCCGTCTCATTCTTCCGGCTTCCCGCATCTCACTCCCCCACTGATTTCCCTATATACCCAGGTTCTTATAATTGCTAGGGCAGCCCGGGGGCCGGAGGCCACCGGGCTGCCCACTGTTATATGGATCATGGGTAACTTGCAGAACGATAGGAAAATTTAAAGGATTTCCTTGACCCTGCCAACCATATTTCCCTCTTCCAGCATGACCTTTATCCCATGTGGATGATTTGCGCTATTGGTCAGTATACGCTTAACGTGACCTCTCGTCAGTACTCCGGTGGCCTGGTCTTTTTTGAGCACGATATCTACCAGTGCCCCCATTTTTATATTTGTCCTTGTATTTCCATCCATATCATTGACTCCTTTCACGAGAAAACTCATAAACGTTTATTACACGAGGAAGTAGAAGGCCGCGCAGGACATTTGTATTCAAAGCAGCGGCAGATTGTATTTATGAATGATGAAACATTCAACGAAGTTCAACCGGTATTTTCAACAGTATGCTGATTTTGAACCGTACCGCTTTCACTGCTTTTTCCCCGATAAACCGGAACTTACCTATTGTCTGAAAGGTCACCGGGCTCTGAGCTGCCAGAAGGCTACAGCGCTGGCTGCGGCAACGTTTAATGAATTCACGTTGTGGGACATGGGGATGCATGCGGTGTAATCGCAGGCGGCAATCGTGCGGGGAGCCAGTCCATTGCCTTCTGTACCCAGCACGATGGCAAGCTTTTCCTCTGCCATAAGTTGCGGATCATCTATTCTGACAGCAGTATCACTGAAAGCCAAGGCGACGGTTTGAAAGCCCAACTTTTGTAAATGTGCGATGCCCGGCTGCGGCCACTCGGAGGCGCTGCCGATGCGCGCCCATGGTACCTGAAAAACGGCGCCCATGCTGACCCGCACGGAACGGCGGCACAGCGGGTCGCAGCATGAGGGCGTAACCAGTACAGCATCGATGTTCAGCGCCGCAGCCGAGCGAAAAATGGCGCCGACATTGGTAGAGTCAACGATATCTTCCAATATCGCGATTCTATGTGCACCGGCACACAAAGCCTCAACGCCGGGCAGCTTGGGGCGGCGCATGGCGCACAGCACGCCGCGGGTTAGCTGAAAACCGGTCAGTCCGGCAAGCAGGCTGCTGTCAGCCGTATAGACAGGGATATCTCCGCAGCGGTCTATGATGCCGCGCGCCTTCCCTGCAATATATTTACGCTCCATTAAAAGCGAAACAGGCTCGCACCCGGCGTTGAGGGCAAGCCCGATTACCTGAGGGCTTTCCGCAATAAAGATGCCCAGCTCCGGCTCAACCCGGCTGCGCAGCTGCGCCTGGGTCAGACGGGCAAAGACATCCAAATCGGGCGATGAAAAGTCGCTGATCTCAATGATGTTTGGCATAGTATCCTCTTAAATTCCGATCTGTCATTTTTTCCGCTTCACAGGATGGTACATTCTGAACAACTGCGGCGTTTATGTAGTGGTTAATTCTCTTTGTTATAAACATAGCACTAAACCGCTGGCGCGGTGGCAACGTGACTGAAAGCCTTTTCTTCTACTGAACCTGCTGCGTATGCGGCAGGTTTTCTCTTTATCCTTTACAATGGAACCATCACTTTTAAGGAGATGATTCCAT
>JAYFPO010000042.1:0-11441 GCA_034927685.1 Oscillospiraceae bacterium | reverse complement strand
TTCTTCAAAGATGTTCCGCGGGACGGTGGAAAAGCAGTACCGCAGTTTGATGAACGTTCCGTTTGTGACCGAGAGCAAGGAAAAGGATGCGGAAGTCGTGGCGGCGACGAAGGCGGCCGGTATTGAGAACCTGAAGGGCCATAAGTCTGTGGGCGGCCTGCGCGCCTCCATCTACAACGCCATGCCCAAGGAGGGCGTCGAAGTACTCGTGGACTTCCTCAAAAAATACGAAGTGGAGCACATGTAAGGGCGCACAGGAGATGACATATGGTGTTTTTATCAACGTTTGAAAGCACAGCCCAACTGTTTCACGGCGGCATGCCGATCACCGGCATGGATGCAACCGACGTCCTGCTGAGAATTCTCAGCGCGCTGCTGGTCGGCATTCTGGTCGGATCCGAACGCGAAAAGAACCGCCACCCGGCAGGCCTGCGGACCAATACGCTGGTAGCACTGGGCGCGTGCATCGTAATGATTACGTCGGAGAGCCTGTTTAACCGGTACAATGCCTTTACGAACATGGACCCGGCTCGTCTGGGTGCACAGGTCATCACAGGCGTCGGCTTTCTCGGCGCCGGTACTATCATCCACAAGGGCATCACGATTCAGGGCTTGACCACGGCCGCCGGCCTTTGGGCTGTGGCGTGTCTCGGCCTGGCTGCCGGTAACGGGGACTATTTTGTAGTGTTTGTCGGCACGGCGGTGCTGATTCTGGTTTTGTCCGCTCTTGAAGGCCTACAGAAAAAGCTGTTCAGCCATCAGGATGTCATCATGGCGGTAGGCTTTGAGACGGAGAATCTCAGCGTGTCGATGAAATGCCTCAATGACCTGACGCAAAAGAACAACTTTACGGTTCGCGATTTTGAATTTGACGAGCAGGGGAAGGCCGTTGCGGTACGGGTCCATCTTGGCTTTCACGGAGTGAGGGCGCGGGAAAACTTCAGCATAGCCATATCCGCGCTGCTTGCGGACGAGACCATTCAGCACCTGGACGTCAAGGAGCTGGAGGACTCCTGATTTCCGTATGCACGCCTGCGCACAGCGCCGAGAAGGCAGCGGCTCTGTTTGGACGCGGCGCAAGTTGTACGATCAAAATTGCAGGGCGGGCTGAATACACAGCCCGCCCTGCAATTTTATAGCGCTAACGAAGGGAGCTCATCCCTTTTCAAGGCAGATATTGACACCGTTGACCTCGACGCCATCCTCGGCGCTGACCAGGATGTAGGGTTTCCCGCCGATGACGCGGGTCTCCACCAGATCGCGCCGCTCCGGGTTGACCTTGATTACCACATCCGGCGTTCGAATTTCAAATTGTCCGGCGTCGATCACATTGCGCGGACTTAAGCCCGTATCCGTGCCGAAGGCGCTGTCATACCGCACATGGAAGGCCGCGCGGCGCGGCTCCGAGACGCCGCAGCTTTCCAGAACCTCCTGCACATCCTCCCGGGTGACGGTCAGGGGGATTTCTTTGTCTGTCTTGTGTGCCTCGATGCGGTTAGTCAGCTGCTCATGGACTGCCTCCACCACCTCGTAGCGGCACTCTTCGTCCAGCGCGTCGCTGAGCAGGGTACGGAAGGTCTCCTTCTGTTCCTCTGCCGGCATGGGAACCTCGGTGCGGAACACCACGTCCACGAAGTCTGTGTGGCTATCCGCGGCGCTTTTGGTGTAGTAGAGCGCGCCATAAAGGTTGGTGGCGCGGTCGTCGAAGGCAGGGAAGAGGAAGCCCAGCTCCGGCGGGGAGACGATGAAATCGACCCCCCGGTTGTGGAAGACGCTCTCCGCCGCCACATACCGCAGCTCCGGCTTGGTCATCTTCACCGGGCAGACCGCGCAGAGCACATAGGAAAACATGCCGGAACCGGCATCGTCGTTACGCAGACCGTCCTTGCCCCGGTAGGGGACGTCATAGCTGTCGTGGGCCAGCAGAATCACATAGTTGCTGTCCATCCTGAGTCCTTCCATGACGCGGGTATAAAAGGCCTGCCGTGCGTCCTCGTCCCCCAGCGCCGTGTCCTTGAGGGCGGTCAAAATTCGGTGCTCCTCGCTGTCTGCCACCTGCGCCGTGCGGAAGGAAATATCGATGAGGTTTTTCCGAAGCGAGCCGGAAAGCACCCGCCTAAAGATATTCATGTATTTTTCGCTCTCGTCCTCGGGCATCAGCCCAAGAGACTGGGTAAAGGAGGAAATAATTTCGCCCTTGTCGCTGACATAGCAGCCGCAGACGGCGGTAATATTCTGCCGGTCCGGCCGAAGCCGCCGGCGAAGTTCGGAAATTTCTTTTTCGTTCATAGGTCTCCTTGCGGTTTCGCTGATCTGCGCTTAATCGTCGTATCCGTTGGGGTTTTTGGTTTGCCAGTTCCAGCTGTCGCGACACATGTCGTCCAGCGTTTTTTCCGCCGTCCAGCCGAGCACCGCGGCACTTTTGGACGGGTCGGCGTAGCAGGTGGGAAGGTCGCCGGGGCGGCGGGGCGCGATGACGTGGGGCACGGGGATCTGGTTGACCCGCTCAAAAGAATGCACCATGTCGAGCACACTGTAGCCGTGGCCGGTGCCGAGATTGAAGATGCTCTCGCCCGTGTGGGCCATCAGATAGTCGATGGCGGCGACGTGGCCCTTTGCCAGATCGACGACGTGGATGTAATCCCGCACGCCGGTACCGTCGGGGGTGGGGTAGTCGTCGCCGAAAACGCGCAGGCGCTCCAACTTGCCAATGGCGGTCTGGGAGATAAAGGGCATCAGGTTGTTGGGAATGCCGTTGGGCGCTTCGCCAATCAGGCCGCTCTCATGCGCGCCGACCGGGTTGAAGTAACGGAGCTGCACCACGCTCCATTGGGGATCGGCCTTGACGATGTCGCGGAGAATCTGTTCGCCCATATATTTGGTCCAGCCATAAGGATTGGTGCAGTTGCCGGTCCGGGAGGTCTCCCGGAGCGGCATTTCGTTATCGCCGGAATACACGGTGGCGGAGGAGGAGAAGATGATGCGCTTCACATTGTGCTTTGCCGTGACCTTGCACAGCGCAAGCGTGGAGCACAGGTTATTTTCATAGTAGCGCAGCGGCTGCGCCACGGACTCGCCTACGGCTTTCAGCCCGGCGAAGTGGATGACGCAGTCCACCCGGCACTCCGAAAAAACGCGCTCCAGCAGCTCCTCGTCGCGAGCGTCGCCCAGATAGAAAGCCGGACGGACGCCGGAAATTTTCTCCACGCGGTCCAGCGACTTCTCGCTGCTGTTGACCAAATTGTCAAGCACAATGGGCGTATGTCCCGCCTGTATCAGTTCTACACAGGTGTGACTGCCGATGTAGCCGGCGCCGCCGGCGACCAGTACATTCATGTTCCTGCCTCCCAAAGATTGTTTGGATATTGACCCTGCTGTTTCATTTCCCGAATGGCGGCAAGCACGCCGGGCAGGTCCTCCCGGTAGGTGACGCCGTACCATCTGGCATTGCTCCGCAGCACCTGCACGGAGCCTTCTCTATGCTCGATCAGGCTGGCCGGAATCCGGGGCAGATAGAATTCTGCCTTTAACGGATTCTTCGGCAGCTCGGTCTCCAGAAATTCCCGGAACTGCGCGCGGAAGTGCTCCAGCAGCGGCTGCTGGAAGCCCCAGAGATTCATGGAAACCACCGTGTCCGCCGGCAGAAAGGTGAAGTGCTCGCCGTCCTCCGTATAGGCTGCGCCGCCCGGACGGCGCTCAATCCTGGTGCGCTCGGTGATCGCGGTCAGGCGGCCGTCCCGGCTCACCTCGCAGACGCCGCGGGAAACGGAGCCGTTTTCCGTCAGCGTGTTTTGAAGCGTATAGCCCACCATGGCCTGCTCGCCGGGCGTGCGCGGCTCCCGCAGAAACCGGCCGATTGCGTCAAAGGCGTCCCGGCCGTAGAAGTCGTCGGCGTTGATGACGGCGAAGGGGCCGTCAATCTCTTCGGCGGCGCAGAGGACGGCGTGGGCAGTGCCCCAGGGTTTGACGCGGCCTTCCGGCACAAAGACCCCATCCGGCAGGCGGGAGAGCGACTGAAAGGCGTACCGCAGCTCCACATGTTCACGCACGCGGTCGCCGATCATCCGGTCAAAGTCCTCCAGCATATCCTCTTTGATGACGCAGACCACGCGGCCAAACCCAGCGCGGACCGCGTCAAAGATGGAGAAGTCCATGATGATATGACCCTCCGGGTCCACCGGCGTCATCTGCTTGAGGCCCCCAAAGCGGCTGCCCATTCCGGCGGCCATAATGACAAGTGTGGGTGCTTGCATGACTGTCGACTCCTTTTTCTGTTTCAGACGGTATCCTTTTTTTCCTGAGAGACGGCCGGATTTTGTTCCGACCTGAGTTTCTCAATCTCGATGTTGAGCTTTTTTTGGTTGGAAAGGACCTGGTCCAGTTTTGCGTGCAGGTCGCCGATGATCAGCTCGCTCTTGAGATTGACGCGGTAGTCGTTCTCCGCACGGGCGCGGTCATGGGCCTCCCGTCGGTTCTGGCTCATCATGATCAGCGGCGCCTGGATCGCGGCCACGCAGGAGAGCACCAGATTCAGCAGAATGAACGGGTACACGTCAAAGGCCCGCGCGGCCATAAGTACGTTCAGCAGCATCCAGAGCGCCATACACAGCAGGAAGGAAAAGATGAAGGCCCAAGAGCCCGCAAATTTCGCCACTGCATCGGCAGCCCGCTGGCCGAAGGTTGGTTTTTCTTTTTCGGACGGATTGGCGGACAGATTCTGCGTGATGAGCATATGTAACAGCTCTTCGTCTCCAAGCTCCGCATCCGTCGTCTTGACCAGTTCCCGGATCAGCCGCGCGCGGCTATTCTCCTGTTTTTTCATAGATATCTCCTTAAAATCAAAAAAATATAAATCTTCATCAGTAGAATACCATATCGCTGCAAAAAGCGCAACCGCTTCACGGGCAAGGATCTGACGTTGCGCAGCAAACAGCTCAGAAAAAACAGTTGCGCAGCCAATGAAAGAATAGATCATGGCTGCAAAAAACGACATATGTTTTGCGTTAGCGCCAGCATAGAGTTATAATGAAACTAAATTGTGCCAAGGCGTCCTTTTCCTGGCACGGAAGCGGAGCAGTCTGCCGCGATGCACGATGATGGACAGGGAAACTCCCTGCGCTGGAATAGAAGCTGCGCCGCGCTGATCCGGTGGAACCGCTGTGGGATGCTTTTTTGCCACCGTGTAAGGTGGCTTCCCACCACAGAAAAAGGTCCCCGAAACCAACCGCGTGGCCGCTTATTTGGCGAGTTTTCCAAATACAAACGAAAAGGGACGAACCGGAGGAGGCAAAAAAGCCGACGACGGTAAGAAAGGAGAATACAGCGTGAACTATCGTATACTGACGCAGGAAAATTTGGGAGAGGAACATATCTGCTGCGCCATTTCGAACAACAAAGACCCGCAGGTGGCCTCCAAAAAGGCGTGGCTGCGGGACCGGATGGACGAGGGCCTGGTGTTCCTTAAGTCCGAGGAGCGCGGCAAGTGCTTCATTGAGTATCTTCCCGCCGAATGCGCCTGGGTGCCGATCCGGGCGGACAACTATACGTTCATCGACTGCTTTTGGGTGTCCGGCAGCTTCAAGGGTCACGGCTATGCAAACGATCTGCTGGCGGCATGTATCCGCGACAGCAGGGAAAAAGGCAAAACGGGGCTCTGCGTGATCTCCTCCCCGAAGAAAAAGCCCTTTCTCTCCGACCCCGCCTACCTTGCGCACAAGGGCTTTGCGGTGGCCGATACCGCCGCGCCATTTTTTGAGCTGCTGTACCTGCCGTTTGAACCGGGCGCGCCGAAGCCGGCATTTTTGCCGCAAGTGAAAGCGCCGCGCATTGGGAAACCGGGCTTTGTGGTGTATTATACCGCGCAGTGCCCCTATACGGCGAAATATGTCCCGCTGATGGAGGCTGTAGCAAAGGAACAAGGCGTGCCGCTGGAAACCAACAAAATTGAAAGCCGCGCGGCAGCGCAGGCGGCTCCCGCCGCCGTCACCACCTTTGCGCATTTTTGCGACGGAACGTATATGACAAATGAGCTTTTCTCCGAAAAGAAATTTACCGCTTTGTGCGAGGAATATCAAGCGAGTCACCGCTGATGCGGTCGGGCAGGAAAAACAATTACGAAATGGGAGGAATTATCATGGGGGAAGAGGACAGAATTTTTGCGGGCAAGCTGTTTGACGCGCGTCTGAAGGAGCTGCGGGATTTGAAGCACAAGGCACATGAGCTCTGTCGGAAGTTTAACGGCATGGACGAATACGATCCTGCCCGGCTGCCGCTGGTGCGGGAGTTTCTTGGGGGCATCGGAGATAGGTACTATTTTCAGGGGCCAATTCAGTTCAATTACGGCTGTCATACCTGGATCGGAGAAGACTTCATGGCCAATTTCAATTTGACTGTCCTGGACGATGCCCGTATCACCATCGGCGACAACGTCATGTTCGGGCCGGGCGTCTCCCTGATGGCGACGAATCATCCGCTGCTGCCGCAGGAGCGCACGGCGATGAAGTATCCGGACGGCCATGTGTCGGTCTCCGAATATGCGGAGGAAATCCATATCGGCAATCAGGTCTGGCTTGCGGCAAATGTTGTGGTCATCGGCGGCGTGACCATCGGGGACGGCGCGGTCATCGGCGCGGGCAGCGTTGTGACAAGGGACATCCCGGCGGGCTGTGTCGCCTGCGGCGTTCCCTGCAAACCGCTGCGGCGCATCACGGAAGCGGACTCCATGCTGCATCTGCTGTAAATCGAGAAACAAACCGAATCAAAAGATATTGCTTGCTGAAAACGAAGAAAAGGCCGGGATCGAACAGGTACGCAGCAAGAAATGCACGGCGGGGCGGATGGATGCGCCGCTGGAATTCGTGGCAGTCGGCAAGAAGCAAACTAAATTTATCAGAAGGGGAGCCTTTATGAGTACACCTTTATGGATCGCGATTGGCGCGGCAATCGTCTGCGCCTGTACAGCCATCGTTGCAAAAAAGAAAAAGTAAGGCAGAACAATGAAGAAACTTTATCTCGTCGGCGGCGCCCGTCACAAAGACTTTTCTGGAGCACGTCCGTCAGCCGAATGTCCTATCCGGCGGCCATTTTAGCGTTTGCCCTGTCGGCGTTCAGTCCGCATCCTCGTCCAGTGCCTCGAGGAGGAAGCTCACGGGGCGAAAGCCGTCGTTGCAGGAGATCATGGCGGACTTCTTGTTTTTCATCCAGCCGTCGTAAAAATCCCCGCCGCCGTGGGTGAGCGTCATCACAAAGGCCGACATGCTCTCCCATGCGTTGCCGCACAGGCCCTCCGGTTTTTGCCAGCCGTTGGCGATGAATACCTGTCCCTCCTGCAAGTCACAGGCGTGGGAAATGGGGTTTTCATATCGCGCCGCCAGATCGGGATAACTTGCTTTTTTCATCACAGTGATCCTGCATTTTTTCATCTGTAATTCCTCCTCACGCAGGCAATGCCGTGCTGATTCGGCATCGCGCATTCTATTGCCCGTTTCGTCGTTTTGATGAGGGATGGGATATCTGAAAGAATGATAGCAGGGTTCAGACCAAAAAGAAAGCGCGAATTTCATGGACGTATTAACCGCAGGTTAAAAAAATGTCTTTCTATTTTAACAACGTCTCAATTGTACCCAGGCCCTTGCTCTGCTAGAATGAACAGGAAGAAAGCTTTCTATCACTTGAAACAGGAGCTGATGAACTTGTCGATGGATCAGAAGATCTGCGAAAAGCGCAAGGCGCTGGGATTGACACAGGAGCAGGTGGCAAATTATCTCGGCGTGACGACGCCGGCGGTGAATAAGTGGGAAAAAGGCGCGACTTGCCCAGACCTCGCGCTTTTGCCCGCGTTGGCGCGGCTGCTCAAAACCGACCCGAACACGCTGCTTTGTTTTGAGGAGAGCCTGAAAAAGCAGGAGATCGCCGGATTCCTGAACGAGGCCGTGGAAAAGATTAAACAAGACGGCTATGCGGAGGGCTTTGCATGGATGTCCGGGAAAGCGCGGGAATACCCAAACTGCGCCGAGCTGCTGCATTCCGCCGCCATGCTGCTGGAAGGCGCGCTGTTGATGGCGAATCTGCCAGAGAGCGAAAAAGAGGGGTACACCGCACAGATCACGGCCTTCTATGAGCGGGTGGCGCGGTGCGACGACCCGGCGTTGGCGGACAGAGCCCGGTATATGCTGGTGTCCCGGCTGCTCCGTGAGGGGAAATACAGTGAGGCGCAGGAGCTGCTGGACCGGCTGCCGGAGCGGGACACGCCGGATAAACGCACCCTGCAGGCGCAGCTTTGGGCCAAGCAGGGCAAGCCCGCCGAGGCTGCGCAGCTGTTGGAGCGCAAGGTATTCTCAAACTTGCAGGAAAATCTCGTGACGCTGGCGGAGCTGGTACGGTATGAGATCGAAGCGGGAGAGGAGGAAACGGCGGCGCGGCTCGCGCAGGCGTCACAGACGGAGTGCGAGGCGTTCGGCCTGTGGCGGTACAGCGCATATCTTGCGCCCGTGCAGGCGGCGGTGGCACGCAAAGACGCGGCGGACACGCTCGCGCTGTTTTCCAAAATGCTGGAGGCGATGCTGACGCCGTGGGATGTGCACGAGTCCCCGATTTTCAGTCGATTTCCGAAAAAGGAAACGTCGGTCGATTTTGCGCAAATGATGCTGCCGTCGCTGTTGTCTGAACTGGAGCGCAACCCAGACTACGACTTTTTGCGCGGCGAGCCGGAGTTCAAAGAATTGATCCGGGAGTACCGTGAAAAGTGTTCTGAAGGAAAAACATAAAAGATACCCGCCGCAGCCTGCGTGTGCAGGCGCGGCGGGTATCTTGATCTTCCGCTGTTCTGCCGATCAGTCCGTCTTGCTGAAAAGCACGGTTTTCTCCTTCATGGAAATCTTGCCGACCTGATATCCATATGCGGCCAGCTCCTTCTTGTACGTCAGGAAGGAATGGTCCAGCGGCACGCCGGCGATGCTGTCGATTTCCTCAAAGGTCAGGCGGAAAGACTCCTCGCTGCGCTGGCGCACATAGTCCCATAAGGCGTCATATTTGCTCATGTTACTTCACTCCTGTTCTTCAAACATCGGTTCCAGCACTTCCTTAATCAAAGCAATCCTGTCTTTCGGGCGCGGTACGAACCGGGACGCGATGGCAATGACCAGTTTTTTGGCCGGATTCACATAGATCGCGTTTCCGCCGTCGCCCAGTGCCGCGAAGCTTCGCTCTTTTTCGTCGATGACCCACCACAGGTAGCCGTACTTTAACCCCAGCTCGTCCCAGCGGCTGTGCTCCTTTGTGCTCTCGTCGATCCATTCGGCGGATACGAGCCGGCTGCCGTTCCACGCTCCGCGATTTAAGTACAGCTGTCCGATTTTTGCCATCTCCGTGGGCGTCAGGAAAAGGCCCCAGCCCGCCGTATTGATCCCCTGTGGGTCCGCGACCCAGCCGCTGATGTGGTTCTCTTTCGTCATAATGGCAAGCTGCTCTTCCTTGCTGTGAAATACCACGTTGCGGTCAACCCGGATGTCCAGCGGCGCGAACAGGTTTTCGCGGGCAAAATCGAGCACAGAGCGGCCGGTCGCCTGGGTCAGAATGCCCGTCAAAATGTCCGGCCCGATGAGGGGCGCATAACGAAACTGACCGATTTCTCCCTTGCCGCCCAGCAAATCCAGCGCGGCTTTTACCCAGCTTTCGCTTGAGAAATACTTCGTGTACGGCGCCGACCGATATTTATATGGCGCGGTCATGGTCAGAATGTCCCGGAGCGTGACCCGCTGGATCGTTTTTTCGCCGCGCTTCACCGTGAAATCCGGGAAAAACTCCAACACCCGCTGGTCAACATTTTTGAGATAGCCCTGATCGATGGCAATGCCGATCAGGGCACTTACAATGCTCTTCGTCACTGAAAACACATGGAAGGCACGCTCGGCGGTGGCTCCATTGAAGTACCCCTCATATGCCGTTTCGCCGTTTTTCCGCACAACGATCCCCGCGACATTGCCGTAGTCGCGGCATATCATCTGGTTCAGCTCTGTGATTTTTTCTGGATTCATACCATCCGTTTCCTTTCTTTTGTCTGAAAGGATATCCTCTAAAGAAAGGATAAATCCATTAAAAATCATTTGCAAGGGGTATTTAAAATTTTCCAAAAAAAGGAGTCGGCTCTTATTTTTGGGCTGACATCTTGCAGCCTTTTAAAAATCGCGGTACAATAACGCTGCAAAGATAAAAACACGTCCCGGTTGGTAGTCCGGGAGTACCCGCACGGGGGTATCAGTAACCTGCCTCCTTGGTTGTCCGTTCTTTGTGAGCGACTCAAAAAGGAGGAATTTAAGATGGGGACAAGTGTGTCCAGACTGACGGTTCTATTTGAAGATCCCTTCTGGATTGGGCTTTATGAGCGCATGGATGGCGGACGATATGCGGTCTGCAAGATTACGTTCGGGGCCGAGCCGAAGGATTACGAGGTCTATGACTTCCTGCTTCAAAATTGGAACCGTCTGCGGTTCAGTTCGTCTATCGAAGCAGCGGCGATTGAGGAACGGCGGGTCAACCCCAAGCGGATGCAGCGACAGGTGCGCCGCGAGTTGACCGCAGGGATCGGCACCAAGGCCCAACAGGCGCTGAAGTACCAGCAGGTGGAGTGCAAGCAGACGCGGCGGACACGCTCGCGCGAACAGCGCGAGGAAGATGCGCAGCGGAAGTTCGACCTTCGGCAGGAAAAGCGCAAAGAAAAACACAGGGGACACTGACGCGCAACGGACATGGCCGGTCGGCCATGTCCGTTGCGCGTAAAGCTAGAATTGCGGTTTCCTCAGAATCACGGTACAATAAATCAAAAGACCGGAAGAGGTGACGACATTGAAGCATCTGGCGAATGGGATAACGGCCTCTCGGTTTTTCTTTGCCGCGCTTTTGCTGAGCGCGGAGCCGTTTTCTCCGCTCTTTTGGCTGTGGTATCTCTGCGGAGGCGTCAGCGATCTTCTCGACGGCCCTGTGGCAAGAAAGCTCCATCAGCAGAGCGAGGCGGGTGCAAAGCTCGACAGTGCGGCGGATTTTCTGTTTATCCTGTGCGTCGGCATCGCAGTCGTACGAAGTACGGTCTTTCCCATTTGGGCGCTGATCTGCGCGGGCGTCGTCGCGCTTGTACGGCTTGCGGCTTATGGCGTCGGCTATCGCAAGTATCGCACGTTTGCTGCGCTGCACACGGTGCTGAATCAGGTCTCCGGTCTGCTGCTTTTCGCGTTTCCGCTTCTATACAGCCAGCTTGGAATGAACGCCGCGTGCGGGATCGTCTGCGGCGCTGCGTTTGTTTCTGCTGTGGAAGAACTCATTCTCACGATATGCGCCAAAGAACTTAACCGCAATCGAAAGAGCCTTTTCAGAATTTTCCACCAGTAAGTGCGGTATTTCACAGGCGAAGTAGTCAGCGGGTCAGTCCATCGCGCGATGGACTGAAC
>JAYFPO010000010.1:0-9867 GCA_034927685.1 Oscillospiraceae bacterium | reverse complement strand
TTGTTTCCTCTACTGTAAATCTTTCCATATCTATCTCTCCATTTCCGCGCCCTTTGAGGGCACTGTTTTGTGACGTTCCGGTTTCGTGGACTGCGCGGCAAGCTGTTCCAGCACAGATTTGCGCTTATCCGCGCGCTCGTCATGGACTGCCCGCGCCAGATCGGAAAGGGAAATCTGTCCTCCAGCCTTGACCTGGGCTTCCAACTCCGCGATACTTGGATTTTTGCCGTTATTGATGATGCCGTCGATCATGCCGTAATCGTCCTCCAACGCCATTTCCGCATTTTTCAGGTGGTTTTCAGGTTGCAGAAAGACCGGAAGCTCCTTGAAACCGAAGCTGTCAACGTAATGACAGGATACAGCGCCGCTTTGCTTGAGGGCAACGATGTCGCTGACGGAAAGGCTATGCCCCTTAAAATCCGAAGGGTGGTCGATGTTGAATCTTTCCCATAAGGCGTTCAGCTTTTCGGGCGTGCTGCCGGTATCGGTAAGCCGATCCGTGTAAATCAGATCATAATTGTCACGCTCGACGGTCAGACCCACGGCTTGCAGGCGCTCCAGCGGCTCAAACCGTATATCCCGAGTTTCTTCTGTATTTTTGAGCTGATAGATAGCAAAGGCATCGGAAGGATTGCAGAGGAAGTTGTTTTCAAGTTCTTGCCGCGTAACCTCATGGCCTTCCATAAGCGACAGGTATTCCTGGCTTTGCTCCCATTCCTCTCGGTTGATTCCGAACATTCCGGTATGGCCGTCTATATCGTCCCGATCAAAGGCCATGCCAGCGCCGTTTCCGTTATAGAGCATATAAACAGTGAAATCTTTTTCATACAGCTCCGCAGCGCGATCAGCAGAGAGAGGAAGCATGTCATCTTCGGTATACCCATAAGCGTCCCGGTCGGCAATTGTCAGCGTGGGG
Organism: Oscillospiraceae bacterium; assembly: GCA_034927685.1. Taxonomy (GTDB): domain Bacteria; phylum Bacillota; class Clostridia; order Oscillospirales; family Oscillospiraceae; genus RGIG3159. Next base: position 8,951 of record JAYFPO010000010.1, on the reverse strand, counting down.
TCGGGCATAGGATATACAACATCTGGGGCGGAGAGTTCAGGTGTATTCGGCAAGGGGCCGGATTCCTCATAGCTGGACGCAGCGGTGGGTGGCTCCGGCGTGAATGGCGGGGGGGCGGGTTCAGTATGATCAGAAATGGTGATTTGCGGCTCCTGAACAGATTGTTCCGGTGTAGGCCCCGGCTGCTCCGGTGCGGACAGGTCGATACCGCGCTCCTTGATAATCTGGGCAAAATGGCGGTCAATGTCATCAATCAATCCGGAAGCAGTTTTGTTGATGGTTTCCAAAGAATCCCGCAGCTCCGGCAATTCCTTATCCTTACTCCAAGACGCGATATATCCAAAACTGTTTTCGCTGGTGGAGATGCCGTAGTAGGCGCATACGGCAAAGGAAATGCTCTCGGCCTCCACTTCCTCAGTGCGGCGATCTTTGGGCTTGGGCGGCTCGGCGGTTTCGTCACTCTGGGCGGCGGTTAGACACGCTTGTTCACGGTTATGCAGCTTAGAATGGGCAATTTCGTGAATGGCCGCCGAAACGGTCTGTACCTCGCTCATGCCCTCCCGGATGGCGATGCGCTGGTCGGTCAGGCTGAAATAGCCGTCCAAATTGTCTGTGATACGCTCAAAGCCAATCGGCACGGGAGAGGAGTGATGCAGTGCCTCCATGAAAACTTCATATTGCCGCACATCGCCGGTCAGATTGCTGGCAAGCTGGGGCAGCGGCTTGCCCTCGGTCTGAGATACATCGAATACGGATACCACCTTGTACATGGGGATTTTGATTTCCTTTTCCTCCATGACAATGCTGCCGTCCGGGTTCAGGATGGGGGCTTGCGTATCCGGGTCGCGCTTTTCCTGCTCAATCCTCTTTTTGAAGGGGGTAGGCGCAATGATTTTGATGCCTTTTTCGCCGCGTTTTACGTTGCGTTCAAACTGATCGTGCCATTTGTTAAAACCCGCCACAAGGGTAGCGTCGGGCTTTTGCATGGCAATCAGGACAGTGTTGTTGAGAGAATAGCGGTGAAAACGGCTCATGGTGCGCAGGTATTCCATATACCTGTCGCTCTCGAACAAGCTTTGAATTCCTTGTTCAATACTATCGGTGATTTCTTTTAACCGGTCTTTATTTTTATCATGGTCAGCCATAGTGCTGTCTCCTTTCAGCGTTCATGATCGGGAGTGCCGTGTTTATGTTTCGGCGATCCGGACGGTATGGATTTTGGGGAATTCAAACGCTCTCTGACGGAGGGCCTGACCTCCGCGTCAGTGATGCGGTACGCTGAGGGGACGCTGCGATTCTTTTCAAAATAAGGCGTCCATTCGTCGCCGGTAAGCAGGACATAACCGTGTGCGGTGAACGCGCCGCGCTCCACCTCGGCGGCAATCATCCCCAGCTTTTCAAAGTCAATGGCTGCTTTCCATTTTTCCGGCATGTCCACCATGCCGGATTGATAGGCGTAATAGCGGCCCAACTCGTCGGCGTTTTTCGCTTCGGGAATCAGCAGAAAAAACTCGCTGTTTTCCTGGAAGTCGATAATCTGCTCCAGCTTCTGCAAACGCAGGGGGCTTTCTGAAACCGCGTCCAGCAGTTCCCGCTCTGGCGGTGTCAGTGCCGCGATCCGCGCCGCCGCATAATTCAGCTCATCCGGCGTGGCATTTATTACAGAGTCGGGATTGACCGCCAGAAGCTGATCCAGCGCGGGAATATCGCTGATAAAATCAGTGACCTTGCAGCCCGTTCCTATGGTTCCCGCACCGATGCTCCGCATAGCCTCTTGGAATTGCTCCGGTTTGGAGGGGAGTATAAGAATTACGCTTCTGTCCGGGTCCACGGTACTGGTAAACCGCATTTTTGTGTAATCGTTCATATCTGTAGCTCCTTTCAGAATCCGGGGAAATAAAAACAGCACGCCCCCGCACAGGTCGGGGTAAACCTATGCAGGAGCGCGCTGGCTATGCATTTTGGGAGTGTATGCTCCTGTCGGGAGGGCGTATTTTCGCTTCTTTTGCGCGCCTGCTGTCGGCGGCCCGCCGCGCGTCACTGTACGGCTCCCGGACAGATATGCAGCTCTTGGGAACAGTGAAGGACGCCGCGCCGCTCTCTTTTCGCTCTACCCTGATCTTGTCGGGATATTGCTTGGACAGCCGCAGAAGTTTTTCGCAAAGCCTGTTGTTATGAGTATAAACGCTGGCCGTATCTTCTTCTTCGTTGAAATTGATGATGGTTTCCTGCTCATGACGGGAAAGTTTCATAGGCAAAGCCCCCTTAGCGTCAGGCGCGCCGCGCTTGTGGGATTTATACGGTTTGGAAATCACCGCCCGGAACGCGCGGATCTTCCCAGATTCATCCCTCACCGGCGTGAAGATGTGCGGTGTTCTTAAATACATGCCGTCCATGCCAGCACCGCCGTAATACCGGCCCTGAGAGTCGCGTTCACTTTCAAGCAGAACAAAGCTGTTTGCCAGCATAAAGCCCGACACCGTGCGTCGGTTGACACCCGGCAAGCCCATCGGGAGTTCTCTTTCCTTGATGGGGATTTCCGGGCCTAATTGCTCCGGCGTATTTTTTGCCATAGTGATCACTCCTTCTTACTGGAAAACTCCAGCTTGAAATTGACATACTGTCCACCGGTATCATCCAGTACCACTACGGCATCGTAGGTTTTACCGGTTTTTTCGGAATAACAGCCAGGCAGCGCCGCCCGCCCGTCCTTCAGAAGAGCGGCGGCAATTTTCTTGGTCAGTTCCTTTTTCTTGGCGGCAAAGAAGCGGTTGTCTCTCCAGAGGATAAACCCGCAAGTCCGGTTTTCGCAGGAAAAGCTCTTTTTAGCCTCCGTCACGCGCCCGCCGCAGCGAGGGCAGACGCCTATCATTTCCCGGTCGGAGGGAAACGTCGCGCCTGCTTCCGGTTCATGGGTCTGCACCAATTCGCCAGTCATGGCAGCGATGCCATTCATGAAGCCGGTGGCCTCCAGTGCGCCGCGCTCCACCTGCTTGAGCTGTTCCTCCCATTCAGCGGTGAGCGCCGGGGATTTAAGGACTTCCGGTAAGACTGCGGTCAGGGCAGCGCCCTTCTCCGTAGGAAGCATATACTTTGCTTTCTTGGCCGTTTTGCGTTCCGCAAGGCCGGTCTTTACCAGCTTTTCGATGATACCGGCGCGGGTGGCGGGCGTGCCTAGCCCCTTGCGTTCGGCGTCCTCCGGCATATCCTCCGCGCCCGCCGTTTCCATCGCGGAAAGCAGCGTATCCTCGGTGAAATGCTTGGGCGGCGTGGTTTTTCCCTCCTTTGCGGCGGCAACCATTACCTCAAATTTCTGCCCCTCGGTCAAGACGGGTAGGGACTTGCTTGCGTCATCTTTGTTGTCCTCCGGCTGCTGTTTCAGGGCTTCCTTGAACCGCTGTTCGGCCTCCTTCCAACCGGGTGCGAGGATAGCTTTGCCCTTGGCGATGAAAGCATGGCCCGCACAGTCCAGCGTGACGGTGGTTTCGGAATAATCATGCTTATTGCCCACGGCGCAAATCAACCGCGTGGCGATCATGTACAGTACAGTGCGCTCCCCGGCAGGCAGCGCGGACAGGTCGGCTTCCCGCATGGTCAGCGTGGGAATGATGGCGTGATGATCGGACACCTTGGAGTTGTCGATCACCTGCGCCGGGTGCATATATGCCGCCGTTCCTTTCATAAAGGGCAGGACTTTGGTGACTGCGTTGATTACCACGGGCAAGCCCCCGGCCATGTCCTCCGTCAAATACCGGCTGTCGCTACGGGGATAGGTGCAGAGCTTCTTTTCATAAAGGCTTTGCGCATAGTCAAGGGTCTGCTGGGCGGTGTACCCGTGCAGGCGGTTGGCCTCCCGCTGAAGCGTAGTCAGATCGTAAAGCTTGGGTGGCGCGTCGGATTTGTTCTTACGCTCGACAGTTTTGACAATGGCAATTTGATCAAGGCAGGCGTTTTGCAGCTTTTCAGCCTCGGACTTATCCGTTAGACGGTCGCTGGTGGCGGCAAAGCCGTTCAGGGCGATGGTCACGTTATAAAAGGGTGTGGGCCTGAAAGCCGCGATAGCGGCCTCTAGCTGAACGAGCATGGCCAGCGTTGGGGACTGCACCCGGCCTATATTCAGGGTCTGCCCATACAGCACGGAGAACAGGCGCGTGGCATTGATGCCTACTAACCAGTCAGCCTGGGAACGGCACAGCGCCGATTTGTACAGATTGTCGTAGGCAACGCTGTCTTTCAGGTTTTGGAAGCCCTCGGCTATGGCGCTTTCCTCCATTGAGGAAATCCAGAGCCTTTGCACAGGCTTGTAGCAGCCGCAATATGTATACACCAGCCGGAAGATAAGCTCCCCTTCGCGCCCAGCGTCGGTGGCGCAGACGATACCGTCCACGTCCTTGCGGGACATGAGGTTTCGCAGAATATTGAGCTGCTTTTCCTTGCCTTTCGGGACAACATACTTCCATTGGTCGGGTAGGATGGGCAAATCCTCTCGCCGCCACTTTGCGTATTTTTCATCATAGACGTCGGCGGGAGCCAATTCCACAAGATGCCCCACGCACCAAGAAACGAGTATTCCGTTCCCCTGACAATAACCGTCCTTGCGATCTTTCGCACCGATCACGGCGGCGATGGACTGCGCAACGGACGGCTTTTCGGCAACTACAAGTCGCATTTTTCAGCCTCCTTTTTCTTCGGAGTAATAATCAGATCACGGTAACAGGGACCGGCACAGCGGCCGCCCTTGTATCGGTCGCAGCCATAACAGGGATGGCTCGGATGCAGCGCGGCGGGAGGTTTTTCCTCCCGCCGCTGTTTCGGTGTCTGCATCATCATTTTTTCGTAGGGACTGTCGGTAAAATATCTCACTGATCTTCATCCTCCGTTTCCGGCCCGACCTCCGGTTCCGTATCATTTTCGGGGGCGTCCTCATCCTCGCCAAAGTCATATTCGTCCAGATCGGATTTACCCTTTACGGACTGTTTGGGCTTGCGGAATTTCAGAAAATACACAGCGGCACCGCCGATGACCGCCACGATCAGCACTACGGCAACGATGCCGCCCGTGTTGTTCTGCGATGCCGGTTCTTTCTCATCTGCCGAGTCGGAAGACGGCTCAGGGGACGGGGACGGCTCCAGTGTGGACACAGAGGAAGTTTCGCCTGTCAGATCATCCGCATCAACAATGTCCAGCAAATCCCGTTCATCCACCATATTGAGGAAGTAGGCGTGATACTGCTCTAAATCCTCGTCCACCGGCTTGTCGTAGTCGATAACGATATAAAACACTTTGCCGTTTCGGGTTTCCACAGCGATAAATTGCTTGTTGGTGTTCTTGTCGTAAAGCAGGTCGCGGGTGATGAGATTGCCGTCCTCATCAAGCGGCGTGCCATCCTCGATAACCGGCGTTTCGCTGGGTGTGGGCGTAGGTGTAGAAATAGGTTCCTCAGTTTCCGGCCCGCCGCCCGCGTAAGCGACGGATGAAAAAGCCGTCATACAAAGCATGACGGCCAGCAGCGTAATAAAAAAGTGGGATTTCTTCTTATTCATTTTGATGATCCTCCTGTTTTTGTAAGAGTGAGGGCGCTCCGCTATTTTCACGAAACGCCCGGATAAACGCGGCCAGTTCCTGCGGTGTGGCATCCACACCTCGCACCAGTTCCACGATCTCGGTATTCTCAATCTCCGTTTTCTGCCGTTCCAGCTCCCGGAGTCGAGACTGAAACTCAGAGATTTTCGCTTTGGTTTTGTCGATCTCGGCGTTGATTTTAGCAATTTTCAGGTTCATAGCCTCTCCTTTCTTAAAGAGGAAGTCTGCCAAAGGCATAAAAGTGCTCCTGGTAATATGAGGTGTTGATGGATGAATAGTGGATGGGATTTCCGGCATGGATCATCACACCGTCACCAACATAAATCCCCACATGGGACACACCGGGAGTATCATATGTTCCGACGAAAAACACAAGATCACCTGGCCTCGCGTTTGCGACGGACACAGGTGTGCAGATGTTGTAAAGCCCTTGCGCGCCTAACCTTCCGGTGTTCAAAACTCCGCTGTTGGTCAGCACCCAACTTACAAAGCCGGAACAGTCAAAGGATGTGGTCGGATTACTGCCACCCCAAACATACGGGTATCCGAGGTACTTTTCCGCTTCTTCAATGATAGCAGCGAAGGTTTCATCCGCAAGATATTCTTCCGGTATGTCATATTTGGGATATTCCTCAAGCGTGGAGGCGTCGGGGTATCCGGCGAACAGATCGGGCCGGTTTCCCAGCGTGGACATATAGATCGCGTACATGCCGACCTTTTCTTCGCTCATGATGTAGAGGGGCAGATGGGAAAGGTTTTCGTTGTACAGGGTAACATTGCAGATATAATAGTTGTACGGCACCTCAACTTCGTATTTATATTCCTCCATTACCGTTTCTCCGGTTTCCAAGTCGGTATAGGAGTGGGTGCCCGTTCTCGTTTCTGTGCGGTAGCGGACTTCCACCTCCACGGTTTCCGTCAGTTGGTATTGCTTTTCAAAAAGCATGCCCAGCGTATCCCGCACTTCCTCTAAAGTCCATTCATCGCCATGCCACGCTGTCAAAATAGAAATGAGAACGTAAGGGTCATGCCCAATTTCATCAAGATCGTAACGGTATTCATCATACCCACTGTGCAGAGTTTCGTAGTTATCAATTTCATGTTGAAGCTCATCCTCTAACGCGGCATATGACGCTTCCGCAGCCAGCATGGCCTCGTCCGTGGATGGATAGGTGGATATCGCAACCGATGGGATGCCAGCCTGAAAAAGCATCATAAAGGAGGATGCGGCGCTCATAATGAGCATGACCGCCACGGCGATGCCCAGGACAATCAAGATAGGCTTCCAGTGACGCGCTGCAAACACCGCCGTCTTTTGAGCGGCTTCGGCGGTTTTCATGGCCGCCTTTGCAGTCCGCTCAGTTGCCTTTTTTGTGGTTCCGGCTGTCTGCCCGGCCCTTTTCGCGGCGGCATACTGCCGTTTGATGGCCTGCTTCTGCTGCCAGCGGGATAGCGGATTGGAGGAAAGCTGTGGATTGTCCCGCAGCGTTTTTTGATACAGGGCGCTGATATTGGCCCGATCCGCTCTTTTCTCCAGCACGGCGGCGGTGCGATGGGCTTTAAGCGCATGGCTGCGGTGGATAGAGCGAACCGCGCGGACTCCCGATTCAGCCGCCGCCTCGGATTTATGGGCTGCTTCCACACCGACATTTTCCTGTTCCACCTTGCCGATCTGCCGGTGGGCTTCCAGCACCGATGCCGAAAGAACCGCGTGGGAGAGCTTGGAGGGAGGCTTGTGCTTGTCGATTTCCTCAAAATACAAGCGCGTTTTCGGCTTAGCTTTTGCCTCGTCAAAAACGCGCTGCTTTCGGAGAACTTTCTTCTTCGGGATTTTCGCCTGTGCCGCGTCCAGCTTATCCGCCGCTTTCTCCGCTTTGCAGATATGGGGTGCAAGCTCAGGGTCTGCACGCTCCGCGTCGGTGAAGCGCAGGCGGTAAGCCTGGCTTTTTTGCTGTTTGGCGCTCATACGATCACCCCTCGTACTTTTCATTAGGCTTGGTGGTCATAATGCGGTACAGCTCGGTATTTTTTGGGAACTTATCAGCAAAGGGCAGAATGATATTACCGTAGAACAGCAGCCCTTCGCCCTCGCCGGAGTGGGTCACATAAGAGAGCTGGTACGGGGAAATGTTGAGCTGCTTGGCGAGTATCTGCCGGTCGCCGCTGGCCTGATTGAGCATGTAAATAAAGTCGCTGTTTTCAAAAATATTCTCGATTTCACGGGAGGCCAGAAGGTCCTTGATGTTCTGCGTGATCCCTGTAGGGATGCCGCCCCACTTACGAAAACGCTTCCAGATTTCCACGCTGTACGCCGCCGTCTGTTCCTCTTTTAATAGCAAATGGAACTCGTCGATATAGTAGCGGGTCGATTTGCCCTCGGCCCGGTTGGCGGTAACGCGGTTCCACACCTGATCCTGCACAATGAGCATCCCCAGCTTTTTAAGCTGCTTGCCCAATTCCTTGATGTCGTAACAGACGAGCCGGTTTTGGATATCCACGTTGGTGCGGTGATTGAATACGTTGAGGGAGCCAGTAACGTAGATTTCCAGCGCCGTGGCGATGTACTGCGCCTCTTTTTCATCCTGTCGCCGCAATTCGTTGTACAAATCCTTCAGAATGGGCATGTTCTCCGGCTTCTGGTCGGCAAGGTAATCCCGGTACACAAACCGGACACAACGGTCGATCACCGTTTTCTCAATAGGCTGCAAGCCCTCCTTGCCGCCGACGATCAGCTCGCACAGGGACAGAATAAAGTCGGATTTCAGCGTCAGCGGGTTATCTTCCTCGGAATAGTTGAGGTTCAAATCCATTGGGTTAATGTAGTCGGTGCTGGTAGGCGAGATTTTGATAACCTGACCGCGCAGCCGCGCCACAAGCGGGTAGTATTCGCCCTCGGGATCGCAAATGATTACATCATCTTTTGTAATAAGAATGACGTTCGTGATTTCCCTCTTGGCGGAGAAAGATTTGCCACTGCCCGGTGTGCCCAGGATCAGGCCGTTTGGGTTTTTCAGCAGCTTCCTGTCTACCATGATGAGATTGTTGGAAAGGGCATTCAATCCGTAGTACAGGGATTCGCCGCCCTGTTGAAACAACTCCTGTGTCGTAAAAGGCACGAAGATCGCCGTGCTTGAGGTGGTCAGTCCGCGCTGAATGCCGATCTGATTGTCCCCCAGCGGAAGGGAGGACATTAAGCCCTGTTCCTGCTGAAAGTCCAGCCGCACAAGTTGGCAGTTGTATTTTTGTGCAATGCCCTTCGCTTGAAACACGTTGTTTCCAAGCCTCCGTTTGCCATCCGCAATGTTCATAATAAGGAATGTGACGAGAAACATGCGTTCATTGTGGCTTTGCAAGTCTTGCAGCAGCTT
>JAYFPO010000039.1:0-5790 GCA_034927685.1 Oscillospiraceae bacterium | reverse complement strand
GGCGGATTGGAATGATCTCCAATCCGCCGCGCTGCTCTATATCTGCAAGTGATTGCCGCTAAACTTACTTTTTAGGCTTCTTGACTGGTTCTGGTACCGGTTGTACCGCAGGAGCTGCAGTTGCCTTATTTTCTGTTTTCTTTTTCTTGGGCGTCTTCTTCGGATTTTTATCTCCCATGTTCAGCACCTTCTTTCACAGATTCTACCATGCATATTACCCAAAAGTGGCATGTTTTTTCTATAATCTTCACAGTTGATTACTGTTTTAGTATAGCACCGAAAAAAACAAAAGTCAAAGAGAACTCGCTTTTAGTGACTGGCGGCAAGTTCTATTCTCGGGCGTTCAGAGCGACACGAATTTTGTCGCGATTTTTTCGGTGAACACCCGGTCATGTTCCACAAACAGGATGGTGGGCTGGCAGGAGAGCAGAAGCGCCTCGATCTGCATCCTGGAGATGACATCCACAAAGTTGAGCGGCTCATCCCAGACCAGCAGATTGGACTCCTCGCAAAGGCTCTTGGCGATCAGAACTTTTTTCTTTTGCCCGCCGCTGAACTCCGCCATGTCCTTTTCAAATTGGACCCGCTCAAAATCCAGCTTGCGCAAAATGGCTTTGAAAAGGCTCTCGTCGATGCCGCCCTCTCGGGCAAGATCGGACAGGCTCCCGCGCAAAAACGACGTATCCTGGGAGACGTAGGAAATCTTCAGCCCGCTGCCAACCTGTAAGTTGCCGGTATACGGGATGTCCTGCCCGCAGGTCAGCTTCAGGATGCTGGATTTTCCGCTGCCGTTCCGGCCCCGCAGCGCGATGCGGTCCCCACGCTCGATAGTGAAGGAAACATCGCTGCAAACGGCTTTTTCGCCGTACACAATGGAAACATGGTCGAGAGAGACAAGCCGCGGCGCGCGGTAGGGGAGCTGAGACACCTTCAGCGCGTCGGCTTGCTCGATGTTCCTGAGCAACTGCGACTTCTCCTCCATCGCCTCCTGCCTGCGCTGGGCAATCGCCTTGGAACGCTGCATCATTTTGGCGGATTTGTGCCCGATATACCCTCTGTCCGGGCGCAGTCCGGAATTTTTGGTTCCAAACTTTGTCTTTTCCACCGCGTCCGCCCAGCCTGCCTTTTCCCGCGCGCTGGTCTCCAGCCTGACGATTTGCTTTTTCAGCTTCTCATTCTGCGCCGCCTCAAAATTGTCCTGTCGTTTCTTGTTTTCAAACCAACTGGAAAAATTCCCCCGTTGCAGTTCGATATTCGTTTTGTTGATGGACAGAACGTGATCCACGCACCCGTCCAGAAACGCCCGGTCGTGGGAGACGAGAAGAAAACCCTGCTTACTTCGGAGATACCGGCTGACCCGCTGGCGGCCCTCCGCGTCCAGGTGGTTTGTCGGCTCGTCGATGAGCAAAAAGCGGGACTCACCCACAAACAGCACCGCCAGCAGCGCCTTCGTCTGCTCTCCGAAGGAGAGCGTATCAAAGGAACGCTCCAGCGCGTCCTCGGAGACACCCAGAAGACTGAGTTCGCGGACCAGCTCCCAGGTCTGCGCCTCCGGGTTGAGGGAGCGCAATACCTCCCCCGTGGGACGGCTCCGGTCCGTTACCGGAAACGGGAAGTACGCGAAGGGAACGGACGCGGAGATACTGCCGCCGTGCGGAAACTCACCCAGCAGAAGCTTTAAAAACGTGGTTTTCCCCCTGCCGTTCCGGCCAATAAAGCCCAGCTTCCAGTCGGTGTCGAGCTGGAAGCTGACGTCCTTGAAAATGTTGTCGTAGCTGCCGGGATAGGCAAAGGTAAGGCCCTCGACTTTGATCTGTGACATGGTTTTGTCCTCCTATATAGAAAATGGCTGCAAGAAAGTTACTTCTTGCAGCCATCACACAGAAAGACAAAGCCCGCCTGTCGGCATGGCGATTCCGTGAGCGCTCAAAAATGCGTAACTTCCCTGCACAGGCATGACAAAACGGCGGCTGAAGCCGCTCACGGTTTTCATCATAGCCAATCAATCAGCAGGAAGCAATGCGCATTTTTTCAGCTCCAATCTATATGATCTGAGGACAGTTTATCATTGCGGGACAGAAACGTCAATGGGCTTCTTTTCTGCCCAACTCGTTTTCGATCAACTGCCGGGACAATTCCATGGCCCGGATGGTGCCGTGAAAGCGCCTGTATTGCCCGCTGGTCGGCTCATATTTTGAACGGGCCTTTTCGCATTTTCGGATGATCGAGGCCAGAGGCTCCAGGGCGGCAGACAGATCCTGCGTGGAATATAGATCTGCGCCACGCCCGGTCAGTAAAGCCTCTGCAATTTTCATGGCCTGAATGCGGTTTTTCAGCAGGGTGTGCTGCGAGGTTCCGGGGACAAACTTTAGCTGCATCCGCTCACAGCGCACGATGATCGAGGTCACCACCTTCAGAGCGTCCGCCTGCTCCGTCATGCGTGCATCTCCTCTCAAGTCAGGTAATCCCAGGAGAGGGTCTGCCCGAAGTCGGTAGCAATTTCACCTTTATATTGAAACTCGGGCTCGGTCACGCCTGCCCACAGGCAATAGAGGTATAAATAGTTCTCACCAGTAACAGGCACCCACGCAGTCTCCAGCGGCGCATATTCGATGAACACGCAGCCCTTGACGTCCAGTTTCTTTTTTCGTGTCGCTTCGCCAACCGCCATGGTACCCCTCCTTCTGCCGCGCGGAAACCGCATACACAGCTCGCGTCCCACTTCCCGTGGCGGAGTATTTCCACGCCAACTGCACGTTATTTCCATTTTAGCACACCGGTAGTTCGCGCGCAAGGATTGGAAACTTCTAAAAGAAGGGCCGGTATGCAAGCACTTGCATACCGGCCCTTCGATGCTTGGGCCTGTGTTATTCGATTCGGTCAATCTGTCCGGACTGAATACAGGGAATGTTTCGCGCGATGCGCTCCCGTGGCCAGTTCCACCACTGTATGGATTCCAGCCGCGCAACGATTTCGTCCGAAAACCGTCTGCGGATGGGTTTTGCGGGTACGCCGCCCAAAATGGTGTAGGGCTCCACGTCCTTTGTGACCACCGCGCGGGCGCCGATGATGGCCCCGTCCCCGATGGTCACGCCCGCCAGAATCACCGCCTCGTAACCGATCCACACATCATTGCCGACGACGATGTCGCCCTTATTGTCCCATGCCTGCGTCACATCCGCCTTATCCAGTCCCCATTCCTCAAAGAACAGAGGAAACGGATAGGTGGAAAGAGACCGCATGGTATGGTTGGCGCTGGTAAAAAGGAATTTTGCGCCGCAGGCAATGGAGCAGAACTTCCCGATCACCAGCCGATCGTGATTGATGGGATAGTGATAGAGCACATTATTCTTCTGAAAATCGCATGGATCGCCCGCAAAATCGTTGTACATCGTGTAGTCGCCGACCTCGATGTTCGGGTCGTCAACAACATTTTTCAAATAGACCGTCTGCTTGTCTCCCGTGCGGGGATAGATTGTTTTACCCGGAATAGACATGGTAACCCTCCTGATTTTTGATTCGTTATGCTATTCCGGTCATGCCAATGCAGCGCTTCACCGCGCACCACCTCTGTTTTCATAAGTTTTACAGCACAATCCCTGCGGATTTTACTGTTATTCCACGGTCACACGGAAACGGCACTCCTGCGCCCCGGAGAGGACCGTGCGCATCGGCTCCACCTGGATTTTCTTCTCCGGCAGCAGTGTCCCCAGCACATAAAGAATGCTCTGCCGGGAGCACTCGCAGTGTACCGGCGCGGACGCAAGCCCCGCGTCCACCACCGGGCAGAGACAGCGTGGATAGCCAATCTCATAGACGCGGCCGCGCTCGATGATGTCCGCGAAGAAAAACTCCGACCGCCCGTATTTTTCGTACTGCAAATCAAGATCGCCGCCGCACTCGGCAAACTGCCGCTGCTGCTCTTTCAGGACATAATTCTGCACGCAGCCCACGGCGCAGGGGCGGTACAACTCCTCCCGCTCGCTCTGGGACAGCTTTTCGATGCCGCTCTCCAGCGTATTGAAAAACGTCTGGTTAAAACGCTCCCATTCATTTGCCATGTCACTTGACCTTCCTTTTCTGTTTTTCATTTTTCCGCCGCCAGCTTGTCGGCCCGAATTCGTCCCATGTGCCAAGTGGTGCCCCTATTGTTTTGCCCATGAGTCGTGACATTTTTTATGTTTTCTGTCTCCTTTTCTCCGCAAGCCACAGTCTGTTTGGCGGAAAGGCAAGCTACCCTCACTAAATTCCGATTTAATTGTCATTTAGCCGCTTTGTTCCCAATTACGCTTTTATTTGGATTCCCGCCTGCGGCGCCGACGCTTTTCCTCTCTCGTGGGCCGTTGGCAGTAGACTGCGTTCTTCTTATCCTGCTTATGATGCTTCCGGCAAGAAACGCAGTCGCCGTGCCGCTGGCAGCGCGTCCGTTTGCAGGGGCAGTCCGCACGCTGCGTCACGCAGCGCATGGGCGTGTAGCGAATGCCATCCACGGTCTGCTCCGCGTCTGTCTCACAAAAGCCCAGACGCCGGTAAACCTCCACCGCATAGGGCGAGGAGTTCACCGTTATCTGTCCTGTGGGATTCTCCCGGCAGGCGCGGAAAAAGAGCTGTTCGCCCACGCCCTGCCGGTGGTATATGCCGCGCACAAAGAACAGCGCGATATGCGCGCCGTCGTTGCGGGTGGCCAGAATGCCGATGAGCGCGTCCCCATCAAAAGCGCCGTAGATGCGGAGCCGGGCAAGGTAGTCCGGATCGTGGATAGAGGCGTAAAACGCCTCAGAACCCTGTGGGGTGTAGTCCGGCGCTTCAAACTTCTGAAAGACTTCCCACGTCAGTTCCAACGCCGCGCCGTATTCTTCTTTCCCAAGCTCTCGAATTTCCATAGCGTTCCTTCCCGTAAGTCCTGTTTCAATAAATACAAGATAACGTCCGGATGCCTATCCAAGCGCCGCCAAGCGGCGTAAGATCCATGCCGGCCATGATGAGCGCCGCCGTCACAAGCGGCACAATGCCGTCAATGAAGCCCACTTTGACAGAGGCTTGTCGTACAGAACATAGCAGACCAGACTGACCACCGCGCCGACGGCAATCAGCGCCGAAAAAGCCATTGCGGCTCTGTGGCCAAGCGCGCCGCAGCCGAACAGGGCGCTTATCTCGCTCAGCGCCAGCATGGCCCAGCCGACGATCAGGAAAAGCTCTGTCGTTACCGGGCGGTGCAACAGGAATCTTGTGACGATCAGCAACAGCACATATGCGGTGATACCTCCCCAGAGTACCCAGCCGGATGGAATCAGACCCGGTCTTTCCGCCGCCGTACCCAGACCTATGGAGGCAAAGACCGCTGCCGCGATCCCGGCGGCAGACGCGGAGATCAGCAGCCGACCAGTTTTCATGCCCATGATGGGGTGCACGGATCGAAACGCCTGCAGCCACCACAGGAGATCAAACGTGCTGCAGACCATCAACAGCAGGTTGCAGAGAAAAAGCTGCCGTTTTTTAAATCATAATTAGGGGATCCTTCTCTCATCTGTATATAGCTTGTATTTTTCGCGAGAAGTGCATTATTACAACATTGCACTACTTTGCTTTCCCATAATTGCTAAGACAAACCAGCCGCGCGAAAACTCGTACGGTCGGCCGTGGTCAGGCATATGACCTGCTGCTAATTTATTATAGTTGAAAATCCCAGTATTTTCAATGCAATGGTCGAACGGATGCCCAAATTTACGATCTTGGAACTTGTTTGGGATGGGTTAGGGATTTTAACAGAAGGGCGGCGGATTCAAATCC
>JAYFPO010000009.1:0-138964 GCA_034927685.1 Oscillospiraceae bacterium | reverse complement strand
GCACACTTTTATCTTCCACTTCGTAGAGATGCTTGATATACTCTTTCTGAGCCATTTTCAACACCTTCCTGTTACCTCCTTAGTCTTTCACAAACTAAAGGTAACTTTTATTTGAGGTGCTGACAATGGCTCCTCTTTTTGTCATCATCCCCTATGCACTTTTGGAGACCTTTTTCTGCATTCCTATTTTACCGAAAACAGCCGGAGAGAGGCCATCAGTGTCCGAAGCGCCTGCGTATCCGTACCATATCCGACACCATAAATCTCTTTGATCATATACTTTGTTGTCAACACCTTACCAATATTCCGGAAAAACAAGGCGAGCAAGTTATACTCCATCGGCGTTGCGTGCAGTTCGGCATCATCAAGATAGACCAAATGCTTATCGAAATCGATCCTGAGCCCACCCACTGCAAGGCTTGTCTGTTGTTTAATAACACCCGCTCTATGCAGGTGCCGGAGCGCAACACGGATACGCGCCATCAGCTCTGTGGCAGAAAAAGGCTTTGTCAAATAATCGTCGGCTCCGCTGTCCAGCGCCGCAGCCTTTTCCTTGTCCTGATCACGGGCGGAAACGACAATGATCGGCATTTCCGACCACTCGCGAACTTTTTTGATGACCTCCATGCCATCAAAATCCGGTAGGCCGAGGTCAAGCAGCATCAGGTCGATCTGCTCTGAGACAAGTGTGGACAGCGCCCCCTGAGCCGTCCCGGTGGTCGTATAGGGAAAGCCCGCCTGCTTCAGTGAATAGCTGATAAAGTTCCTGATCTGCGAATCGTCCTCCACAATCAGAATCTTTTCATTCCTGTTCTCCATGATTTAAGCCCCCCATCGGCAGCGTAAAGATAAACTCAGCGCCCTGCCCGTCGGTACGGTTACGGCCCTCAATTGTGCCGCCGTGCGCTTTAATAATCGCCTCACAGATTGTCAGCCCCAATCCCACGCCCCGCTGCGCGTCCGCTCCCCCCGAGCGTGTTGTGTAAAACATCTGAAAGATATTCGGTAAATCCGACACGGCAATTCCGCATCCGCGGTCGGCAACGGAGAACGTGGCGATGTTCTTTTCTTCGCTTGCAGAGACGCTGATTTCACCATCTGGCGGTGTATGCTTGATTGCATTGTCAAGCAAATTAATCAGGACCTGTTCGATCAGCTTCGCATCCATGGGCACGATCAGTACTTCTTCGGGGACGCTGACCATGATTTCGTATTCCGGATACCGTTTCATAACGTGGCTGACCGCTCCGCCGATGACTTCTTCAGCAGCTTCGGGCTGCTTGGTAATCGTCAGCCTGCCGTCCTGCAAGCGGGTGAGGCTTAAAATGTTCTCAACCAGCGAATGAAGCCAGTCCGCATCCTTGTGGATTCCCTGTGCCAATGAGTACCTTGGATCGGTATTGTCGAACATATCCATGAGCATTTCAGCCGTGCCCATGATGCCAGATAGAGGCGTGCGAAGATCATGGGAAATTGCACGCAATAGATTGCCGCGGTATCGCTCTTGCTCTGTTTCCTCCCTGGATTTTTGCTGCTCCTGCGCGCTGCGAAAACGGTCCATGGCAAGCGCCGCGCTTTCAATCATGGACCGCAAGAGACGCTTCTGTGCTTCGCTCATGGGTACAGCGTTTTCCTTCGGTATCCTCAAAACACCAAGAATGGACTCTCTACCATAGATCGGCCAATCGTAAAACTCTTCGCCCGCATCAAAAGCCGTCCGCAATCCCTCTATACGGTGCTTTATTTCAGAGGTATCGCGAACCTTACGTCGCACCTGTTTCCCTGCGCTTTGCTGCTGGATAAAGCTTTGTTCAGGTTGGCCGCTTTCGTCAAAACACAGACAGGCGGCACGGCAATTCATGATACTGCTGATAGTATCCGTCGTAATGCTGGCAATATCTGATATGTCTGCGGCATCCGTCAGCCGGTTTGTGAGCTGAAACAGGGCGCTTGCTTCCGCTTCTTTTTCTTGGGCTTCCAAAGCGTTCTGCTTTACTTTTGAGGTCAGGGCACTGGTGATAAAAGCGGTAACAGTCATAATCGCAAAGGTAATCAGATACGACGGATCGTTGACGGAAAGCGTATAGTACGGTTTTGTAAAGAAATAGTTAAACGCGCAGGTTGCAACGACTGATGCTGCGATTCCATAAACGTATCCCCGCGTCAATCTGGCGGTCATCAGGATGGAAAGGAGATAGACAATAACAATGTTTGCTTCAGGAAAGCCGATCATTCGGAATATCCAGCCAACACCGGTAGCGGCGGCAATCATCGCCACTGTTATCATTACATAGCGGAAAACATTTTTATGGTCTTTACTTTTTAAGGTTGTCATTGCTCCTGCCTCCCTGTGTACGGCCATCTATCGGTTTACCTGCATTACTTGGAATCAGCCAAAGGTTTCCCTTTTTTACTGCACCGGCAATTCTCCCCGCAGCGCAATAATAATTCACCATACGGCTCGTGATACCCCATTTGGCCCCGGCTTCTTTGACAGTCAAGTAATCCATGTCCAATCACCCCACGTGCTTTTGTGCCTATTATATTTCATTATCTCGAAATATGCAAGCAAGCGTGGTATACAGGTAAAACACAAAGCGAGGAAAATCATTGATTTTCCTCGCTTTGTATGTGGTGGACCTGAACGGGATCGAACCGTCGACCTCCGCGTTGCGAACGCGGCGCTCTCCCAGCTGAGCTAATCGCCCGAATATTTCCATTTTTAGTTGTTTACTTCGAGGCCTGCCGAGCGCGCTACTCGCGCTCCCAGCTGAGCTACGCCCCCACATGGCTTATTATGAAGTTTTTGGTTTGACAGGTTGCTGTTGCGGAATGTATTTCCGCTGAGTGGTTTTATTTGCACCTCTCGACCTCTCGGATGCGAACCGAACGCTCTACCGCGCGGGCCGGTTTTAGCACAATTCAAACTATAATAAATGGTTTGAAAGATGCTGAAACCGGCTCGTTTTCTTTGTTTTCAGACTTGCCGACAATGCGAATTTAAGTCGGCAAGAACCAAAAATGAAAAAGTCCCTAAAATGCGTAACTCGCGCGGTAACCACGCGAGTTACGCATCTGATTTTCAAGGCGGGATGTGGCTCATGCGCTTAGTATGCCGTTCGCATCCGTTGAAAGCAGTTTTTACTACACAGCTCATCGAATAAGATAAGTTGCTGAGTTTGCTCATAATCTTCACGGCCAATTTTCGTTTTACGTCCGCCTTTATTGGTTCAAAAATGTCAACCAACCACAACATTTGGATCAAAACGGCAAGTCGTCATCTGCCTCATCAGAAATTTGAGGTGCTTGTCCTTCGACGATAAATCTCGCTCTCTCATATAATTCATCATAGGTAATAATTTCCGGGTTATGTATTTCGCGACGAAAACGCTCAAAAGAATTGCGTTTATTCCAATTATCTAGCTCGCCCGTTTTTCCAATAATAACGATTCCTTTGGGCGATATAGTATTAACCTCCGCTAATCGCTCATGATTTTGTTCTGTTCTTGCGCCAGATATTTCCCATTGAGCGCAATTAACTTGGACCTGTGAAATTGCGCCAGACAGTTCGCTACTGGCCCCCCATACGCCATTTCTGTATGCTGTCCCCTGAATAAGGGGACTGGTTGGCTTTTTGATTTCGACTAGGCAAGTAAATTTAGTTTCTGCCTCCGTAGCAGTTAAGAAATCGCCGCGCTGGCCACCTGCTCCGGTTATGTCCGCACCGCCATAGTTAGGTTGATTCCGTACATTTCGCAATATCTGATAACGTAGTCCATATCCGAATATCCATGTGTTGTTTTCAAAAAAATTTTGCCAGGCATTTTCTGAAAGAGCGTTATCGCTTAGCATTTGTTCAAAACTATGAAGCACGGTAGTCCTATCCTCTTGTAGTCTGGAATTAGCCAGCCTAGTTGCAATATCCGGATTATCTTGAACGAGTTGGTCCCATACTTCCTCTCCATAATCAGCCTCAAGCAATTTTCGAATTATACCTGCTTTATTTTGGTCGTTTATAACCAGCGCATTGGCATCGGAAATTGTATAGTTATGCTCTCCATAGTGAACGCCCTGCTCTTCAAGCACTAATCTTAGTTCTTCTAATTTTTGATACAGTATGCTGATTGCTTCCGTAGGCAGTGTGATTTTAATCCCTTCACCTTCGTGAAGCGAGTTAAAATTAACGGGTACGAGATCCTCACCATTCCCGTTGGCATCTTTCCGATATCGTATAATATCTCCACGAATACCACCTGGGTGCATTGCCGCCTTAAATACGGTTTTTGTCTTTGGCGTTTCGTCGAGCAAGAATTCCTGATCTACTTCTACGAAATCGTTTCCTTTACTTTGGGTAGTAATAATCTCCATAATAATCCTCACTATTTCGCATAAAGTATTATTCAGGTCCCGTCATATTCGCAATCTTCGGGTAACAATCGGAAAGCGATAGAATATTATAGCGTCAAGTATAATTTATGTTTATGTCATTGTTAACGAAGAAAGCTGCGACAATAAATAAGCATCACTATTTGAATTCTTTACTTTCAAACGTTCGAGGATAGCATTTTCGGTCTCGGGACTCCAATATATTTTTAGTTTTTCTTTTGCGCGCGTAATTGCCGTATAGAAGATATTATGTGTAATACGTTCCTCGGTTTCATTCGAAATAACGATTTTCACCGAGTCATATTCCAAACCTTGCGCTTTATGAATTGAAACGGCATAAGCAACCTGAAATGGAACTACGGTTGAATCATTATCGTCGTCATCCTCATCCGTACTACGATATTTGTTAACGCTAAAAGAAATAATAGAATTCCCCGCGTCAGACTCACCTATAAGCTCAAAATCGTACCCCAATGCATCGATTTCATTAATTGACTCATCAAGTTCAATATCAAACCATATCTGCTGGTCCTCGGGGCGAATACCAACAATTCTCCCCTTGGAGTTATTGTGTATGAGTGGCGAAAATATATTGGACTCATTGAACAATATTGGATCGCCGATTTTATAAATATTGATACCCCAAAGGACCCCATCACTTGGATTACTGTTCTGAAGAAATCGATTGATATTATTGATACCATATAGCCCATCATAGTTAAGGCAAAGAATAATCTCATCATTCTCAGTATGCTCGAATATTGATTCGTCAAGTTTAGTTGTAAACTCGCTCTTAACTAGTGGCTCCAGAATCGCATCATCAATATTTCGAACGCGGTCCCACACCGTAAGAAGCTCTTTATTTTTAGTTCGATAGGGATGTTTTAAATTAAAAATAGAGGTTATTGGAACAAATTTCTGCGCAATACTGAACCAATTTCCAAAATAGATCGATTCAATCTGGTAAATGTCTCCGACTAGAACAAGCAATTTAAAGTCTGCCTTTTCTAATACTTTTCGCATATCAGCATTACTTACTGTGCTGCACTCATCTATAAAAAGGACGTCACAGTCCGTATCGTTGTTCTTCTTAGACAGGAACCTTGCTATTGTGCTATAACTACTGTTCCCTGCAGTAACTTTTCGCCTCATATTATCTACGGCAGGATGTGTATTTGCTAAATATATCTTTTTCTTATCCGCCCAGAAATTTGAAATATGCTTAATTAATGTTGATTTTCCAGTACCGGCTGATCCATATATTAGCGCAACATGTGAATCGGAGAACATCTGGCGTAGCGCCTCTTTTTTACTTCCGTCATCAATTTCATAAGACTCATGTGTTATCCAAGAATCAACAGAGTTCATATACTGAGACACTCCGGTCGAGGCAAGCTCCTGCAGTTTCTCAATTATCGCAGTGCTATCATCGGCGCATTCCTTTATGTAAATATGTTCCTTATAGACTTCAAGCCTTCGGGCGGCGTGTTTATAATAGAGTGACCTATTATATTTGCTAATCAGACCATCAATATCATCAAAACCCTCGATATCCTCTTTAGATGTGAATAGCCGCCCCTCAATTTCTGTATTTTTTTTGATAAATCTCGCAAAAATCTCATGCTCGTGTCCATCTATTGGAATTGATTCAAGCAGATCGTAAATTCGGGGATTGTGGTTTCGTAGAGAAGTGCAGTAGGGCATCTGATCAAACGGTATGCAACCGTAGGATAGATAAAGATTAGATAGTTTGCCGCACTGTTCGTTCCATAGCTGCCACTTTATAACCCTATTATTCATTTTGTGGAGTAGATACCGGATAACATTAGTACCAGACTTGCAATTAACAATAATATCCCGGCATTGATCGAGAAGCTCATATATCTTAACTGACTGAGCTCGTGACAATACTTGAGCCTTAATGGAATCATAATAGATTTGATCGCTTTCTACTAATTCGGTTAAGGACATTCTTACGATTGTAAGATATTTCATCAGTTCCTTATACTCATTGGCATTTGCACTGACACTTATGCTCGGACCAAAAATCTCGGAAAGATTCTCCCACTCGCATGGACGAATTGAAACTGACCAGCTATCAATAACTTGGACCATCATATCCTTGTCGAGGATATGGATTACATCATTATGAATGGAGAATTTTACTGCATAGTTATCAATAATTTCATGCTTAGTAAACGCAATTACTCGATCAAACTTGCTTACCTTGGCATTTGCAGCAGTGAAGGTGATCTCGTAATAAATATGCTGGTTTACAAAAAACGGTTTAACCTTCTGTACATAATACCTATCACTATATGGAACGGGATTGCTTAGGCGGCTTGGAGTTTCAATTCTTTCAGCAATCTTAGCATAATAATCTGAGAGCTCAGTATCTGTATTTAATGGAAAATCCTGAATATTTCCGAGCACCTCTAGGTTGTATATATTCTTAAGATATGTCTTTATCCTTAAGAGGTGCTCATAATATTTCAGCATTAGCCGCTCTGATCCGTCCTTGTCTATCGTGTAATGGGAGATGGATTTCTGAAGCATTTCATGGAATCTATAAAGAAAGCGCAAATCGCCGCGTGCTTGCATGTTTTTAAGCGAGGCAACGTTTAGGTTATAATCATTTGGATTAACATCCACCCCATTAGAGAATGCTTTTATGGCAACATACTCAACAAAATTTCGCACATGACCAAGTATGTTTTGACTCAGCAGACCTCTTTCGGAACTATCAAATCTCGAAATATTATCGCAGATAACCGCATTGGTATCGAGAATTGCTTTATCAATTCTTAACATGCTTAAGTCTCCCCAGTTGCTCACTATGACAAGCTTGTCATTGGTTTATAAACAAAAACAAATAATTTATAGACAATATGGAAATTAACTGATTAAATAAATCACTCATGGTCGCCCTGAGAATTTACGAATTAGATTTCCATTCAAGAACCATTTTTTTATTTAGTTTTGCGATATTACAAAAATACTCATTAACTGCTAAAGGGTCTCCCTGAGGATCTTCGTTTGCATTCCTAATCATACACATAGTACAAAACTCTTTATCTGGACATTGGATACATTTCGGAAAATCCTTTCTTCGCAAATTTCTTAAGTATTGTACTTTTATTGAATCGTTCCAAATCTCACTAAGGGATGTTTTGCATATGCTACCTAAAACATAATCCTGCCAACCAGCGCAAGGGTAGACATTTCCGTTTTGTGCTATGCATATGGATGAATGACACACACTACAGATGAAATCGTCCGGCTTCATTTCTTTTTTCTTTTCAGTATCCTTTTCCATTTTTTCCAAATAGTGAGGCTCATTAACAATCCTTTGGTCAACAACCTCTTTGACATCGTTTATGGACAGGCGGTTACTCAAATTCTGTGTTGTATGATTATATCTTGCTATAATGACGTAATCACTGCCGACGTTAATGTTATGTTCTTTCCCCCAATTTACAACATCATAATAACAATTCATATTTTGCTTCATTATTGGGCAACTGATTTGTATAGGAATGTCATTTTCTATTAGCGTCAATATTGCGTTCCTAGTTTTTTCAAAGCTCCCCTTTGTTTGGGTTATCTCATCATGAATATTGGCATTCATTGAATATAATGATGTTTGGACACTCAAAAGGTGATTTCTTTTCATTTCTTCAAGAATGGCTTTATTCAGCAAAGTTAAATTACTAAGAATATTTACAGAAAAATTGTATTCATTACATTTTCTCAAAAAATCAATAAAATTGTCGTGGGTCATTGGCTCCCCACCACTTATCGTTAGATGTAATAAATTCATTTTTTTACATTGTTCCAAAATATTATAAAACAGATTAGGGTCCATACTTTCTGTTTTATCTTCGTGTGGAATATAACAATGTACACATCTTTCGTTACACTTGCTTGTAATTTCTATATGTAAGTTTGTGAGTTGAGGCTTGTTTTTATAGTATTCATCAAAAAACTCTTGTGTGGATTTTTCAAAACCTTTATTTAGAGAACAATCACATTTTTCCGTGTTTGGTTTTACTTTCTTGTATGAGAAACCCACGTCTTTTTTGTTGCATTCTTGCAGGGTTTCACCAGATACAATAAACCCATCCAATTCAAGCAGGTAATAAAACTCTTTAGCATCATTCTTTATTGTTTCAATGCTCACACTTGTAAAGTGCATGCTTATCTTTTCGGCTAGGCAATCAAGCGTCTGCGGTTTTTGCCCTAAAACAGATAAAAATACTGCACCACTCTGAGATACAATTTTATCTCCAATGTCATTGCCATCATCATTTGCTTGTTTATATCCAAAATTTCTATTGTCTGTTATATAGCCAAAAGATCCATAGTCTCTAAATATGACATTGGATTTCCGTTTAAAATACATCTTAATTTCTCCTTGACAATCTGGCGACGATGTTATTTGCATAACATCGTCGCCATCGATTGAATGGCCGCTTAGCGTCCGCCTGGCTTCGGTGGATTACAGGGTCTTCCGCTCGGTTTACTATTTGGGCGGCACTCTGCCATCCGCACTGTACTTTGTGCTAAAATTACAGGCTTTTCGTATGTCATATTTTTCACCTCCTTTCTCATTGTTTAGATAGTTACCAGTGATACCTGAAAATTATTGTTTACTCACCTTGTTGAATCGTAAATCCTGCCCATAGGATTGCTTGGGGTAGAAAAAGGGATATTTCAGAAGCAGATAATGAATACCATTACGGTATAATTGGAATTCGCCCAAAATAACGCAAACCGCTCTACCTAATGGCAGAGCGGTTTTCATAACTGGCTGCCATCCAAATGCTGGGACAGGCCCGGTAGTCTTACGTCGCTTAATTTCGTAATCCTAATTTATTATACTGGAAATTATTCCTTTTTTCAATCTGTTTCACGCTGTTTCGAGTGAATTTATGACGTGTTTGTCAATCTTGTCGTTTTAGGAGGTGATTGTTAAGCAAAGCTATATATGAGTAAGTAACCAAACTTTGAAATGGTTCGCCAGAAATGGTGGGCCATTTCGCTATTTTGGGAGGTGATTTTGAACCATGACAAACGTAATTGCTATCGCCAACCAAAAAGGCGGCGTTGGCAAGACCACGACCTGCGCTAATCTCGGCATCGGGCTGGCGCAGGAAGGAAAAAAGGTGCTGCTGGTGGACAGCGACCCGCAAGGCTCCCTGTCAATCAGCTTGGGCAATCCCCAGCCCGATCAACTGCCCGTGACGCTGGCGACGATCATGGGCAAGGTGCTGAACGAAGAACCCATCGACCCCGGTGAGGGCCTTCTGCACCATGACGAGGGTGTTGACCTCATGCCCGCCAATATCGAGCTTTCCGGCATGGAGGTTTCGCTTGTCAACGCCATGAGCCGTGAGAAAATTCTGAAGCAATATCTGGACGGCGTGAAGCGCCAATACGACTATGTGCTGCTGGACTGTATGCCCTCGCTGGGGATGCTCACCGTCAACGCCTTGGCCGCAGCCGACAGTGTACTCATTCCCGTTCAGGCGCAGTATCTTCCGGTCAAAGGCCTGGAACAGCTTTTGCAGACAATCAACAAGGTGCGTCGGCAGATCAACCCAAAGCTCAAAATCGACGGTATTCTGCTGACGATGGTAGACAGCCGCACCAACTACGCCAAGGAAATCAGCGTCCTGCTGCGGGACACCTACGGCTCAAAGCTGAAGGTTTTTGACGTGGAAATTCCCCACTCCGTCCGCGCCGCCGAAATCAGTGCGGAGGGCAGGAGTATTTACGCGCATGACCCGAAGGGCAAGGTTGCCGAGGCGTACCGTGAGCTGACAAAGGAGGTGCTTAAGCTTGAAAAGCAGCGCCAAAAACATAAGTCTGAACAGTTACGATGATATTTTCTCCACGGAGGAAACCCGCGAGGACGCCAAGCGGGAAAAGGTTATGGATATGCCGCTTTCGGAGCTGCACCCATTCCCTGACCATCCGTTTCAGGTGCGGGATGATGATTCCATGAAGGGAACCGTGGAGAGCATTAAGGAATACGGCGTGTTGGTTCCCGCCATTGTCCGTCCTAGTGCGGACGGCGGCTATGAGCTTATTTCCGGCCACCGGCGCAAACACGCCTGCGAACTGGCGGGGCTTCCCACCATGCCGGTTATTGTTCGTAATCTGGACGATGACGCCGCGACCATTATCATGGTTGACAGCAATATTCAGCGTGAGAACATCCTGCCGAGCGAACGGGCCAAGGCGTATAAAATGAAGTTGGACGCCATACGACGGCAAGCTGGTAGACCATCAAAAGAAAATTCCCGACAAGTTGTCGGGAATTTAGAAAGTGCTGCAATTATAGGAAAAGAATCCGGTGAAAGCGGCAGACAAGTGCAGCGGTTTATCCGGCTCAACGAGCTGACGCCGGAGCTTCAGCAGATGGTGGACGATAAAAAAATCGCCATGACCCCCGCTGTGGAGCTATCGTACCTCAAACCGGAGGAACAGACACTCTTGCTGGACACCATCGAGAGCGAACAGGCCACCCCATCGCTCTCCCAGGCCCAGCGGCTGAAAAAGTTCAGCGCGGAGGGGCATCTGAACGAGGACAGTATGCTGGCCATCATGTCCGAGGAAAAGAAACCGGAGAAAAACGACCTCACCATCGCGGGAGATAAGGTCCGAAAATACTTCCCGAAATCCTATACGCCCCAGCAGATGGAACAGGTCATTCTCCGGCTTTTGGAGGGCTGGCAGAAAAAGCGGCAGCGGGATCAGGAACGGTAAAATAACCGGCGTCTCAGGCGTTCCGAAAGGAGCGCCTTTTTCATGCCCGCACGGAGGTGATCGAGCATGGGCGAACAACGCTTTGACTAGGGAGAAACATGGCGTGGTTTCTAAGGTGCAAGGAGTCCGCTGCGAAGGCTGGCGTCCAGCTTCCGGTAAAAGAAGAAATCACCTTTACCAATTTTATTCGGGAATAAAAACTCGGAGAGAGGGAGCGCGATGCGTTGAAAAGCAAATTTATTGCCCTGAGTCTTTCTGACGGTTGTGCTCTTAGAATGTTTTTATAATGGAGCAGTCAGAAGACCGGCTTGCCGCCCGCGGCGGAAATCAGTTCATCCCAAAGCAATGAGGATAGCGGCCTCATTCAGAATGTGCACAGCGGTGTAGATACGATGGAAGCCGGATCGCCACTTGCGACGGTACCAACCCGGAGGATTCCATTACACGAGAGCGGTTGACGACCACTCTGTACCGATATGCATAGTGCAAAGGACGACACCACGCAGGGTGGCATGGCAATACGGGAATTTACCGATTACGACAGCATCTCCGAATATGCCCTGCCCACGCTGAGTTGGGCGGTTAATGCCAGACTGGTACAGGGCAATAAAATCTCTCAGCCTGAAAACACAGCAAATAACGAATGTCAGGGGCAAACCTGCCAAAAGGTAAGGACGCAAAGCCGCAGGATCTAAGGTACCTTTAGAGTGCTATGATAGTCTGGCCGCAAAAATTATTTTGAGAAGCCTGCCCTCCATTCATGAGGGCAGGCTTCCGTACATTATAAGCTTTTACAAGGCAACTACATGAGGCCGTGCTTTGCATAACAGCCATGGCAGTGAGAAAGGATTTGCCATGTGTATTTGTATGAAATTCGCCTGGGGGTTGAAATAAAGACGGCGAACTATGCAAATGTAGCAGATTTCATATAATTACATATTATCGACAGGCAGCATTTTACTATAAAAGGAAAAATGCTGCCTTTTTCTGTTCGGCAGGGAATTTCAATGTACGACCGTTCGAGGTACAAAGCAGTCCTCAATTTTTTTCATTTCACACAAACGTATCAATAGTTCACTGTCGCAGCCCTCCGCTTCTGAAATTCTGATTCACCATCAAAATTTCAGAAAACGGAGGAAAAACTTATGACTAAAGTTAATTTACGGGATTATTACCCCTTCTACAACAAAGATATATTCATTGATGTATCAGATGAAATTGCGAACGCCCTGCTTGAAGCTGAGCGGCAGGAAAGGACTTATAGACGGCGCATGTACCGATATAAAGCACAGTATTCTCTTGATAAGGAGGACGGGATTGAACACAACGTTCTTTTTGTATCCCTTTCGCCCTGCGAAATTTATGAGCGGAAGGTTACATACGAACAGCTTCATGCCGCCATTGCCTCTTTGCCGGACAAGCAGGCCAAGCGTATCTACGCTCATTACATACTCGGTATCAGCCAGACCGATATTGCGCGTGCGGAGGGTGTGGATTCCAGAAATGTACGTAAGTCAATCAGCAAGGGACTTCGGAATATGGAGATTTTCCTAAAAAAATATCGCTAGGGGTATCCTATCAGGCCCCCAAAATGTCATGGTTATTGAGAGATGATTTTTTACTCTTAACTGTAGTTTGAAAACTGAATATACATATTGCAGGCACAAAACCCGCGTGGCCGGAAGGCCAGCGACATAAGGCACGCCGCCAAGACGACAGCTTCAGGAGGTGATCCAAGACAAGCTTTCCGAGCGAGAAGCGCAAGCCTTAGACCCGGTTCGGCACACCGGGCGCGATGACAGCGCGGGGGATAATGATACGTTCTCACGACCTCCCACAGACTTGAGGGGGAGCCCTTCGATATTCGCCAGCCTTACAAGCAGCGGTATCGCAGAGCTGCGACAGCTACGCCAGTAGCGGCCTTATGCAGTATCCCCAGCGCCGGGGTGCGTGGCAAATACGGCGAAAACAACCGATAAGTAATCAGTAAAGGGACAGCCACTCTGGATGTATCTCTTGTAATGGTTGCGTAAAAATCAGTGTGGCTGTCCCCCAACTATTGAACCGAAAGGAGCATCCATCTATGGAGCATAAAACATTAGAACCCTTTTCTTTAATAAATCAGCAGACCGATAGAAGAACCCAGGTGTTGACGATAGAGGGATGCCGTGTAAAAGTCAATTATCTCCCATCTGAAAAGAGGAAAGAAAATGTCCTTGGCAATATTCAAGAATCTCTGCTTACCGCCTGCCAAAGAAAATAAGACGCGCGGCAAGTTTGCATGTACTCATACCAAGTGCCATAATGATGATGTACACTGCTCCTTGACAACCGAATATTGAAACGGAAACGAGCCATATACATCATCTTTCAGATATCTAAAGCGAGGTAATGTATATGGATAAACTAATAAATAACAATACTTTCCCCAAACGTGCATATTGCCTTTACCGCGTTTCCACGCTTGGACAGGTGGAAAAAGACGACATCCCTATGCAAAAGCAGTGCTGCCGCGAATTCGCGGAAGCGCAGGGCTGGACCATTGTAAAAGAATTTTCCGAAAAGGGTATCTCCGGATTCAAGGTGTCCGCGAAAGACCGAGATGCCATTCAGCATATCCAACAGGATGCTGTTGCCGGGAAGTTTGATATTCTGCTGGTATTTATGTTTGATCGTCTCGGACGCCGGGATGATGAAACGCCTTTTGTCGTGGAATGGTTTGTAAAAAACGGCATTGAGGTCTGGAGTGCGATGGAAGGTCAGCAGCGCTTCGATTCCCATGTTGACAAGCTGATGAACTACATCCGCTATTGGCAGGCCTCTGGAGAGAGCCTGAAAACCTCCGTGCGTGTGAAAACGAGGCTGAGCCAGCTCACCGAGGAGGGCCTGTACACCGGAGGCTCCATCCCCTTCGGATATAAGCTGGAGAAGAAAGGCCGCGTCAACAAGCGCAACCGCGAGGTTTTTGACTTAGCCGTAGATGAAAATGAGGCTGAGATCATTCGCCTGATCTTTCATAAATACGTTAACGAAGGGTACGGGGCACAGCGTCTTTGCCGCTTCCTGCATGACAACGGGATTAAGAGCCGGGATGGCAAAGGATTTCCCAACACGAGTCTGAACCGTATAATCAAAAACGTTATGTACACCGGCATCATTAAAAACGGTGACAGTCAATCGCAGTATATCGACGAGCTACGGATCATCGACGATGACGTGTTTGCCCAGGCGCAGGAAATCATGCGGCAGAGAACCCAGCCCCATAGCTCCATTCCGCTCAACTGCAAGGGAAAATCCCTGCTGGTGGGAAATATCTACTGCGCCCACTGCGGCAACCGGCTGACACTTACCACCAGTGGGAGAAATAAAAAAATGCCTGACGGCACCATTCAAAAAGAAGTCCGGATGCGGTATCAGTGTCACTACAACGTAAGGCATCCCGGAGAATGCGACGGCCAATCCGGCTATTCCGTAAATAAGGTGGATGGCATTGTCGATCAGCTCGTCCGCATGAAGTTTTCCGAGATCGCTGCGGCATCGGAATCAGAGATTCTCTCCAGCCAGCATGAAAAGGATATTGAGCTGGCAAGGTCAAAATGCGAGATGGCGAAGAAATATCTCTTGGACAAGCAGAAGGAACTTGACGATTATAAGAGTGAAACGCTCAAAGTCATTCGGGGCCAGAGCAAGCTGAGTATCGACCTGCTGAATACGTTAGTAGCCGAAGCAGAATCACAAATTCAAGAGGCACAGGCAAGCGCAGAGACGGCAGAGACGGAGTTACAGGAGCTGCTTGAAACCTCAGAGGGGTTAAAACGAGAGTACGACCAGCTGTTAAGCTGGGCCGACCTGTATGACAAAAGCTCCTTTGAAGCAAAGAAGATGATTGTTTCTCAGTTTATCCGCTCCGTCCGCGTCGGCAGAGATTACAATATTGAAGTGGATTTCAACGTATCCTTTGAAGAATTACAGAGCTATCGTGCCGATAATCCGGGGCATGATAAAATGCAGGCACCCGAGTCGCGCACCGCATAAAAAAGTTCAGGAAAACCCACTTTTAGTGAATTTTCCTGAACTTGGTGGAGACGAAGAGGATCGAACTCTCGACCTTACGGATGCGAACCGTACGCTCTCCCAGCTGAGCTACGCCCCCATATTTTTCCATTTTTCGTGATGCGAACCGAGTGGTTGCCAAGTGAGTTACACAACTGTTGCTGAAACCGTACCGCGTGCTCTCCCAGCTGAGCTACGCCCCCAGGTTGTGGAAATTGTTCAATTTTTGGCTTTTGCTTTGTGCAGGTTGTCAGGTGGTCGGGGCCCGCTTTGCGGATCACTTGCTCTCCCAGCTGAGCTACGCCCCCATGTTATGCAACTTGCTCAATTAACCAGCATTTCTTTTGTGCAGGGTATCAAATGACCTGCGCCTGCCTGACGAGCAGCATGCGCTCCCATCTTGGCTATGTGTCCATCAGCCTGCCGGTATATTATAGCATACATTTTTAAAAAATCCAGTATTTTTCTTGAAATCAGAAAAAAGTTTCCTTTCTCAATCCCGATACGCAAAGTCGACTGTGCGGCTTGACCTTTTTAGCAGCATACAGTAAAATGACAACAGAAATGATCTGCCATGAGGTAGATCCAGCAGCGCCGGATCTACTGAAAAAATACCCGGCAGACAAGGAGGCTCTATAATGGAGAAAGTAGTGGTAAACGTCCTTGGGAAGCCCTGCCCGATTCCTGTCGTTGAGGCAACAAAGGCCCTGCAGGCCTTGGGAAACGGAGTCCTGGAGGTCCTTGTGGACAACGAGGTCGCCGTCCAGAATTTGACGCGGATGGCCGCCTCCCGCGGCCTGACTGCCGTGGCGAAGAAGGTATCTGAGCACGAGTTTTCCGTCACAATCGTGGTATCCGGTTCTGTCTCCGCTGCTGACAA
Organism: Oscillospiraceae bacterium; assembly: GCA_034927685.1. Lineage (GTDB taxonomy): Bacteria > Bacillota > Clostridia > Oscillospirales > Oscillospiraceae > RGIG3159. The sequence goes on along the minus strand of JAYFPO010000009.1, from coordinate 122,874 downwards.
CGCGCCGGCTTGCACACCGGACCGCCGAACCGGGACAGTGGTTGCCATTGGAGCCTCGCAACTGGGCCGCGGCAGTGAGGAACTGGGTGCAACTCTGATGAAAGGATTTCTCTATGCGCTCTCCCAGCAGGAGGCGCTGCCCGCAGCCGTGATCCTGTTTAACGGCGGCGCAAAGCTTCCGATTGCCGGATCCGCCTCTCTGGAGGACCTGCGAACACTGGAGGCCAGCGGTGTGGAGATTTTGACCTGCGGCACCTGCCTCAACTTCTATGGACTGACAGATCAGCTTGCCGTCGGCTCTGTGACCAATATGTATACCATTGCAGAGAAGCTCTCAGCCGCTGACCGCGTAATCAACCTATGAGGGAAAAGCAACTCCGTTTGGTACTGACCTTCCAGACAACGACGGCAGCCCTTGCCATGGAGGCGCTCTGCGCCCGGCAGGGGCTGTCGGGCCGCCTGATTCCCGTGCCGGTCGCCGTTACGGCCGGATGCGGCATGGCGTGGTGCGCGCCGGTCTCCTGCCGGACCGACCTGGAACGCGCCGCCGCTGCGGCGCGGGTTTCGGTCGCTGGTGTCTATGAACTTTTGCTCTAAACATACGGCAAACTTTTTATTGTTTCTATTCTGTTCACGTTTTTTCTTGGAAATGTGTTATAATACTTGGCGCAGTGTTTTCCATTTGGAGGTTTCGCCATGCTTCTGATTTTTCTGATTATCAGCGTTTTGATTTCCGCCCTGATCTGCATTTTGGCTGGCTATACCGGCTTAACGCTGGCCGGCTTTTTTCTGCTCTTTACGCTGGCCGGCATTGCTGGCCTGCTGCTGCTATATATTCTTTTCGTCGGCGCGCTCTCGCTTTTTATCAACCGCAGTAAGGTGGAGACGGAAAATCATCCATTTTACCGTTTTATACTGGTGGAAACCGTCCAGATGGTTCTGTTTTTGAGCGGCGCACGCATCCATGCGGAAGGGCTGGAGCTGTTGCCGGACGGTGCGTTTTTCCTGGCCGGCAACCACCGTTCCGGCTTTGACCCACTGATCGCCGTCTACGCCCTGCGCAAACGCAATCTTTGCTTTATCTCGAAGCCCAGCAATTTTCGCATTCCCATCGGCGGAGCGCTGATGCACAAGACCGGCTTCCTCGCCATTGACCGGGACGACGACCGCAAAGCGTTGCGGACGATTCTGGCCGCAGCGGACCGGATGAAGCGAGGCGTTGCCTGCTTCGGCGTCTACCCAGAGGGCACACGAAGCCGCACCGAAAAAATGCTTCCTTTCCGCAACGGCTGCTTCAAGGCGGCCCAGCGGGCACAGGTTCCGATTGTCGTCGCCTCCGTTCGTAACACGGAAAAGATTGTCCGAAATTGTCCCTGGCGAATCACCGCCGTCATTTTTCGCATCTGCGGAGTCATTGACGCCGCCACAGTGGCAACAGAGAAAACCGCAGAGCTTGGCGATCAGGTCCGCGCGATGCTCGAAGCTAACCTTGCACAGTGAATGAATTGAAGTCCCCGTTGCAAAATGTTGATTTTGCAACGGGGACGTTTTTATTCAGCCAAAACTTCTGGGCATCCGTATTTTGCTCTGTACGCTCGATCGATCAATCCACCACCCGGACCGCCGTGATGACGGGCTGGTTTTCTTTTGGCAGGATTCCGTTGCTGTCGCCGCCCGTGGCATCCTGACAAATCTGGTCGACGATCTCCATGCCCTCTGTCACATGGCCGAAGGCAGCATACTGGCCATCCAGGGACGTGCTGTCCGCCTGCACGATAAAGAATTGCGAGCTTGCGCTGTCCATACTGGCCCGCGAACGCGCCATGGAGATGACGCCGCGGACATGGGAGATGTCGTTCTTTACGCCGTTTTCGGAGAATTCGCCCTTGATGGTCTCGGCGGAGCCGCCGCTACCGTCTCCGTTGGGGTCGCCGCCCTGAATCATAAAGCCGTCGATCACACGGTGGAAGGTCAGGCCGTCATAGAACCCGCTCTCCGCCAGCTTCAGAAAGTTCGCCACGGTGATGGGCGCGGCCGCGCCGTCCAGTTCCAGCTTGATGACGCCGTAGTCCTGCACCTCGATCTCCACATGGTGGAGCTTACTGCCCCGCGGCAGCAGCAGGATCAGCAGCACAGCGGCCACGACCACCGCCGCCGCGATGCCAATTAACAGGCCGGTTTTCTTTTTGGGCTGCTGTGCGGCCCGCTTTTTTTTCATGTTATCTGCTTCCTTCTGGTTTCCATCGTCCCGCGGCTTCCGCAATGGTTCCGCACGCCGCTTCCCCGCTGCTTAGTATAGCAGACCCGCTCCCCTATGGCAAGCGGTCAGCCGTCAAAAACGCCGAGAATCACAATGCCCGCCACCACCGCCGCAATGGCGGTGTAATGCTTCCAGGATAGCTTCTCCCGCAGGAACACCCGGCTCCAGAGTACGGAAGCCACGCAATAGGCGGAGATGATCGGCGCAGACAGCGCCACATGCTCCTGATCGGCGATGGCGTAGATGTAAGCAAACTGTCCGACGGTCTCAAAGATCGCGCCCGCGTACTTGGGCGCTTCCATTTTTGGAATCAGCCGGTCCTTTTTGATCACCAGTACATAGAACGCGCTGATCAGCCCCACAAACAGGAAGGTCAGCTCATAGGCCACGTTGGCGGAATCTTCGTTCAGCGTCTCCAGCACCAGGCTGTCGGCGAAGGTGCCGAGGGCGTCCAGCAGGCAGTAGATGATGGGCAGCGCCAGTGCCAGCCAGGACTTGGCGTATCGGTAATTGGACGCCTCCTGCCTGGCCACGCGCAGGCCCTCATCCTCCCGCGCCTCCACGACGCCGAGGGCAATCACCCCGACGCAGACCAGCGCCACCGCGCCGAGCTGCCACGGATTCAGAGATCCGACGCCTGCCGTGCAGAGCCAGAGCACCGCAACCAGCGCGCCGGAGGAGTTGCAGATGGGCGAGGAGATGGAGAGCTCGATGTAACGCAGCCCCACATAGCCGATGGCCATGGACAAAATATACAGGCAAGACACTGGGAGATAGGTCAAAATGATGGAAAGGTTGATCGACACGCCGCCAAACACAACCTCATAGAATGCGTGAATCCCCATGACCAGGCCCACGGCCATGACCATTTTGAGGTGGGAATATTTGTCACGCGCGTCGGCGCAGCCGATTTTGGAAAACAAGTCCGAGCCGGACCAGCAAATCAGCGCAAGAATGGAAAACCAAAACCACATCGCATTATTCCTCCGGTATTTGAATCAGATGCTGCTCCTGGAGCTTTTGCAGCGACATCAAAATGCCAAGCTTGGCATGGTACCAGGTCAGTCCGCCCTGGAAATAGACCGCGTAGGGCTCGCGGATGGGGCCATCGGCAGAGAGCTCGATGGAGGAGCCCTGCACAAATGCGCCAGCCGCCATAATCACCTCCGCGTCGTAGCCCGGCATGGCCCAGGGCACGGGCGTCACATAGCTGTCCACGGGGGCCGCCTGCTGGATGCCCAGACAGAAGGCCAGCATCCGCTCCTTGGACCCCAGCTCCACGGCCTGAATGATATCATAGCGGGGCTCCGTGCCGTTTGGAAACACCGGAAACCCCAGTCTTTCATAGCAGTTTGCCGCGAAGACCGCGCCCTTGAGCGCGCTCGCCACCACCGTCGGCGCGAAGAAAAATCCCTGATACAGCGCAGGCATCAGGCCGAGGTTCGCGCCGACCTCTTGCCCGAGACCGGGCGCGGACAGCCGGTAGGCGCAGTTGTCCACGCAGTCCTTTGTGCCGCAGATATAGCCGCCGACGGGGGCCAGACCGCCGCCGGGGTTCTTAATCAGGGAACCGACGATCATGTCCGCTCCCAACTCGGATGGCTCCTGTTCCTCCACAAATTCGCCGTAGCAGTTGTCCACCATGCAGATGACGCCAGGCTTCACGCGCTTACAAAAGGCGATCAGCGCCCCGATTTGCTCCACCGAGAACGTGGGCCGCGTCGCGTAGCCCTTGGAGCGCTGAATGGTGATGAGCTTGGTCTTTTCCGTGATGGCCGCGCGGATGCCATCATAGTCGAAGCCGCCGCCCTCCAGCAGTTCCACCTGCCGGTAAGAAACGCCGTACTCCTTCAAGGAGCAGCGGGATTCCCGGATGCCGATGACCTCCTCCAGCGTGTCATAGGGGCCGCCCACCGGGGACAGCAGCTCGTCGCCGGGCCGCAGATTTGCGGACAGCGCCACAGCCAGCGCGTGGGTACCGCAGGTGATCTGGGGCCGCACCAGCGCCGCCTCCGTACCGAAGCAGTCGGCATAGACGCGTTCCAGATTGTCGCGGCCCATGTCATTGTAGCCGTAGCCGGTGGTCTGGGCGAAGCAGCCCGCGTTCACGCGGTTTTTCTGCATGGCCCACAGCACTTTGGCCTGATTGGCCTCCGCCACCCGGTCGATTGCCGCAAATCGCTCCCCCAGACCCGCCAGAACCGCTTCGCCGAAGTCATAAACCGTCCGGCTGACGCCCAGGGACGCATATCTCTCATTCAGTTCCATGCTTTTCCTCCATTGTCTCAAAGACTTGGTGCGCCGCCGTATGCAGCACCTCAGGCCGCGTGACCAGAATGCCGCTGTCTTCGTCGCCGAGGATCAGCAGCGTGTCACCGGGCGCGATGCCGAAGTGTTCCCGCGCCTCCTTGGGAATCACGATCTGCCCCTTTTCCCCAACCTTGGCCGTACCGAAAATATATTTTCCCTTCGGCATTCCATACAGGTGTTTTCCACTCGCCATAGGCCGCACCTCCCCTAAAAAAATCCTACAAATCATACTTGTATAACTTAGCAGACGGAAAGGGGCCTGTCAAGCCCATTTTGCCGGAAAGAGCGGCCACCCGCCTGCGATGCCGCCCTAGTATGCAAGCAGACTTCGGCCTTCCCAGGCGTTGTTTGCGGGGATGCCCAGCAGCGCCGCGACCGTTGGGGCCACGTCCAGAATGGTGGGAACTCCCTCCAGCTTCCCGGGCCGGAACTCCGGGCCTCGGCAAACAATCGGGATGGTCATATCCTCCGGCGTATCGTCGCCGTGATTCCGCCCGTGTCCGCCGTGGTCGGCCAGCAGAATGGTCCGGTAACACGGAGGCAGACACTCTGTAACCTGTAGGACGCACTCAAGCACATTGCGAACCGAATCCAGATAGCGCCCGCCCATCCAGCCGTACTGATGGCCCGTCTCGTCCGGGAGGCCGAAATAGAGAAACGCAAAATCCGGCTGGGCGTCCGGCAGAACCCGGCAGGCAGCTTCCGTGGTGACCTGCATGGTGCGGCGGGCGCTCTCCGCGTCCGATGCGGCAGCCAGCAGGCTGAAATCCAGGCTGCCGGGCCGCGAAATATCCCGCAGCGGCTCCCAGTCATAGAACATGGCGGTGGTTCCGCCGCAGCGCTTCACCTGCTCAAACAGGCCGTCGATGGGCCGGGTCTGCGGCGTGTAGACGTTGGTCAAAACGCCATGGCGAGCGGGCTCGACGCTGTGAAACAGCGACATATGGCACGGCAGCGTTACGCTGGGCATGACCGTCCGGCCGTGCAGCGTATGCCGACTGCCCGCCAGGTAGGACGCCAAAAATGGCGCTCCGCAAAGGGAGAGGCTGTCCGGTCGCATGCCGTCCGCAAGAATCAGCAGCACCTTCTGCTCCATGCTCAGTCCTCCAGTACGCGCAGCAGCGCGCCGGGCGCGCTGATGACCGCTTTTGCCCCCAGCGGTTCCAGCTCGGCGCGTGCGCGAAAACCCCAGTCCACCAATACGCAGGCAAGGCTGGCATTGTCGGCAGTGGCCTGATCCACCTCGGAGTCGCCGACGTAGAGCGTATGGTTCCGGTCCGCGCCCAGTTCCGCCATGGCCCGGTTGACGGAGTCCGGCGCCGGTTTCAGGCGCATGCCCTCCTGTCCGCCAATGGCGGTGTCGATGAGGCCGTCGAAATAGAGCTTCGCCAGCTCCTTGACCGCCGCGTCGTTCTTGTTGGACACAATGGCCATCGAGACGCCCCGGCTGTGCAGTGCCCGCAGCAGCGGAAGGACGCCGTCGTAGGCCTTTGTCTCCACCTGACAGTGGGCGGTGTAGTAGGTCCGAAACGCGGCATAGACTTCCTGAAACTGTGCCGGCTCCAGCCGCCCCGGCACGGCGCGCTCGATCAGGTTCCGGATGCCGTTGCCGACAAAGCGGCGAACCGCCTCCTGCGTGTGCGTCGGGTAGCCGAACTGCGCCATGGTGTGGTTGACGGCGGCGGTCAGGTCGGCCAGCGTATCCAGCAGGGTGCCGTCCAGATCGAAGATAACAGTGTTGTACATGGGATGTTCCTTTCCTGAAAAAAAGTCAAGTGCAGAGCAGGATTCCTGCCGATGATGCAGCGTCGCCCTTCCCGGCCCTGTCTGAAAAATCGCTGCTTGTCCGCTCTTTTTTGAATATTATAGCGGATCGGAAGGAAAAAATAAATACCGGCGTGTTGTCGGAGACGTTTTTCCTCTGTTCCGGTTGAAAAACAGCGCAATTTGTCTGGTCTTACCCCACGCGAAGGGAAAAGCAAACACTCTTTTGCCTGCTATCCAAAAAAATCCGCTTGACAAAAGGTCTTCGGGTGCATACAATCTATTTAAATTATTTTAGTTAAATTAATTTAATTAAATTAATTGCATTATTGTAAATTTAAGGAGTACGCAAGTATGGAATTCGAGAAAATGCGTGACATCATTGTAGAAACCCTGGGCTGTGAGGCCGGGCAGGTGACCATGGAAGCCACATTGTCCGACGATCTTGGAGCCGATTCCCTGGCTTCCGTGGAACTGGTCATGGCGCTGGAAGAGGCCGCCGGCATCCACATTGACGACGACGACGTGGTAACACTCAAGACCGTGGGCGATATCGCCGCCTATTTGAACACCCACAAGGCCTGATGCGCCACCCGCCGGAGTGTACTGCGTTCCGGCGGATGTGGTTCTTCCCCAGAAAGGAGCTTTCATGACGAATCAGGTTTTTTCAGAGCTGATCGCCTGCTTTGACCGCAGCACCGCCCAGACGATGAAGCTTCAAACACAGGAGTTTACCATAGAGCTGACCCGGGGCGCGCCGTCTGCTGCGGGTGCAGCGCCGACGGCGCCGGCCACGGTCTCTGCCGCGCCGGCCGCGGCGGAGCGTTCCGACGCGGAGCGCATCTCCGCGCCGCTGGTCGGCATCTACTATGCCGCCGCTTCCCCGGAGCAGACCCCTTTCGTCACTCCCGGCGACCATGTGTCCAAGGGGCAGACCGTCTGCCTCATCGAGGCCATGAAAATGATGAGCGAGATTCCCGCGCCCTGCGACTGCGTCATTGAGGCGGTGCTGAAGGCCAGCGGAGAGCTGGTTTCGTTCGGGGAGCCGCTGTTCCGCTACCGGACGGTGTAGCCCATGCTGAAACGGATTTTAATCGCCAACCGCGGCGAAATCGCGCTGCGTATTCTGCGGGCCTGCCGGGAACTGGGGATGGAGACGGTGGCCGTTTATTCCGAGGCGGACGCAGAGGCGCTCCATGTCCAGTTGGCGTCGCAGGCCGTATGCATCGGACCCGCCAGGGCCGCCGACAGCTATTTGAATCAGAATGCCCTGCTGACGGTGGCCACGGCCACCGCCTGCGACGGAGTCCACCCCGGATACGGCTTTTTATCGGAAAACGCGGACTTTGCGGACGCCTGCGTTCGGGCGGGCCTGACCTTCATCGGCCCCTCCGGAACCGCAATCCGGAAAGCCGGCTCCAAATCTGCCGCCCGGGATCTGATGCGGGCGGCAGGCGTCCCGGTGACGCCCGGTTCCGACGGGCCGGTAACCTCCGTGGCGGAAGCTCTGGCGGCGGCAAAAGCCGTGGGCTACCCCGTCCTGCTGAAGGCCAGCGCCGGCGGCGGTGGCCGGGGCATTCGCCGCTGTGACCGGGCAGAGGAGCTGCCTGCGGCCTATGCCGAGGCAAAGGCCGAGGCAAAGAGCTGCTTCGGAGACGATGAGATGTATCTGGAAAAGCTGGTGCTGCGGCCCCGGCACATCGAGTTTCAGGTGCTGGCCGACCGCTTTGGCCACGTCATCCATCTGGGAGACCGGGATTGCTCCATCCAGCGGCGGAATCAGAAACTCATTGAAGAGGCCCCGGCCTGGTGTCTGACGCCGGCGCTGCGGGAGCAAATGGGCGCGGCCGCCGTTCAGGCGGCACGGGCCGTTGGGTATGAAAACGCCGGTACGGTGGAATTCTTGCTGGATGCCGATGGGGAGCATTTCTACTTCATGGAGATGAACACGCGCATTCAGGTGGAGCACGGCATCACGGAGCTGGTGACCGGCGTGGATCTGGTGCGCGCACAGCTGCGCATTGCCTCCGGCCTGCCGCTGGAAATGGCCCAGGAGGACCTGCGTCTTTCCGGCCACGCCATCGAGTGCCGCATCAACGCCGAGGACCCGGCCCGCGACTTTCAGCCCTGCCCCGGGCAGGTGGACTTTCTCCACTTCCCCGGCGGGATTGGGGTACGGGTGGACTCCGGCCTGTATCACGGCTGCGCCCTCTCCCCCTACTATGACTCTCTGGCCGCCAAGCTGATGGCGCACGCTCCCACCCGCCTTTGCGCCATCCGAAAGATGCGCCGCTGTCTGGAGGAATTTGCACTGGAGGGCTTCCCGACAAACGCGGAGCTCAGCTATCAGATTCTCTACCATCCGGCGTTTCTCCGGGGAATGTGCACCACGGCCTTTCTGGAGGAACACCTTGCGGAGCTGCTGGAGTTCAATCGGCGGCTGGGTGAATGCGAGGCGGTCCAGTGAACAGTATTTTTGCCAAGCAGCGGGCCAGACTTCTCGCCATGAAGGCCATCCGGGACAACCACGTTCCCGGAGAGAAGGCCGTCACCTGCCCCAAATGCGGCGAGGCGAGCGAGCAGAAGCTGGTGGCGCAGGGGCTCTCCGTCTGTCCAAAATGCGGCTATCACTTCCCCATCGGCGCCTACTATCGTCTTAGCACGATTCTGGACTCCGGCACCTTCCGGGAGCTGAACGAAAAATATCCCGCAGGGGACCCTTTGTCCTTTCCCGACTATCGGGAAAAGCTGGCGGTTACCCAGCGAAAGACCGGCCTGACCGAGGCCGTGGTCACAGCGACCGGCGCCATCGGCGGCACAAAATGCGTGGTGGGCGTGCTGGACAGCCGGTTTTTCATGGGCTCTATGAGCACCGCCGTGGGAGAAAAGATCACGCTGGCCATCGAGTTCGCCGCAAAGAACCGTCTGCCCCTCATCCTGTTCTCCGCAAGCGGCGGCGCCAGGATGCAGGAGGGCATTTTGTCTCTCATGCAGATGGCAAAGACCAGCGGCGCTCTGGCCGGGTTTGCGGAAAAAAAGCTCTTCTTCATCTCCGTCCTGACAGACCCCACCACCGGCGGCGTCACCGCCAGCTTCGCTTCTCTGGGAGACGTCATTCTGGCGGAGCCTGGGGCCCTCATCGGCTTTGCCGGGCCCCGGGTCATCCAGCAGACCATCGGTCAGACACTGCCGGATGGCTTCCAGCGGGCGGAGTATCTGGAAGCGCACGGCTTTGTGGACGCAGTGGTGCCCCGCATCCGCATGCGGGAAACACTGTCCCGGCTGCTGTTGCTCCATGAGAAAGGAGGCCGCCCATGAGTAGAACGTTTACCGCCGCGGAGCGGGTCGCCATTGCCCGGCATCCCCAGCGGCCCAACATCTCTGATTATCTGGACGCGCTCTTCACCGACTTTTTCGAGTGCAAAGGTGATCGTCTCTGCGGCGAGGACGCGGCAATTCTGGGCGGAATCGCCCTGTTTCACGGACGCCCCGTCACTGTGATCGGCACGCGGAAGGGCAAAAATCTGGAGGAGAACCTCAAATGCAATTTCGGCATGCCGAACCCCGAGGGCTATCGCAAGGCGCTCCGCCTGATGCGGCAGGCGGAGAAGTTCCGCCGCCCCATCTTTACCTTTGTGGATACCTCCGGCGCCTATCCCGGGCTGGAGGCAGAGGCCCACGGGCAGGGAGAGGCCATCGCCCGGAATCTCTATGAGATGAGTCGGCTCACCGTTCCGGTGATTTCCGTCATCACCGGAGAGGGCAACAGCGGCGGCGCGCTGGCGCTGGCGGTGGCCAACCGGGTCCTGATGCTGGAACACGCCGTATACGCCATTTTGTCCCCGGAGGGGTTTTCCACCATCCTCTGGAAGGACGCTTCCCGGCATGACGAGGCCTGTGAGATCATGAAGTTGACCACCCCGGACCTCCTGAGCCTGGGCGTGGTGGACGAGGTCATCCCGGAACCGGAGGGAGGCGCGCATCTGGCGCCTGCCATCGCCTTCCAGCAGGTGGACCGCTGTCTGACGTTCCATCTGGCGGAGCTGGACCGCGAGCGCGGGCCTGCGCTCGCGGCGGAACGCTGCCGGAAATTCAGACGAATGGGAACAGTCGCTTCCCAGAAGGAGAACCGATGAACGGAATCAAAATCAAGGGAACCGGCCGCTGCGCCCCCTTGAAAATTGTCACCAACGAGGACATGGCAAAGATTGTGGAGACCAGCGACGAGTGGATTCTCTCCCGCACGGGGATCCGGCGTCGGCACCATCTGGCGGAAGGCGAGACCATCACCGCCATGACGGTGACCGCCGCCCGTCGGGCGCTGGAAAACGCCGGAGTGGCTCCGGAAGAGATCGGCGCGTGCATCGTGGCGACCATGACGCCGGACACGCTGGTTCCCTCCGCCGCCTGCGTGCTGCAGCGGGACCTGGGGCTGCCTGAGGACATTCCCTGTTTCGACCTGAACGCCGCCTGCACCGGGTTTCTCTTCGCCCTGCACACCATGGAGTGTCTGCTGAACGCCTCCTCCCGGAAATGCGGTCTGGTGATCGGCGCGGAAAATTTGAGCCGCATCACCAACTGGGCCGACCGGAGCACCTGCATTCTCTTTGGGGACGGCGCTGCCGGCGTGGTGGTGGAGTGCGGGGATTCCTGGCCCTCCATTTCCGCGGAGCTTGGCTGCCGCGGAAATGACGAGTTGCTGCGCGTTCCCGGCGTGGAAACGGGCTCCCCCAGCCTCATTTCGATGGAAGGCAGCAAGGTTTTCAAATTTGCCTTGCAGGCCGTGCCCTACTGCATGGACAAGGTGCTCGAAAAAAGCGGCAGGACGGTTGAAAACGTGGATTTTTTCGTCTTTCATCAGGCCAACGCCCGCATCATCGATCTGGCGGTGAAGCAATACCGCATTCCGCCGGAAAAATACTACAAAAATATCGACGAATATGGCAACACTTCCGCCGCCAGCATTCCGCTCGTCCTCAGCGAGCTCCATGAGCAGGGGAAGCTGAAACCCGGCAGCCGTGTGCTGGTTGTGGGCTTCGGCGGCGGCCTCACCTGGGGCGGCGCGCTGGTGGAATTTGTTTGATGCGGCTTTCGCCGTGGGCGAAACCGCTTGCACGCCGGGCTTTCGGCGACGCCCTGTTGGGGCGATCCGTGATTAGGAGACTTTTATGAAAAAGCTAAACGAACTGTTAGGAACCGAGTTCCCGTTTATCCAGGGCGGCATGGCCAACATCGCCACCGGCGCGTTCGCCGCCGCCTGTTCCAACGCGGGGGCTCTGGGCATCATCGCTGCGGGCGGCATGCCGAAAGCGGAACTGCTCCGCGAGCAAATCCGCATTTGCAAGGCGCACACCGACAAGCCCTTTGGCGTAAATCTGATGCTGATGAACCCCTGTACTGACGAGATGGCGCAGGTCATCATAGAGGAGGGCGTTTTTGTGGTCACCACGGGCGCCGGAAATCCCGGCAAGTACATTCCCGCCTGGAAGGATGCCGGGATCAAGGTTCTGCCGCTAGTGGCAGCTTCCGTTCTGGCCCGGCGGCTGGTGCGCGCCGGGGCCGACGCCGTCATTGCCGAGGGCACGGAGTCCGGCGGCCACGTGGGCGAAATGACCACCATGGCGCTGGTGCCGCAGGTGGTCGACGCGGTGGAGGTCCCTGTGATCGCCGCCGGCGGCATTGCCGACGGCCGGCAGTTGGCGGCAGCCTTTGCGCTGGGAGCCTGCGGCGCGCAGATGGGCACCTGTTTGCTGGTGAGCGAGGAATGCCCCATCCACGACAACTACAAGCAGGCCCTTCTCAAGGCCAGGGACAGCGACACCACCGTCACCGGCCGTTCCATCGGTGGGCCCGTCCGGGTGCTGAAAAACAAGATGGCCCGGGAGTATCTGGCCCTGGAAAAGCGCGGCGCGACACTGGAGGAACTGGAGCGCGTGACGCTGGGCGGATTGCGCCGGGCGGTACTCGACGGCGACACCGAGCGCGGCAGCCTCATGAGCGGTCAGGTTGCCGGAATGCTCCACGAGATCAAGCCCCTGCGGCAGATCTTTGAGGAACTGTACGCCGGCGGCAGGGCCGTGCTGGAAGCGACGGAGCGGGAATGGCGATAATCATCAGGGGGAAGAGATTGCCCCTCCCTATTTTGCAGGGCGGCATGGGCGTCGGCATCAGCCTGGACCGTCTGGCGGGCGCCGTGGCCCGGTGCGGCGGCATGGGCACCATTTCCACCGCCATGTGCGGCTTTGACGAGCCGGATTTCCTCTCCGACCCGAAAGGCGCAAACCTGCGGGCCCTTGGGCGGCAGGTGCAGCGGGCCAGGGAGCTGGCCAAAGGCGTCGGACTGGTGGCCGTCAACGCCATGGTGGCCACCAGCCAGTACGCCGACAGCGTCCGCACCGCGTTGAAGGCGCGCGTGGACGCGGTGATCTGCGGGGCAGGTCTGCCCCGGGACCTGCCCGCCATCGCCCGGCAGGTCCCCGAAAGCGACGCCGCCCTGGCCCCGGTCGTCAGCAGCGGGCGGGCAGCCAGCCTGATCTGCCGCGTGTGGGACCGACACTATCAGACCGCCCCCGACTTTGTCGTGCTGGAGGGCCCGCTGGCAGGCGGGCACCTGGGATTTACCAGGGAAGAGGCCGTGGAGGCCCAGGCCGGGCGGCCCAAGTCCCTCTCCGCCCTTTTGCGGGAGGTTTTGGACGCACTGGCCCCCTACCGGGACAAGTACCAGCGGGATATTCCCGTGTTTGTGGCGGGCGGCGTGAAAAACGGCGGCGAAATGGCCCAGTATATGAAAGAGGGCGCCGCCGGGGCCCAGTTTGCCACCCGGTTCATCGCGACGGAGGAATGTGACGCCGCCGAAGCCTACAAGCAGCGGCTTCTCGCCGCCCGGGCGGAGGATGTGACAATCGTCCAAAGTCCCGTTGGAATGCCGGGCCGGGCACTGCGCTCCCCCCTGATCCAACGGGTGGAGGCGGGCATCCAGCCTGCCGTGAACCGGTGTCAGGGCTGCCTTTCCGTCTGCGACTGGAAAACGGCCCCCTACTGCATTTCCGGCGCGCTGATCGCCGCCCGCCGGGGAGACTGGGAAAACGGGCTCTTCTTCTGCGGATCGGGCGTCGGGGAGGTCAACACCCTCTCTACCGTCCCCGCGCAGATGGACGCCTTGATGAACGAATGGCGGGCCGCACAATGAAACTTGGTTTTTTATATGCCGGACAGGGTAGTCAGCACCCCGGCATGGGGGCGGACCTGTATGACGCCTACCCCGCCTTTCGGGCCGTTTTGGACGGCATCTCGTTGGATTTTGACGTAAAGCGCGTGTGCTTTGAGGACCCGGATGGCGTTTTGAACCAGACCCGGTATACCCAGCCCTGCATGGTGGCCTTTGCCGCCGGACTCACGGCGGTGCTGCGGGAGAAGGGCATCGTCCCCTCCGTGGTGGCCGGACTGTCCCTCGGCGAGTACTCCGCCCTTCACGCCGCCGGCGTCTTTGACGTCCAAACGGCGGTGGCGCTGACGGCCTTTCGGGGCCGGGCCATGGAGGAAGCCGCCGCAGGCCGAAAGAGCGCGATGATCGCGGTTCTGGGTCTGGACCGTCTCTCCCTGCAGGCAGCCTGCTACGATGCATCCGACCTTGGCTGCGTGGTCATCGCCAACTACAACTGCCCGGGGCAGCTGGTCATCGGCGGCGAGAAGGCCGCCGTGGAGAAAGCGGCGGCTCTGGCAGCAGAGAAGGGCGCGCGGCGGTGCTTGCCCTTGAAAGTCAGCGGTCCCTTCCACACCCCGCTGATGGCCCCCGCCGGGGAGGCCCTGCGGGAATACTTCAGATCCGTGGCGTATGCCCCGGCCGCCATTCCCGTCATTTTCAACTGTCTGGGAAATGTGAAGGACGACGGTATCACCATCCCGGAGCTGCTGATCCTGCAGGTTCAGAGCAGCGTCTTCATGGAGGATTCCATTCGGAAGATCGTCTCCATGAAGGTTGACGCCATCGTTGAGATCGGGCCGGGCAACGCCCTGCTCGGCTTTGTGCGGAAAACTGCGCCGGAGATGCCGGTCTGCGCGGTGGAGTCCGCGGCGGATGCAGAGAATCTGGAGGAAACCCTCCGCCAGTTGATAAAGGAGAACGGATGATGGAGTTTACGGGAAAGACCGCCGTGGTCACCGGCGGCAGCCGCGGCATTGGCCGGGCCGTATGCCTGGAACTGGCAAAGGGCGGCGCCAACGTGGTGCTGTGCTACGCCGGAAACGAGACGGCGGCGCAGGAGACGGTGTCCGCCTGCGAGGCCCTTGGCGCCAGGGCGCTTTCTGTCCGGTGCGACGTCGCGGACGGCGCGCAGGTCGGCGCCCTGATGGACGCAGCAATCAAGGAATTCGGCGCCATTCACATTCTGGTGAACAACGCCGGCATCACCCGGGACGGCCTGCTGATGCGGATGACGGAAGAGGACTTCGACGCCGTCGTCAACGCCAACCTGAAGGGCACGTTTTTGTGCATGAAGGCGGTGGCACGGACCATGATGAAGCAGCGGTACGGCCGCATCGTCAGTCTTAGCAGCGTGGTGGGGCTCCGGGGCAACGCGGGCCAGATGAACTACGCCGCCAGCAAGGCCGGCATCCTCGGCTTGACCAAGTCCATGGCCAGGGAGCTTGCCACCCGGGGCGTCACCGTCAACGCCGTGGCCCCCGGCTTTATTGAGACCGATATGACCGCCGCCATGCCGGAGGCAGCAAAAACCGCCACGCTGGCCTCCATTCCCATGCAGAGCCTGGGCACGGCAGGCGATGTGGCAAAGGCTGTTTCCTTCCTTGCAAGCGATGCAGCCGGATACATCACCGGCCAGGTGCTGGCAATCGACGGGGGCATGAGCATGTAGCCGATTCAGAAACGCCCGCTTCGTTGCGACTCCCCCACCGCCATGTGACATCGGTCCCTAGCGCACACCGCCCAGGGTGGCTGGGTCGTCGACTTTTCGCCGCACATACGCCGCGGCGAGCATGATTACAAATTCTGGAGGTATGTTATGGAACGACGCAGAGTCGTCATCACCGGCCTCGGGGCCATCACCCCCGTGGGCCTCACCGGGCCGGAGAGCTGGCAGGCCGTGAAGGACGGCGTGTGCGGCATCGCGCCCGTGACCCAATTTGACACCGCGGATCAGAAAGTGACGCTGGCCGCCGAAGTCAAGGGCTTTGTCCCGGAGCAGCGTCTGAGCAAGCCCGAGGCCAAACGCATGGGGCGCTTTACCCAGTTCGCTGTGGTCTCGTCCCGGGAGGCTTTGGCCGACGCGAGCTTCCGCCCGGAAGACGCGGACTTGGACCGCTGCGGCGTCATCATTTCCAGCGGCATCGGCGGTCTTTCCATCACGGAAAGCGAGCACGATCGGGGTCTTGCCCGGGGCTGGGACCGGGTATCCCCCTTCTACATTCCCACCGCGATCTGCAACATGGCCGCCGGACAAGTGGCCATCGACTTCGGCTTCCGTGGGATGTGCGGCTGTCCCGTCACCGCCTGTGCCGGCGGCACCAACGCCGTGGGCGACGCCTTCCACTACATCCGGGACGGCTACGCCGACGTGATGCTCTGCGGCGGCACGGAGGCCTGCGTGACGCCGCTGGCCTTCGGGGGCTTTACCTCTATGAAGGCCCTGAGCCAGAGCGACGATCCCAACCGGGCTTCCATCCCCTTCGATGCGGAGCGCAGCGGCTTTGTGCTGGGCGAGGGCGCCGGCATCCTGCTCCTGGAGGAGCTGGGCCGCGCCCAGGCCCGCGGCGCAAAGATCTATGCCGAGGTCGTCGGCTACGGCGCCACCTGCGACGCCTACCACATGACCGCCCCACGGCCCGACGGCTCCGGCGGCGCCAAGGCCATGGCGCTGGCCATCGCCGACGCCGGGATCAAGCCGGAGGACGTAGACTATATCAATGCCCACGGGACCTCCACCCGCTTGAACGACGCCGGAGAGACCGCGGCCGTGAAGTCGGTGTTCGGAGATCATGCCTGCCAGTTGGCCATCAGTTCCACCAAGTCCATGACCGGCCACATGCTGGGGGCGGCGGGAGCCGTGGAAGCCATATTTACCGCGCTCACCCTGCGGGATGGCTTTCTGCCCGCCACCATCCACTATCAGTCGCCGGACCCGGAATGCGATCTGGACGTGGTTCCAAACGTGGGCCGGGCGGCGGGCGTCCGCTATGCCCTGTCCAACTCACTGGGCTTCGGCGGCCACAACGGCAGCATTTTGCTGAAGAAATGGGAGGCTTGACATGCAGCTGAATTCCAATCAAATCGCGGAGATCCTCCCCCACCGCTTTCCCTTCGCCCTGGTGGACCGGATCACCGACTGCGAACCGGGCGCGTGGGCCAAGGGCATCAAGTGCGTCTCCGTCAACGAGCCGTTCTTCTGCGGCCATTTCCCCCAGGAGCACATCATGCCCGGCGTGCTGATTCTGGAGGCCATGGCCCAGGTGGGCGGCGTGGCGCTCCTCTCCCTGCCGGAAAATCGGGGCAAGCTCGCCTTATTCGGCGGCGTAAAATGCGCCCGCTTTCGGCGCAAGGTCACGCCCGGCGACGTGCTGGAAATGGAGTGCGTACTGACGAAGCAGCGGGGACCGGTGGGCATCGGGGCGTGCAAGGCAACAGTCAATGGCCAGCTTGCCTGCACGGCAGAGCTGACTTTTGCCATCAGTGAAGAAAGATGATTGCCTTTTTCCCGCGAAATGCTTATACTAATAGAGAAAAACACGCGGGAAAGAGAGCGGATATCATGCTGAAGTACGCCTTTTTTAATGTGTATACGAAATTTAAGCTGCATTTCTATCAGGAGATCTTCCAGCGGTTTCAAAGCCGTGAGGCCAGCCTTACCACGGTGGAAACCTTCTGCATGGAGGCCATTCAGGCGCTTGGCAACCCAACGGTGAACGAATTTGCCACCTTCATGCGCATTTCCCCGCCCAACGCGGCCTACAAGGTCAACAGCCTCATCAAAAAGGGATATCTCTACAAAATTCAGTCCGAGGACGATCGGCGGGAGTATCATCTGGAGATCACCCAGAAGTATGTGGACTACTATAACATCAGTATTTCTTACATGCTGGAGGTTATGGACCGCATCGCCCGTCGTTTCACGCTGGCCGAGTGCGCCAAGCTGGAGGAGATGCTGACCGTTATCAGCCGGGAGCTGATGACGGAAGTCCAGCTTCCGGACACGCCGCATAACATGGACTGATCCGCCTTTTTCCGGGCGAACGTCTTCCCTGGAGTGCCCTTCCACATAAGGCGGCCCAAAGGCAACCGGCGGGGCACGCAAGGAAGTACTGTGCCCAAAAGGCCGGCGCGGCAATTGCCGCGCCGGCCTTTTGGGTTTTTTCGTTGTGCCCCAACGCCAAGAAATGAGCTTTGAACCTCAAATTGAACCTCAGCTTTTTTCGTTTTTTATGCTACATTTTTCCATACTTTACTCGATAAAGAAATCCCTGAAACCTTTGAGGTTCCAGGGATTTCTTGAAAAATCAGCGCTTGGAGAACTGCGGTGCTTTCCGGGCTGCTTTCAGACCGTACTTCTTCCGCTCCTTCATTCTCGGGTCGCGGGTCAGGAACCCGGCGGCCTTCAGGGCGGCGCGGAACTCGGGGTTGACAGTCAGCAGGGCGCGGGAAATGCCGTGCCGGATGGCGCCGGCCTGGCCGGTCACGCCGCCGCCGGTGACGGTGCAGATCACGTCCACCTTACCGAACTGCTCGGTCAGGACCAGGGGCTGCCGAACGATCAGCTTCAGCGTTTCAAGGCCGAAGTAGTCGTCAATCTCGCGGCCATTGATGACGATGGAACCGGTACCGTTTTCATAAACACGGACTCTGGCGACAGAGGACTTCCGTCTGCCGGTGCCGTACTGATAAGGTCTCTTGGATTCATACATAGTTCTTTACCTCCGTTAGTCCATGGTCCAGGCTTCGGGCTTCTGGGCAGCGTTCTCATGCTCGGGGCCCGCATACAGCTTCAGGCGGGTCAGTGCGGCGTGGCCGATGGAGTTCTTCGGCAACATGCCCTTGACGGCCAGCTCCATGGCGAACTCAGGACGTTCCTCCATCAGGGTACGGTACTTGACCTCCTTCAGGTGGCCGATCCAGCCGGTGTGGTGCTGATACAGCTTGTGCTCAAGCTTCTTGCCGGTCAAAACCGCCTTGTTGCAGTTGACGACGATGACAAAGTCGCCGCAGTCGACATTGGGGGTAAAGTCGGTTTTCAGCTTGCCGCGCAGCAGATTGGCGGCGACGACGGCGGTGCGGCCCAGGGGCTTTCCGGCTGCGTCAAGAACGTACCACTTGCGTGTGACGTTCTCTTTCTTTGCCATAGTAGTCATTGTGTTTCCTCCATGTATCGCAAAAAAATTTTTTTGACAATGTCTCAGCGCACGTTTAGAATCATAAATGCGCTTCCTTTTTATATCACAAGGTTTTTTTCGTGTCAACTACTTTTTTCGTTTTTTTAATTTTCCGCCGATAGAACTCTCAAATACTCTGTTTTTCTCATATTTACTCTCATTTGCTCTAGATGCAAATTACGTTTTGAAAGGAGACCACCATGCAGAAGCTGCTGGGTCTGGTCCGCCGCTGCGCGGACGATTATCATATGATCGGAGCGGGAGACAAAATTGCCGTTGGCGTCTCCGGCGGCAAGGACTCCCTGACGCTCCTGTATCTGCTCGCAAAACTGCGGGAATTCTACCCGGAGCCGTTCTCCCTGGAAGCCGTGACCGTCGACATGGGCCTGCCGGGGATGGACTTTTCCGGCGTCGCACAGCTCTGCGAGACGCTGCATGTTCCCTATTCCATAAAAAAAACAGAAATCGCGCCGGTGATTTTTGAATACCGGAGGGAGAAAAATCCCTGCTCCATGTGCGCAAAGATGCGGCGCGGTTCGCTCAACGAGGTGCTGCTGGAGCGAGGCTGCAACAAAGTCGCGCTGGGGCACCACTATGACGACGCGGTGGAGACCTTTCTCCTGAGCCTGTTCTACGAGGGACGTCTGAGCTGCTTCCAGCCCGTGACGCTGCTGGACCGCACCGGCATTACGCAGATCCGGCCCATGCTCTATCTCTCAGAGCAGACCATCACGCATTTTGCGGAGAAAATGGCGCTGCCGGTGGTCCATAACAACTGCCCGGCAGACAAGCAGACCAAACGGCAGGAGGTGAAGGACCTGATCTACCGGCTCTCCGCAGACTATCCCGATCTCAAGGCCCGGATTTTTGGTGCGATGCAGCGCCTTCCCCTGCCCGCCTGGGGTCCGGAGAACCCCGGCCGGCGTCCTCTGCCGGACGTGGAATCCATCGCCTCCCGCTGACCGAGGAACACGCGTGAAGCTGCGGCGGGAGAGCATACGCTCCATCGCCAAACCCGGCGGGCACAGAGGAGCACGCGTACGCTCTGCCAGTTCGGCGCGCGACAGCGCCCTCCTCAGCGGGCGCCTCAGGAAGGAGCCACAATTGACTTTATTGCCGCTTTGGGGTATACTAGAAACAATATGTTGGGTATTTTTGGGGAAAAAGCAAGCTAAATGTTGTGAGGAATGCACATGGCAAAGAAGAACTACGGCAACGAATCCATTTCGGCCCTGAAGGGTGCGGAGCGGGTGCGGAAACGCCCGGCGGTCATCTTCGGCTCCGACGGGCTGGAGGGCTGCGAGCACGCGGCGTTTGAAATTATGTCCAATGCCATCGACGAGGCCCGGGAGGGCCACGGCGATCTGGTGACCGTGACGCGGTACGAGGACCACTCCATCGAGGTGGAGGACTTTGGCCGCGGCTGTCCGGTAGATTTCAACGAAAAGGAGCAGCGCTTCAACTGGGAGCTGGTCTTTTGTGAGCTCTACGCCGGCGGCAAATACGACAACAACTCCGGCGAGAACTATGAGTACTCCCTGGGCCTCAACGGCCTCGGCGCGTGCGCCACGCAGTATGCCTCCCGCTATTTCGACGCCACAGTCCGCCGGGACGGCTGCACCTACTCGCTCCACTTCGAGCGAGGCGAAAACGTCGGCGGCCTCCGGAAGACGCCCGCCGACCGAAAAAAAACCGGTTCCTGCTTCCGCTTTCTGCCGGACCTCGACGTGTTCACGGACATCGATATCCCAAAGGAGTACTTTGAGGAGAGCATGAAACGCCAGGCCGTGGTCAACAAGGGCGTCACCTTCCGCTTCCGCAACCAGGTCGGCGGCAAATTTGAAACGACCGACTACCGCTACGAAAACGGCATTCTTGACTACGTCGCAGAGCTGGTCGGCGACGCGGCCATGACCGCGCCGCAGTACTGGGAGGCCGAGCGCAAGGGCCGCGACCGTGAGGACAAGCCGGAATACAAGGTCAGGCTCTCGGCGGCGCTGTGCTTCTCGCCCTCCGTCTGCCGCCTGGAATACTACCATAACTCCTCCTGGCTCGAGCATGGCGGCGCACCGGACAAGGCCGCGAAAAACGCCTTCGTCTACGCAATCGACGCCTATTTAAAGCAGGCAGGGAAATACACGAAGAGCGAATCGAAGATCACCTTTCAGGACGTGCAGGACTGCCTGATTCTTGTGACCAACTGCTTTTCCACGATGACCTCCTACGAAAACCAGACGAAAAAGGCCATCAACAACCGCTTCGTGCAGGAGGCCATGACAGAATTCTTCCGTGCCCGTCTGCAGGTCTATTTCATTGAGAACAAGGACGAAGCCGAAAAAATCGCAAATCAGGTTCTGCTCAACAAGCGCAGCCGCGAAACCGCGGAGCGGACGCGGCTCAGCATCAAGAAGAAGCTCTCCGGCACCATGGACATTGGCAACCGTGTCCAGAAGTTCGTGGACTGCCGCAGCAAGGACGTGGACCGGCGGGAACTCTACATCGTCGAGGGCGACTCCGCCATGGGCTCCGTCAAGCAGTCGCGGGACTCCGAATATCAGGGGATTATGCCGGTGCGCGGCAAGATTTTAAACTGCCTCAAGGCCGACTATGCCCGGATTTTCAAGTCCGAGATCATCACGGACCTCATCCGTGTGCTGGGCTGCGGCGTGGAGGTCAAAGATCGCCACGTCAAGGATTTGGCCGCCTTCGACCTCGGCAGCCTGCGGTGGAACAAGGTGGTCATCTGCACCGACGCCGATGTGGACGGCTACCAGATCCGCGCGCTGATTCTGACCATGCTCTACCGCCTGACCCCAACGCTGATTCAGGAGGGCTTCGTCTACATCGCCGAGTCGCCGCTCTTTGAGCTCAACACGAAGGACAAGACGTATTTTGCCTACACCGAAGCGGAAAAGGCGGCAATTCTCGCAAAGCTCGGCGGCAAGAAGTGCCAGATCGCACGGTCCAAGGGCCTGGGCGAGAACGACCCGGAGATGATGTGGATGACCACCATGAATCCGAAGACCCGGCGGCTGATCAAAGTCATACCGGAGGAAGCCGAACGCACCGCACAGTACTTTGACCTTCTGCTGGGTGATAATCTGGCGGGCCGCAAGGACCACATCGCAGCCCACGGCAGCGAGTTCCTGGACCTGGCGGACATTTCATAAGAGGACGGTCTGCAGATGGCAAAGAAGAAAAAAGAAACGGAACTTCGGCGGGAGATCGACCCTCGGGTGGAAGGGCTGCACGGCAGCGTCACCGAGGAACAGATCACAAAAACGCTGGAGTATAACTATATGCCCTACGCGATGAGCGTCATCGTGTCCCGGGCCATTCCGGAGATCGACGGCTTCAAGCCGTCCCACCGGAAGCTGCTCTACACCATGTACAAGATGGGGCTTCTCACCGGCGGACGGACCAAGTCCGCCAATATTGTCGGCCAGACGATGCAGCTAAACCCCCATGGCGACGCGGCGATCTATGAGACCATGGTGCGCCTCGCCAAGGGCAACGAGGCCCTGCTCCACCCGCTGGTGGACTCCAAAGGAAACTTTGGCAAGGTCTACTCGCGCGACATGGCCTATGCCGCCTCGCGGTATACCGAGGCCAAGCTGGACGCCATCTGTCAGGAGCTGTTCCGGGACATCGACCTCGACACCGTCGACTTCGTGGACAACTACGACTCGACCAAGAAGGAACCAACGCTCTTGCCCACCACCTTCCCCAACGTGCTGGTGTCCTCCAACATGGGCATCGCCGTGGGCATGGCCTCGAACATCTGCGGCTTCAATCTGCGGGACGTCTGCGAGACCACCGTGGCGCTCCTCAAAAATCCGGAGGCGGATTTGCTGGAGACGCTGCCCGCGCCGGACTTTCCGACGGGCGGTGAGATTCTCTACAACCCTGCTGAGATGCGGGAGCTCTACGAGACGGGGCGCGGTCCCGTGAAGGTTCGCGGCCGCTGGCGCTACGACAAAGAGAGCAATCTCATTGAAATCTATGAGATTCCCTACTCCACCACCATCGAGGCCATTTTGGACAAGGTGACGGAGCTGGTCAAGGCCGGGAAACTCAAGGAAGTCTCCGATATGCGCGACGAGAGCGATCTCTCAGGCCTCAAGCTCACAATCGACCTCAAGCGCGGCGTCGACCCCGACAAGCTGATGCAGAAGCTCTATAAGATGACGCCCGTGCAGGACAATTTCGCCTGCAATTTTAACATTCTGATTGCGGGCGTGCCGCAGGTGTTGGGCGTCCGGCGGATTCTGGAAGAGTGGATTGCCTGGCGTATGGAGTGCGTAAAGCGCCGGGTCTACTTCCAGAAGGCCAAGAAGGAAGAGAAGCTCCATCTGCTTTTGGGCCTGCGCCGGATTCTGCTGGATATCGACAAGGCAATCCGCATCATCCGCGAGACCGAGAGCGAGCAGGAGGTCATCCCCAACCTGATGATCGGCTTCGGCATTGACCAGCTTCAGGCCGAGTACGTCGCGGAAATCAAGCTGCGCAACATCAATAAAGAATATATCTTAAAGCGCACCGAGGAAACCGATCAGCTCCAGAACGAGATTGCCGACCTTGAGGAGACGCTGAAAAGCAGCCGCCGCATCCGCGCGATTCTCGTGGGGGAATTGCAGGATGTGGCAAAAAAGTACGGCAAGGACCGGAAAACCGGTCTGCTCTACGAAAGCGAGCTTCAGCAGGAGGCCGCAGAGGACGAAACCGAGGACTACCCCGTGATGCTGTTCCTCTCCCGGGAGGGATACTTCAAGAAGATCACGCCGCAGTCGCTGCGGATGTCCGGCGAGCAGAAGTTCAAGGAGGGCGACGGTCTTCTCTGGACCACCGAAACCCAAAACCGCGCAGATCTGCTGGTGTTCACGGACCGCTGTCAGGTCTATAAGGTCCGCTGCGCGGAATTTGAGGATTCCAAGGCGTCGGTGCTGGGCGACTACCTGCCCTCGAAGCTCCAGATGGACGAGGGCGAGGTAGTAACGGCGGTTTGTCTGCCCGGCGATTATGCGGGCAGTATCCTCTTTATTTATGAAAACGGCAAGGTTGCGCGGGTCGCGCTGGAGGCATACAGCACCAAATCAAACCGTCGGAAGCTGACCGGGGCCTATTCGGACAAGAGTCCGCTCAAGGCGGTGCTGCCGCTGCCGGAGGACCGGCAGGTCGTGCTCTATTCGACGGAGGGCAGGGCGCTGATCTTCCAGACTGCCCAGCTTCCGCCCAAGACGACCAGAAACACGCTGGGCGTGCAGGTGATGACGCTCAAGAAGAATCACACGCTCCAGAAGGCGCTGCCGCTGGAAGAAAGCGGCATCCGGAACGCCGCCCGCTACCGCACAAGATCGTTCCCTGCCGCCGGCGCGCTTCTCAAGGAAGAGGACACCGGCAACGTGCAAATGACGATGGAGCTGTAAACTGCTCCGGGAGGCCGCTATGAAGCTAAAACCACTTGCCATAGCCCTGGCGCTTTCGCTTCTCTGCGGCTGCGCCTCACCATTGGTTCCAAATGAATACTCCATTGTCACGGAGCACTCTGAGACCGTGGTCGAGGAAGAAAGCGATGCGCTGACCGCGGAGGACTACGACGAGCTCAAGCGCGATATTCTCTCCTTCGTCGAGAACGGAACGCAGCACGGCGTCATTCACGTCTACAATTACGACGGTGACGTAACCGGTGACATCTCTTCCGCCGTTTACGACGTCTGGAAAAATGACCCAGTCGGCGCCTACGCCGTGGAGTTCATGACAACGGACTGCAATCTGCTGCTTTCCTACTATGAGATCCATGTGGAGATCACCTACCGGCGCGACAGTGCGGAGCTCTCCTCCATCCAGTATGTCCGCGGCACCGCCGGGGCCAGAACCTCTCTGGAGACCGCGCTGGCCGCCATGGATGACCGTCTGACCCTGCGTATCTCCGCCTACGACGATACGGTCGATTGGGGCGAACTGGTCCAGAGCTACTGTGAGGCTCACCCGGAAACCATCATGGAGACGCCCAAGGTTACCGCGTCGGTCTACCCCGAGGAGGGCAGCACCAGAATTCTGGAGCTGCGCTTTCAGTACGACCACACAGCGTCGGAGATGACCAGTATGCAGAGTGCGGTCAGCACGGTTCTGAACTCGGCGGTCAGCTATGTGCGCTATCGCACCGAGCCCGCCGCCCGGGCGGAGCTGCTCTACACCTACCTGATGGAGCGCTTCGACTATACGGAGGGGCAAAGCGAGACCCCCGCCTATTCGCTGCTTTGCGAGGGCATAGCGGACAGCCGGGTTCTCGCGCAGATCTTCCAACTTCTTTGTGACCGCGTCGACCTGCCCTGCCAGACCGTGTCCGGCTATTTGGACGGCGAGAGCTACTACTGGAACATTCTGGAACTTGACGGGGTCTACCGCCACGTTGATCTGATGCGCGGGATTCAGGAAAACATTCGGGAGCTGACCTACTATACAGATGACGAACTCTCGCGCTACAGTTGGGACCGATCCGTCTATCCGGTCTGCAGTACCCAGGAGGGGACCGGAACAACCGCCGTGAACGAAGAAACCGTCGCGCCGCAAGAAACCACTACCCCGCAGGAAACCACGGCAGCGCAGGAGACCACGGCCCAAAAGGCTGCCGCAGCTACCATCACGGAACCATAGGAGGAAACGGTATGCCAATTATTCTGGATTTATTTCTGACCTTCGCGAAGGTCGGCGTGATGACCTTCGGCGGCGGCATCGCCATGCTGCCGATTCTGCAGCGGGAGATCGTAGAGAAACGGCACTGGGTCACAGATGAGGAAATCACGGACTATTTTGCCATCGGCCAGTGTACACCCGGCATTATCGCAGTCAACACGGCCACCTTTGTCGGCCAGAAAATGGCTGGCATTGCCGGCGGCATTTTGGCCACCTTGGGCGTGGTGTTTCCATCGCTCGTCATCATTACGGCCCTTGCCGGGCTTATTTCCGGGTTTGCCGACTTGCCCGTGGTGCAAAACGCCTTTGCGGGCGTCCGCATCTGCGTCTGCGTGCTGATCTTCAATACGGTGCTCAAGCTGCTGAAAGGCGCGATCGTGGACCTGAAAACCGGCGTGATCTTTGCGGCAGTGTTCCTTGCCGCCTGCCTGACCAACGTTTCCCCCGCCATCTTTGTGCTGCTCGCCGCCGCCGCGGGGATTTCGCTTCGGGTTCTTGGGAGGAAACAGGCATGATTTATTTACAGCTTTTCTGGGAATTTTTCAAAACCGGCCTGTTTGCCGTGGGCGGCGGCATGGCCACGCTGCCTTTTTTGCAGAAGATGGGCGCGGCCACCGGGTGGTTTTCCAATGCGCAGCTCGCGGACATGGTGGCTGTTTCCGAATCGACACCCGGTCCGCTCGGCGTCAACATGGCCACCTATGTCGGTTTCGTCACGGCGGGCATCCCCGGCGCGCTGACTGCCACGCTTGGGCTGATTGTACCATCCATCGCAATCATTCTGGTGATTGCAGTGCTGCTGCGGAACTTTCGGCAAAACCGGTATGTGGAGGCCGCATTCTACGGACTGCGGCCCGCCTCGACAGGGCTGATCACCGCAGCCATGGTCAGCCTGATCGGCATGGCCGTGCTGCATGTGGATCTGTTCCGACAGACGAAGCAGTTTTTCGACCTTGTCAGCCCTAAGACGCTCTGCCTGACCGCGGTGCTGCTCTTCCTGACCCGTTGGTGCAAGCCCACCAAACACTGGCACCCCATCGTGTTTATCCTGTTCTCCGCGATCGTGGGCGCTGTATTCTCCTTCGCCGGGGTATGAAATTCAGACTTTACTTTTGGGTGCTTTTCTGCTATAGTAGGTAGGCAGTAAGCGCCAGTGGCTCAATGGATAGAGCATCAGATTCCGGTTCTGAGGGTTGGGGGTTCGAGTCCCTTCTGGCGTACCAAATAATTAGCACCTTATTTCTTCGGATTTAAGGTGCTAATTTCTGCTAATATGTACTTTTTGTTGCAATTATGTTATGAATTTCTTTTCTCGCTTTTGGGCCATAGCGAGACAAAATTGGAAAAAACGCAGCCTGACGGAGCCGTTTTTTGGGGATACTTTGGGGATACTGAGCCCGTTTGGGGATACTTTTGGGTATACTTTTTGATGGCAAACGGAAAAAAAGCGGCAGAGCCAATCAAGGCCCTGCCGCTAAAATTATACCCGCTCTGTGTATTTGAGGCAAATCCACCCTGCCCCGCTCTTGAGCTTGCCCCAGCCGTCCTGCTCCTCGACTATCGTGTAGCCCCCGCCGTGTGGCAACGACATCACGACACCATATCCGGTGCCCGGTCCCTTGCGCACATTCAGACCGCTCTGCGCGGTCACCCGCACCACATAGTCGGGATCGGTGCTTGTTGCGGCGGTAGTGGCGGCAGGATAGACTTGATTGCCATCAGAGTCAAACACCGCATAGCCGTCGCTGCAAGCCGCGGTAGCGTAGTCCAGATTGGCAAACGCCCCGATCTGACTGGCAGCGTCCTCCCACGCCTTACGGATACGGTAGAGCTGTGCAGGAGCATCAGACGAGGCCGCTGGTGCCGTCGTGCTGGACGATCCGCTCATGACTGCCATGTTTGACGCAACGTCCCGCCGCAATTGCAGCAGGCTGTAACCCATGCCGAGGCCGTTCCAGAGATGCTCCGGGTCAACGTGGTCGGTGTTGCTCATGTGCTGCCGGGTGATCTCCCCGTGCGTCCAGACTGCCTTGTACGGGTCCCAGCCGTGCTCTGTGCAGAGATGTGCAATCAGCCAGACCGCGTTGCAATAGGTCGCCTCCGCGTAAGCCTGCGCCGCCGCAACATCCGAGATGGTAAAGGTCGCGCCGGACGTGTACTTGATCTGCGACGGCTCACCCATCTCAATGCCGAGATACAGGCCGTTGCCGGGACTGCCAACATGCCAGTACTTATAATAGTCCGGCATACAGTGCAAAATCTGATGGTCGTCCGCAATGTAATGCACGACGTAAGGGCTTGCGTCTCGGTCCCAGTAGTCCTGCAACACACTCGCATTAGGCTGCGGGCATCCGATGGAGTGCAGCACAACGCCCTCGGGCGACAGGGGTTCTGCTGCCTTATAGCGGCTGTTGCCAGTGCATAGGGACTCTGCTACTTGGGCTGTTAAAACGTTGTAGTAATCACTGGATTCGATTGCGGAGTCAGTGACCACACTGGCCTGCACGATCACGGACCAGCCAAAAGTGGTAAGCTTATCCCCGGCAGCCGTATAAAAGTTAAGCTCCATTTGCACCGTGCCGGGCGTCGTGATGGCTTGCTCTGCGATGTACAGTGTGGCGGTGCTTCCGCTGATCGTGATTGCTGAGTTTCATCCTCCAACCCCAAAGCCTTCAGGAACTTACGTGTGAGTGCCATAGTTCTATCTCCATTTCTTTGGCGGCTGTGCTTGCCGCATGATAGTATAAAAACCGCAATTCTGCGCGGATTTTAATAATAAAAATAGCAGGCAGCCATATTGACTACTTGCCTTCCATTTCTGATTCCAGGATACTTCGATATGTCTGCGCGTGATCTGCAACGGCAGGCTTTAGATATGGCTGTGCTTTCTGTCCGCTGGTGCGGTGCCAGTTCCCCTTTTCATCCTGATATACCCATGGCGTCTGCCGGCCGCCGGGATAATACTGCCCGGTACCGAGCTCCACATAAGGGGCATGTTCGACGTTTGTGCCGATATATACATCACCGTCATCAACCGTATGGGATATGCTGTTGCGCAGCAGCCCGCTATTAACGGGACATAACTTTTTGGCATATCCTTCAGCGGTCAGTCCGCACTTTTCAAGCGCCCGGTCCTTGGCTTGTTTCATAGCCACCAAAAACGCTTCGCTGTTGTTGGTAAATTTCATGCCCAAGCGTATCACCTCTCACTTCAAAATAGACATAAAAATACCACCCGCCGAATTGGAAGGTGGCATTTTATTGAATTTTTCGTCCGGTCAAATAGGCCGCCTTTGCCTCATTCAATGACATGTCATTTGCACCACCGCTCATGTCAGGATTGTCGTTCTGAATATCATCATCTTCCCAACCGCATATGGGGCAAATTTCGAATTCACTACTCGGCGATAAAACGGCGTTACCGCAGCATTCGCATATTTTATTATTTACCATATTTTTTCACCTGCCCTTTCCAGTATTTTCGGCCTTGCCGTGGTTTGAAGAAAGTCGAAACGGTCCCATCTGGATATACAGACGCAAATGTGTTTGTGCTTTCCTCATAAAAGCGACGCTTCCCGTCCTCGGAGGCTACGAACGTTTCCTTTTCGATGTCAGAGTTTACAAAGTCAATCGCGGCGTCCTCATATTCCCGCGCACTTAAAAGACCCATACCTTGCTTGTGCCTTTCCGCATGATCCGCCAACGTCTCTGGGTTAAACTCTATCGCACTCCATTTGCGCGCGCCAGTGAGGGTTTCATATCGTGCCACGAGCCTTTCGTACACAGGAGCATTAGTATATCGCTGCTCTGCGAAAGTGTCAATACTGGGCAGTCTTAAAAGCCCTGATTGCTGCAAACTCTCGTATTGTTCCTCGGTCTCACGCACTCTTTGAGCATGCGGTATTGCTGTTTGCAAGTACCCTTCGCCGCGTTTTGAGGTCTCCCACTGTGCATATGTCCGGTCTGGCGTTAATCCGTATCGGTCCCGCCGCAAAGATTCGCCAGCTTCTGCCACGCCAACATCCGCAATCATTGTGCAGCGGCAATTATAGATTTCCTCCGCGGGCCCGCCAGGGTCTCCAGGGTATTTACAACGGTTCGGGAAGTTTTTATCATTATCCACGCTGGTGCCGTCCAGCGCTGCATGAGAGTGCCGCGTCCTTCCATCAAGCGTTGCCAGCCACTTCTTTTTTATCTTGATGCCCATTTTTTCGGCGGCTATGTAACTGTCGAGCCGCCCAGCATTCTGCGCGCCGGTAGCTGCCGTGCGGGCCGCACGTATTGCCGAAGTTCGGTTCATGTCTGTGATATATTCCTGCAGACGATCAGAGACCTTCCCGACGCTCTCTCCTTGCAAAATGCTGCTTGTGACCTGTGCAGTGATCTGTTTTTTCCCGTATGTCAGGTCGATCCCGCGCTTTACTGCTTTCTCCTCAGGATAGTTTGGCATTAGGTCGGGCGACTCTATTATAAGGCGCCTTGCGGTGGCCTCGTCCATCAGCGTGAAGCCGACATCGCCGGAAACCTGTTCGATCGTATACGCTGCGTAATTCCGATTCAGGCTGTATATACCCGGTGTCGCGTCATTCACATAGCTGATCGCCACCTCATTGGCCCGTGTCATACGCTCGGCAACCTGATCGCGCATTGTCTCAAACCGCTCACCGCGCCCGATCTGAGCAAGCCTCCATTGCGTATACTGGTCTTCCGTGATCTGTTCTGCATCCAGCAGCGCCTTTTGGTCAGCGTCACGTTTGATAAAAGACTCAAAGTAATTCTTGGTTTTTTCGCCTAGATCCTTGTATGCCTTGGCGTACTCGGCGGAAATTTTCTTTTCCAGCTCTATAAGACGCTTCTCGGTGAGCTCGTGGCCATGATCTGGCATTGATTACACCCCCGCGGCTGCATTACCTTCTGGCGGCTCGTCTTCCAATGCTTTGCTCCCTTTAAAGCGGTCCAAGTCCTCCGCATCTTTCTCTGCCAGAATCTTTTTGACTTCATCTGACGTGATATTCGGCAGCTTGTTCAAAATAGTTTCGTTGTCCAGATATGGTGCCTCCAGCATAACAACCTCCACCTGCTCCTTGACGTTGGAAATGCGGTTGCGTTTAAAGACCGGCGTGGCGTCTTCACCGGTAATCCCCTGCAGCGCCAGTATCTGCTGCACGCACTCAATGATCTGATACTCGTAGTCGTCGGCGTTTTCGTCCAACGGCTGATACGCCGCGTCAATATGGTCATTCGTGGCCCCCGCCGCGATTGTGTGTACATCCAGCCCTCCGAAGTCCTCATATATTCCGGCTCGGATTCGGTCAAGATACTCTGCCCGCGCCGCAAAGGGAATCTCCTGCGTGTACGGCGTCACCTTGACCCCGGCGTCCGCGTCCACCGCCGCGATATGACGCATCAGCAGGCGCTCCCTAAATTTTGCGAGGTCCTCATCTGTCATGCCGCCGACGTTGTCCAGTATCCAGTAAATCTGCGCGCAGTCGGTGAGATCGTTGGCAAAGCCGGAGCGGATCAGGTCGTAGCTGTCAATGCTGGATCTCATGCCGGCAAGCGTCGACTGCTGCAGGGACGATCCCCACAGTGGCACGATCGGTAGGGACGAATAATTTTCTATGATGCATCCATTCCTTTCGATATTATAAAAAAACACGAGAACGCTGCCGACAGATGGGAGATTTTATATATGCTCCCGGAGGATAAAATCCTAGACGCCGTCAGCATGGGATACCGAGAGACATGGGAACTGGCAGACTATTTCAACGTCACGGAGACTTTGGTAAAAAAAGCCGTCTGCCTGTACACAAACGGAAATCTGGCCGTAGACATGTATTTGTAGCGCCCCGCTTCGGCGGATAAAAATACAAAGAGAGAAAGAGGATCCGATTATGAAAACAGCGAAACTTGTCATTGGAATCGTAAGCATTGTTCTTAGCATGTTCGTTCTGTTTCAGTCCTGCGCAGCTGGAGTTGGTAATGCGCTTGCTGAAAATGGAGAAGCGAGTGGAAGCGCCGGCCTGATGGTTGCTATCCTTATGCTGATCGCCGGAATTGTTGGCATTGCAACAAGAAAGAGCAAAGGCGGCGGAATCACCACTGGTGTGTTTTATGCTGTGGCTGGCATTCTCGGGATTTGCAATTATGGCTCATACAGCGACCTGATGGTTTGGTCGATTCTCTGCTTTATCTTTGCTGTGGTGTTTATCATTGGAAGTGTCAAAATGCCGAAGAAAGAAAAAGCGTAACAAATAAAAAAGCGCCGCCCCAACATTTTACCACTGGGACGGCAGGCAGATTTCGCAGCGACGCCGGAACCTTACCTGTCTAAAGATTATTCCTGTCGTCGCAAGTTGTCAAGGCACAAAAAATGCCCGCCTCCGGGTGCATCCAGAGGCGGGCGAGTGTAGAAAAACCCAGCGTCAAACAGGAGTAGTCTACCCAGTTATGATACCACAGGGCCGGGCGCTCCGCAAGGAGGATTTTGCATGGCCAGGGCAAAAAAGCCAGTATATACCTACATCCCGGAAAAGAAAATGTACAAAAAGAAGATCAAAGACTTCGACGGAAAGTACATCACGCTGTACGAAAAGACACCGGATGCGCTGACCGCAAAAATCAAGGACGCAGAACAGCAGATCGAAGCCGCCGCCTATAGCCGCGAAAATCCGACCTGGAATCAGTATGCGGAACGCTATGCGGAGTTAAATTTTGGATCCATTAATCCAAGGACGCGATCTGATTATATGTATATCATTGAAAGCCATATCACGCCCGTTTTGGGCCGCATGCGACTGCAGGACATCACGCAGGACGACTGCAAAGCTGTGTTGGCACGACTGACAGCGAAATCAGAGAGTGTCTACGGAAAAGCGGTATGGCTCATGAAGTCCGTCCTTGAGTCTGCGGCAGACGTGGACATCATCAGTAAAAATCCAGCCAGAAAGCTAAAGCGAGGCGGTGTCAAAGCAGAAGAAAAAGACGCGCTCACATCCAAACAGCAGCAGATACTGATCGACGCAGTGCGTGGTACCGTTGCAGAGCCATTCGTCATGATCGGTCTATATGCAGGACTACGCCGGGAGGAAATTCTTGGTCTAAAATGGGACTGTGTGCATCTGTCCGGAAAATCGCCGTATATTAAAGTTAAGCGGGCATTGTACTGGGAACGCAATCAGCCGCAGATTACCGATGATCTAAAGAGCAAAGCCGCCTACCGGGACATTCCGATCCCGCCGGTATTGGTGGAATTTTTGAAAGCCGAAAAGGCTGGCAGCCGCTCAGACTTCGTAATGCATAATACTGCTGGTGGGCCAAAAACACAGACCCAGTTTAAAAACCTATGGGCAGTAGTTGACGCGCGGTCAGTTGGTGTGCGTCGGTACAAAGATAAAGAAACCGGGAAATACGTTGAGACAGAGAAAAAGCTTGGAGATAAGATCCCGCGGCATCATGCCTTTATCACCATAGATTTTGACGCAACTCCGCATTTGCTGCGGCACACCGATATCTCCCACCTGATACTGTCCGGCGTCAGCATCAAAAAGGTGCAGTATCTGGCCGGTCACGCCGACCCCCAGATGACGCTGCGCATCGATACGAACCTAATGGAAAACCGTCCTGCCGATTTGATCGGCGACATTAAGCGCGCGTACAGATGAAAGCCTGTGAAATCCGGGGATACTTTTGGGGATACTTTTTCATGCGACGCAGAAAAAATATAGTGTTTTCAATGGTTTTTCAGCTTCGCAGATCAGATTCCGGTTCTGCGGGTTGGGGGTTCGAGTCCCTTCCGGCGTACCAAAAAGGCATACCTTCCACCACGTGGGAAGTATGTCTTTTTTATATGACTATAATGTGGTATGATGGATTGAAAAGTAATTACATCACTCAGGCCAGCGGAAAACAAAAGAGGTTATTATATGAAGTGTAGAAAAAGTACTTTAGCGGATTGCAAAGCCATCTATTCTTTAATTTGCGACATGGAAAACAAGAAACTACCATATGACCGTTTTGACGATATCTATCATTATCAGATAAGTGACTGTAACTATTATTGTCTTGTCTGTGAGCAGGATGGTATGGTGATTGGTACCTTAAACATGCGTTTTGAAGAACAACTGCATCATACAGAACGGATAGCTGAAATTCTTGAGTTTGTAATTGCTACTACATGCAGAAATATGGGTGCCGGAAAAGAAATGCTGACCCAAAGCTGCCGAATTGCATCTGATAATGGCTGCTCACAAATCGAAGTGGCCTGCAACCAATTGCGCAAAGATACGCATCGTTTTTATGTAAGAGAAGGTATGCACAACTTTCATTTCAAATTTTCCAAACGACTGGCTAATGAAGATGCTCAGGAAAATTTTTTGGGCAGATAAATTCCCTTTGTTCCTTATTTTATCTGTATAATTGAGCCGTGTGAAGAAATTTTATTTGCAACATAATTTCAAAAAGGCATACCTTCCGCCAAGCGGGAAGTATGTCTTTTTTTATTCGGAACAGTGTGGTATTATGAATGATACAGGCATGACATGATACAGATGACAGGACTTAGTAAAGGAGAAACCCATGTCAAAGGTGAAACTGACGGTTGTGGAGAGTAACTGCCGATGTGGTTATCATAAAGCAGGCGATTGCTTTATTGTAGAAGATTTATGCCCGCCCTTGTGTCATGAATTGTGGAGTTGCGCGTATCCGTCGGTTTATGCGTTACAAAACGGGGCAATTTTGGATTATGGTGATGGCAGGGCGCCTGCATTTGACATCAAATGTCCCGATGGAGGACGGGTAATCATTCACGGCGAACGGATAGACGGCTAAATCCAATTTTTCAGGATTCACGCGACACGATGAAGAAAATAAGCGGAATGATCTGGGAGGCAGTACACTTGAAAACAATCGGCTTGCTAGGCGGAATGAGCTGGGAAAGCACAGTTACTTATTATCAAATGATCAATGAAGTCGTAAAACAAGAACTGGGTGGATTGCACTCGGCAAAGATTTTGCTGTACAGTGTTGATTTTTCCGAAATTGAGCAGTGTCAGGCAGATGATAATTGGGAGAAAAGTGCAGATATTTTATCTGCGGGAGCTAAAAATCTCGAGGCGGCCGGAGCGGATTTTATTGTGATTTGTACGAACACCATGCACAAAGTGGCTCCGCAAATCCAAAGCAGAATTGGGATTCCGATCCTCCATATCGCAGAAGCAACGGCGGATGAATTAAAGCGTCACAAAATTACCAAGGTTGCACTGTTGGGAACTAAGTATACCATGACACAGGATTTTTATAAAGAAAAGCTGGAAAATGCCGGGATTTCGGTTCTTATCCCGGATGAACAGGGCATCAAAACAGTAAATGATGTGATTTATCATGAATTATGTTTGGGCATGATATTGGAAACATCGAAAGAAAAACTTCTTGGCATGATCAATCGCCTTGCAAAGCAGGGCGCGCAGGGAATCATTCTCGGCTGCACAGAAATCGGTCTGCTCATCCAGCAAAAAGATACTGATTTACCTGTTTTTGATACAGCTCAAATTCACGCTTTACGGGCTGCGCAGTTATCCATCAAAAATGAGCGTTCGAACGAAACACAAACGTGTCCCTCATGCACCGAATAAAGAATGCCTTTTGACCGGACTGCTCCCGTACTGAGCCAGGCCGGAATCTCCGTTCCGGCGCAGTCTTTTTCCGGATCGCGGTATGTTTGTGTCGGGAGCTTGCCTCTGTTTTGAGCAAATGGCACAAAAAAGGATGGTATCCTTCGATACCATCCTTTTTTGTGCCTGATGACCGCATCGGAGTCTCTATCCGCCGTTTCTGTTGCGGTAAACGGATGGGGAAACCTTTGACAGCTTTGCAAAGGTGCGATTCTTTAGTTTGGAAGAAAATCAGTACTCCGTCACGCCCTCGTAGACCAAGACCGCGTTGCCGGTCAGGAGGACGCCCTCCTCCGTGTAGTTGACGATCACATCGCCGCCGCGGACTTTCACGGTGACGTCCTCCCCGATGGGACAGAGGCCGTTCTTCACAGCCGCCGCCACCGCGGCGCACGCGCCGGTGCCGCAGGCCAGGGTCTCGCCGTTTCCGCGTTCGTAGACCCGTACCTTGAGCATATTGCGGTTGACGACCCGGACGAACTCCGTGTTGGTCCGCTCCGGGAAAATGGGCGCGTTCTCAAACAGCGGGCCGATGCGCTCAAGATCCAGATCTCCGATCTGCTCGCAGAACACCACGCAGTGGGGATTGCCCACGGAAAGGCAGGTGATCTGATACTCCCTGCCGCCGATCGTGTAGGGCCTGTCAATGATTTGCTGCTCCGGCAGCGTACAGGGAAGGCTTTTCGCGTCGAAATCAGCTTTTCCCATCTCAACGCTGACCATGCTGACCTTCCCGTCGCGTGTATAGAGCTTCAGCCGTCTCACGCCGCTGACCGTCTCGATCGTGATGTTTTCCCGGGACAAAATGGAGTTGTCATAGAGATATTTTCCCACCATGCGGATGCAGCTTCCGCCCATCTTCCCCTCGCTGCCGTCGCGGTTGAACATCCGCATTTTTGCGTCCGCCACGGCGGATTTTTCCACCAGGACAATGCCATAGCCGCCGATGCCCTTGTGCCGGTTGCAAAAGCTGACGCAGAGGGACTCCGGGCAGGTGATCGCCCCATCAAAGTTCTCGATGAGGATATAGTCGTCGCCGGTGCCCTGCATTTTAGAAAAATGGAGCTTGCGGCGCTTGGCCCGCATATGGTTAATGTCGACCAGCTCTGTATTCTGCTGGCTGTAGCGGCTGGCAATGATATCCGCCAGCGCGTTGGCCGTGTCGAGCGAAGTAAAGCAGGGAATGGAGAGCTGCACCGCACGGCGGTGCAGGGCGATATAGCGGTCCAACGTTTCGTTCAACAGCGCACCGGTATAGACGATATAGTCGATCTTCCCCGCCTCCATCAGACGGTAAACCTCGTCGCCGAGGTCTGAGACCCGCTCCACGGACGCACCAAGCTGCGCAATGGCGTCCGCCGTCTCCTCCGTGGCATAGATTTGGAACCGCAGGTCGTCCAGTTTTTTAGCCAGACCAACCATCTCCGTCAGATCATAGGAGTCCACGCTGATGAACACGCCATGACTGCCGCTGCCGGGCTGGGAGCGCACCACAAGTCCCGCCGAGGTCAGACCCTTGAACAGCGCCTCCCGGATATTTTTGCCGATGCCCAGCACCTCGCCGGTGGACTTCATCTCCGGCCCCAGATAGGAATTTGCGTCCATCAGCTTCTCGAAGGAAAAGACCGGC
This sequence comes from Oscillospiraceae bacterium, assembly GCA_034927685.1. Taxonomy (GTDB): domain Bacteria; phylum Bacillota; class Clostridia; order Oscillospirales; family Oscillospiraceae; genus RGIG3159. The sequence goes on along the minus strand of JAYFPO010000009.1, from coordinate 86,165 downwards.
ACCTTGACCGCCACATAGGGCGGCGTCTTATAGAGGCCGATACCAAATCCCAGCGTCCGGAGCTTTTCTCCCACCATGACCCGGGAGGCCAGATCGACCATGGGCACGCCGGTGACCTTGCTGATATAGGGAATTGTCCGGGATGCCCGGGGATTGACCTCGATGACGTAGAGCTCATTGTGCCAGATCAGGTACTGAATGTTGACCAGGCCCTTGGTGCCCAGCGCCAGCGCCAGCTTTGTGGAGGACTGCACCAGCGTCTCCATCATCTTATCATTGAGATTATAGGGCGGATAGACGGCGATGGAGTCGCCGCTGTGGACGCCGGCCCGCTCGATGTGCTCCATGACGCCGGGGATCAGCACATCCTCGCCGTCGGAGATGACGTCCACCTCCAGCTCCGTGCCCATCATATACTTGTCCACCAGCACCGGGTTATCGATGCCCTGCTCGAGAATCCGCTCCATATAGACCCGGACCTCGCCGGCGCTGTGGACGATCTTCATATTCTGGCCGCCGATGACATAACTCGGCCGCAGCAGCACCGGGTAGCCGAGGCTCTCCGCCGCCGAAAGCGCCTCTTCCATGGTGGTGACGCCCATGCCCAGCGGCCGCTTGATCGCGAATTTTTCCAGCAGCGCATCGAAACGCTCCCGGTCCTCGGCCGTGTCGATGCCCTCGGCGGAGGTGCCCAGAATTGGAACGCCCGCGCCGTCCAGAAATTTGGTCAGCTTGATGGCGGTCTGGCCGCCGAAGGCCACCACGACGCCCACGGGCTTTTCCACCCGGACAATATTCATGACGTCCTCTTCGCAGAGCGGTTCGAAGTAGAGGCGGTCGGCCGTGTCGTAGTCCGTCGAGACCGTCTCCGGATTGTTGTTGACGATGACCACGTCGTAGCCCAGCTTCTTGAGCGTCCAGACGCAGTGGACGGAGGAATAGTCGAATTCAATGCCCTGCCCGATGCGGATGGGGCCGGAGCCAAGCACCAGCACCACCGGCTTACCGAAGCGGCGGAAGCGCCGGGATTCGCAGTCGTTATCCGCGGTGGAGTAAAAATAGGGCGTCTCCGCGTCGAACTCCGCGGCGCAGGTGTCGACCATCTTGTAGGCAAACGCAAAGCCAGGCAGACTGGCCGCGCCGGAGAGGCGCATGAGGGCCTTGTCCGGGTAGCCAAAATGCTTGCCCGCGCGGTACAGCGCGTCCGTCATACCCCCGTATATCGCGGCCTCATAGTCCGCCAAATGTTTCAGCTTATGCAGAAAGAACAAATCGACCTTGGTAATATCGTGAATTTCATCCAAAGAAACGCCGCTCTTGATGGCCTCAAAGATGGTGAAAAGCCGGTGGTCATCGATACGGTGCAGGCGCTCCCGGATCGGCGCATCGTCCGGAGCCGGCGCATTCAGGGTGTCCATGGAGATCTCCGCACCGCGCACCGCCTTCAGGAGCGCCATTTCAAACGAGGGCGCGATGGCCATGACCTCGCCGGTGGCCTTCATCTGGGTGCCCAGCTTTCGGGACGCGCCGACAAACTTGTCGAAGGGCCACTTGGGCAGCTTGACCACCACATAGTCGAGCGCGGGTTCGAAGCAGGCGCAGGTCTTGCCGGTGATGTCGTTTTTGATCTCGTCCAGCGTCATGCCCAGGGCGATCTTTGTCGTGATCTTCGCGATGGGATAGCCCGTGGCCTTAGAGGCCAGTGCCGAGGAACGCGAGACGCGGGGGTTGACCTCGATGACCGAATACTGGAAACTGTCCGGATTCAGGGCGAATTGGCAGTTGCAGCCGCCGACGATGCCCAGCGCCGTGATGATGTTGAGCGAGGCGCTGCGGAGCATCTGGAACTCCTTGTCGGAGAGCGTCAGGGCCGGAGCCACGACGATGCTGTCGCCGGTGTGAACGCCGACGGGGTCGAAGTTCTCCATGGAGCAGACGGCGATGACATTGCCCGCCGCGTCGCGCATGGTCTCGAACTCGATCTCTTTCCAGCCGTAGATATATTTTTCGACGAGGATCTGCGTGATCGGCGAAGCGGTCAGGCCGCCCTGGGCCACCTCGCGCAGTTCCGCCTCGTCGTAGGCCACGCCGCCGCCCGCGCCGCCGAGCGTGAAGGCGGGCCGGACAATGACCGGATAGCCGATGCTCTTTGCGGCGCGCAACGCCGTCTCCAGGTCCTCGGCGATATCCGATGGTATGGTCGGCTCTCCGATCTCCACCATGGTCCTTTTGAAGAGCTCGCGGTCCTCGGCCTTGTCGATGGCCTCGCAGTTGGTACCGATGAGCCGCACGCCGTGCTGCTGCAAAAAACCGTCCTTGTTTAATTGCATGGCGAGGGTCAGTCCGGTCTGGCCGCCCAATCCGGCGAGCAGGCTGTCCGGCTTTTCCTTCTCGATGATCCGCTTCACCGTCTCCGGGGTCAGCGGTTCGAGATAGATTTCGTCGGCCAGCGCCTTGTCGGTCATGATCGTGGCCGGATTGGAGTTGACCAACACCACGTTGACCCCAGCCTCCTTGAGGACCCGGCAGGCCTGCGCCCCGGCGTAGTCAAACTCGGCCGCCTGCCCAATGACAATCGGCCCAGAGCCGATCACCATGACTTTTTTTATGGATGCATCAATCGGCATGTTCGTCGGCCTCCATTCTCGCAATAAACTCGTCAAACAGGAATCTCGTGTCGTGGGGACCGCTGCCCGCCTCGGGGTGGAACTGGACCGTAAAGGCGCGATACTCCTCGTAGTCGACGCCCTCGCAGGTGCCGTCATTTGCGTTCTCATAGCGCACCCGGCCAACCGGCAGGCTCTCCGACAAAACGGCATAGCCGTGGTTTTGGCTGGTCATGTAGGTCCTGGTTCCAGCGAGGTCCCGGACCGGCTGGTTGACGCCGCGGTGGCCGTACTTCAGCTTTTCGGTTTTGCCGCCTGCCGCCAGCGCGAAGAGCTGATGGCCCAGGCAGATGCCGAAGATGGGCTTTTTGCCGAGCAGCTTGCGCAGCTCCTCGATGATGGACGTGTTCTCCGCCGGGTCGCCGGGGCCGTTCGAGAGCATAATGCCGTCGGGGTTTCCCGCGAGAATTTCCTCGGCGGAGGTCCCGGCGGGCACGACGGTCACCTCACAGCCCCGCTGCCGGAGCTGCTCGACAATGCTTTTTTTTGCGCCGAAATCCCAGAGTGTCACGCGGTAACGAAACGCCGCGGCAGCCGGGAAAATACGCGCTTCCCCGGCAGTCACGGCGCTGACTGCGTGCTGAATCTGATAGGTCTGTACCGCCTGAAGATCGGCGGGAACCGCATCGCAAAGCGTGGCGTTCATCACGCCGTGCTCGCGAATTCGTCTTGTAATGCTTCTGGTATCGAGCCCGCAGATCCCGGGAATGCCCCGGCGCTTGAGGTAATCGTCCAGCGTCTCTCCGGCACGGAAGTTGGAGGGTGCGTCACAGGCCTCCCGGACCACATAGCCCCGCACGAAACACTCGCCCTCAAAGTCCTCCGCGATCACGCCGTAATTGCCGATCATGGGAAAGGTCTGCATCACGATCTGGCCATAGTAGCTGGGATCGGTCAGCGTCTCAATGTACCCACACATACCGGTAGTAAACACCAGTTCGCCGACGCAGGATGCGTCGGCGCCGAGGGCCTCGCCCTCAAATACAGTTCCGTCAGACAAAACCAAAAATCTGCTTTTCATAGTCCTACTCTCTACAGCGTCGCGGCCATCACAGCCTTGATGGTGTGCATTCTGTTTTCCGCCTCATCGAACACGATGGACTGCTTGCTCTCAAATACCTCGTCCGTAACCTCCAGTTCCGTCTTTCCGTAGGTCTCCTGGATCTGGCGGCCGATGGCGGTACCCAGATCATGGAACGCGGGCAGGCAGTGCATGAAGACGGCGCGCTCGCCGGCGTTTTCCATGATCTTCCGTGTGACCTGGTAGGGGGAAAGGTCGGAAAGCCGCTTCTCCCAGACCTCGGCAGGCTCTCCCATGGAGACCCACACGTCGGTGTAAAGGACGTCCGCGCCCTTGGTGGCGGTCATGGGGTCCTCCTCGAAGCGCAGGGTTGCGCCGGTCTCGGCTGCGATCTGCTCGCAGGTTTCGATCAGCTTCCGGTCGGGGAAATATTCCTTCGGCGCGCAGGCGACGAAGTTCATGCCCATCTTGGCGCAGCCGACCATGAGTGAATTTCCCATATTATAACGGGCGTCGCCCAGATACACCAGAGTAGTTTGCTCCAAGTGGCCAAAATGCTCAAGAATCGTCAAAAAATCAGCAAGAATCTGGGTTGGATGGAACTCGTTGGTCAGGCCGTTCCAGACGGGAACCCCCGCGAACTGCGCGAGCGTCTCGACGATCTCCTGCCCAAAGCCCCGGTATTCGATGCCGTCGAACATCCGGCCCAGTACCCGGGCGGTGTCGGCGATGGACTCCTTCTTGCCGATCTGTGACCCTGACGGATCCAGATAGGTGATGCCCATGCCCAGATCATGGCCCGCCACCTCAAAGGCGCAGCGGGTCCGGGTAGAGGTCTTTTCAAAAATCAGGGCAATATTTTTGCCCTCGCAGAGCCGATGGGGAATTCCGGCTTTTTTCTTTGCCTTCAGGTCCGCCGCGAGCCGCAGCAGACCGGAAATCTCCTCCGGGGTGAGGTCCAGAAGCTTCAGGAAGCTTTTCCCTTTCAAATTCATGTGCAATCCTCCCCGGCACAGACGGCCTTTATCGTTTCCACTGCCTTGTGCAGCAGTTCATCGGGGATATTCAGGGCCGGCAGCAGCCGGACCTTGTGCCCGGCCTTGAGCACCAGAACGCCCCGCTCCCTACACGCCGTTACCACCGCTCCGGCATCCAGCTCGGTCTCAATGCCGATCATCAGGCCGAGGCCGCTGACGCTCTTCACGCCCTTGGCCCCGCGCAGCGCGTCAAACACATACTTTGACTTTGCCTGGACAGAAGCAAGCAGCTCCGGTGTGATTCTGGAGAGAATGGTGCACGCACCGGCGCAGACCACGGGATTGCCGCCGAAGGTGGAGCCATGGTCGCCGGGTGACAGAACGTGCTCGGTCTTTTCGCCGAACATCGTCGCGCCGATGGGCAGTCCGCCGCCCAGGCCCTTGGCCGTGGAGACGATATCCGGCTGGATGCCGTACTCCATGTAGGCGTAGAGGCTGCCGCTGCGGCCGTTTCCAATCTGGACCTCGTCGTCCACCAGCAGGATGTCCTGCTCTTTGGCGATGTTTGCCAGTCCCTGCACAAAATCTTTGGGCAGTTCGTTGACGCCGCCCTCGCCCTGCACCAGTTCAAACAGAATCGCCGCGACCTTGTATTCTGAGACCAGCTTTTTGACCCCGTCGAGGTCGCCGACCTCGGCGAAGAGGAAACCCTCGGTCAGGGGCGTGAACTCCTGATGGTAGTGGTCCTGTCCCGTGGCGGCCAGCGTCGTGATCGTGCGGCCGTGGAAGCTGTTTTGCAGGCAGATGATCCAGTAGGTATCTTTTCCCTTTTTGTCCTGCGCATACTTCCGGGCCGTCTTGATGGCGCATTCGTTGGCCTCGCAGCCGGAATTGGAGAAGAATACCTTCTTCATGCCGGTTTTTTCGCACAGCATCTGCGCCAGCTTGACGCAGGGCTCCGAGAAATAGAGGTTGGAGGTGTGCTGCAGGGTGTGCGCCTGCAGGGAAACGGCGTCCGCCCAGCGCTCGTCGGCGTAGCCGAAGGAGTCGACGGCGATGCCGCTGCCCAGATCGATGTATTCTTTTCCGGTCTCGTCCTTCGCCACGGAACCCTTGCCGCTGACCAGCGTCAGCGGGAACCGCGCGTAGGTACCGGCCACATAGGCCGCGTCCAGCTCTTTGATGCTCTTCATTTCATTTCGTCTCCTATCACCATGGTACCCGCGCCCTCATCCGTCAGGATTTCCAGCAGAATCGCATGGGGTACGCGCCCGTCCAGAATAATCACTTTCTTCACGCCTCTTGTGATGGCGTCGATGCAGCATTCCACCTTGGGGATCATGCCGTCGGCAATCACGCCCTCGCGAAACAGCGCCACCGCCTCCCCCACCGTGACGCAGGGAATCAGGCTGGCGGGATCGTCCCTGTCCCGCAGAATGCCCGCGATGTCGGTCATGGTAATCAGCCGCTCGGCGTGCATGGCCCCCGCGATGCAGGAGGCCGCCGTGTCGGCGTTGATGTTGTAGACGTTTCCCTCCCGGTCGCAGCCCATGGTGGAGACGACGGGGATATAGCCCTTTTCCAGCAGGTCCAGAATCGGCGTGACGTTGACCGCGGTGATTTCGCCCACATAACCCAGCGCCTCGCTCTTTTGCGCGGCCTCGATCAGTCGGCCGTCCATGCCGGAAATGCCCATGGCCTTGCCGCCCCTCTGCTGCAGGAGGTTCACCAGGCCCTTGTTCACCTTGCCTGCCAGCACCATCTGCGCGATCTCCACGGTCTCCTTGTCGGTGACCCGGAGGCCGTTGCAGAATACGCTCTCCTTGCCGATACGCTGGAGCATCTCCGTGATCTCCGGCCCGCCGCCGTGGACCAGCACCACCTTGACGCCGATCAGGGACAGCAGGACGATATCCTTCATGACTTGCTCTTTGAGATTCTCGTTGATCATGGCGTTGCCGCCGTACTTAATCACGACGATCTTGCCGTTATACTCCTGAATGTACGGGAGTGCCTGCGTCAGAACCTCCGCCCGCTGGGCGCTGGGAATTTTAAAGTCCATGCCGACATTCTCCTTTCAGGTCCGGTAATCGCCGTTGATTTTGACATAGTCATAGGTCAGGTCGCAGCCCCAGGCGGTGGCGGAACAGTCGCCGGCGCACAGGTCGACCTGAATCTCAATTTCCTTTTGCATCAGCACCTGTTTGGCCTCCTCCTCGGAGAAGGGGATGCCCGCGCCGTCCGCGCAGACCGCCACGGCGCCCGCGTCCGAGGAGAAGGACACGGCGATTTTGGAAACGTCCACGTTCGCGCCACTGTAGCCGATGGCGCAGAGCACGCGGCCCCAATTGGCGTCTGCGCCGAACATCGCGGCCTTGGTCAGGGAGGAACAGATGACGCTCTTCGCCACGGTTTTGGCAATTTGTTCCGTCTTTGCGCCGCTGACCCTGCACTCAAGCAGCTTGGTGCAGCCCTCGCCGTCGCCGGCCAGCAGCTTGCACAGGCAGACTGTAATCGTGTTCAGCGCCTCCATAAACGCCATGAAGTCCGCGCCGTCCCCGGTGATCTCCGGGTTTCCTGCCATGCCGTTGGCAAGGATCGTCACCATATCGTTTGTGGAGGTGTCGCCGTCAATGCTGACCATATTGAAGGTACTCTGCACATCGGTGGAAAGCGCCTGCTGCAGCATGGGCGCGGAGATCGCCGCGTCGGTGGTCAGAAAGACCAACATCGTCGCCATATTGGGGTGGATCATGCCGGAGCCCTTGGCGATGCCGCCCAGATGGCAGGTCACGCCGGAGAGCTGAAAGGAGACCGCAACCTCCTTGAGCACGGTGTCCGTCGTCATAATGGCGGTGGCCGCGGCCGCGCCGCCTTCCCTGCTGAGGCCCGCCGCCAGTTCGCCCATACCGCCCGCGATGGGCGCGATGGAGAGCGGCTGTCCGATGACGCCGGTGGAGGCCACCACGACGTCGTCCGGCGCGATGGAGAGGGCCGCGCCGACCAGCGCGCTCATCTGTTCGGCAATCTCGACGCCGTTCGCGTTGCAGGTGTTGGCGTTTCCGCTGTTGCATACAACCGCCTGGGCTTTGCCGTCCGCAATGTGCTGTTTCGTAACAACCAGCGGCGCGCCCTTGACGAGATTGGTCGTGTAGACCGCCGCCGCGTTCGCAGGAACCTCGCTGTAGATCAGCCCCAGATCCATTTTGTCCTTGCCCTTGCGGATACCGCAGTGGATGCCGTTTGCCAAAAAGCCCTTCGCGGCGCATACGCCGCCTTTTGTCTGCTGAATCATGCCGTGTTCCCTCCCGCTTACAAGCACAGGCCGCAGGACTCGCCGCAGCCCAAAATCAAATTCAAACACTGGATGGCCGCGCCGGACGCACCCTTGCCCAGATTGTCATACCGGGCCGCCAGAAGCAGCCGTTCCTCATTGCCGCAGACGGAAATTTCCATGCCGTCCTTGCCGGACAGCGCCGCAGCGGAGAGAAAACCGCCCTCGCCGGGGTGTTCCGCGAAGCGCACCACCGGGCCGCTGTAGGCGGCCCGGTAGACAGCCCGGACCTCCTCCATGCCGCCCCGGAGGTCCTTCCCAAAGATCGGGACCGTTACCTCCATGCCGCTGTAGAAGTCGGCGACGACCGGGCAAAATGCCGGAGCCGTCCGGAGGCCGGAGATCTTCGTCATCTCCTTCAGGTGCTTGTGCTGCTGGGTGAGGCCGTACTGGCGGGGTGCGGACAGCAGCTCGCTGCGCCCCTCCGCCTCATAGTCCGCGATCATCTTTTTGCCGCCGCCGCTGTACCCGGTCAGGGAAAAGCAGCTCAGCGCCGTTTCCGCGGAAAGCAGCCCAGCGGCCACCAGCGGATAGACGAGCACGATAAAGCCGCTGGCGTGGCAGCCCGGCACCGCGATGCGCCGGGAATCCAGGATATGTTCCCGGTGGGCGGCGCTCAGCTCCGGAAAGCCGTAGGCCCAGCCGGGCTCGGTCCGATGGGCCGTGGAGGTGTCCAGAATTACCACGCCGGGGTTTTCCACCAGAGAAACAGCCTCGCGGGCCGCGTCGTCCGGCAGACACAAAAACGCCGCGTCGCAGGCGTTCAGCGCCCGCTTCCGGGCGGCGGGGTCCTTCCGCTCCTCCTCTCGGAGGGTCAGAAGGGTGATGTCGCTGCGCTGCTCCAGCCGCTCGTAAATCCGCAGGCCCGTGGTCCCCGCCCTTCCGTCGATAAACACCTTAGCCATGGCTGATCTGTTCCTTTACATACTGAATTTGCGCCTCCACGGACGCCGCTGACGCGCCGCCCTCGGAGCTCCGCTTCTCCACACAGGTCTGAAGCGAGATTTCGCCGTAGAGATCCTCCGCAAAGAGGTCGGAATACGCCCGGTATTCCGCGAGGGTCAAGGCATCCAGCACCTTGCCCTCCGCAATGCACTTTGCTACCAGCTCGCCGACAATCTTGTACGCAGACCGGAAGGGCATACCCTTCTTGGTCAGGTAGTCGGCCAGGTCCGTGGCGTTGATAAAGCCCTTCTGCGCCGCGGCGTACAGGTTATCCCGGCGCACCGACATGGTCGCGACCATCGGCGTCATGACGGACAGGCACAGCTTCACGGTATCCACCGCGTCAAAGACGGCCTCTTTGTCCTCCTGCATATCCTTGTTGTAGGCGAGCGGCAGGCCCTTGAGCATGGTCAGCGTACCCATCAGGTCGCCGTAGACCCGCCCGGTCTTGCCCCGGATCAGCTCCGCCATATCCGGATTCTTCTTCTGCGGCATGATGGAGGAACCGGTCGTGTAGCTGTCGTCCAGCTCCACGAATTTGAATTCCCAACTGCTCCAGAGAACCAGCTCCTCGGAGAAGCGGGACAGATGCATCATGAGAATGGACAGCGCGCCCAACAGCTCCGCGCAAAAATCACGGTCGGAGACGCCGTCTATGGAGTTCCGCACGATTTCGTCGAAGCCGAGCTGCGCCGCCTCAAACCGCCGGTCTGTGGGGTAGGTCGTACCGGCCAGCGCGCAGCAGCCGATGGGCGAGACGTTCATCCGCTTCAAGGCGTCCCGAAGGCGGGAGATATCCCGCAGCAGCATCATGGCGTAGGCCATGAGGTGGTGGCCGAAAGTGACGGGCTGCGCCCGCTGCAAATGGGTGTAGCCGGGCATGATGGCGGTCTTGCTTTCCTCCGCCTGCTCCGTCAGAACCTCCAGCAGCTCCGTGAGCGCGGCGATGATGGCTCCGACTTCCTCCCGCAGGTACATCCGCAGATCCAGCGCCACCTGATCGTTCCGACTCCTGGCCGTATGGAGCCGCTTCCCGGCCTCGCCGATCCGCTCCGTCAGGACCTGCTCCACAAACATGTGGATGTCCTCACAGCTCTCGTCGAAGGGCAGTTTTCCGGAATTGAGATCGTCGAGAATCCCGCCGAGGCCCTCCGTGATGGCCGCCACATCCGCCTGCGGCAGAATCCCCTGTCTGCCCAGCATGAGCGCGTGGGCCACGGAGCCTTGAATGTCCTGTCGGTACATCCGTCTGTCGAAGCGCAGGGACGAATTGAAATCGTCCGCGGTTTTGTCAAGCTCCTTCTGAAATCTTCCGGCCCACATCTTGCTCATTCTGTTTTGTTCCTTTTCTTATTTGTTGAGAATATTCTGGTCCCGCATGGCCTCGACCTGCGTGGGCAGACCCCAGAGGTTGATAAAACCGGTGGCCTGGCTCTGGTCGTAGTCGCTCTCGCCGAAGGTACAGATCTGCTCGGAGTAGAGAGAATTGGGGGACTTGGCGCCGGCGTTGATCATGTTGCCCTTGTAGAGCTTCAGCTTGACGGTGCCGGTGACTTTTTTCTGGGTCTCCGTGACAAAGGCGGACAGGCTCTTGCGCAGCGTGGAGAACCACAGGCCGTTATACAGCAGCTCCGCGAAGCACACGGACAGCTCCTGCTTCTTGTGCGCGGTCAGCTTGTCGAGACAGAGGCTCTCCAGCACGGAGTGGGCCTTATAGAGAATCGCGCCGCCGGGGGTCTCGTAGACGCCGCGGCATTTCATGCCGACCAGCCGGTTTTCCACGATGTCCAGCAGGCCGATGCCGTTTTTGCCGCCCAGCTCGTTCAGCTTCCAGATCAGGTCGGTGGCGCTCATCTTCTGTCCGTCCAGCGCCACAGGAACACCCTGCTCAAAGTCGATCGTCACATAGGTGGGTACGTCGGGCGCGTCCAGCGGGGAGACGCTCATCTCGAGGAAGCCGGGTTTCTCGTACTGCGGCTCGTTCCACGGGTCCTCGAGGTCGAGACCCTCATGGCTCAGGTGCCACATGTTCTTGTCCTTGGAGTAGTTGGTCTCCCGATTGATCTTCAGAGGGACATTGTGCGCCTCGGCGTAGTCGATCTCCTCCTCCCGGCTCTTGATGGACCACTCCCGCCACGGGGCGATGATCTTCATGTCGGGGGCAAAGTGCTTGATGGCCAGCTCAAACCGGACCTGATCGTTGCCCTTGCCGGTGCAGCCGTGGGCGATGGCGTCCGCACCCTCCTTCTTGGCGATTTCCACCAGCGCCTTGGCGATGATGGGCCGGGCAAACGCGGTGCCCATGAGATACTCCTCATAGATCGCGCCCGCCTGCATGGAGGGAATGATGACGTCGTTTACCATCTCGTCGCAGAGATCGGCGATATAGAGCTTGGATGCGCCGGTCTTCAGGGCCTTTTCTTCCAGCCCCTCCAGCTCGTCGGCCTGACCGACGTTGCCGGCGACAGCGATGATCTCCGGGTTTCCGTAATTTTCCTTCAGCCACGGGATAATGATGGAGGTATCCAGCCCACCGGAATAGGACAATACAATCTTCTTAATTTCTTTCTGACCCATAATGACAAATCTCCTTTGCACAGTTGTGCATAATTTTCATTTCTATATGCATAATTATACTGCTTGCGTTGGAAAAGTCAATTGCTATTCTGCATATGTTTTCATCGTTTATGGAATTAAAACAGTGAATATTCACAATATTCACTGTTTTGTGCATATAAATCGTCCGACAGGCCATCTCCAAATTCCCCCGCAAGCGGAACGATATGGATACGCTGCGGGCAGAAATCCGCTCCTACAGCGGGTGGGGGACAAAGCCGTCCCCGGTCAGCATCCAGATCTCGCGAAAGCCGCATTCCCGGGCCAGCGCCGCTGCCTCGGCAAACTGCGCAGTGACTGTCTCTGCGCTGTGGGCGTCGGAGGAGATGAGAATTCTGCCGCCCAGCTCCCGGAGCCGCCGCAGCAGAAACGGCGCGGGGTAGGGCGCGGTACAGAAGCCCTTATCGATCGCCCCGGTGTTGATCTCAATGATTTTATCGGCCCGGGCCAGCCGCTCCAGCGCCGCCAGCGCGGCCTCCCGATAGGCCAGACTGTCCGCATGGTAAAAATGGTTCGCCTCGTCAAATTTGGTCAAAAGGTCGAAATGGCCCACAATGTCCAGCTTCGGATTCTCCGCGATGGCCGCATACTGCGCGTAGTAGTCGGCCGCCGCCCGGTCCGAATCGCCGCCATAGCGCCGCGCGAGCTGCTCCGCCGTGATCGTGGGAGTCTCGTCCACGCTGTCGCAAGCGCCGCCCTCGGGCGGCAGAAAATGGATGGAGCCGATGGCATAGTCGTAGTCCTCCAGCGGAGAAACCGAAATAATATCATACTCAAGGCCGCAGAAAATTTCGATTTGGCCGCGATAGACCGTCCGAAGCCTGGCAACCTCCGCACGGTATTGCCGCGCCGCCTCCTCTGACGGCAAAGCCCAGTCGTTTTCAAAGGGAAGCGGGCTGTGGCTGGAGAAGCCCAGCGAGGTCAGCCCCGCCGCCATGGCCGCCAGAACCATCTCCTCCGGCGTATTCTCCCCGTCGTCGAAGGTCGTATGCGTATGCAGATTCTGCATCAGACCATCTTCTCCTGCTTGACCTTGCGGTCGATCACATGGCGGGAGGCCATCTCCCGCCGGATATCCTCCAGCGAAATGCCCATCTCCGTCATGAGCACCATGGCGTGGTACATCAGGTCGCCAAGCTCATAGATCGTGTTGGCCCTGTCGCGGTCCTTGGCGGCAATGATAACCTCCGTGGTCTCCTCCCCCACCTTTTTGAGAATTTTGTCCAGCCCTTTTTCAAACAGATAGGTGGTATACGAGCCCTCCTTGGGGGCGGCTTTCCGACCCGTCAGCATCTCCATCAGATCGTCGTAGCGGAAGCCCGGCTGGGCCTCGCCCTCGTAAACCTGCTCGAAAAAGCAGGAATCGGCCCCCGTATGGCAGGCTGGGCCCTCCTTGCGGACCTCCACCACCAGCGCGTCCCGGTCACAGTCGGCGGTGATGGAGACGATGTGCTGGTAGTTGCCGCTGGTCTCGCCCTTCAGCCAGAGCTGCCGGCGGGACCGCGAATAGAAGCAGGTCAGCCCCTTTTCGACGGAGATTTGCAGGCTCTCCCGGCTCATATAGGCCAGGGTCAGCACTTTTTTGCTCTCCGTATCTACGACGATGGCCGGAATCAGGCCGGCTTCATCAAATTTCAGCGTATTCCAATCAAACATGGGTTACCTCCTGACGCAGATGCCGCTTCTGGCAAGCTGCTCTTTCAAATCTGAGATAGAGAGTTCACCGAAGTGGAAAATAGAGGCCGCCAGCCCCGCGTCCACCTTGGGAAGCGTCTCAAACAGCGTGACAAAATCTTCGGCGCAGCCCGCGCCGCCGGAGGCAATGACCGGCACCCGCACCGCATCGCACACCGCGCCCAGCATCTCGAGGTCGAAGCCCCGCTTCACGCCGTCCGTGTCGATGGAGTTGAGGACGATCTCCCCCGCTCCCCGCGAAACGCCGTCGCGAATCCACCGGATCGCGTCCATGCCGGTGTCCTCCCGGCCGCCCTTGGCAAACACGCGGAAGCCGCCGCCGACTCGCTTGGCGTCCACGGACAGCACCACGCACTGATCGCCGTACTTCCGGGCCGCCTCGCCGATCAGCGCCGGATTGCGGATCGCGCCGGAATTGACGCTGACCTTGTCCGCGCCGCAGCGCAGCACACGGTCGAAATCGTCCACGCTGTGGATGCCGCCGCCGACCGTCAGCGGGATAAAAATGGTGGACGCCACCTCCCGCAGAATATCCGTAAACAGCCCCCGGCCTTCGGCGGAGGCGGTGATGTCATAAAACACCAGCTCGTCCGCGCCGCATTCGGAGTAAAAACTCGCCAGCTTCACCGGGCTGGACACGTCGTGCAGCCCCAGAAAATTGACGCCCTTGACCACCCGGCCATCCTTGACGTCCAGACAGGGAATGATACGCTTTGTAATCATCGGGCCACCTCAATTGCCTCGCGGAGCGAAACCGCCCCCGTGTAGTACGCCTTGCCGACGATGGCCCCATAGAGCCCCATGGCCCGCAGGGCCTTCACGTCCTCCAGCGAGGATACGCCGCCGGAGGCCACAAAATGAAGCCGGAATTCCCGCTGCAGTGCGCGGTACAGAGGGAGATTCGCCCCGGCCATGGCGCCGTCTTTGGAGATATCCGTGCAGACGACGGTCTGGACGCCGATCTCCTGAAGCGTATGGCAAAACGCGCGGATTTCCAGCTTGCTGGTTTCCGTCCAGCCCTTGACGGCCACGAAGCCGTCCCGCAGGTCGGCTCCCACGGCGATTTTTTCGCCGTATGCTTTGATCATCGCCCGCAAAAACGCCGGGTCGGAAACCGCCGCCGTGCCGAGAATGACGCGGCTGACTCCGGCCTCCAGATACCGCCGGACGGTCTCCTCGTCGCGGACGCCGCCGCCGACCTCCACCCGAAGGCCGGTTTTTGCCGCCACGGCCGCCACCACGCCGAAGTTCGGCGTGCCGCCGTCCCGCGCGCCCTCCAGATCCACCATGTGAATCCATCCGGCCCCCGCGGCCTCGAAGTCCTTCGCCACCTCCAGCGGATTGTCGCTGTAGACGGTCATCCGGTCGTAGTCGCCCCGCAGCAGCCGGACGGCTTTATTTTGCACCAAATCAATGGCAGGAAGAAGAATCATTTCGCTCCCTCACAAAAGGCCCGCAGGATGGCGAGGCCCACAGCGCCGCTCTTTTCCGGATGGAACTGGCAGCCCATGACGTTTCCCTTCGCCACGGCGGCGGTCAGCTGGGCGCCGTATTCCGCGGCGGCGATCACGGCCTCGTCGCAGTCAGCGGCGTAGTAGCTGTGCACGAAGTAGACGCAGTCGCCGTCCTGCACGCCCGCGAGCAGCGGATGCACCGGGCGCCTGAGCCGCAGGGCGTTCCAGCCGATGTGCGGCACCTTGAGGTCCGCCGGCAGCGCCGGGGCAATGGGGACCACCTCGCCGGGGATCAGACCGAGGCCCGGATGCTCACCGTACTCATAGCTCTTTTGAAACAGCATCTGCATCCCGAGGCAGATGCCGAGCAGCGGCTTCCCCGCCGCGGCCTCCTGGCAGATCACCCGGTCCAGGCCGCTCTCCCGCAGCTTCCCCATGGCGTCCGCAAACGCGCCGACGCCGGGCAGGACAATTTTTTCCGCGCCCCGCAGCACGGCGGGGTCGCCGGTGACCACGGTCTCCGCGCCCACCCTTTGCAGGGAGCAGCGCAGAGAAAAGAGGTTGCCCACCCCATAATTCACAATGGCGATCATCAGAGCACCCCTTTGGTGGAGGGGATTTCCCCAGGCCGCTTCCGGTCGATGGCGACGGCCTGCGCAAGCGCCCGGCCAAAGGCCTTAAACGCCGCCTCCGCGATGTGGTGGCTGTTTTTCCCGGCAAGCTGCTGGAAATGCAGCGTCATTCTGGCCTCACGGACGAAGCCCAGAAAGAATTCCTCCAAAAGCTCCGTGTCAAAGGAGCCGATCTTCTCCGTCGGGAGTGAGAGCGTACTCGCCAGCGTGCCGCGCCCTGAAAGATCCAGCGCGCAGAGCACCAGCGCCTCGTCCATCGGCAGCAGCATGGAACCGTAGCGGGTGACGCCCCGCTTGTCGCCAACGGCGGCCTGAAACGCCTGTCCCAGTGCGATGCCGATGTCCTCCACGCTGTGGTGGTCGTCCACCGCCGTGTCGCCCTTGCAGGAGACCGCGAGGTCAAAGCCGCCGTGGCGGGCGAAGAGCGTCAGCATATGATCGAGAAATCCAACGCCGGTGGCAATCTCGCTCCGGCCCGCGCCGTCCAGATTCCAGGAGACCCGGATGTCGGTCTCCGCCGTGGTCCGTGTTGCTTCCGCCGTTCTCATACCGTTCCCTCCGTTTCCAAAATCGTGTCGATTTCCCGCAGCAGCCGCTCCATCTGCTCCCTGGTCCCGATGGTGATGCGCAGATAATTCTCCAGCAGCTTTTTGTCGAAGTGGCGCACCAGTACGCCGTGCCGCCGCAGCGCCCGGTACAGGTCGCCGCCCGGCAGCCGCGCCGTTCCGGCGAAGACGAAGTTCGCCGCCGACGGCAGCACCCGGAAGCCGCGCCGTTCCAGCGCCTTCACGGTGTCCTCCCGCGTCGCCATGATCTCGCGGCACTGGGCCATGTAAATTTCATTGTCCTCACAGGCGGCGACGCCCGCGGCCTGCGTCATGCGGTTGACGTTGTAGGGGTTGACGGAATACTTGATGGTATTGAGGTCGCCGATCAGCGCTTCGCTGCCGATGCCGAAGCCCAGCCGCGCACCCGCCATGGAGCGGGATTTGGAAAAGGTCTGCGTCACCAACAGGTTTTCATATTGTTTCGTCAGCGGAACGCAGCTCTCGCCGCCAAAGTCAATGTAGGCCTCGTCGATCAGCACCACGTTGTCCGGGTTCGTGCGGACGATCTCCTCGAGCTGCCAAACCGGCAGCAGCATCCCCGTGGGGGCGTTAGGATTGGCGAGA
Source organism: Oscillospiraceae bacterium (assembly GCA_034927685.1). Taxonomy (GTDB): domain Bacteria; phylum Bacillota; class Clostridia; order Oscillospirales; family Oscillospiraceae; genus RGIG3159. The sequence goes on along the minus strand of JAYFPO010000009.1, from coordinate 69,653 downwards.
ACGACGGTCTCGCCGAGGCCGCAGTAGTCCCGGTAGTCAATGGAAAAGTCGTCCTTCAGGGGGATCGTGTGGGCGGGAATCCGGTTCACGCGGGCGTAGACCGGATAAAACCCGTAGCTGGTCTCCGGGAAGGCCGCCGGATGCGCGTCATCGCAGAAGGCCAGAAAGGAAAAATAGAGGATTTCGTCGGAGCCGTTGACCGGCAGGAGGTTTTGGGGCGAAACGCCGTAGAGCGCCGCCGCCGCCTGCCGCAGATCCGTACATGCCGGGTCGCAGTAGAGGTTGAGCCGCCGCGCCTCCCGCAGCGCCGCTTCGGAAACCCGCTCCGTGGGCGGGAAGGGTGATTCGTTGGTGTTGAGCTTCACATACTGCATGTCCCTCGGCTGCTCGCCGGGGGTGTAGGCCTCCAGGGCAGCAAAATTCCGGCTGAAAAATCGGCTCATCTGAATCCCTCTTTTCCAAATCGAATCAGGGCCGCTCTGGCGTGCGCCTCCAGGCCCTCCGCGCGGGCAAAGACCGCGATTTTGTCGCTGACCTGCCGCAGTTCCTGCTCGGTATAATAGGAATACTGGGTCCTTTTGAGGAAGTCGTCCACCCCGAGGGCACTGGAAAACCGCGCCGTGCCGCTGGTGGGCAGCGTGTGGTTGGGGCCTGCCAGATAGTCGCCCAGCGCCTCCGGGCAATACCTGCCCAGAAAGACCGAACCGGCGTTGCGGACGAGGGGCAGATAGGCCTCCGGGTGTTCCACGCAGAGCTCCAGATGCTCCGGGGCCAGCTCGTTCGCCGCCTCGATCGCGGCTTTCAGATCCCCCGTGACCAAAATTTTACCCCGGTTTTCGATGGACGCCCGGGCGATTGCCTCCCGGGGCAGCAGGCGGAGCTGCCGCTCCACCTCCGCGCTGACCTGCTCCGCCAGGGCCGCGCTGTCTGTAATCAGCACCGCCGTAGCCAGCCGGTCGTGCTCCGCCTGGCTCAGGAGGTCCGCCGCCACAAAGGCGGGGTTGCTGCTCCCATCGGCCACCACCAGAATCTCACTGGGGCCGGCAATCATGTCGATGGCGACCCGGCCGAACACCTGCCGCTTGGCCTCGGCCACATAGGCGTTGCCCGGGCCGACAATTTTATCCACTCTGGGAACGGACTCCGTGCCGTAGGCCAGCGCCGCCACGGCCTGCGCCCCGCCCGCACGGAACACCCGGGTCACGCCCGCCAGCCTCGCCGCCGCCAAAATCGGCGCGGCAATGTCGCCGTCCGCCGACGGCGGGGAGACCAGAATCAGTTCCGCGCAGCCCGCGATCTTCGCCGGGATGACGTTCATAAACACCGTGGAGGGATAGCTGGCCGTGCCGCCGGGGATGTAGACGCCCACCTTCTCAATCGGCGTCAGCTTCTGCCCCAGATAGCCGCCGCCTGGCAGCTCCATCCGGAAGCCCTCCCGAAGCTGCCTGCTGTGAAAGGCACGGATGTTGGCGGCCGCCGTCTCCATGGCCTCCCGCAGCGCCGGGGACAGGGACGCGAGCGCCGCGTCCAGCGCCTCCGGCGGGACCTCCAGCGCCGTCAACGCGGCATGGTCGAACCGACTCGCGTAGTCGTATAGCGCCCGGTCGCCGTGTTTCGCCACGTTCTCAATTATTTCCGCCACCGCCGGGCCGACGTTTCCGGTCTCCATCACCCGCATCAGCAGCCCGGCGCGGCCGCACTCGCTGTAGTTCAGAATTTCCATTGGGTTCACCCGACTCTCTGCTCTACCCGCCGGCAAAGCTCTGAAATTTCCGGATTTTTAAACTTACTGGCGGCCTTGTTGACGATCAGCCGCGCGCTGATGGGAACGATCTCCTCCAGCGGGGCCAACCCGTTTTCCAGGAGCGTCTTGCCCGTCTCCACAAGATCCACAATGACATCGGACAGGCCGAGTATCGGGGCCAGCTCGATGGAGCCGTGCAGCTTGATGACGTCAATTTCCCGGCTCTGCGCCCTGTAATAATTCCTTGCAATATTGGGGAATTTCGTCGCCACCCGCAGGGTGCGGAAGCGGTCGTCCCGGAAGCACTTCGGCCCCGCCACGCACATTCGGCACTTGCCCAGCCGCAAATCCAGCAGCTCATAGACCTCCGGTGCGTATTCCAGCAAAATGTCCTTGCCCGCCACGCCCACGTCGGCCGCGCCACGCTCAACGTAGATGGCCACGTCCGTCGGCTTCACCCAGAAATAGCGCACGCCCGTCTCCGGATTTTCAAAGGTCAGCTTGCGGTTCTCTTCCAATAGTGCCGGGCAGCCGTATCCGGCGTCGGCCAGCAGCTCGTAGACCTTCTCCCCCAGCCGGCCTTTTGGCAGGGCCACGTTGATCATCTGTCGCATGGCGGCTCCTTCCTGAGATCGATTTCCTTCCACCAGGACCCCTCCGGCGGCGCCTCCCACTGGGCACGCACGCTGCGGCCCTCGTCCCGCTCCTGCTCCACCCGGCTGACCAGCAGCGCGGGGTCCGTGTCCGCGTCGTAGAGGAGCAGCGTGTCAAAGTCGTAGTTGGACTCCCGGCGGTAAAACCGCTCCAGCTGATCGAGGTACACCGCGAAGCCCATGGCCTCGCCGCGCTTTCCCATCTTCGCCAGCAGCCCGTCGTACCGCCCGCCCGAAAGTACGGCGGCGGGGATGCCCTCCACAAAGCCCTTACACATGAGGCCGTTATAATAGTCCATATCGTCCACCACGGAAAAGTCGAGATTGACGTTCCGCACGCCCCAGCAGTCCAGCAGCGCCGCGACACCCTGCAAGTTTTTGACCGCCGCCGCGCTGCCCTCCGGCAGGGGAAGCGCCTTCACCCGCTCCAGCGTCTCCTTCAGCGGGCCGGACAGGGAAATCAGCGCGCGTAGCACGTCGCAGGTCTCCTCCGGCAGGCCCTCGCAGGCCGCCGCCAGCTCATGGGCATTCTTTTCCCAGAAGGCCGAGAGAATCCGCGTCCGCTGCTCCGCGCCGCAGTCTGCCAGCACGCCGGAGAGAATTCCCAGTTCGGAGACGTCCAGCACATAGTCCGCGCTGATGAGGGACAGGCTTCTGGCCGCCAACATCAGCACCTCGCTCATGGCGTAGAGGTCCACCGTGCCGACACACTCCAGGCCGGTCTGCAGAATCTCGCGGAAGCTGTTGTCGTTTTTCGGCACGCGGTAGACGTTTTCTGTGTAAAACACCTTCTCCGTCGGCGCGTCCTGCTTCCGGTTCTTCACGATTGAGAACGTGATATCCGGCTTCAGCGCCATCAGTCTCCCGCCGAGGTCGCTGAAGGTGAGAATGTGCTCGCTCGCGAGAAAGCGCTTGTTCTGCACATAGAGGTCGTATTCCTCAAATTTGCTGACCTTGTACTGCCGGTAACCATGGGACTGATAGAGCTGCCGCAGCGCACGGTTCAATTGTTCGTCGTATTGATAACGGTCAAGCAGCATGGCGCGCCCGCCTTTCCTTGATTTCTTACACTATCAGTTTAACACGTTATCACACTAAATACAATGGGACAGTATGGAAAACTCGCGCCCCGGCGGCGGGGCGCAATTTGTATAAGAGTACCAAAACTGCATTGCGCAAAGTGCTGCCGGGCACCTTCTCAGTCGGCCTCGCGCATCCGGTAGCCGACGCCCACCTCTGTGAAAATGTATTCCGGCGCCGCTGGATTTTTTTCGAGCTTCCGGCGAATATTGGCCATGTTGACACGGAGAATCTGATTGTTGCCGCCGGCGGAGGGGCCCCAGACCTCCCGCATAATCGTATCGTAAGTCAGTACCTTCCCGGCAAAGCGGCCCAAAAATGCTACAATTCTATACTCGTTCAGCGTCAAATGGGTATCTTCACCGTCGACCAAGACGCGGCGTTTATCAAAATCGACCGACAGACCGCCAGCCCGAAATACTCCGCGCTCCTCGGTGCCCGGCACGCCTACATGGGTGTGCCGCAGGGCCGTGCGCAGCCGCGCCAACAGCTCCGAGGTCCCGAAGGGCTTTGTCATATAGTCGTCCGCGCCCGCGTCCAACGCCTCCACCTTATCCCGTTCGTGGACCCGCGCGGACACCACCACAATCGGCAGCGAGGACCAGGCGCGGACCTGCTTGATGATCTTCATGCCGTCCATATCCGGCAAGCCGAGATCCAGCACCACCAGATCCGGACAGTGGGAGGTAATCATGGAATAGGCGTCCTGACCGTTGTGGGCCTCCAGCACGTCAAAGCTGTTCGCGGTCAGAATGGTGCTGATAAAGTTGCGAATGCTGCGCTCGTCCTCGACGACCAGAATTTTTGGATTCATTCTTCTCCCTCCTTCAATGGCAGCATAAACCGAAACAGAGCGCCGCCTCCAGGCCGGTTTTCTGCCGTAATCATGCCGCCGTGCGCCTTGACAATCGACTGGCAGACAGAGAGTCCAATCCCCATGCCGCGCTTACTCTCCGATTTCTGCTCTTCGTCGCCCGACAGATAGCCGTCGAACAGATGGGCGAAGGCGTCCTCCGGGATGCCGACGCCCTCGTCGCTGACCGTGAACGCCGCCAGGCCCGCCTCCGCCGTAACGGAAACGCCAATGCCGTCCTGCGCTTTCCCGTGCAGAATCGCATTTTCCAGCAGATTGATGAGAACCTGTTCAATCAGGATCGCGTCCATTGGCACCATCAGCAGCGCCTCCGGCACCGATACTGCGACCTTTGTCTCCGGAAACCGCTTTTGGAATTTTCGGACCGACTCCCCCACGACTTCCTCCACCGCTTCTTCGGTTTTCTGGATTTTCGCTTCCTCGCCATTCATTCTGGTGATGGAAAGCAGATTTTCCACCATGCGTACCAGCCATGCCGCATCGTCCCGGCTTTCTTGCAGCAGCTCCCGCTGCTTCTCCCGCGGTATTCGTTCCCCGTTTTCCAGCAGGGCGGAGATGGTGCCCATGATGGAGGTCAGGGGCGTCCGAAGGTCATGTGAAACCGCACGCAGCAGATTCCCGCGCATTTTTTCCCGCTCTGCCTCCAGACGGATCGCCTCCCGCTGCTTGGCCTGCGTGGTCAGCGTGCTGGTCATGACCGAGGTCGCAAACAAGCTGAGGAAGGTCACCGGATAGCCGGAAATGGTAAAATTCAGCTTAAAATAGGGATAGGTAAACACGCAATTGACCAAAATCACGCCGAACAGCGCACTGGCCGTGCCAAAGAGATAGCCATCCGTATAGCGGGAAATCAAAAACACGGCCAGGATAAACAGCATGGGTACGCTGCGATCGCCGCCCTCCTGCCGCGTCAGCAGAAAGGATACGCAGAAAGCCGCGCAGAGAATCAGTACCGTAACCAGCAGATCGTGCCAGGAGAACGGAAACAGTGTGCGCTCTCTATGTGCGTTTTTGTCGTTTGTCATGGATATCCCACCTTTTTTGCCGCGTAAATCAACCGTCTTGCAGTTGCTTCCGCACACAGTATTATAACACGGCAACCGTGCAATGGGCTACGGTTTCTCTGATTTTTCATTTTGTCCAAACGGGCCATGGCTCGTTTATTCTTCGTTAAGAACCGCAGATTTGCGTTAAGAAATCGTTCAGAATTACCGGAAGGGCTTGCGGAAGCCCGCTGATTTTGATATCTCTGTACTGTGCTTTTTTGAAAAGAGGTGAACGGCGTGATTACCTATGCCATGGTTTTCATCGGGTGGCAGATCGGAAATCTGTTTGAGTGGCTCCTGAATGCGATTCTGGGCTTGAAGCGGCCCGTTGCGGGCTGATTGCCGGTATTTCCCATTATTTTTTGCAACATATCGGGAATGTTTTTCAAAAATTTAGGCAAAAGTACCTATTGAAGAATTGCCGCTTCGGTGGTAGAATAGCACAAACTGAATATTGCAATTACAGGGTAGAGGCGCAGTTGTCAGGAGTAACCCCGGTGCAAGGCTTTCGCAGAGCCGTTGCCGCGGTGAAAGGGACATCTGCCGAAGATGGAGGAGGCGCAACTCCGTCTGGCTGGCCGGATAAGATCCGTCCAACTGTCGCATTTGCGGAGAGCTATTGATAATTGTAACCGGTTCGCGCCTTGTTGCGCGGATGTCAGAGCGATTATAAAACAGCGAATGCGGGACCGCACTCGCTGTTTTTTTATATCCGGGGTTGCAGTACGCGGTTCGATTCAAAATAATAAAAGGAGATATGCATCATGACAACCAACCCTGTTTTCCGCGGCGTAGCCACCGCCCTCATCACCCCCACAGAAGCGAACCGTGTCGACTATGCGGCCTTCGGCCGCCTGATCGACTGGCAGATTGCCGAAGGCGTCAACGCCCTGGTCATCGCCGGAACCACCGGCGAAGGCTCCACCCTGACCGACGAGGAGCACCGCGAGGTACTGCGTTTCTCCGTGGAGCGTGCTGCCGGCCGTGTTCCCGTGATCGCCGGCACCGGTTCCAACCACACCGACTATGCCATCGACCTGACCCGGTTCGCCTGCGACGTCGGCTGCGACGCCATGCTGGTGGTCACCCCCTATTACAACAAGGCCACGCAGAAGGGCCTCGTCCAGATGTACAGCGCCATCGCCGACGCCTCCACAAAGCCTTTGATTCTCTATAATGTTCCCTCCCGCACCGGCATCAACATCGAGCCCTCCACCTACGCCGCCCTGGCGGATCTTCCGAACATCGCAGGCATCAAAGAGGCGAACGGCAACATCTCCAATATTGTGGAGGCTTTCGCTCTGGTCGGTGACCGGCTTCCGATCTACTCCGGCAACGACGACCAAATTGTTCCCATCCTCTCCATGGGCGGTAGCGGCGTCATCTCCGTTCTCTCCAATGTGCTGCCCGCCAAAACGGTGGAAATCTGCACGCGGTTCTGGAACGGCGATATTGCCGGCAGCGCCCGGCTGCAGTGCGAACTGCTGCCTCTGACTCACGCGCTGTTTTCTGAGGTCAATCCCATCCCCGTGAAGGCCGCTATGGCTGCCATGGGCTTCTGCGAGGATTACCTGCGGCTGCCCCTGACCCCCATGGAAGATGTGCACAAGGCAGTGCTGCTGCAGGAGCTGCGCCGTCAGGGCGCCATCGCGTAAGGAGTGCTCGCCATGAACATCATTGTTACAGGCTACACCGGCCATATGGGCGCTATTCTCGCGGACCTGATTGTGCGGGGCGGCACGCATACCGTCGCCGCGCGGGTCAGCCCAGAGTGCCCGGAGGAAACGGGCGGCTGTTATCTATGCCTTGCCGGCTACCAGGGCCCGGCCGACTGCGTGGTGGACTTTTCCCACCACGCAGGGACGGAGGAATTGCTCTCCTACTGCGAGGCCCGCCGCCTTCCCGTCGTCATTGCCACCACCGGCCAGACCGACGCGGAGCGGCAGCGTATCGCGGAGGCCGCCCGGACGATCCCGGTCTTTTTCTCCGCCAATATGTCCGTCGGCGTGGCTCTGCTGGTACAGCTTGCCAGAGAGACCGCACGGATGTTCCCGGACGCGGACATTGAGATTGTCGAAAGCCACCACAACCGCAAACTGGACGTTCCCAGCGGCACGGCGCTGATGCTGGCCCGGGGCATTCAGGAGGTCCGGCCCGAGGCGACGCTGAACATCGGCCGCCACGAGAATGGCAAGCGGACCCGGCAGGAGATCGGCATTCACTCCCTGCGGCTTGGCAACGAGGTCGGCACCCACGAGGTCATTGTCTCCACCGGCAGCCAGACCATTACGCTGAAGCACGAGGCCGAAAACCGCGCGCTCTTTGCCGAGGGTGCCCTGACCGCCGCGCAATTTCTCGCCGGCAAGCCCGCCGGACTCTATAACATGCAGGATCTGCTGCAGGCCTGAGGAGGAAACCCATGGACGCACAGGAAATCATCCGCTACATCGCGGAGGCAGAAAAGAAAACGCCCGTCAAGCTCTATATCAAGGAGACCGCCCCCATCGACTACGGCGAAAGCACGGTATTCGGCGTCGGCGACAAGGTCGTCTTTGGCGACTGGAAGCAACTTGCCCCCATCCTGGAGGCAAATCGAGATCACATCGCGGCGCTGGTCGTGGAAAACGACCGACGCAACAGCGCCATTCCAATGCTCGACGTGAAAAACATCGAGGCCCGCATTGAGCCTGGCGCGTTCATCCGGGAGCAGGTGGAAATCGGCAAAAACGCCGTCATCATGATGGGCGCGATTCTCAATATCGGCGCCGTAGTCGGCGAAGGCACCATGATCGACATGGGCGCCGTGCTGGGTGGCCGCGCCACCGTCGGCGCGCACTGCCACATCGGCGCGGGCGCGGTGCTGGCCGGGGTCGTCGAACCCGCCTCCGCAACGCCGGTCATGATTGAAGACGGCGTGCTGGTGGGCGCCAACGCCGTGGTCATTGAGGGCGTCCATGTGGGCAAAAATGCCGTGGTGGCCGCCGGCGCGGTGGTCATCGCGGACGTGCCCGAAAACGCTGTGGTGGCCGGATGCCCGGCCCGCGTCGTCAAAATGAAGGACGAGATCACAAGCCAAAAGACCGCGCTGCAGGACGCCCTGCGGACGCTGTGATGCGCGATGCTCTGAACGCCGCCGTCTATGGCGCGCGACGCAGCGCCATCCGGGAATTTTCCCGGATGGCGAAGGAAACGCCGGGCTGCGTCGCCCTGACCCTGGGCGAGCCGGATTTCAACACCCCGACTCCCGTCAGCCGTCAGGTGCAGGCCGCCGTCGACGCGGGCGAGACCCACTACATCGAAAACAACGGTGCGGCGGCCCTGCGGGCCGAAATTGCCTCGTTTGAACGAAACCGCCATGGCATGGATTACGGCGAACACGAGGTCATCGTCACCGCCGGCGCCACCGAGGCCCTGTTTGTCTCCCTGTTCGGCATTCTGAACCCCGGCGACGAGGTCATCGTGCCGACGCCGGCCTTTGTGCTCTATGAAGAGATCATCAAGCTGTGCCGCGGCGTTTTTGTCCCGCTGGACACCACGGACGACGGCTTTCAGATCGACCCCGACAAGCTCCGCGCCCGGATATCCCCCAGGACCAAAGCCGTGATTCTCAACTCCCCCAACAACCCAACCGGCTGCGTCTATACCGCGGAAAGTCTCCGGGCCGTCCGCGATGTCGTGGCCGGGAAGCCCATCTTCGTCCTCTGCGACGACGTCTACCGGCAGCTCGTCTACACGGGAGAGTATCACAGTTTCTCCGAGTTTCGCGAGCTGCGCGAGCAGCTCCTCGTCATCCAGAGCTTTTCCAAGCCCTATGCAATGACCGGCTGGCGGATGGGCTATCTGCTCTGTGACGCCCAAATCAAGGAGCGGCTGGAGCTTGTGCACCAGTTTATGGTGGTCTCGACGCCCTCCCTGTTCCAGCGGGCGTGCATCGAGGCGCTTCAATACGATCCGGCGGAGCTGGTGGAAACCTACCGCCGCCGCCGGGCCTATGTGCTGGAGCGGCTCTCCGGCATGGGACTGGAAACCCAGCGGCCGGACGGCGCGTTCTATGTCTTTCCCTCCATCGCGCCCTTCGGACTGGACTCCGCCACGTTCTGCCGCCGCATGATCGCGGAAGCCGGGCTGGCGGCCACGCCCGGCTTCTGCTTCGGCTCCGACCGGCACATCCGCCTGACCTACTGCTACGGCGACAGCACCCTCCGGGAGGGCATGGACCGCCTCCAGCGGTTCCTTTTTACTCTGAATAAAAAGAAGGAATAAAACAATGCAGCCCATTGTCGTAAAATTCGGCGGCAGCTCTCTGGCCTCCGCCGCACAAATCGAAAAAGCCGCCGCTATCATCCGGCAGAATCCCAACCGCCGCTATGTCGTCGCCTCCGCGCCCGGAAAGCGCAACGCAGCCGACACCAAGGTGACCGATCTGCTCTACCGCTGCTGCGATGCCGCCCTTGCAGGGGAGGACTTTTCCCCCGTGCTGGCAGAGATTCACGGACGCTTTTCCTCCATTGCGAAGGATCTGGCCGTTTCGTTCCCCGTGGACGAGGAACTCTCGGAAATCGAAACCCATCTGCGCAATCATCCCCAACGGGACTATATGGCCAGCCGGGGAGAATATCTCAATTCCAAGCTGATCGCGGCGTATCTGGACATTCCCTTTGTTGACCCCGCCGACAGCGTGCTGTTCCGGGAGGACGGCACGTTCGACAGCGAGACCACCAACGCGCGTTTGGCCGCTGCCCTGCGAGACCTGCCCCGGGCAGTCATCGCGGGTTTCTACGGTGCGCTGCCCGACGGCACGGTGCATACGTTTTCCCGGGGCGGCTCCGACATCACCGGCTCCCTCGTGGCCCGGGCGGTAAACGCCTCGCTCTACGAGAACTGGACCGACGTCTCCGGCATGCTCGTGACGGACCCACGGATTGTTCCCAATCCCAAGGCCATCGACTATATCACCTATACAGAACTGCGCGAGCTCTCCTATATGGGCGCCTCCGTCCTCCACGAGGACGCGGTTTTCCCGGTCCGTGCGGCCGGAATTCCCATTAACATCCGCAACACAAACCACCCCGACGACGCAGGCACCATGATTGCGCCGCACCTCCCGCCGGAGGCCGACGGCAAAATCGTCACCGGCATCGCGGGCCGCAAGGGTTTCACCAACATTCAGATTGAGAAAGCGATGATGAATGCGGAGATCGGCCTGGGCGCGTGCGTGCTGCAGGTGCTTTCGTCCTTCGGCGTTCCCTTCGAGCATCTGCCCTCCGGCATTGACACGCTGTCTGTGGTCGTCACCACCAGCCTGCTCGCACCGGTACGGGAACAAGTCCTCGAGGCGCTCCAGCGGGAGGTACGGCCCGACTCCATCAGCATCGAGGACCATCTTTCTTTGGTGGCCGTCGTCGGCCATGGTATGGTTCGCACCAAGGGGATCGCCGCCCGAGTCTTTCAGGCCATCGCTGTCGCCGACGTCAACATCCGCATGATTGACCAGGGCTCCAGCGAACTCAACATCATTATCGGTGTCTCCGACGACGACTATGAAGCAGTGATCCGGTCCCTCTACCGCGCGTTTGAAGCGTTGCTGTAAAAAACGATAAGCGCAAAAGCGGAATCCGCTTTTGCGCTTATGCTTTGCCTGCCAAATACCGCAGCAGCGCCTCCCGGCTGTTTTCTACCGCGCAGTCCATAACGGCGTCCAGCAGGCGGCTGAGCGTCTCGCCGATTTCCCGGCCGCGATAACCGAGCGCGAGCAGATCGTCGCCGTCCAATGCCAGATTTTTCAGGGAGAAACACCGCTGTTGTCCCAGAATCTCCCGGTACAGCGCTTCTGCCCGGTCGAAGTCCGCCTGTCTGCCCCGGTACGCGGGGTTTTGCCCCAGATTGTCCGCTCTTCCCAGTTCGATCAGCTGGAAGCAAGCCTCTTCGCCCCACCGCCGCAGCCGCCTGGCTGCGGTTTTTTCGTCGGCGGGCGGCGATACGTCGTGCTGCTCCACCAAAAGCGAAATCCGTGCTCGGGACGCGCTGTCAAACCGCAGCCGGGCCATGGCGGCGTCCGCCAGATTTTTACTCCGCTCCCCATGGCCGTAAAAGTGTCCGCCCGCCTCGTCCTCGGAAAAGGACGCGGGCTTTCCCAGATCATGAAACAGCGCCGCCCAGCGCAGCACCGGCTCCGCCGGACAGGCGCCCACCACCGCCACCGTATGCGCGTACACATCCAGATGGTGATAGACGCTGCGCTGGTCAAAGCCGATCGCGGGCAGCAGCTCCGGAATGGGGACCCCCAGCACGTCGGCATACTCCAGCAGCACCCGGCCGGCGGCTTTGCCGCAGAGGAGCTTTGACAGCTCCGTGAAAATTCGCTCCGCCGAGATGTTCCGGAGCAGCGCACAGCTGCGATGAATGGCCTCTGCCGTCTCCGGCGCAACGGAAAAATCCAGTACGGCCGCGAACCGCAGGGCCCGCAAAATCCGCAGCGCGTCCTCGCCAAACCGCCTGTCCGGGTCGCCGACGCAGCGGACCGTACAGGCCGCCAGGTCAGCCTGGCCGCCGTAGGGGTCGATCAGGCCCTCCTCCGGATGACAGGCAATGGCATTCATCGTAAAATCCCGCCGGGAAAGATCCTCCTGCAGGGAACGCGTAAAAGCGACCTCGTCCGGATGGCGGTTGTCGGAGTACCCGGTTTCCACCCGATAGGTGGTAATCTCCAGCGGCAGGCCCTGCATCAGCACCGTCACCGTGCCGTGCCGCAGCCCGGTCTTGATCTGGCGGCAATCCTCAAACACGAGTTCCATCTCGGAGGGCGTCGCGCTGGTGGCCAGGTCGAAGTCCTGGGGTGCTGCGTGCATGAGGTAGTCCCGGACACAGCCGCCCACCAAATATGCCTCAAATCCGCTGCAGCGCAGCCGCTCCAACGCCGCAGTGACCGGGCCTGGAATTGCAAACATGATGGTCGCCTTCTTCCCCAATTATGTAGTAAAGCAGTCCTTGTCCCGGATTTCGTCCAGATAACTGTCGTTGATGGCCGCGCCCTCGAAGGTCGCCATGCCGTCGACCACGGCACAGGCCGCCTTCAGCACCTGAAACGCCAGCGGGCACCCACTGCCCTCTCCCAGCCGCATCCCGAGCAGCAAAAACGGCTGCGCGCCGAGTTCCGCCGCTGCGGCCTCGTAACCCCGCTCAAAGGAGGCATGGGAGGGAAAGAGATACCCCTTCACATGCTCGCACAGCCGCGCCGCGCAGAGCGCCGCGACAATCGAGATAAAGCCGTCCATCACCACAGGAATTCTGGCCCGGGCACAGCCTAAGTATACACCGCACATGGCGGCGATGTCCAGCCCGCCCACGGAGGAAATCACCGCAATGGGGTCCCGCGGGTCCGGTTGGTGCAGCCGCAGCGCATCCCCGATCACCTGCTTTTTTCGCAGAAATGCCTCGTCGGTCAGGCCGCCGCCGCGGCCCGTCACCGCCTCCACCGGCAGTCCGGTCAGCGCCGCCAGCACGGCGGCGGAGGTGGTCGTGTTGCCGATGCCCATTTCCCCGACGCCGACGGCGTTCACGCCGTCTTTTCCCGCCTGCTCCGCCAGCTCCATACCGATCAGAATCGCACGGACCGTCTCCTCCCGCGTCATCGCCTTCTCCCGCAGTAGATTCCGGGTTCCCTTGGCAAGATTACGGTATAGAATGTCCGGGCAGTCGTAGGGGTCCGCAATGCCCACGTCCACCACCGTCACCTCATCACCGAAGGCAAAGGCCATAGCCGACATGCCGGTTTTGTGCCGCGTCATGTTGGCAGCCTGTGCGGCCGTCACGGACCGGGGCGTGACGGAAATACCCTCCTCCAGCGCGCCGTTGTCGGCGCAGAGGACGAGAATCCGCCGCTTCTCCATCGTGTTTCGCACATGGCCGGTGACGCCCGCGAGCTGCACCGCAATATCCTCCAGCCTGCCAAGGCTGCCCGGCGGCTTGGCCAGCCGCGCCTGATATGCCCGCGCCCGGTCCATTGCAGCAAGGTCTGCGCCCTGTATTTCCGTAATCCAGTTTCTCAGTTTCTCTTCCACAGGTGATGCCTCATTCCTTCCAATCTTGTCATGAACAGAGTACCCCGTTCCGGCAGCAAAGTCAAGCAGTCGCTCCGGTTTGGAAATTTTTCTATATTTTGCCCGCCTCTTTTGCGCATTGTTCCAAAATCATAGACGGTAATTGACAAACGCGGTTTCCGGTGGTAGGTTTTTCTCATAAGGTGTGAATATGAATTCACGAGATCAGGAGGGATTTCATGGCCTATCATGGATTTGCAATTGACGAATACCTGGACGCGGCTGCCGTCACGAGGCAGCTCGACGAGTTGATGCGGAAACCGGTCTGCTCGATTCGCAAGGAAACGCTTCAAAACTATGTGACAAACTATTTCGACGCAAAATGTCCCGGCTCCAAGACTATGATTGAACAGGCAAAAGCCGTGATTCCAGGCGGCGTCCAGCACAACCTGGCCTTCAACTACCCCTTTCCCATCGTCATCACCAAGGCGGAGGGCGCAAAGCTCTGGGACATCGACGGCAACTGGTACTACGACCTGCTGCAGGCGGGCGGTCCCACCCTTCTCGGCAGCAACCCGCCGGCCGTCCGAGACCAGGTGATCGACCTGCTGCACACCTGCGGCCCATCCACCGGTCTGTTCCACGAGTATGAATACAGGCTGGCCAAAAAAGTGTCCGAACTGGTCCCCTCCGCGGAGATGTTCCGGATGCTGGGCTCCGGCACGGAGGCCTGCATGTGCGCTGCGCGGATTGCACGGCTCCGGACCGGTCACAAAAACATTCTCAAAATGGGCGGCGCATACCACGGCTGGTCCGATCAGCTCGCCTATGGGATGCGGATTCCCGGCACCAAGGGTATCCTTTCCAAGGGTGTGCCCGGCTTTGTTTTTCGCCACACGGACGAGTTTTTCCCGAATGATCTGGAGAGTCTGGAGCGCAAGCTGCGCAAAAATAAACTGGACGGCGGCACCGCGGCCGTCTATCTGGAGCCGCTGGGACCGGAGAGCGGCACACGCCCCGTCTCCAAAGAGTTCATCCGGGGCGCGGCGCGGCTGGCCCGCCAATACGGCGCGCTTCTGATTTTTGACGAGGTCGTCACCGGCTTCCGCATCGGGCTCAGCGGGGCACAGGGTTACTTCGGCGTTGACCCGGACCTGACCGTGTTCGGCAAGATCGTAGCGGGCGGCTATCCCGGCGCGGGCGGCGTCGGTGGGCACCGGGACTGCATGGCGCATCTGGGCGCCGGCCTGGACTCCTCCGGAAAAAAAGTGCCCAAGGCAATGTGCGGCGGCACCATGGCGGCGACTCCGATTTCCTGCGTGGCAGGCTACTATACGCTCTGTGAAATTGAGCGCACGAACGCCTGCGAGGTGGCGGGCCGGATGGGCGACCGTCTGACGAAGGGGCTGCAGGCCCTGATCCAAAAACACAATCTGCCCTTTGTCGCCTTCAACCAAGGCTCTATCTGCCATCTGGACAATGCCGGGACCATGCACTTTTCCATCGACTGGTCGAAGCCCTGGAAAATCCCCGAAGTTTTGAAGCAAACCGGCGTGCGCCAAAAGGAAATGGAACACATGGGCGCGGCCTACATGGCCGAGGGCCTCGTGACGCTGGCCGGCTCCCGGCTCTACACCAGCGCCGCCTACACGGAGGAGATGGTCGACGACGTGCTCTCCCGCTTTGACCGGGTTTTTGCAGGCTGCGGCCCGCTGGGGGGCTGAGGGATGGTGTATTCGGAAACGGAAGCCCGCGCACTGGTCATCCGCGCCGGGCGCAGACTGACGGAATCCGGCCTCATTGCCCGCACCTGGGGCAACATCAGCGCCAGAATTTCCGACGCCCGGTTTGTCATCACGCCCAGCGGCCTCGCCTATGAGACGCTGCGGCCGGAGCAGCTCGTGGTGGTAAACCTCGCGACCTGCGCCTACAATCCCCAGGAGGGAACGCCATCCAGCGAAAAGGGCATTCACGACGACGTCTACCGGCTGCGGCCGGAAGTGCAGTTTGTCATCCACACCCATCAGGAACTGGCCTCCGTGGCCGGCATTGCCGGAAAGGACCTGACCGGCTGCCACAGCGCGCTTCTGGGCGACCTGGTTCCCTGCGCCGGTTACGGGATGCCCTCCACCAAAACGCTCCGCCGGGCCGTGGCCGCGGCAGCGGTGGAACACCCGGACAGCCCCGCTATCCTGATGATGCGCCACGGCGCGCTGTGTCTGGGACGGGACATGGAACACGCCTTTGCGCTGGCGGACGCACTGGAGCGCTGCTGCGCCGCGCGGGTCGGGCCGGACAACGGGCAGCCCGCGGCGGCGGATTACGGCAGCAGTACCCGCCATGGCGCCCGCTTCTGCCTGCGGCTGGGAGACGGCGCGCACTGGTACGATGTGAACGGAACCGGTCTTCCTCCGGTCGCCGCCCTCCACGCAGGCATTTACCGCAGCGGTGACGCGCTCTGCATCCGCCACGAACGGGACGCCGCCGTCACGGCGGTCAGCCACGCCGGGAAGACCCTCCATCCCTATCTGGACGACCTGGCACAGATCGCCGGCACCACGGTCCGCTGCGCCGCGGCGGACTCCCATAGCACGGTGCACCGTCTCCGGGGGCGAAATGCCGTGCTGCTGCGGGGCGAGGGTGCACTTTGCACCGGCGCGAACCCGGAGGACACCGAGGCGGTCTGCCTGATTCTAAAGAAGGGATGTCGAGCACAACTTTACGCCGACACGCATCCCGGCTGCAAACCGCTGCCGCGCGCGGACGCGGAGCTCCAGCGTCTGATTTACACGAAACAGTACGCAAGACGTAAGGAGCAATCGGAATGCTGAAAAAGCTGACGGAGGATACGCGCGCGAACATATTGGAAATTGGCATTTCCGAATTTGCCGTGCATGGCCCGGACCGGGCCAATATGGCGGAAATCGCCAGAAAGGCCGGAATCAGCGTCGGTGTGCTCTATAAATACTATGCGGACAAGGACGCTTTTTTTACCGCCTGCCTCCAGCGGAGTCTGGACGCCCTGCGGGCGGTGCTGGAAGGCATCGTGGCCCGGGAGGGCCGAATTTTCTCCTATGCCGAAGCCGTGATCCGCGCCGTGCAGCAATACGCCCGGGAACATGCCGACTATATGCGGATGTATCTGCAGATCACCGCCTGCGGCAATCAGGCGCACGCCGCCTGCCTTGCCGACACCATCGAAAGCATCTCTGCCTCCCTCTACACCGAGACCATCCGCGCGGCCCAATCGCGGGGCGACGTGCGGCGGGACATGGACCCACGGCTTTTCGCCTTCTTTTTCGACAACCTGCTGATGATGATGCAGTTTTCCTACTGCTGCGACTACTATAAGGCGCGGTTCCAGCGCTACTGCGGCGACGGGATTCTGGAGGACAACGAAACCGTCGTACAGGAGCTTCTGAAATTTCTGGAATCTGCCTTTACTCTGGAGCAATCGGAGATTTCACACAGACATTGAGAGAGGGTGTTCCTGTGACCTTTGTAATTGCCTACGACATTGGCACCACCGGCGTAAAAACCTGCCTGTTCTCCATGGAGAAGGGCATCACGCTGCTCGGCAGCACCTCCCAGGGCTACAACCTGTACATTCTGGAAAATGGCGGCGCGGAACAGGACGGCGACGAGTGGTGGCAGGCCATGGCCGCCACCACGGAGCGGCTGCTCTGCGAAAGCGGCGTCTCCCCGGCGCAGATTTCCGGCCTTTCTTTCTGCTCCCAGATGCAGGGCATGGTGCTCGTGGACCGGGATGGAACGCCCGTCCACCGTCCCATGAGCTACATGGATCAGCGGTCGCGGCAGGAACTCAAAGCGGGCATGGCCCATGGCCTGCAGATTGCCGGAGCCAACCTGTTCAAGCTGCTGCGGAGCCTGCAAATCACCCGCGCCGTCTCCTCCAGCGTTAAGGACCCGGTCTGGAAGTACAAGTGGGTGGAGGCCCACGAACCGGAGGCCTTTCGGCGTGCATACAAGTGGCTGGACGTGAAGGAGTATCTGATCGCCCGCTGCACCGGCCGCTTCGTCATGACTGAGGACTCCGCCTACGCCACGATGCTCTATGATACCCGGAAGGGCCGCGAGGGCTTCAGCGACGCCATGTGCCAGATGCTGCGCGTCCGCATGGAGCACCTGCCAGAGGTCGTCCGTTCCACCGACGTGGTAGGCGGCCTCACGGAGCGGGCCGCCCGGGAGCTGGGGCTTCGGGCCGGTACGCCGGTCTTCGGCGGCGGCGGCGACGCCTCGCTCATCGGCGTCGGAGCGGGCTGCGTCCGGACAGGCGACACCCATATCTACTGTGGCACCTCCGGCTGGGTCTCCACGGTACTGGACCGTCAGGAGCTGGACGTCGGCGCGATGATTGCCGCCATCGTCGGCGCACAGTCCGGGAAATTCAACTACTTCGCCGAAATGGAAACCGCCGGAAAATGCCTGGAATGGGTCCGGGACCATCTGGCGCTGGACGAAATTGGAATCTATCTGCAAAAAACGGACGTCTCCGAGGGTCATGAATCCGTCCGTCGCAGTCTCTACGACTATCTGACGGAAACCGTAAGACACTCTCCTCCCGGCGCGGGCGGCGTGATCTTCACCCCATGGCTCCACGGCAACCGCTGCCCCTTCGAGGACCCCAACTCCACCGGCATGTTCTTTGGCATCCGGCTGGAGACCGGCAAAACGGATCTGATTCGCGCTGTTCTGGAAGGCATCTGCTATCATCTGCGGTGGATGCTGGAAAAGCAGCGCAAAAAGGTTCCAACCTCCGATCCCATCCGCTTTGTCGGCGGCGGTGCGCTGTCGCCGGTCACCTGCCAGATTCTCGCCGACGTCACCGGATGCACCATTGAGACCGTGGCCAGTCCCCAAAATGTTGGTTCCGTCGGCGCGGCGGCCGTCATGGGCGTGGGACTGGGGCTGATTTCAAACCTGGAAGCCGTGCGGGATTTTGTTCCCGCCGTCCGCAGCTTCCCGCCGGACCCGGAAAACCGCGCCATCTACGACAGAAGCTACGCCGTGTTTCTCCGGCTCTACCGGGCCAACCGGGAAAACTTCCGGCTGCTGCACGAGGCCGCTGAACAGAGCGTCCGAAAGGAGACCGCCGCCCTATGAAATCGGAACAAAAAAAAGAGCTGCTCCGCTCCCTGAAATTTTTGCTCTTTTCCATCTCTGCCGGACTCATTCAGATTGTGTCCTTCGCGCTGTTGAATGAGCTGGTCCGCTGGCCCTACTGGCCCTGCTATCTGATCGCCCTGATTCTCTCCGTACTCTGGAATTTCACGCTGAACCGACGCTACACCTTCCAATCCGCCTCCAACGTCCCTGTCGCGATGGCGAAGGTGTTTGGCTTCTACTGTGTGTTCACGCCGGTCTCCACGATCCTTGGCAATCACCTTGCGGAGACGCTGCTCTGGAACGAGTATCTGGTGACCGCGCTCAACATGGTGGCCAACTTCGTTCTGGAATTTCTCTACGACCGGTTTTTTGTGTTCAGGAGCACCCTCGACACCAACGACCTTGCAAAAAAGAGGCAGAACCAAGACTGATGCGATGGTCTGCGTGGATAAACTGAACGGGCGGCTTGCTCGCAAGCCGCCCGATCAGTTTATCAAATCGCGAATTTTTCCTGATACTCCTCAAAGTACCGGTCGAAAGCCTCGGAACGCATACTCTTGACGCTGTTCAGATACTCGTGGGTATCAAAGGCGTCGGATTCCAGCTCGATCATTGCCACAGCGATGTTGGAGCAGTGATCCGCGACCCGCTCGAAGTTGGTAACGAGGTCGTTGAACACGAAGCCCTGCAACAGCGTACAGGTGCCTTTTTGCAGCCGGTCGACGTGATGCAGCTTCATCTCGTCGCAGAGGTTGTCGATCAGCTCCTCCAACGGCTCCACGCGCGCCGCTTCCTGCAGGTCATTTTGCACGAACGCCTCAACGGCAATCCGTACGATCTCCGCCACCGCCAACCGCAGCGTGCCCAGTTCCCGGACCGCCTCCTCGGAGAACGCAATGCCCTTTTTGCTGATCTCCCGCGCCACCTCGGAAAAATTGACCGCATGGTCCGAAATTCGCTCGAAGTCGGAGATGGTATGTAAAAACTTGGAGACGTCCTCGCTCTGCTTTTCCGAGAGCTCCTGTCTGGTGATCTTCACCAGGTAGGTCCCCAGTGCGTCCTCGTAGCGGTCTACCGTCTCTTCCTTTTCCGCCACGCACCGAAAACCAGCATCTGAAAAGGCGGTCAGCAGGGAAAATGCCGTCTGCAAATTGTCCTGCGCCGCCCGCGCCATATTTTCAACGGCGATCCGGCTCTGCTCAATGGCCAGCGCCGGGTGCTGAACAAACCGTTCCTCCAGGCTCAGCGTGTCCTCCATCGCCGCTTTCTGCGCCGCGCTGCCCGGAACCAGCGCGGTCACCAGCGCCTCAATCACATCCACAAAGGGCATCAGCGTCACCATCTCAACCAGGCGGAACAGCGTGTTGACCAACGCGATGCTGACGGGCGTCATTACCAGGGTCAGGAAAGAAAAACCCACGATCGCGTTGGCAATATAGAAGATTGCGGCCCAGATAATGACACCGGTCATCTCTACCACCAGATAGACAAGCGCCGTGCGCTTGCCGTCCGCGTTGGCGCCAAGCGCCGAGAGCAGCACTGGCACCGCGGCGCCGATGGCAATGCCCATAATCATCGGGAGAGCAGCGGAAAACTGAATTGCACCCGTCACGGACAGCGCCTGCAAAATACCGACAGCCGCAGAGCAGCTCTGCAAAATGCTGGTAAAGATAATACCAACCAGAATCCCCAGCAGCGGGTTTGAAAAAGCAGTCAGCAACCGCACGAAGGATTCGCTCTCCTTGAGCGGCGCCACCGCGCCGCTCATGGCCTGCATGCCGAACATCAGCACGGCGAAGCCCAGGAAAATATTACCGATGTGGTTTTTGGTCTGATCGCGGCAGAACATCCGCAGCACGATACCGGACACGGCGATGATACCGGTCAGCGTCGTGGTGGAGAACAGCTCCACCCAGCCCGAACCGCCGCCCAGATAGCTGAGGCATATGATCCAGCCCGTCACACTGGTGCCGACAATGGCGCCCATGACAATGCCGATGGCCTGGCGGACCTTCATCATTCCGGAATTGACAAAGCCGACCACCATGACGGAGGTGGCTGATGAGGACTGGATAACCGCTGTCACGCCCATGCCCAGCAGCAGCCCTCGCAGCGGCGTACTGCTCAATCTGTACAGAATGATCTCCAGCTTGTTGCCGGCCACCATTTTGAGTCCCTCTCCCATCAGGCACATGCCAAACAGAAACAGGGCAACGCCGCTCAACAGCGCGATCACATTGGAAATTCCCAGAATCTCCACGCTCCCTTCGATACTTCGTCTTATTTAACATAAGGGGGCAACGTTAAATCTGATGCAGTTTTTAAGTAAAATTTATGTTAAATTAGAGAAATCCTGTTGGCTTTTGCCGGAAAGCGTCGTATAATTTAACATAGATTTAGCATATGCGCGATTGCGCATTTTACATCGGCGCGGTATTCTGAGAAAAAGGGAGGTGAAACGCATGATTTATCTGCTGGAAGACGATGACAGCATCCGCAAGCTGGTGATTTACGCCCTGGAGAGTCAGGGAATTGAGGCGTTGGGATTTGAAACGCCCGGCCGTTTCTGGAAGGCCATGAGTAAGGCGCAGCCTGATCTGGTACTGCTCGACATCATGCTGCCGGAGGAGGATGGTCTCTCTGTGCTGCAAAAGCTGCGGGCCGCGGGCGCGACCAAAAAGCTGCCTGTCATTATGCTGACCGCCAAAAATACGGAGTATGACCGGGTAATCGGGCTGGACAACGGCGCCGACGACTTTATCTCCAAGCCCTTTGGTATGATGGAGCTGGTGGCCCGGATTCGTGCTGTGCTGCGCCGTGCCGAACCCGACGCCTCGCCCAGAGAGTACAAGGTTGGCTCTCTCTCTCTCTGCCCGGGCAAGCATCTGGTGCAGGTGGAGGGGCAGGAGGTCACACTGACCCATAAGGAATTTGAGCTGCTCTGTCTGCTGCTCGAGAACCAGGGAATCGTGCTCACCCGTGACATTCTGATGTATAAAATCTGGGGTACGGAGCTGGATCGGGAAAACCGGACGCTGGACGTCCACATCCGGACGCTGCGGGCCAAGCTCGGCGAAGCCGGAAGCTGCATTGAGACCGTGCGGGGCATTGGCTACAGAATGCGTGGCGGTCAGTGACAAAAAAAATGTTCCGCAGCGCCTTTCTGGTCGGCATTTCCGTGCTGGTAATTTCTTCCGTGCTGTTTTTCGGCGTCCTCTACCGGTACTACGAGGCGCAGGTGTTCTCAGAGCTCTCCACCGCCGCCGACTATATTTCGCACGGCATGGCGCTTTCCGGCGAAAGCTACCTGCGCACGCTCCAGTCCTCCGACCGTGTCACCTGGATCGATACGGACGGCACGGTGCTCTACGACAGCGCGGCGGACGCCGCGGCGATGGAAAATCATCTGGGCCGCGCAGAGGTACAGGAAGCCCTGACGGACGGATTTGGCCAAAGCTCCCACGTCTCCGAAACGCTGCTGCAGCGAACGCTCTACTACGCGCTGCGCATGGACGATGGGACGGTGCTCCGGGTCTCCTGTGCCCAGCACGCCATGTCCTCCATGATGGGGGCGCTGATCTCCCCGATCCTCTGGATCACAGTATTGGTACTGCTGCTCTCCGCCGTGCTGGCTTTCCGGCTCGCCCGACAAATCACCGGCCCCATCAACGAAATCGATCCGGACAATCCCGCCTGCAGCGAAACCTACCCGGAGCTTTCCCCTCTGGTCACACGGCTGAGCGATCAGAACCGGATCATCCGCGCCCAGATGGCAGAGCTGAGCCGGCGCCAGCAGGACTTCGCGGCCATCGCAGACAATATGAGCGAGGGATTTTTGCTGCTGGACCGCAAGCTGAACATTCTCTCCTGCAACCAGAGCGCCCTGCGGCTGCTGGACATTGCGGACAGCGAAGAAAAAAACCTGCGCAGCAGCAGCACCCGAGAGATCGTGTCGGCGGCGGAGACCGCCCTCTCCGGCAGTCGCTCTGAGCAGCTTCTGACCCGGGAGGACCGGACCTGGCAGGTGATCGCAAGTCCCGTCACCGCGGACGGGCAGGTCCCCGGCGCCGCGGTCATTCTGATGGACGTGACGGAGCGAGAGCAGCGCGAGGCGTTGCGGCGGGAATTTTCCGCCAACGTCTCCCATGAGCTTAAAACGCCGCTGACCTCCATCACCGGCTTCGCCGAGCTCATGAAGGACGGCCTGGTTCCCCCTGAGAAGGCCCGCGAATTCGCGGGTGACATCTACCACGAGTCCCGGCGGCTCATCGACCTTGTGGACGACATTCTGAATCTCTCCAAGCTGGACGAAAATTCCCGGATGTTCGAGCGGGAAGACGTCGATCTCAGCGCACTCTGCCGGGAATCTTTGGATTCTCTGCGGTCGGCGGCGGAAAAAAAGCAAGTCTCCCTGCAGCTTGTCAGCGAACCCGTCCACATTCACGGTGTCTGGCCGATTCTCAGCGAGATGGTCTACAATCTCTGTGACAACGCCATCAAGTACAACAAGGACGGCGGCAGCGTCACTGTCACCGTTCGGCCGCAGGGCAGCGGTGCGCGGCTCGTGGTGGCGGATACCGGCATCGGCATCCCCTATACGCACCAGAGCCGGGTCTTCGAACGCTTCTACCGGGTGGATAAGAGCCACAGTAAAGAAATTGGCGGTACCGGTCTGGGCCTCTCCATTGTCAAGCATGGCGCACAGTACCACGATGCCCGCGTTGCGCTCCAGAGCGAGCCCGGCGTCGGCACCACCGTCACGCTGACCTTCCTGCAATGAAAGGAACATCATGGTTACATTAGACCAGATTCGAAAAAACGAGGCTGTCAACACCTATATTGCAAAAGCCGATGAATCTCTGGTCTCGCTCGGCTTTACGGAGCACAGCTTTGCCCACGTTGGCATCGTCGCCGCCAACGCGAAATATATTATGGAGACCCTCGGCTTCCCGGAGCGGGAGGTAGAGCTGGTGCAGATCGCGGCCTATCTCCACGACATTGGCAATCTGGTCAATCGGGTGGAGCACTCCCAGAGCGGTGCCGTCATGGCCTTTCGGATTCTGGATAAACTGGGCATGGACCCGGCGGAAATCTCCGAAATCGTCACCGCCATCGGCAACCACGATGAGGGCACCGGCCGTCCCGTCTCCCCCATGGCGGCGGCGCTGATTCTGGCGGACAAGTCCGATGTACGGCGCAGCCGTGTCCGCAACCAGGACGCGACCGCCTTCGATATCCACGACCGGGTCAACTACTCGGTCAAAAAAGCGGAACTGAAAATCAACGAGACCCACACGCTCATCAAGCTGAAGCTGTCCGTCGACACGCATTATGGCTCCGTGATGGACTACTTCGAGATCTTCATGGAGCGGATGATTCTGTGCCGGAAGGCGGCGGAGAAGCTGGGGCTTCAATTTAAGCTGATGATCAACGAGCAACAGCTGATCTGATTGCAAGCAGGACCCACCGCAAACCATGAATTTTGCGGTGGGTCCTGCTTTTGTTAATTTCCGCACTCCACGCTGATGGAGTTGAACAGGCGGAGGAGCTCCTCCACGCCTGTTTTCCGTTTTTCCGGGCCGTGGCAATCCAGAACGATCTGCCCTTTATCCAGCATCAGCAGCCGGTCGCCATATTCCACCGCGTAACGCAGATTGTGGGTAACCATGATAGCCGTCAGGCGTTTCTCCCGGACAATCCGATCCGTCAGGGCCATAATCGTGTCGGCAGTCTTTGGGTCCAGCGCCGCCGTATGCTCATCCAGAATCAGAAAATCGATCGGCGTCATTGTGGCCATCAGCATAGCCACAGCCTGTCGCTGTCCCCCGGACAGACTGCCCATGCGAACCTCCAGCTTATCTTCCAATCCCAGGCCCAGCTCCGCCAGCATCGCCCGATAGGCGTCCGTCCGCTTTCGGTTGACGCCGCGCTGCAGGCCGAAGGGCTTTCCCTTTTGGTCCGCCAGCGACATATTTTCCAGAATGGTCAGGTCCGGGCAGGTTCCCATGGCCGGATTCTGATACACGCGGCCCATGCGCCGGTAGCGCCGAAACTCCTTCTCCCGGCTGACGACATGGCCGCCAACCTCCACAACACCGGCAGTCGCCGGAATCGAGCCGCAGATGATATTCAGCATACTGGTCTTGCCGCTGCCGTTGCTGCCCACGACCGCCACGAAGGAGCCGTCCTCGATAGAGAGGTTAAAATCCCGGAACAGGCAGGCTTCCGTCACCGTACCCGGATGATAGACCTTGTCGATATGCTTCAGTTCAAGCATGGCGCTTCGCCCCCTTCTTCTCCAGATTGCCGCAGACCAGCACCAACAGGAACAGCACCGCCGTGATCAGCTTCAGCAGGTTGGCCGGCAGGCCCAGGCTGATCGCCACCTGGATGCAAGCCTTATAGAGGATGCTGCCGCAGAGCGCGGCCGTGGTTCCTTTGACAAATCCAAGCTTTTTGAACAGGGTGCTGCCGATGATGACCGCCGCCAGGCCGAAGATCATCTGCCCGGTACCCATGGTGGCGGAAAACGCGCGCTGCTCCTGACAGACCACGGAGCCGGACAGCGCGACAAAGGCATTGGCGATGGTAAGTCCCAGAATCTTCATGCTCCCCTTGTCTCTCGCCAGCGTGGTGACCAGCGCCGCGTTGTTGCCGGTCGCCCGCAGCAGCAGGCCGCTCCTGGTCTGCAGGAATAAGTCCAGCCCGACCTTGCCCAGAATTGCCAGGAAGGCGGTCAGCAGCAGCTTCCGCATGAGCAGGCTCAGCGAACCCAGCAGCGCCATCGTGGGCGCGGCAGTGAAAATCGTATCGATGGCCCGCTCCACCGGCAGGTTGGAGCCGGCAATTTGCAGGTTGATGGAGAACAGCGCCGTCATGGTAATGATGCCGGCCAGCAGGTCCCGCACGCCCAGACGGACGTGGATCAGTCCGGTACAGAGTCCGGCCACGGCTCCTGCCGCCAGGGAGATTCCCAGCGCAAGATAGGGATTGCAGCCATTTACCAGCAGGACGGCCGTGATGGCAGCCCCCAGGGGGAAGCTGCCATCCACGGTCAGATCCGGAAAATCCAGGATCTTATAGGTGATATAGATGCCGTAGGAGAGAAGCGCATAGATCAGCCCCTGCGTCAGCGTACTGATGATTAAATCCAACATCGTCGTCTCTCCTTAATTTCACGTTCCGGTTATTGCTCCGCCGCTTCCAGGGCGCGGTCGGCGATGGAAGCCGGGACGGTCAGGTTCATCGCCGCAATGGCTTCGGAGTTGATATAGATCCCATACTCGGAAATGGTCTCATAGGGCATATCGGAGGCCTTGCTCTCCCCCGTCAGGACCTTGGCTGCCATGGCGCCGGTCTGGCGTCCCAGCTCGTAATAGTTGATGCCGGCGGCGGCGACGCAGCCGAGCTTGACCTGCTCTACCTCGCTGCCGTAGACCGGAATCCCCGCCTCGTCGGTCTTTTCCAGTATGGAGGACAGCACGCCCACCACGTTGTTGTCGGTCAAGTTGGAAATGCAGTCCACCTGATCTTTAATCAGCGTATCCGTGGCCTGCGTCACCTCGGCCTGCGCCGTGACGCCGATGGCGTCGATCGTGAAGCCGTAATTGCCCGCCTTCTCTTCATATTCTGCAATGGCGGAGACGGAGTTTGGCTCGGAGGTGGTGTAGATGATGCCGATGGTGTCCGCGTCGGGCTGCATCATGCGGATCAGATCCATCTGCGCCTCCACCGGCAGCTTGTCGCTGGTGCCGGTGACGTTTCCGTCCACGAGCGCCGCGCTTTCCGGGTCGGTAATGGCGGTAAAGATCACGGGAATGTCCTTGTTCTCCGCCGCGGCGTAGCAGGCCGTGGCCGAGGGCGTCGCGATGGCGCACATCAGCGCAACGTCGTTCGCGGAGAAGGTCTGGGCAATCTGTGTGGCAACCGCATCATCAAAGCCGGCATTCTGGTAGTCGACCGTATAATCCTTGCCCTCCTCCAGTCCCGCGTCGGTCAGGCCCTGAAGAAAGCCCTCCCGGCAGTTATCCAGCGAGGCGTGCTCCCCATATTGGCTGATCCCGATGACCGGGACCTTTTTCGCGCCGCAGGCGCAGAGAGATGCGACCAAAAGCAGCGACAGCGCGCCGCAGACAATTATATGCTGTTTCATGTTGTAATTCTCCTCATTCAAAAATTTCGTTGGTAGATCGGGAAAATTAGCCGCCATCGTCTGGTCATCAAAAACATAGTATCCTCCAAACACAAAAAAACCGCCCCAGCAAGAAATCTTGCTGGGGCAGGTCGTTACCTGTGGTGCCACCCGGCTTGGCACAAATTGTGCCCGCTCTGTCTGTACGAACATACAGCGGATCTTGTTAACGGAGTACCAACTCCGGCGCCCATACAACAGCCGCAGCTGTTTTCCGTTTGCCCTCAGAAGCCCATTCACGCTCCTCTGTCTGTACCGCAATCGCACCGC
Organism: Oscillospiraceae bacterium; assembly: GCA_034927685.1. Classification (GTDB taxonomy): domain Bacteria; phylum Bacillota; class Clostridia; order Oscillospirales; family Oscillospiraceae; genus RGIG3159. The sequence continues at coordinate 42,629 of JAYFPO010000009.1, read as the reverse complement.
CTGCGGCTCTCTGCAACAGCATCAAAGAGGTTACTCACTCTTCCTCAACAGTTTCCCTATATACGGGCATTTTATCATGCGGTCGTGAGAAAGTCTATTTGGCAATTTGCCTAAGAAATTCCCGCTTCGCCGCCGATTTTTTGGTCTTTGGTACCGGAATTGTTCGCAACGTAACTTTGTTACAGATAGGACAGCGGCAATGCGGTAAACTATCGTCAGAAAAGGTCAGAAAAATACGAAGGAGGATCCGATGATGGCAATCAAAACAATTACGAAAGAAGCCTTTGATTTGGATGTGAAGCAGTCAACGCTGCCGGTCCTTTTGGAGTTCTGGGCTCCGTGGTGCACCTACTGCCGCCGTCTTGGCCCGGTTCTGGACAGGCTGGCGGAGCAATTGGAGGGCAAAGTCGCGGTTGGCAAGGTCAACATCGACGAGCAGCCCGATCTGGAATCTCGGTTCGGCGTTGAGGTCATCCCGACCTTGTATCTGTTCCGGGACGGCGCCCCCGGGGAGAAGCTGGTCGCGCCGGCTTCCCAGGAGGATATTTCGAACTGGCTGCAAACGCAGTGAGGCCGCGCCATGGACCAAATTTATGACGTAATCATCGTGGGCGGCGGGCCCGGCGGCTATTCCGCCGCGCTCTACTGCGCGCGGGCCGGACTGCACACCCTGGTGCTGGAAAAGCTTTCCGCCGGCGGCCAAATGGCCTCCACCGCGCAGGTGGACAACTACCCCGGCTTCGACGAGGGCGTCGCCGGCTTTGAGCTGGGGGAAAAAATGCAGCGCGGCGCCGAGCGCTTCGGCGCGGTCACGGAGTACCGAACCGTCACCGCCCTGCACATGGCCGAACAGCCGAAGCGAATTGAGACCGCCGGGGGCGAATATCTGGCCAAAGCCGTAATCTATGCCGCCGGAGCCTCGCCCCGGGCGCTGGGGCTGCCCGGCGAAGCGGCCCTGCGAACCCGTGGGGTCTCCTACTGCGCCACCTGCGATGGGATGTTCTACCGGGGCAAAACCGTGGCCGTAGCCGGCGGCGGCAACACCGCCGTGGCTGACGCGCTGGAACTGGCCGGACTCTGTAAAACGGTCTTTTTGATCCACCACCGTGATTCTCTGCGGGCGGACCCGGTCTATCTGGAGCCGCTTCAAAAGGCCCGCAATGTGAAAATTCTTTGGAACACCGTGATTGACGATGTGCTGACGGAGAACGGCGCATTTCGCGGCCTTTCCCTGACGGACAAGCCGACCGGAGAAAAGCGGGAACTTCCCTGCGACGGTCTCTTTGTGGCCGTGGGCCAGGTGCCGGACACGGCGCTGCTGCAGGGGCAGGCGGAACTGGACAAGACGGGCTATCTGGTCGCCGACGAGACGACCAGGACCTCGGTTCCCGGCCTCTTCGCCGTTGGAGATGTGCGGACAAAGCCCCTGCGTCAGATTGTGACCGCCGCCGCCGACGGCGCGGTCGCCGCCAAATTTGCCGCGGAATACCTGCTGGGTCTGTAACCCTGCTTTTCCGTACATTGGCCCTCAAAAAAGCAGATCGCCGAATCGAAGCAGGAGCACGGCGCCATCCCGCTGTAATTCACAGGCTCAGCCGCGAAGCATCCGCTTCGCGGCTGAGCCTGACTCTATTTCTGAAAACGCGTCGCAAAACCGCAGCGGCGGCAGAGGGGCTCCGGCGCGTTTCTTTGCGAAAAGCCGTCGTAGACAGCTCTGGCCCGCGGCCGCTGCAAAATATCTGCCAGCTCCTCCGAAAACAGGTTTCCCAGGGCAATGTCCCCCTCATGGTCGAGGCAGCAGGGCACCACGGTGCCGTCGCAGAGTACGCCGAGCTGATCGCGCAGACCGTGGCAAAAGACGCGGCCGCCGCTCTCCGGCGCCGACAAGTCCGGCCAATCGAACTTTTCCCCGTATTGCAGATAGACCCGCTCGCGAAGCCGTGTACCCCGGGTTTCCTCGCACCATGGCTCCGGAAAATACCGCCGCAGCGTCTCCAGAATTTCTCCGTTTCTCCGGTCCGCGCCGCCCAGATTCCAAAGCCGGTAGACGACAATCGTCCTCTTGGCCGCGAGACCGAACGCGCAGCAGCCCGCAAGATACGCGTCGAAGGGCGCGGCGAGGTCGTTCCCCTCAAAGGCATGCAGGGAGATATGCACCTTATGGAGCGCAGGCGACGCCAGCAGCGTGGCCTGCATCTGTGGCAGCAGGACGCCGTTCGTCGTCAAAACCACCCGGAAGCCCGCCTCGCCCGCCAGAAACAAAAAACGCCCCAGCCGCGCATGGCACAGGGGCTCGCCCATCAAGTGAAAGTAGAGGTAGTCCGTATACGGCCGAAGCTTCGGCAGCAGCGCAGAAAACTCTTCCTCCGTCATGGCCCGGCCCGGGCGCGCGGTGCCCGGGCAAAAGGCGCAGCGCAGATTGCAGAGATTGGTAATCTCCAGATATATCTTTTGAAACCGTTTCATGTGTTTTTCCCGTCGAAGCCGCGGAACACCACATACCGCTGGCCAAAGTAGTTGAGCACCACGAACAGCAGTACGCCGATGCCCATGGCCAGATTATCCTGCTGCGTATTGGACCATTGGGACAGCAGCAGTTCGATGCCCGGAATGGCGATGCTGTAGGCAACCATGTAGCAGATCGCCAGATTCAGCACGAACAGGCAAGGGGTTCGGAGCCCCATCCGCCGGTCACGAAAGACGTAATGCTTATTGACAAAATAGCTGACGATCCCGCCCATGGCGTGGTTCACCAGCGCGCAGACCCAACTGTCCAGGCCGGTCAGGTTATAAAGAAGGTACATGACGGCTGTGCAAAATGCCATATTCAGCGTGCCAACCGCGATATAACGACGCATGGGCCCGTCAAAAAGCCGCCGGAACATATGCCTCATCGTGTTCCTCCAACAGGGTGATAGAATGTTATTATAGCACACTTCCCTGCTTTCTTCCAGTCTACGGGCGGTTTTTCCCGATCTTCGTGAAAAGCGAACGAAACCGGGCCTGATTTTCTCCAAATTCATCCGTTGCATTTTTGCGGCCGGACCGTTATCATGTAGAAAGGTAATTTTTTGTCGAGAGACATACAGGAGGAACAGGTATGAAAATCGGATTTGACAATGCCAAATATTTGTCGCTGCAGACCGAGCGGATTCTGGAGCGGGTGGACTCCTTCGGCGGCAAGCTCTATCTGGAGTTTGGCGGGAAGCTGTTTGACGACTACCACGCCTCCCGGGTCCTTCCCGGCTTTCAGCCGGACAGCAAGATGCGCATGCTGCTCAAGATCCGCGAGCAGGCGGAAATCGTCATTGCCATCTGCGCCGGCGACATTGAGAAAAGCAAACGACGCGGCGACCTGGGTATCACCTACGATCTGGACGTGCTGCGGCTCATCGACACCTTCCGCGAAATCGGCCTCTACGTCGGTTCGGTGGTGCTGACCCAATACCGCGGCCAGCGATCCGCCGATCAGTTTCAACGGAAGCTGGAGAGCATGGGCATGCGGGTCTACCGCCACTATCCCATCGAAAACTACCCCTCCGACGTGTCGCTGATCGTCAGCTCGGAGGGCTTCGGCCGGAACGAGTATATCGAGACGACCCGCCCCGTGGTGGTCGTCACCGCACCCGGCCCCGGCTCCGGCAAGATGGCGACCTGCCTGAGCCAGCTTTACCAGGAGCACGAGCGGGGCGTCAGCGCGGGTTACGCCAAATTCGAGACCTTCCCCATCTGGAACCTGCCCCTGAAGCACCCGGTGAATCTGGCCTATGAGGCCGCCACCGCCGATCTCTCCGACGTCAATATGATCGATCCCTTTCACCTGGAAGCCTATGGCGTGACCACCGTGAATTATAACCGGGACATTGAGATTTTCCCGGTTCTGGAAGCCATGTTCAAGCGGATTTACGGCGAGTGCCGCTACAAGAGCCCCACGGATATGGGCGTCAACATGGCGGGTTATGCCATTGTGGACGACGAAATCTGCCGGGAAGCCTCCCGGCAGGAGATCCTCCGGCGCTACTTTGCCGCCCACAGCGGCCTCCGGCAGGGCACTTCCGATCCCTCGGAGGTCAAAAAGCTGGAAATGCTGATGAACACGCTGAATCTCGAGCCATACATGCGCCCCTGCGTGATCCCGGCGCGGCAGGTTGCAGAACGGACCGGCGGACCGGCCGTGGCCATTGAGCTGCCGGACGGCAATCTCGTCACCGGCAAAACCACTTCGCTCATGGGTGCTTCCTCGGCAGCCCTGCTCAACGCCCTCAAATATCTGGCTGAAATTCACGATTCCATCGACCTGATCGCACCGGCGGTCATCGAGCCAATCCAGTCTCTGAAGGTGAACCACCTGGGCAGCCGAAACCCCCTGCTGCACACGGACGAGGTCCTGATCGCCCTCTCCATCTGCGCGGTCACCAATCCCACCGCCGCTCTGGCGCTCCGGCATCTCAGCGATTTGCGCGGCAGTCAGGTGCATTCCACCGTCATTCTCTCCTCCGTGGATGAAAAGGTGTTGAGCCGCCTCGGCGCCAACGTCACCACCGAGCCGACCTACCAGTCCGCACGGCTTTACCACAAGTGATTCCATGCCATCGCCGCAGGTGTATTTTCATGCTCTGCTCCTCAGCCTATGATGCAAGGCGCTGCCCGGCAAATACCGCAGCGATTCCCAGGCACAGGCTTGCCGCAATATAGAGGACGGCCTGACCCGGCTTGCCGCCGCCAAACAGTGCGGAGGACTCCAGCGCAAACGTTGAAAACGTCGTAAAACCGCCGCAAATTCCAACTTTTAGCATGAGAACGATACTTGCGGGAACGGAAGGCAGCTTCGTGGCCCATACGGACAGGAAGCCGAGCGCAAGCGCGCCCACCACATTAATCAGCAGCGTTTTATAGGGAAAGCCGCCGCTGCTCCCCAGGGGCAGCAAACCAATCAAATAGCGGCATACGCTTCCGAGAAAACCGCCAAAGCCGACAGCGAGACAATTGATCATCCGAATTCTCCTAACCGTACAGGCAAGCTTTACAAAGGGCCAAGGCCATCCGCCACACTGCGATCCGGGCCTTCCTTTGAAACGCTTCTCTCCCTTTTCAGAACAGCAAGCCCATGATACAGCAAGCCCGCCGGAAAAGCAAATTGCTTTTCCGGCGGGCTTGCTGCGAAACCCGTACGTTTACCTTGCGCCGCGGCCATAGAGTGCTGTCATCTCACCGATGGAATCGGCAAGCTTGTCCGAAAATTGCTCCTCCGTAGCGCGCCAGCGCCAGTTGTTTCCGTCCACAATCCCGGGATGGTTCATGCGCCCCTCGCCGCCAAGCCCCAGCCAATCCTGCATCTGGACGATAAAAAGCTCCGCCACCGAAGCCATTCCGGCCCGGATGACCGCCATAGCAAGCGGCTCTTCCTCGCGCTTTCCCAGATAGCGGACCGCATAGGCATAGTCCTCCGGTTTCGTCGCTGCCGCCCATTGAACCAGCGTTTCGTTGTCGTGGGTCCCGGTGTAACAGATGCATTTCCGGTCATAATTATGCGGCAGATAATCGCTGGGCTCCCGGGAATCAAACGCAAATTCCAGCACCTTCATGCCTGGAAAACCGGACTTTTTCACCAGATCGATCACCGCCGGTGTCAGGAAACCCAGGTCCTCCGCAATAAACCGCAGTTCCGGCAGCGCCCGCTTAATGGCGCGGATGAGCTGCATCCCCGGCCCCTTGACCCAAACACCGTTCCGCGCGGTCTCGTCGCCATAGGGGACGGACCAATAGCTCTCGATGCCGCGGAAGTGATCGATGCGTACCACGTCGAAGACCCCGGCCGCGGCCTGCAGGCGGCGGATCCACCAGAGGTAGCCGTCTTTTTTCATCCTTTCCCAGTCGTACAGGGGATTGCCCCAAAGCTGGCCGCCTGCGGAGAAATAGTCTGGCGGCACGCCGGCCACAAACTTTGGGCGGCGCTCCCGATCGAGCTGAAAATAATCCGGCTCCGACCAGACGTCGGAGGAGTCGAGCGGCACATAGATGGGCACGTCTCCGATGATGGACACGCCGTTTGCATAGGCATAGCGCCGCAGCGCCTTCCACTGCGCAAAAAACTCATATTGCAGAAAAAAATGGAACTCAATTTCCTCCTGAAACTCCCGGCGGTACTGTTTCACGGCCTCCGGGCGGCGGTAGCGAATCGGCTCCGGCCACATGGTCCAGCTCTGCCCACTGAAGTGCTCCTTGAGGGCCATATACAGCCCATATTCCTCCAGCCAATCCCGCTCCGCCTCGACAAACCCGGCGAAGGCGGCGTCGTCCCGGTCAAAGCGCGCGAAGGCTTTTCGCAGAACCGGCAGACGGCGCTCGAACAGGCAGCCGTAGTCCACGCGGTCCGGGCGATCAGACCACTGGTCCGCAGTTGTCTCCTCCTTTCGGAGCAGGCCAGCTTCCACCAGCGCGTCCAGATCAATCAGATAATGGTTCCCCGCAAAGATGCAAAAGGTCTGATACGGCGAGTCGCCGTATCCGGTCGGGCCAACCGGCAAAATCTGCCAATACCGCTGCTTTGCATTCCGCAAAAAGTCCACAAATCGGTAAGCCTCCCTGCCGAGAGAGCCAATGCCATACGGCCCCGGCAGGGAGGAAATATGCATCAGGATTCCGCTGCTGCGCATATGCGTTCCCTTCTTCTATGCGTGTAGTTTTCGGATGCTCTCACCGGGCATCCGCGTAAAGGGCACCGTCTGGTGCTGCGATGGCGCGCCGCCGATCGCGTCCAGCAAAATTCGGATGCATTCCCGGGCCATCTCGTCGGTCTGCTGTCCTATGGTTGCCAGCTTCGGCATATAATATTGCCCCACAGGCAGGCCGTCGAAGCCAATGATCGAAATATCCTCCGGCACGCGCAGGCCGTGGTCACAGATGCAGCGAATCGCACCAATGGCAATCACGTCCGCCATGGCAAAGACCGCCGTCACACGAGCGGCGCAGGTATCCAATACCCGCCCCATGGACTCGTAGCCGTCCCGAAAGGAGAAACGCGTGTTTTCGTAGATGCAGAGTTCCGAATTGCCACGCTCCCGAAACGCCCGGACGCAACCCTCATAGCGCAGATGACTGATCTCCGACTTCTCACAGTCGCCGCCCAGAATGACGATCTCCCGATGTCCCTGGTCCATCAGATACTGCACCGCGCAGCAGGCCGCGGCGGCGTCGTCGGTCGTAACGCTGGAGAGATTTGGAAACCCCAGACTCTCCGCCGCGTTGGTGACCAGCACGGCTGGGAGCGGGATTGCTCCGAACTCCTCCCGGAAATTCCGGCTGATGCCGCCGAGAAACAAAATGCCCTCCGGCTTTTTCTCCCGGCAGAGCTGCAGCGCCCGCCGCACCTCGTTCTCGTCCTCATCGATATAGTCCAGCAGCAGCGGGTGCTCCGTCCCCGCGACCAGGCTCTGAATCTGCTCCACGAGCTGAGAGAACAGCTCGTTGGCCCGGCCCTTGACGATCACCAGAATGGAAGCGCTCTTCTGCTGCTTCAGGTTCTTGGCGTTGGTGTTCAGTTCAAAGCCCTTCTCGTCCACGATGGCCATGATGGCGTCCCGCGCCTTCTGACTGACGTTCGGCTGATTGTTGAGGACACGGGAAACCGTCCCGAGAGAGTAGCCCGACAGACGGGCAAGATCCTTGATTGTCATGTGTTTAACCCTTTACTGCGCCGGCAGCGACGCCCTTGATGATATGCTTCTGACAGCTCAGATAGAAAATAATCACAGGAAGAATGCTCAGAAGGATCAGCGCCATCACGGCGCCCAGGTCCACGGAACCGTAGCTGCCCCTGAGATACTGAATGTGGAGCGGAATCGTCATATATTTCTTCCGGTCCAGTACCAGGGACGGCAGCAAATAATCGTTCCAGACCCACATGATTTCCAGCACGCCGACCGAAATCATGGTGGGCTTCAGCATCGGAAGCACCACGGAAAAGAAGGTCCGCAGCGGCCCGCAGCCGTCAATGGCGGCAGCCTCCTCAATTTCCAGCGGCATACTCTTGACAAAACCGGAGAACATGAACACCGCAAGCCCCGCGCCGAAGCCCAGATAGATGACGGGAATGGTCCACGGGGTGTTGAGCTTCAGGGTGTCAGCCGTTTTGGCCAGCGTAAACATGACCATCTGGAACGGGACCACCATGGAAAATACGAAGAGATAAAAGCAGATTCTACTGACCAGGCTGCCCACCCGGGCGATGTACCAGGCTGCCATGGAGGTGCCGATCAGGATCAGCGCCGTGGAGGTAATCGTAATAAACAGGCTGTAGCCCGCAGATTTCAAAAACGGATAATTGCCGAAAGTCAGGCCTTTCACATAGTTTGCAAAGCCCACGAAGGACTGCGCCGTCGGCAGCGCAAAGGTCTCCGTATTGACGTAGGAATTTGCCTTGAAAGAGTTGACCAGCACGATGACAATGGGAAGCAGGTACACAATGGCGATGACCGCAAACACATAGGTCAGCGCCGCGTTGGACCTCTTTTGCTTTGTGTTCAGCCTGGCTTGTCTCTTCCCCATTACTGCTGCACCTCCCGCTTCTTTGTAGACCGGAGCTGGATGAGCGCGATGGCGGCCACCAGAATGAAAAATACCACGGCCTTGGCCTGCCCGACGCCGCGGGTCCTGGCGTTGGCATAGAAGGAATTGACAATGTTGAGGGCCAACATCTCCGTGGTCTTGACGACGGATCCGTCCGCGTTCTGGAGGAACGGCCTGCCTTCGGTCAGGGCCAGGTTCTGGTCGAACAGCTTAAAGGAGTTGGTCAGCGTCAGAAAGGTGCAGATGGAGATGGCGGGCATGACGTTGGGAATCGTGATGTGCCACAGCGTTTTCCAGCTGCTCGCGCCATCGATCTTGGCCGCCTCCAGCATGTCCTCCGGCACGGACTGGAGCCCGGCGATGTAAATAATCATCATATAGCCGATCTGCTGCCAGCACATCAGAATGATGAGGCCCCAGAACCCATAGGTGGAATTCAGCAGGATAGATGTGCCGTATCGGGACAAAATTCCGTCAAAAATCGTGCTCCAGATGTAGCCCAGGACGATGCCGCCGATCAGATTCGGCATAAAAAACACCGTCCGATACAGATTGGAGCCCCTGATGCCGCGGGTCAGGGCGTAGGCCACCGCAAAAGCAAGCACATTGATGAGCAGCAACGACACCAGCGCGACCAGCGACGTGTACCAAAAGGCATGGACAAAGGAAGAATCCTGAAAGGCCTTCACATAGTTCGTCAGCCCGACCCAAGTCCATTTGCTGGTCGTCTTAAAATCACAAAATGACAGGAACAGTCCCTTTAGAAAGGGATACAGAAATCCAATGCAGAAGGCCGCAAAGGTTGGCAGCAGAAAAATCGGAAAGCACCGCTGGATCGGCCTGCGGATCAGCCGGGAATTCAGCGAGGCGTCATCCCGTTTCTTTTTATGAGCTTTCATGGCACTCTCCTTATCTACCATAGGTGAGCAAAGGTATTTACATTATAATGCGCGGAACACCCCGGCGCAAGTGCCGGATTCCGGCGGCGCGCGTGGGCCCCGCTCCGCGCGGCAGCGGGACGTCGCCCCCGGGCGTCCCCGGTTTCAGAAAACGGGGCGAGCGGAATACGCTCGCCCCGTGCGTGAATGCTTCCATTATCCGTTTTCTGTGGCATACTGGGTGGCCCAGCCGTCCACAAACGCGGTCTTGACCGAATCCCAACTGCCCGTACCTGCGGTGTACTGCGTCAGCGCGTCCACCACGCCGGCTCTCCAGTCGTCCACAGCAGGCGTGTAGTTGAAGGCCCAGGTCACAACGTACTTGCCGTCAGCGGTGTAATCATTGGCCTGCGCAAAGAACACGTTCTCCGGCTCTTTGGCGTTCTTGAACGGGCAGGGCCCGAACTGCTCCGCCATCATGGCGGTGCCCTTGTCGGAGGTGACAACCCAGTACATGAAGTCCAGGGTCGCCTGAATGTCTTCCTCGGAAGCCTCTTTATTGACTGCCCAGCAGTTCTCAGTGCCGCAGCAGAGACCGGCGTCCTCTTCGCCTTCCACGCCGCAGTAAATCGGAATCATAGCCAGATCATCGGAGTTCATCAGGAAGCCCTTGGCCGTGTCGGTGACCAGATTTGCATACTCCCAGGAGCCATTCTGATAGAAGACAGCCTCGCTCTTGCCAAATTCGGCCTCGGCCTGGTCGCCGGTTGCGGTCGTCAGCGCGGCGCCGGTGGTGGCGGTGTCGGTGGTGTACAGATCCCAGATATCCTTATAGTTGTCCAGATACTTGCCGGTGATGGTGGCGGGCTGCGCGGTCACGCCGTCGTCACGGAATTCATAGAAGAGCGGCATGTTGGCCAGATGGCCGGAGAACCGCCAGGAGGAGGAGCTGTCCAGGCCGGCGGAGGTGAACGCGTCGAAGCCCAGCGTCGCGGCGTTCGCATGGATATCGTCCGCCACAGTCTTCAGCGTCTCAAAGTTGGTGATCTCATCCAGAGAATGGCCGGCCTTCTCCAGCAGTGCCTTGTTGACAATGATGCCGAAGCATTCATAGCAGTAGCCGATGGAGAGAACCTCGCCGTTCTCGCCGGTCAGGTTGAAGGAGTCGGTGGTCATCTCCTTGTAAACATCGGTATCCTTCAGGTCGTAGCAGTAGTCGCCCCAGGTGTTGATTGCGCCCTGGTTGCCGCACTGGAACAGAGTGGGCGCTTCGCTCTTGTCCATCTCAGCCGTCAGCATGTTGTCGTAGTCGCCGGACGCGGCAGTGACAACCGTCACTGGAACGCCGGTCTGCTCCGTGTAAGTAGCTGCCAGCTTCTGCCAGGCTGCGTCCGCCTCGGGCTTAAAGTTCAGATAGTAGACGGAGCCTTCCGCGGTTTTGGCCGCAGTGGTGGCCGCCGCGGTCTCTTTGGCAGTGGTCTCCGCCGCAGCAGTGGTTCCCGTCGTCTCCGTGGTGGTTCCGCCGCTGGTGGACCCGCAGGCGACCAGACCCAGAACCATCATGGCCGCCAGAAGCAGCGCGATCAGTTTCTTCATTCTATTTTCCTCCTCACAATTCTTGTGTTCCTATTGGAAGTTGGAAACGTTTCCACTTCCTTATGTCCGTATTATAACACCGTCGTTTTCAATTTTTCAATCCTTTTTCTGCACATTTTTGGAATTCAGCGTTATACACCATTTTGCAATTTTGGTTTGGTTCGATTGCACAAAAGAAGCGCCCAGCTCTCCGGAAATCCGGAAAAGCCAGGCGCAAATGCCTATCCAACTGTGGCGTCGGTCTGTGCTTCCCCCACGAAGCGGATGACCAGTCGGTTCGGCAGGCAGATGATGGGTGCGCCTCCGGCGCAGTGTCCCCGCCTCACACAGATCTGATCAGGGCAGGTTGCCGCCGTCACGGCGATGGTTCCGTCCTGAACCGTCACGGTATTGCTTCCCTCTGCCGACTCCACCGTGAAGGTCTGGTCCCGGCTGAGGTCCACCGTGTAGAGCAGCGTTCCGTCGGACCAGATTTCGGCCCGCGCGCCGCCGCTGCGGGAAAGCAGCAGCGCCGCCGTCGCGCTGAGAAGAAGCAGACCGGCAAAGAGGCCGATCCAATACTTTGTTTTCATCTGGCGATCACCGTAAACTCCCCGCCGGAGAAGCTGCCCTGCAGGCCCTCCGTCACATAGATTTCCCCGCCGTCCGTCACCAGCACGGCTTCGAAATCGTCCCGGCCGCGCCAGAATTCCGAAGCACGGTCCAGGCCCATCACGTAAAGCGCCGTAGAGAGGCCGTCGGCAAGGAAGCCGTCCGTTGTGACGATGGTGACGGAGGAGAGCCCGCTGTCCGCCGGGTAACCGGTAGCGGGATCCATAATGTGGATATAGCGCACGCCGTCCTCCTCAAAATACCGCTGGTAGCCGCCGGAGGTCACCACCGCCGTCTCGCCCACCTCCAGAACACCCAGATTTTCGCTCTCATTCTGCGGGTCGCGGATGCCGATATGCCAGAGGCTGCCGTCCGGCTTCAGGCCCACAGTCTGGACGTTCCCCCCCAGCGACAGAACCGCCGAGGTCACGCCCTGTTCCTTCAAAACCGCCGCCGCCTCTGCCGCCGCGTAGCCTTTGGCGACGGCTCCGAGATCTACCTGCACGCCGTCCGCGATGGCAGTCCCGTCCGCCACGGTCAGAGACCCGGCGCGGATCTGCGCGAGAACGGTCTGGATTTCCGCGTCTGCCGGCACCCGGTAGGACCCGGTGGTAAAGCCCCAGAGGGAGACCAGCGAATAGAGCGCCGGGGAAAACGCGCCGCCGGTCTCCTCCTCCAGCGCAAGGCTGCGCGTCAGCAGCGTCTCCGCGTCGTCGGACAGCGCACAGCGCCCGTCCCGGTTGAGGCGGGCGATCTCGCTGTCCTCCTTTGTGACGGACAGCTCCGCCTCGAGCGCCGTAATGCGTGTGGCGGCGGCCTCGGCTGCATCCCGCGCGTCGCTCCCATAGACCGTGAGGCTCATCACCGTGTCCATGGAGAACAGATCCTTTGTATAGCTCTTTGCCTCGCCGCAGCCGCCCAGTGCAAGCAACAGCAGCGCAGACAGCAAAACAGCCGCCCATTTTTTCATGCCATCACCGATTTCCCCATTTCATTCTTTGCTTACTATACCAAAGTCGTCCGGGATGGTCAAATACTATCTGCGTTTTGTCCCGCCATTGCAAAATATCCGCGAAATTGTCCGATTTATGTTCAAAAAAGGTTTGACTTCCCATAGGCAGGATGCTATAATTGGAAAGCCGCGTTGAAGAGGTTTAAGCTGGACAAGCGTCCACACCTTCAGAGCGAGTCTACGAAAAAAGGTAGGTGCAACCATGCAAGCAATTATCGTTACCGGCGGTAAACAGTATAATGTCAAGGAAGGCGACGTCGTTTTCATTGAAAAGCTGAATGCAGAAGCCGACGCAACCGTAACCTTCGATCAGGTTCTGGCGATTCTGGACGGCGAGAACTCCAAGTTCGGCGCTCCTGTTCTGTCCGGCGCAGCAGTCGAGGCCAAGGTTCTGAAGAACGGCCGGGGCAAAAAAATCCGCGTTTTTAAGTATCGCGCCAAGAAGGACTCCAAGAGCTGCCAGGGCCACAGACAGCCTTATACCAAGGTGCAGATTGAAAAGATTGCGTTCTGATGACCAGCATTGAATTTTTCAGTCCGGACGACAGAATCGACGGATTCTGCTCATCGGGCCACAGCGGCTATGGGGAAGCGGGCACGGACATTGTCTGCGCCGCCGTATCCGCCGCCGTGCATCTGACCATCACGACCATTGTGGACGTGCTGGGCGTAAACGCCAAGGTCAGGGTGCAGGAGGACGAGGCCCGGATCACTGTAAAGCTCCCAAGCTCCTGCGAGGACAGCGAGGACGCCGTACAGGCTATTCTGGCGGGTCTGATGCTGACGCTGTGCAGTCTTCGGGACGACTACCCCGATTATATCGAAGTTATGGAGGTGTAACACCATGTTTCAGATTAGTTTTCAATTCTTCGCGCATAAAAAGGGCGGCGGCTCCACCAAAAACGGCCGTGACTCCGAGTCCAAGCGTCTGGGCGTGAAGCGTGCCGACGGTCAGTTTGTTCTGGCCGGCAATATTCTGGTGCGGCAGAGAGGCACCCATATCCATCCGGGTAACAATGTCGGCATCGGCTCCGACGACACCCTGTTCGCCCTGGTGGACGGCAAGGTTCGCTTTGAGCGGATGGACAAGGACCGCAAGATGGTCTCTGTTTATTCCATCGAGCAGTAAAGGAAGAAAATCCCGAACATACTCAGATGTTCGGGATTTTTTGTATCTGGAAAGGAGAACGTCTCATGTTTGTGGATAAGGTGCAGATTTCCGTCCGCGCAGGAAACGGCGGCAACGGCGCGGTAGCGTTCCGGCGCGAAAAATATGTGGCGGCAGGCGGCCCCGACGGCGGCGACGGCGGCAAGGGCGGCAGCATTGTCCTGCGCGTCGATGACAATATGTCAACGCTGATGGACTTTCGTTATAAGCTGAAATACACCGCCCCGCACGGCCAGGACGGCCAGGGGGGCATGAAATCCGGGAAGCGGGGCGAGGACCTTCTCATCAAGGTACCCCGTGGCACGGTAATCCGGGATGCGGAAACCGGCGAAGTCATCAAGGATATGTCCGACTCAGAGGATTATATTCTTTGCCGGGGCGGACGCGGCGGCTGGGGCAATAAACACTTTGCCACCCCCACGCGGCAGGTCCCAAACTTTGCCAAGTCCGGCCTTCCCGGCGAGGAGCACAACGTCATTCTGGAGCTCAAGCTGCTGGCCGATGTGGGGCTGGTTGGCTTTCCCAACGTGGGTAAGTCTACGCTGCTGTCCGTGACCTCCGGCGCACATCCAAAGATCGCCAACTATCACTTTACGACGCTCTACCCCAATCTGGGCGTCATCTATGTGGACGAAGGCGTATCCTTCGTCATGGCGGACATCCCCGGCATCATCGAGGGCGCGGCGGAAGGGGCCGGTCTCGGCCACGATTTCCTGCGCCACATCGACCGCTGCCGCCTGCTTCTGCACGTCGTGGACATCTCCGGCAGCGAAGATCGGGACCCCATCGAGGATTTTGAGAAGTTGAGCGTCGAGCTGCGGCAATATTCTCCCGCGCTGGCGTCGCGGCCCATGCTGGTAGCCGCCAACAAGGCAGACCTGCTGCCGGAGGGCAGCGACAACGCGCGGCGGCTCCGCGCGTATGTGGAAGCCCGGGGGATTCCCTACTACGAGATTTCCGCCGCAACGCACCAGGGCACCCGCGAGCTCATGCGGCGTGTGGCCGAAACGCTCCGCACGCTGCCGCCGGTGATGGTCTACGAGCCGGAGTATGTGAAGCCGCTCCGCGAGGCCGGCGACGCGCACGAGCTACGCATCCAACACGACGGTGATCTGTGGGTCATCGAGGGCAGCTGGCTGGCACAGCTCGTCGGCGACATCAATTTCAGTGACAGCGAGTCTCGCAACTACTTCGACCGTCAGCTCCGCAAATCCGGCCTTTTCGAGCGGCTGGAGGAGATGGGCATTGAAGATGGCGATGCCGTCAGTATTTACGACTACGAGTTTGACTACGAACGGTAGCCTTCGCCAGCCATAAGCCAAGGGCGTCAGCGTTCCTCTTTCCGGGGAACACTGACGCCCAAACTAGTATACGGGTGCGAGCGGCGCCATGGCGCCTATCAGGTTACAGCCGTTCGTGCGCGTGGCAGGCGGCGCAGTCATGGTCGCAGAACTCGTCCTTGTCGTAGGTGATACCGTTCTTGTCGTAGTAGTCCTTGACGGCGGCCCGGACCGCCTCCTCCGCCAGCACGGAGCAATGAAGCTTATAGGCAGGCAACCCGTCCAGCGCCTCGACAACAGCCTTGTTGGACAGCTTCAGCGCTTCGTCCACCGGCTTCCCCTTAATCATCTCTGTGGCGATGGAGGAAGTGGCGATCGCGGAGCCGCAGCCGAAGGTGTTAAACTTGGCGTCCGTAATCACGCCGTCCTTGACCTTGATATACATCCGCATGATATCGCCGCATTTGACGTTGCCGACCTCGCCGATCCCGTCCGCGTCGTCCATTTTGCCGACATTGCGGGGATGCTCGAAATGATCCATCACCTTTTCACTGTAAAGTGCCATTTTTAAATTCCTCCCGTTCTCTCAAATCAGATGGGGCCGTTCGCCCTTCTGTAGCTCGTCCCACACCGGGGACATATCGCGCAGGTAGGAGACGACCTCCGGCACGACCTGGATAATATGATCGATTTCCTCCATGGTGTTGTATTCGCCGATGGAGAGCCGCAGGGAACCGTGCGCCACCTCGTGGGGCAGGCCCAGCGCCAGCAGCACATGGCTGGGGTCCAGCGAGCCGGAGGTGCAGGCGGAGCCGGAAGAGGCGCAGATACCGTTCCGGTCCAGCAGCAGCAGCAGACTCTCGCCTTCAATGCCCTCAAAGCACATGTTGACAGTGCCGGGAACATGGTGTTCCAGAGAGCCGTTGATCCTGCTGTGGGGAATTTTTTGCAGCTCCGCGAAGAGCTTATCCCGCATGGGGATGATCTTCGCCGTGTTTTCCTCCATGTGGGCAATGGAGTCCTCCAGCGCCGCCGCCAGCGCGACAATGCCGGGGATGTTCTCGGTGCCGGCCCGCTTGCCGCGTTCCTGGGCGCCGCCCTCAATGATATTGACAAGCGGCAAACCCCGCTTCGCGTAGAGCACGCCGACGCCCTTGGGCGCGTGGAACTTGTGCCCCGAGAGAGAGAGCATGTCGATGTTCATCGCCTGCACGTCGACCGGGATATGGCCCATGGCCTGCACCGCGTCACAGTGGAAAGGAATCCCCTTCTCCCGGCAGAGTGCCCCGATCTCTCGGATGGGCTGGACCGTGCCGATCTCATTGTTGGCAAACATGACGCTTACCAGCGCCGTATCCTCGCGGATGGCGGCCCGCAGATCCTCGAGGCGGACCACGCCGTCCTCATGGACCGGCAGCAGCGTCACCTCAAATCCCCGCTTCTCCAGCTGATCCAGCGTGTGCAGCACGGCGTGGTGCTCAAATGTCGTGGAGATCAGATGCTTTTTCCCTTTTTTTGCGCCGGCATAAGCTGCGGAGCAAAGCGCCTGATTGTCTGCCTCGCTGCCGCCGGAGGTGAAATAAATTTCGCGGGGGTCCGCAGCGCCGATCAGCCGCGCCACGGTCTCCCGGGCGTGCTCCAGCGCCTCCTTGGCCTCCTGGGCAAAGGCGTACAGGCTGGAGGGGTTGCCGTAATAGGTGGTCAGATAAGGCATCATTGCGTCCAGCGCCGCCTTGCTGACACAGGTGGTAGCCGCATTATCCGCATAAACCATCATGTGAATTACCTCGATTCATCCTTGCAGGTTTGAATTCCTACTTATTCTCTAGGAGAAACATACCATATAATCCCCCACATGTCAATAGGAATTCATTTTGTTCCAAGGACGCCAGTGTTTTCAGGATGAGACGCCCACATCAAGATCGGTAACGCTCTTTTTATGAAAAGGCGGACGCGACGTTGGCCACCAGCAGGATGGCAAAAATGCCCAGAACAAAGCCGACGATCTGCCATCGCGTCATCCGCTCCTTGAAGACCACCGCGCCCATCAGGCCGGTCAGAAGAATATTTCCACCATTGCAGATCGGGAAAAAAACAGCCGCGGGAATGAGCCCCACCAGAATCAAATTGATGATATGCTGCGCGGCGTTTGTCAGGCCAACCAGCACCGCGCCGGCGCCCAGTTTTCCACGGAAGGAGCAGCCAACACAAGCGCCCGGTCGCGCCCGCCGGATCGCCAGCAGATAGCCAAGCAGAAACAAGGCGCTGATGACGAACGACCAAAACAAAAACTGCATTTTTTCGTCGGCATAAATCGACGTGCTTTGGATTTTTTGTGTCAGGCCGATGAGACCGTTGAGCAGGAAGGACGCCAGCGCCCAGGCGATCCACCGGGCCGTGATTTTGGAATTCACTGTGGGATTCAGCACCAGCGCCATCGACAGCAGCATCAGGACAATGCCGGCAATCTGGAAGGGCGTCACGGGTTCTCTCCAGAGGAGGGAACCGACTGTAGTCGGAATGAGTGTGCCGCAGAGGCTGATGAGCACCGACAGGGTCATTGGCCCGTTGTGCATGGCCGCGACAGAGGAAAGGCCAGCCAGAATAATCAGGAGTCCGAACACTACAGACAGCAGCAGTGTCAGCAGTGAGGGCCGCCGCAGGCCGCCTGCAACAGCCATCACCAGGATGCAGACAAGCGACAGGATCAGATTAAATGCCGCGTTGTCCCCCATGGTTTTCAGCGAATCCCTGGCAATCCGGTAACGAAATCCGCTGCCAGTCACGCCGCAAGTGATGGAAAATGCCAGCAAAAGCCCGTTTATCATGCTCATCCCTCCCCAACACGTTTCTTATAACACGGCCGTCCCCGCTTGTCAATTCGACCCGGCGACTGTTTTTTCTTGCGCTTTTTTCGAGCCGCGCCGACAAAAATCCCCTCGTGATTCAGAAGATTAGGCTTGCTTTTCCCGTCATCCTGTGGTAGTATGTTTTCAACGCGAAACCATTTGTCTTTCTATTGTAGACATTATGGAAATAATCACAGAAAGAGATTTGTCATGAAACTTGCGATGTTGGGGTGCGGCGTAGTCGGCGGCGGACTGCTGGAGCTGCTGCAGGGCCGAAAGGATTTGGAACTAAACTATGTACTGGTACGGGGCCCCCACCCGGAGTTGGGCGCCTTGGCCGTGACAGAGATCGCGCCCATTTTGCGTGACCCAGAGGTTTCGTTGGTGGTGGAGGTCATGGGCGGCGTGGAGCCGGCCTTTTCCTATGTGTCCGCAGCACTGGCGGCAGGCAAGCATGTGGTAACCAGCAACAAGGCGCTCATTGCGGCCAGGTACGACGCGCTTTCGGCGCTGGCCTGGGAGCACGGCGTATCCCTGCGGTGTGCCGGAGCCGTCGGCGGTGGAATTCCCTTCCTGTCCGCGCTGGAGCAAGTCCGGCGGCGCGACCGGTTGCTGTCCGTTTCCGGTATTCTGAACGGTACCACCAACTATATTTTGGATATCATGACGCGGGAGGGCCGCGGCTTCGAAACAGCGCTGACCGCCGCCCAGGCGCTTGGCTACGCCGAAAGCGACCCCACTGCCGACATCGACGGCTGGGATATCCGCCGGAAGCTGGTCATCTGCGCGAATATCGCCTTTGACGTCTCCCTGCGCGAAGAGCGCATTCCCATGGCCGGCATCCGCCGGATTACGGCGGCGGACATTGCCGCCTTTACGGCTGCGGGCTTCGTCTGCCGGATGATCGCCTCCGCAAGCCGAAAAAGCGGCGCCGTCTTCGCCTGCCTGGAACCAACGCTGGTTCCGTGCGGCGCGCCGGAGGCGGCGGTGTCGCTGAACTGCAACCGCATCACCCTGCTCGCGGAAAAGCTCGGCGCGCAGTCCTTCTGCGGGCAGGGCGCGGGCCGATTTCCCACCGCCTCCAACGTCCTGCAGGACTGCCTGGACATTCTGGACGGCAGCCGCGGATTTTACACTAGGAACGCCGCGCCCTGCGCGGTGGACAATTCCGGTGTGCGCCGCCGCTACTATGTGCGTACCGCGCATCAGGAGCGCTACGACGGCATGATTGCCGGCGCGATGGGTCCCGGACTCATTACAAGACCAATTCCCGTTTCCGAAATACACATGCTCCGGGATGACAGCCGTTTCCTGGCGGCGCTGCCCGACAACTATGAGGTAACAGCATGCTGAAAGTGCTCAAATTCGGCGGCTCGTCCATGGCGGACGCCGCGCAGTTCAAAAAAATCAAAGGCATCGTGGGGGCGGACCCCAGCCGCCGGGTCGTCGTCGTGTCGGCGCCGGGGAAGCGGTTCCCCGAAGACCACAAGCTGACGGACCTGCTGTATCTCTGCGACGCGCATCTGCGCTACGGCGTTTCCTGCGACGGCGTCTTTCAGATGATCGCAGACCGTTTTTGCGCCATTCGGGATGACCTTGGACTCCAGACTGATGTGGACGGCGCGCTGCAGACGCTGCGGGCCAAAATGGACCTCGGCATTTCGCAGGATGAGCTGGTCTCGCGGGGCGAATACTTTGCCGCGAGGCTGATGGCAGACTATCTTGGCTATGAGTTTCTTGACGCCGCCGACTGGCTCCGTTTTCATCCGGACGGCTCCGCCGATCAGGAGTATTCCTATGCGGCGCTGCAAACGCTGGCCGGCGGCAGGCGCGTTGTCACCCCCGGCTTCTACGGCGCGCTGCCGGACGGCAAGATTAAAACCTTCTCCCGGGGCGGCTCCGACATTTCCGGCGCGCTGGCCGCGGCGGCACTGGGCGCCGACGTCTACGAAAACTGGACCGATGTCTCCGGGATTCTGATGGCGGACCCGCGGATCGTGGACAATCCGGAACCCATCGCCCAGGTCACCTACGCAGAGCTGCGGGAACTGAGCTACGCGGGCGCGCAGGTGCTCCACGAGGGCACGGTCTCCCCGGTGCGGGAAAAGGACATTCCCCTGAACATTCGCAACACCAACGACCCAGACCACCCCGGCACCCTGATTCAGGAGCACTTCGACGAGCAGGATCATCAGGAGCAGCGGTTTATCACCGGCGTGGCGGGCCGGAAGAATTTCTCTGTTCTGACCGTCACCAAGGCGGGCATGTCCTCCGAGGTCGGAAGTTTGCGAAGGATTCTTGAAATTTTCGACCAATATGGTATTATAGTGGAATATGTACCGTCCGGCATCGACAGCTACTCCCTGGTGGTCTCCGGTGAAAAGGTCTCCCCCTGTCTCTGCGCCATTCTGGGCGACCTTCGGAAAAAAATACAGCCGGACGACGTCCGGGTAACGGAGAAAATTTCCATTGTCGCCGCCGTCGGCCGGAAAATGGCTTCCCGGCCCGGCATCTCCGGTCGGATCTTCGCCGCCCTTGGAGAGCATGGCATCAACATCCGTATGATCTCGCAGGGTCCTGAGGAGCTGAATATCATCGTCGGCGTGGATGACAAGGACTTCTCCGAGACGGTCCGCGTACTATATAACAGTTTTGTAAAATAAGGAGAAATGCAAGATGAAAGAATACAAGGTCGCCATTCTGGGCGCCACGGGTGCCGTGGGCCGCGAAATGATGAAGATTCTGGCGGAGCGGAAGTTCCCCATTTCCGAGCTGCATCTGCTGGCCAGCGAACGCTCCGTCGGCAAGCAGCTCGAGTGGAACGGCAAAACGCTGACCGTAGAGCTGGCCTGCGATGAGGCGTTTCGCGGCATGGATATCGTCCTGGGCGCGGCGGAAAACGACATCGCCAAGCAGTTTGCGGCAGCCATCGTGGCAGCGGGCGCGGTGTTCGTGGACAACTCCAGCGCCTTCCGTATGGATCCGAATGTTCCTCTGGTCGTCCCGGAAATTAACCCCGGAGACGCTAAAAATCACCGCGGCATCATCTCAAACCCCAACTGCACCACAATTGTCTCCCTGACGGCCATCAATGCGCTCAATTCCCTGAGCCCCATCACGTCCATCATCGCCTCTTCCTATCAGGCGGTTTCCGGCGCGGGAGCTGGCGGCCCCATCGAGCTTCACGAGGAGGTCGAGGCGCTGCAGGAGGGCCGGACCTATGCGCCCATGGTGTTCCAGTACCAAATCGCCTACAACGTCATCCCCCAGATCGGCGGGGAAGCCTACGAGGGCTACACCTCCGAGGAGATGAAGATGCAGAATGAGGGCCGGAAAATCATGCATCTGCCGGAGCTGGCCGTCAGCTGCACCTGCGTCCGGGTCCCCGTGGTTCGCAGCCACAGCGTGTCGCTGCTGGTCCGCACCAAGGAGAAGATCACCGTGGAACAGGCCCGCGCCGTCATCGGCAAGGCCCCCGGCTGCAAACTGGTGGACGATCTGGCGAACAAACGCTATCCCATGCCGCTCGAGACCAGTGACCAGGATATCGTCTTTGTCGGCAGGATCCGTGACGACCTGACCTCGGACCGCGGCCTGAATATCTGGTGCTGCGGCGATCAGGTCCGCAAGGGTGCGGCCACCAACGCCGTCCAGATTGCCGAGTTGCTGATTCTGTAAGACCATCCCCACAGAAAAAAGTGGAGTCGCTGCAAGTCGCAGCGACTCCGTTTTTATGCACATGCAATCAGCGCAGCCAGAATGCCGCAGATCATCACGCTGCCGCTCAATACGTACAGCAGGCAACCGGGACCGCAGCGGCCGCAGTATGCACAGCGCGGCGGAGGCGGCGGAGGCGGCGGAGGTGGCGGTGGCGGTGGCGGTGGCGGACAGGGACGGCACGAACCGCCGCAGAGTGGGCAAAACGGCAGGCCACCGCAGGGTGGGCCACAGGGTGGGCCACAGGGCCGGCCGCCGCAGGGCGGACCACAGGACTGGCCGCCGCAGGGCGGTCTACCAGGCTGGCCGCCGAAGGGCGGACGGATGAACGGGCCGCCATATTCTCTCGGGTCGGGCGTAAAAACCGACTCCTTTCCAATGAATTACGGCGTGTCCTCCGCAAACCGAAGGTATTTGACTTCGGACTCGCCGAGGACCGTCACGCCGTATGAGGAAAGAAGCTCCGCCGTCACGCCATAGCCGCTTTTCAGCGTGCCGGTAAACGTGCCGTCGTAGATCCGACCGGTGCCGCAGGAGGGGCTGCGCTCTTTCAAGATGGCGTACCGGCAGCCGTACAGATGGCAGAGCTTGAGCGCCTCCTCCGCGCCGCGGGAAAACTGCTCCGTCACATCCCGGTAATCCCGGGTGGCCACATAGTCGCCGCGGCGCTCCGCAGGGGAACGCGGCGTCGGCAGGCCACCCATGATCTCCGGGCAGACGGGAATCAGGTTATGCTGCTTCATCAGGGCTTCGATATCCGGATGGGGTCCGTTCGTACCGCCATCCCAGCGGCAGCAGACTCCCAGCAGGCAGGCACTGACCAAAATATTCATACGATCACCTCATGGGTTCAGCATACCCTATTTCCCTGAAATCGTCAAACTTTTTTCAGTTCCGACAGGCATTTCGGCGGCTCGCAGTACTGCTCCAGATAGTCAAGCAGCGCCTCCGGCTCCGAAAAGCAGCCGAACAGCCCCAGCGCCGCCTCCTGTACAAACTGTCGACGCACTGCCTCGTGCAGCATCTCCAGCATAGGCTTAAAATACTCATCCAGATCGAATACGGCGATGGGCATATTGTGCCGCCCAAGCTGCTTCAGCGTCAGCACCTCGAAAAACTCGTCATAGGAGCCGATGCCGCCGGGGGTCATGATCACCGCATCGGAGTGATCCTCCATGAGCTGTTTCCGCTCCCGCATGGTTTCGGTAAAAATCAGCTCCGTGCATCGGTCGTAGAGCACGCCGTCCACATTGAAAAAGCTGGGCGCGATCCCGAGAACCCGGCCGCCGCCCCGGGCAACACCCCGGGCCGCAGCGCCCATGAGACCCTCGGCGCCGCCGCCAAAGACGAGTCCGTGGCCACGCCGTGCCATAGCTTCCCCCAGACGCTCCACAGCCTCCGGGTAGCTTGGATCGATGGCGCTGCTCGCAGCGCCGAAGAGACAAATATTCATCTGTTATCCTCCGGTTTTCTGTGATTAGGCCATTCTATGCGCGGACACGCCAATATGCGACAGCGTCCGTCAAAAAAGGTCGTCCGTGGAGACCTCTCGCCACGGCTTCGGAAACCGTGCGGGACTGCCGCTCTCCCGCAGGCACTTTTCGTACCAGACAGTGCTGTGCCATGCGCCGAATTTCCGGCCGCTGTCGCGGAACACGGCCAGGACATGGTAGCCCATGGCCTCGTGGAACCGGCAACTCGGCACATTTTCCTCCACAACCACACAATAGACGCGGGTATAGCCCTGCCGCCGCAAAATCTCCTCCATCACCGCATAAAACCGGCGGCCAAGGCCCTTCCGGTGGGCATCCTCCCGCAGGTAAATGGACAAATCGCAGAGAAAACCATAGGCCTCCCGGGCAAAGGCGCGGCTGCCGTAGGCATAGCCCAGAATTTCTCCGTCCTCCTCCCAAACCAGCCAGGGGAACTGGGGCAGGGCCGCCTCAATTCTCCGCGCCATTTCCTCCCGGGATGGAACCTCGTACTCAAAGCTGAAAACCGTATGCTCCACATATGGCGCGTAAATCTGCCGGATCGCCGCCGCATCCGCAGTGGTTGCCGCTCTAATCCCCACACTCGTTGCCTTCTTTCACAAATTCCATAAACCGCCGCGCCGCCGCCGGCGGCTCCGCGTCCCGCAGCGTACACATGGCGACGGACCGCGCCGGTATCTCCGCCTCCACCCGCAGCTTTCGGACGACGCCCCGCTGGAAGGAGGACAGGGACAGTTCCTCCGTGACGCAGGCCACGCCGAGTCCGATTCGCGCCAGCGACAGCAGCAGATTGTGACTGGTCAGCTCAATCTCCGGCTCCAGCTTCAAACCGCGCCGCAGGAAAAATTCCTCCAGATACCGGCGGGAACTGGCCGTCCGCTCCAGCAAGATCAGCGGAAAGCTGCGCATTTCCTCCAGCGTGTAGACCCGGTCGAAGTCACAGCCATAATCCGGCGCGGCCACAAAAACCTGGTGTGTCTCAAAGCAGGTGCGAACCTGAAAGGCCCGCTCATCCTCCGGCGCCGTCGCAAAAGCCAGATCAACCTGCCCGCCGAGCAACAGCTCCAGCACCCGCCGGCTGGTTCCGTTGAAAATTTTGACCCGGATGTGCGGATACTTTCGATGATATTCCTGCAAAAATGGAAGAAGATAATACTTGGTCAGCGTATCGTTGGCCCCGATGGAAAGCTCGCCGGACAGCAGTTCCCGCGTCTGCGCCAACCGCTCTTCGCCGGTTTCCAGCAGCCGCAGCGCCTTTTCGACATAGTCGTAGAGCAGCCGCCCCTCCGCCGTCAGGCTGACGCCCCGGGCAGTCCGTGAAAACAGCCGCACGCCGAGCGAATCCTCCAGCAGCCGCACCGATTGGCTCACCGCCGACTGTGAGATGAACAGCTTTCGGGCCGTGCCGGAGATGTTGCCGTTATCCGCCACTTCCTTGAAAATCCGGTATTGCTCCAACTTTGCCGCTATGCTGCTCCCCTCCCCATCTGCTTTACTTATTACAATCATAAGATATTTCTGTTTTACTTATGATCGTGATTTTATTATAATAGGGATGCTTTGAAAAAACAAGCCCCGGCCAATGTATTCCGCGGGACCGGCGGCAGAAATGGGAGAAAAATACGATGAGTAATTGTGCAGTAGTAGGCATCAACTGGGGCGATGAGGGCAAGGGCCGCATGGTGGACCTGATTGCTCAGGATTTCGACGTAGTCATCCGCTATCAGGGTGGCAACAATGCCGGGCATACCGTCGTCAATGAATATGGAAAATTTGCGCTGCATCTGATTCCCTCCGGCATCTTTTCGGACGGCGTGGTCAATGTACTGGGCAACGGCGTTGTCATCGACCTGGAGGATCTTTGGAAAGAAATTTCGAAATTGCAGCAGGCCGGGATCAAAATCACGCCGGAGAACTTCCGGATTTCCGACCGTGCGACCATCGTATTCCCCTTCCACCGTGCCTTGGACGGTCTGGAGGAAGCCCGCCTGAAAGATAAAAAATACGGCTCCACGCTGCGCGGCATCGCGCCGGTTTACTCCGATAAATACCAAAAAAAGACCGTCATGATGGGAGAACTGCTGCACCCGGACTATCTGCGCCAGCATCTTGCTTCCATTCTGGAGTGGAAAAATCTGACCATTCAAAACGTCTACGGCGCGAAGCCCTATGCCCTCGACGACATGATGGCCTGGTGCGAGGAGTTTGGCGGCAAGCTGGCCCCCTACATCTGCAACGTGACGAGCTTCCTCTATGAGGCCGAGCGGGCGGGCAAAAACATCATGTTCGAGGCCCAGCTTGGGGCGCTGCGCGACATCGACTTCGGCATCTTCCCCTATACCTCCTCTTCCTCCTCCATCGCGGGCTACGCCTGCGTCGGCGCGGGCATGCCCGGCAGTAAGCTCGACCGCACCGTGGGCATTGTCAAGGCCTACTCCACCTGCGTCGGCGAAGGCCCCTTCACCTGCGAGTGGTTCGGCGAGGAGGCGGAGAAGCTGCGCGTGGCAGGCGGCGAATATGGCGCCTCCACCGGCCGTCCCCGCCGCGTCGGCCCCATCGACCTGGTGGCCACCCGCTACGGCTGCCGGATTCAGGGCGCGACGGAAGTCGCCCTGACCAAGCTGGACATTCTCTCCTACATGGACGAGATTCCCATCTGCGCCAAATATGCGCTGGACGGCAAAGAAACCGAGGAATTTCCCTTCCCCGCCGACCTTGTCCGCGCAAACCCCGTCATGACCGCCATGCCCGGCTGGAAGCGCGACATTTCTTCGGTGCGCCGCTATGAGGACCTGCCGAAGGAAGCCCGCGACTATGTGGAATATGTAGAACGCGAAATTGGCTGCCGCATCTCCTACGTTTCCGTCGGGGCAGAGCGCGACGCCATCATTCTGCGCTGAGGAGAATTGCCATGAATGACTGCTACGAAAGTCCGCTTTCCTCCCGCTATGCCTCGCAGTATATGCTAAACCTGTTTTCCTCCGACACCCGCTACGCCACCTGGCGGAGGCTGTGGGTCTCGCTGGCCCGGGCACAGCACGCCCTGGGCCTGCCCGTCACCGCGGAACAGGTCAAGGAGCTGGAGGACCACATTCTGCCCATCAACTACGACGTGGTAGCCGCCCGGGAGAAGGAGACCCGCCACGACGTCATGGCCCACATCTACGGCTACGGCGTGCAGGCCCCCGGCGCGAAGGGCATCCTCCATCTGGGCGCCACATCCTGCTATGTCACCGACAACGCAGACCTGATCCTCTACCGGGACGCTCTCGTCTATCTGCGGGGCCAGATCTCCACCGTGCTGCGCCAGCTCTGCGATTTTGCCGAGGAGAAAAAGTCTCTGCCCTGTCTGGGCTACACCCACTTCCAGCCCGCGCAGCTCGTCACCGTCGGCAAACGGGCCGCCCTGTGGGTGCAGGACCTGATGCTGGATCTGGAAGAGCTGGACGACGTCATCGCCTCGATCCGCTTTCTGGGCTGCCGCGGCACCACCGGCACCGAGGCCAGCTTTCTGGAGCTCTTCGGCGGCGACACCGCAAAAATCGACGAAATGAACCATCGGATCGCCGCTGATTTCGGCTTCACCAGAATTTACGACGTCTGTGGCCAGACCTATCCCCGGAAACTGGACAGCCGCATTCTGAACGCGCTCTCCTCTGTTGGGCAGAGCTGCTGCAAATTTGCCACCGACCTGCGCCTGTTGCAGCATGACCGGCAGATGGAAGAGCCCTTTGAGTCCACGCAGATCGGCTCCTCCGCCATGGCCTACAAGCGCAACCCCATGCGGTCGGAGCGCATCTGCTCCCTGAGCCGCTACCTGATGGCGGATGCCATGAACGCCCCCATGACCGCCTCTACCCAGTTTCTGGAGCGGACGCTGGACGACTCCGCGAACCGCCGCATCTCTCTGCCGGAGGGGTTCCTCTGCTGCGACGCCATTTTGAAGCTGATGGTCAATGTCACCGGCGGCATCCACGTCAATGAAAAGATCGTTGCGCGGTTTGTCTCTGAGTACCTGCCCTTTATCGCCACAGAAAACCTGATGATGGAGTCCGTCAAGCGGGGCGGCGACCGGCAGGCGGTGCATGAGATCATCCGCGAGGCCTCGATGGAGGCCACCGCCCGGATGAAGGAGGGCGAACCCTCCAACCTGATCGGCGCACTGGCCGCGCACAGGGAGTTCGGCATGACCGAAGCGGAAATCCGTGCGGTCATGAAGCCGGAATCCTATATCGGCCGCTGCCCGGAGCAGGTGGACCGCTTTGTGGCGGGCTGCCGCGCGAAGCTCTCCGCAGCGACCCAGCAGACTGAGGACGTGACGCTCTGAGGCAAGTTCCACGCATTCCTAACCACCGGCACGCGCCGGTGGTTTGCGCGTCCCCCTTGCGCATGACCCGGGCCGAGCCTGTTGGCGCAGCGAATCATCTACCAACCGCGCAGACCTCCCGGGCCACCCCAAGGGGGCGTTCTTCTTTGCCGTCTTTTCCCTGCCCGCCCATGAATAGGTCGGCAAATTCTTTGAAACGCTTCATGATTGCTACTTCGTGATACTAGTAATTTTTCGCAGTATTCGTCCGATCTCCTGTTTTTTCGAAAAAAATACCGCCGATATTTCGGCGCAAAGTCGATCTGGTACTTTCATTCACACCTCGCGTGTGCTAGACTACATACGTCAAGTTTGATCTGGACTCGCTCCCTCGTTTGGCTTTAGTTGGCGGTCGGCAGACCACCTTTCTTTTGCTGAAGGAGGATTCTTCTTCTATTAAAACATACTTTCAAAGGCTCTCCTTGCTGTGGTGTTTCTGTTGGCAATACAGCTTTGGCGGACGATATTCGGATGCAGATACCAATTGATTGCGTGTCCGCCTTGGAAGGTGACCTCATAGAAAAACATGAGTAATTCTAGTGTTTACGAATAACCAAAGTGAACGGGGGCTGCGGAAAACTATTATGTTTTCATCTACTTATCTTTGTATCTGCCTATATTGTATGCTTCAGCTGGGATTCCTGATTTTAGCAGAACGCCACCGTCGTAATGTGCGAGTCGGCCAAAACAAAAGATTTATATATCTGCTGATTATTACGCTGTTTTCATTTGTTGCGGACATTATGGGCAGCTTCCGCACGGATTCTGCTTTGCTCTTCCCCTTTGTTGCAGCCGGAAATTATCTTGAGATCATTCTCAACACGGCGCTGCTGCCTATTTTTTTCGGCTATGTCTGTGACCAGGTTTTTAAGCCGGATGCAAAACTGAACCGCAGGTTGATGATTGTTCTCGGAACCATGGCCGCCATTTGCGTGGCATCCGTGATTTCAAATACCTTTACCAATCAGATTTTTTTCTATGATGAAGCAAAGATTTATCATCGAGGTCCGCTTTTTGTATTGCCGATGATCATTCTTTTCGCCATGATGGTGATCGTAGAAGCGTTTTTAATCAGTCAGAAGAAAAAAATCGAGCCTCATTATTATAAACCGCTGGCACTATTTCTGGTATCACCGCTGATCGGCTGGGCGCTTCAGTTATTCATTTACGGATTGCCGTTTTCGCTTCTTGGCATTACATTTGCTTCACTGGTTTTATTCACAAGCATTCAGGACCGAACTATCGATCAGGATTATTTAACCGGCTTATTTAATCGTCAAACACTCGACACTCATATGCAGCAAAAAATCAATGCATCTACCGCGGACAAAACTTTTTCGGCGATTCTGCTTGATATCGATAATTTTAAATATATCAATGACCGCTTTGGCCATATTGAGGGTGACAAAGCGCTTGTCAATGCCGCTTATATTCTCCGGAGTTCTTTGGACTTCTCTGATTTTATCGCGCGTTACGGCGGAGATGAATTTTGCATCATTCTTGACAGTGACGATCCTAACGCTGTTGAAAATACTGTACTTCAAATCGACCATCACCTTCTGGACTTCAATCAGCACGAGAAAAAGCCGTATCAGCTGAGCTTCAGTATCGGCTATGCCGCGTATCATCTTTCAGCTGATAATCATGCCGAAGCATTTTTAAAAATTATCGATCAGAAAATGTATGAACAGAAGCATGCAAAAAGAGCAGCACCGCATTTTTTCGCGCAGGAGGATCTATAAAACTGAAAACTTGCTTATCAGCCACCTCTCGAAGCATAGTATTACAGAATCGTGCATTTCACCTGTATGCGCTGGAAGCCATGGAAAAGTGAAATCAAAGGCTTTCTCTTAGCGGCGCTGCCGTGGGTGGCGAATTTGCTCATCATCCCAATCTTCACAGTACATCACGACGGCCGCCTCCGATCAGAGACCAGAACGTTTACCGGGACTTGATCCACCCACGCTCAATATAATGCTGATTGTCGAGGCTTGGCGTTTCTTCGCCTTTCAATACCATCTGATGCATCTTCTTGCAGAGTAAAAACTCCGCTCGCTCCCGAAGCTTCCTATGGCGCCGGGGCTTCAAATCACGAACCCTTTCATATAGCCTGGCTGTCTTCCGCTTGAGCATTTCAACGTGTTTGTCCGAAATTTGATCCCACAGTATATCGCCCATCATCCCCGCGCCACAGGAATAAACCGAAGATACGCCCATCCATGACAGGCTTGTTGTAACGTCTTTTTGTGCCGCGCCGTTGGGTGCACCCACGCTGTTCGTCAGGATAACCGCCGTTTTGGAAAACATCCGCGCGTCCGGTCTGTGCACCATCCAATGTACGCAGAGATGGTCGAGCAGTGATTTGATCGAAGCGGGTGCTCTCAGCGCATAGACAGGGTAAGCAAACACAAGGAGGTCGGATTCCAGCATGGCTTCCCAGACCGGCATTGTCTTTGACGCGTGCGGGCAGAACTGTTCTCCGCGGAAAAAACAGTTTTTGCACCCGACGCAGAATGCCGGCATATCAGCAGGATAGAACTCGACAATCTCATTGCCGTCCCTCATTTGGTCGAGGAACATTTCCTTCATGTGGTATGTAACCCCTTTGAAAGGTGTTCCGTTTACGACTGTGATTTTCATATTTTTCCCTACCCTTTCCGTGCTCCTCCGCTCAAATTGGTTTCTGCGTTTTCGCATTTCCGATAGACCTATCTGATTTCGTTGAGCAGTTCCCCTCCGATGACAGATTGCATACTATCGCCGTTGAAGCGAAATCCGTTCTTTTCATAGAATTGGCGCGCTGCGTGATTTTCCTCCAAAACCCAAAGATATTAATTTTGTATTCCATCCTAAACAGTTCGTTTATGGAAGCTTGCAGTTGGCTTGTTCCGATGCCATGACGAAAATGCGGTGGGAATTCTTATTTCGTACGGTCACACCTTCGTGTGCGGGTTTTGGTACTGTCCGTGAACCTTGGTGCGATTCCCATACTGAATGGCGAACTTCGGACAGCGGTGCAAACATCCGAGGCAAAGGGCACATTGCTCCTTTACCCAGTTTGGGCGCCCGTCCCGCATCTCGATGGCCTGCGCCGGACATTTCTTTGCACACAGCCCACAGCCGATGCACTCGGCGGAAACGGTGAAGTGCGCGGTCCTGCGCGCACCCTCATAGGCCGGATGGGCAAACGCGTTGGAGATGAAATGCGGGGCCTTTCCATGCATGAAATTGCCGACATCACGCTGCTGGACACGGGAAACGGTCTTGCCGATCTGTGTTTCTGCAGCGTTGTTCTTTTTTGCCACCTTGTCCTTGTCGCTCAGGTTGAAAATCGGCGTCCATGTGTCCGGCATCTTAACAGAAAACAGCGCCGAGAGCGAGAACCCTTTAGCCCGCAGGAGCTTATCCACATACACGCCGCAGGCCCCCGGCGTGGCGCCGCAGGTAGCGACACAGTAGAGATACGTCCCCGTCGGAGCAGTCAGTTCCAACTGATGCAGGAACTCTTCCGCGATAGAGGGCAGCCCCCAAAAGAAGGTCGGGACGACGACGCCTACAGCCTCGCCCTCCGGCACCGAAAAAGAGAAGCGCCCCGCGGCGAGACACTCCGGAATCGAAACCAGCTCCCCGCCGGTCGCATCCAGTAGCCGCTCGGCGACATGCTTACTATTGCCTGTCGCAGAAAAATAGAAGATCATAGAGAATTTCTCCTTTCTGCATTCAGCGCCTCGCCAGCTCGGCGAGGCGCATCACCACGCTCAGCTTGCGTGTGGTAGATGTTCTGTCGAGGTGCTTTTCGAGATACCCGCTGTAAAGGGTGCGGTTTCTTACGCCGAGCGGCAAATAAAGGTAAAAACACTCGCTGCCGCTGAAGAACTTCTCGCAGCCAAAATCGGCCTCTTCGATTTTTCTCAATTTATCTGCATCAGCTGGGTCGTTCGTGAAAGTCAGGTGAATGCGGGATATGTCGTAGCCTTCGCAGAATGGATTTTCCGCAACGGCAGCGGCGAGCTGCTCGCGCGTTTTGAGGATGACGGATAAATCTGCGCCAATCTTCCGAAGAATCGTGCCACGGATCATCAACGCGGTTTCGTCTTTGGAAAAATCGGTATTGAGTAAAATATTTCCGCTTTGAATGTACGTACGTACATTGCGAAAGCCCGCGTCAGTCAAAATTTCGGCAAGATACGCCATGCTGGGAATACGGTTTTTCCCTGTGGGCGTCACGCCGCGCAGCAGCGCGATGAACTGCATTCATTATGCCTCCCCGGTGATTTCCCGCTGTATTTTTTTCGTGAGTTTCCAAAAAACCAATTCATAGGAGCGGTCGCAGAGGCCGCGCAGCATGTCCTCCGGCACCGCGCCGTCGAGAAAAATGGAATTCCAACAGCGCTTGTCCATGTAAAAACCGGGGATGATATCCGGGTATTCTTTGCGCAGAAGCTCCGCCAACATTGGCTCGCACTTGAGCGACAGAAGCTCCCGGCAGTCGTAACCCTTGTATTGCGGCCCCGGCTGACAGGTCGCGGCAAACAGCTTGCCGCCTACCTGATAGCGCTGCCAGCCCCATTCCAGCTTATAATCCTCCGCAGCGCCCGGCTTGGAACGCAGGTATTCGTCCAGCCATTCATAGTTGTTCATCGCGCACCTCATTTTAAATATTCTCCCGCTCCCACGCCGCCAGCACCTGAAGCTGCTCCGGCGTGTGAAACCAGTGTTCGCCGTGTTCCATGACCGTGAGTGCTGCATGCTGCGCTGTAGCAAACGTATCCACCGTCTCACGGGAGGTCAGATTGTCCTGTCCGGCATACAAAATTGCCGTGGGCCAGCACCAGCGTTTTACCGGATGCTCCCGAACCCAGGTAAGATACCGCCATGAGAGCGTCTCGCCGAAGTCCGTCTGGATTTCACCCTTCTCGCGCAGTTCGGCTTCGGTCACACCCGCCCAGGTCATCGTGTCGCGGATTAGTTTTTCCATGTCCAAAATGGGGGATACGAGCAATGCCTTGTGGAGCACCGCATCGCCGAACGCCAGCATGGAAAAATACGCGCCGATGCTGTTCGCGCGGAGCGACACTTCGTTCCATCGCGTTTTCATGTACGCCATGACGGACCGCAGCTCCGGCACCACCGTCCACGGGTTGAACGCGTTCCGCATTTCTTTCCGGTCCCCATGCTCCGGAAGGTCGACGGCGAGCACCTGTACCCCCGCGGGACAGGCCATGGCGGCAAAGGCCTCCGCCTCCTCCTTGCAGCCAAGCTTTCCGTGAACGAAAAGGGCCACCGTTTTACGCGGCTTGCCGTATAGAATCGCGGGGATACCACAGACTTCAAATTGTTTTGTCTTCATGACAAATCTACTCCCTCACTAATTTCTTACGAAGGGACCTTTACAGCCACACCGCCCAGTCGCCGTAATCAAAGGTTCCACTGCCATGGTGAAGCTTGCCCTTTTCTTGAAGCTGACGAAATGCATCCCGCATCCGAATCAGAATCTCCAGCTTGATGTCCAGCGTGTGGTGTGCGGGAAGCACGCGCTTCACCGGCAGCGCCGCCACCTTGGAGAGCGAAGTAAGATAGGCCTCCGGGTCGGTAGAGGGGTAGTAGGCAAACAGCGTGTCCTTGTAGACCAGATCGCCGGTAAAGAGATACCCGCGCGCAGCCTCCCAAAAGCACAGATGCCCCGGTGAATGGCCGGGCGTATGCAGCACCTCAATGCTGCGTCCGCCAAGGTCGAGCACTTCGCCGCCCTTCAACACCCGAGTGGGAGTTCCCTGAAAGAATTCGTAGGTGTTGACATTGTAGCCTTCCGGAAAATCACAGCGGTCGGCCACCATTTCCCGGATGGTTTCTATTGAGAGCGGAAAGCCGCCGCAAAGCCAGTCCAGCTCCGCTTCATGGGCGTAAAAGTCCGGGTAATATTTGTGCCCGCCGATATGATCCCAGTGGATATGTGTGGCGATGGCCGTGACGGGCCCCTCCGTCAGCTTTTTTACTTCCTCCGAGATGTCACAGATACCGAGTCCCGTGTCGATCAGCAGGCTGCGCTCTGTGCCGCGGAGCAGATAACAGTGCGTTTCTTCCCAGTGTCGGTATTCACTGATGATAAAAGAATCTTCATCGAGCCTATCGATGGTAAACCACTCGTTTTTAGATTTCATAATCGTTTCACTCCCGTATCAACCTGGACTCCATATTGGCGTTTTGCTTCCTGTGTATACCGGCGTACAAAATCGGTTTTCGCCTTGGTATAGCCGTCCCGGTCATGTTCAAATCGTTTCCATAACGCCAGTTTCAGCGCCTCATATTGTTTTGCGATTTCAGGATGTTGGTTCAGGTAATCGCGGAAATACAGCTCATCTCGGTCGCCGTATCCGCGCAGGTGGAGATGAAAGACCTTTTCGGCAAAGCCGTTTTGGGTATATCCTTTATTGAAATCCATGCGCGTCTTAGTCTGAGACATACACAGATACCCGCACGCTTCCATCAAAGGCTTCATAGCCCCAAATTCACGCAATTCCACTTCCACGAGAATATCAATAATCGGCTTGGCCCAGATGCCGGGTATGGCGGTGCTGCCGATCGGATGCAGGATCGCGTTTTTCGGCAGAACCCGCGCAAGAGAAGCTTCCTCTTCCCGATACCATGCGGCCCAATCCGGCTGGTGCGCCGTCAGTTGGATCGGGAACAGCTGCCACAGCTCGTCCAGCGTCATTTCAGATAACGGTTTTTCCATATCCTTCTCCGCCATTCAAAGCAGTCCGATGGTGGTCATCGTGGCAACGATCTCTTCCGTACAGATTTCTTCGTTCTCTCCCAGGTCAGCCAGCTTTTCACCACACACAGGACAATTCTCTTTCTCTGTGTCATATTCGATTTTGCATTTTGGACAATACCTCATCGTGTCTTTCTCCTTTTAACCCTCATTTCGTCGCTCAAAAAAGTTCTGTGACAGCGAAACGAATTTTGCCTGATTGGAAAGCATCGCAGGATGTCCGCCCGTATCGAACAGGTGCATTTCCCCGTGGCCGATCTTTTCCAGCAGCTCTCCATAGGTGCGCTCAAGATCATCAGGGGACAGCGCCGCCATAAATTCATCCTGCCGGCTTCCGGTGAGGAGGATATCCGCCCTCAGCTCTCTCAGCTCCCGATGGAAAAAGCGACCCCGCTCTTTTTGATGCCGCAGGACCGCGTCTGTGTCGCAGTCCACCACGTGTTCCCATCTGTTGCCATGCATGGCGCGGTAGAACGCCCGTGCTCCCTCGTCACGTTTGGATGTCTCGCGTCCGGCGGCCAGGTTTTCCGTGACCTCTTTCAGCGGAACCTCGCCCTCGAAGCTGTCGGCGATCACCTTCCCGATCAGCTCCGGGGCTTCCAGTGCGGCGTTGATGGCAACAAGCGCGCCGCCGCTGGTGCCGATGAGGTCTGCGCCGACATAGTCTTTTTCCCGCAGAAGTGTAATCACCTGCTGCGCCTCATCATACCATAGGTCGGTCGGAAAAACATCCAGGCGATCCGATTTTCCGTGGCCGAGAAAGTCAACCAGTACAACCTTATAGTTTTCAGCATAGAGCGGCGCAATGCTCAAAAACATGTTGGAGGATGCGGTGTTCCCGTGCAGGAGCAGCAGCGGCTTTCCGCTGCCGATCTCGGTATAATAGACGTTTTTTGCCTTGTATTCAAAACATGGCATTTTGATCCCTCATCACTGTAACGTCCCCTTGATTACAGCAACATCTCAAACGGGATTGTGGGCACTCCGTTCTCAGTGGGGATGTCGTTTTCAAACGCCCAGCCGGTCAGGCGGGTCGGGTGCAGCAGAATAAATTCCGCATTTCTGCCCCCAAACCGGATGCCCTCATCGAAGGCTTTGGGGAATTTCCCACAGTAGGCGTCCCGCAGTCCTTTGTTTTCCGGCAGCATACAGGCACCGCAAAACTCCGCCGCGGCCTCCATGAACGTGTTTCCGACGGCGATGCAGCAATGAGGGTTCAGCCTTAGCTGCTGATATTTGCGCGTTTCGGCGGCGGTAAAGATTAAGATTGCGCCATCGTCATAGACCGGGCTGACCAAGCGCATGGTCACGTGCCCCTCCGCAGCCGTGGCAAGCGTGACGGCCATCTCTTTCTTGATTGCATCGAAAAACAGTTCGAGTTTATTCATGATCCGTTTCCTCCCTACTGATTTTATTTGGTTTTTTTATTGGGTTTTCGCTTGATTGCCAGAAGCCGCTCGATATCCCCGAAAAGGCTGCGATCCGTCGGATAGAGCATAAGCCATTTCCCATCGTGATAGGTGGTCGCCTCGTCATACAGGGCGCGCACCTGTTCTGAAAAAGAATCCCTGTCTCCCTCGAATTTTTCCCGTTCCTCTTTTCCGAAAATTGCCATGAATCCGATGCAGTTTTCGCGCATGTACAAGGCGCAGAGCGTCTTGCCGCCTCTGCGGTATTTGTATTCATACGTCCATTTCTTACCGCCGCGGTTCCACAGCCGCTCCATGTCGTACCGCGTGTCGATCAGGGCGCACAAATCGGCCCACAGGTCATAAAGGGGCGCGCCGATCAAGGCGGTCATTTCTTCGACTGTCGGTATTTGGTCCAACCTGGGTTCCCCCCCTTTTCCAATGCATTTTCTTACGTTTTCGTCTGTCCATGCAGATAGAAGGTTCTGCTCAGTACGATGGCAGCCGCCATCAAGATCAATAGCACGCCGGTAATTATCATCAGCAGCCGCATGGACATCACATCCGCCAGCGGCCCGAATACCACCATGCCAAGGGGCAGAAATCCGGAATACATGGCCCCAAACAGGCCAAACATCCGCCCCTGCATCTCTGCCGCGGTGTTTTCCTGCAGCAGCGTGGTGGACGCCGTCTGCACCATCGTCAGCGCCACGCCATAGATCGCCATCAGAACAAGATACACGACGAAGCTGTCCACCGCGCCCAAGCCGATGCCCAGGACACCAAACGCGGTCATGCCCACCGCAAGTGTTTTGACCCGATTCCGAAATCCTCCCCACGCGCTGATGAGCAGTCCGCCTGCCGCCATGCCGATAAAGCCGATTACCTCCACGAGCGTCAGATACCAGTAGGTGTCGCCGTAATAGCGGCTCACAAACAGCGTTGCGAGAAAACCGGCGGGAACGCACAGAAAGATGAATAGCCCGAAGATCAGCAGCATCGGGCCGACAAAACGTTCCTTTGCGGCATAGCGGAACCCTGCCTTCATCTCGGAAAGCATGGATGGCGCTTCCTCCGACCTTGTAAACGGGATTGCCACGGCGGACAGAATGCCGATTCCAACGATTGCGGTCGCGATATCAATCATCAGCGTTTCCCGGAGCGTTCCAAAAGACAGAACCGCTCCCGCGGCAGCCGGGGCCGCAAACTGCACCAGAGACTGAATCGTGGCGTTGACGCCGTTAAACTTCATCAGTTTGTCCTCTGGGACAAGCTGGGGGATCGCTGAATTTACAGCCGGGGTCTGTACGCCCGCGCCCAGTGAGCGCACGACCGAGATCGTAATCAATGCCACCAAAAGCGGCGTTCCTTCTCCGATGCGCGGCATGAGGATCGCAAGGAAAAGCGTTGCGAGCGCGATCATACTGTCGGCAAGGATGATGAGCTTTTTTCTGGCGTATCGGTCCGCCCAGACGCCCGAGAAAAAAGAAATGATAAACTGCGGCACATAGGCTGCCACGGTCATCGCGGACACCCAGGCGCCGGATGAGGTTTGAATCGTCACATACCAGATGATGGCGAACTGCACAACCGACGAACCAAACAGTGAAATACCCTGACTTGCCAAGAACAGTGCAGCTTTTTTGTTGTAATTCCGCATGATAATTCCCTCCGTTTCTTAACAACTGTCAGTATAAAAAAGAAAGACAGATTGGTGTATTACTGGAGGGTTGAAAAATTTTCTTTGATTTTACCGAGCATTCCGATCAGCTGCGCCGCCTCAGACGCGGTGCTTTCCAGCGATAGAATCAGCCGATCACATACGGAAATAATGTCCTCATTCTCCTCCGGTGTGTTGAGAATTGTTTCGACTGACCGCGTCGTATGTCCGTCCAGTTGATGGAGCAGCCGCAGAATGGAGGAAAGCGAATAATTCGTGCAGCGCAGCGTGCGGATGAGCTTCAGGCGCTCCATATTCCCGGCGGAATAGACCCGATCGCGGCTCACGCCGCGTTTCCTTTCGATCAGCCCGCTCCGTTCCCAGGTGCGCAGCGTCTCGCTTGTCACGCCAAGCGCCTTCGCCGCGTCTGGTCTTTTCATTGCGCAGTCGTCAGCGGGGACACTCTTGTCAAGATTTCTTTCCACGGAAGCAATTGCTGCTTTGGCATTTTGGATCTCGGCATCTATCCTGACACGATATTCCCCTGCGGCGGCGATGGCTCCGTCAAAATCAAGGGCGGCGCACCGCCTGACGATCTCGACTGCTTTTTTGCGCAGCCCATTTTGCAGCACCTCCGCCTTCATGGCGCAGCGGATGAGTCTGCACTGTTCCTTCTGCAGGTCCGTATAGATGCGATATCCGTTTGGCCGGCGCTCCGGCGGCGTCAGAAAACCGATCTTCTCATAAAAGCGGACGGTATTCACATGAACACCGATTATGTCTGCAATTTCTTTTGTTGTGTACGTCTGTGTCATGGCACCCCCTGTTCAAAGCCCGGTTTTATAAACTGTTTTCCTCGCTGCAAGCGGCATCGGCGATGGAACGAAACGCCTTCCCGTTTTCTTTTGGCGTCCCGGACAAATTCTCCGCCCGGCGCATGATTTCCCGCAACGTCAAAATATCCCGCTGGATAAACAGCTCGCACAAAAAGCGTTTCATGCGACCATCGTTGTATCTCGCGAGAGCGATGGTGAGCAGCTCGGCCCGCTCGGTATACTCCGCGTACCAGGCGTCAAAGCCGGCGGAAGCGACGGCGGCGCAGGTCCGCTGCTTGACGTGGTTCGTATTCAGGTCAGAGAAATCGCCCATCTTGCCGAGACGTACGCATGGGAAGGCTTCACAGGTGCCGCAGTGGGCAAGCGCCCGTTCCCGGCAGCAGCGGTGAACCTTGCACGGCTCCGTATAATAGCCGTCGCAGGAACAGCCGGGGCATCTGCTTTTCCCGTCTGTACGGTATCGCGTGCACAGTGCACAGGGCATCCCACAGTAGCCGTAAGGATCGTCTACCATATGCTTCTCCTTCAAAAAACGATTCAAACCTCATTTCATCATCCCGAATGGGAAGCTTTCATCAGGAATGCTCCCGATCCGTTGCCGATTGCCGCTGCACAGGGGTCAGTATTGTGCTGGAAAAGCTCCCCATAAAACCGGTGAAGTCTTACTGCGCATCCGAACCTGCTAATTTCGGTTCAGTAACCTGGGCTGGACTTCCAGCGCCTGGTTTCGCGCAGACCGGTGAGGGACAGGCAGCCATTTCCCGGCTCACAGGTCATGACAACCAGCTTGCAGCCCTCTTGATTTCGAAGCCAGCCGACTAGATAGTACCATTCTACCCCACACTGCCAAAAACAGCAAGTTTTCTCTTGGAACCAGGCCGAAAAGCGGCAATAAAATTTGTAGTGATTCCCGCGCCCATATGATAGATCCCTGCGTTGCCATGAACGTAATTTGAATGACTTCGGGCAATATTCATCAGGGAAAAGAAGGCAGCCGGGAAGCGCGCTGCGGGATAGTGCATCCTACATGGATTTTGAGCGCGCAAGCGCCGATATCGCCGGCACGCTGGCAGCCGAGTGGTCCGGCGACATGCGGAGGGGCGACTTGCGCCCAACACGGGAAGGCAGCGATGCGCATGGAAGCTGGACAATCTGATCCCGACGAAGTTTTTTTAGATGCCAACGACCGGCGACAAAGGCCCGGGCGTTGCTGTGGGAGTTCGTCGGAGGGAAAATGCAATTCGGGAAAACAACCGTGACGTTCGTTCTTTCGTGTATTCACGAACAAGGCGGAAGCCAAAATAGCTTCCGCCTTGAAAATTTCTCAGAAACAGGATCACCGTGTACAAACAGGACTGTTTGTCTTTTTATTTAATTTCTGCGTGTGAAGCTTGTTGCCTTCCCAGTGGTTCACGCAGATCGAGCAGGAGATATTGCCGAGACAGTTGAGTGTGGTACGTCCCATATCGAAAAGACGGTCGATCCCATAAATCAAACCGATATAAGTCGGGTCAATGCCGACGGCCTGTAGGACCATTGCCAGCATGATCACACCGGCACCGGTAGTCCCGGCGGTTCCCACAGAGGCCAGCGTGGCGGTGACTACAATCATCACCATATTTCCGACTGTCAAATGAATGCCCATACAGCAGGCAATAAACACGGCGGCAACACATTGATAGATCGCGGTGCCGTCCATATTGATGGTCGCGCCCAGGGGGAGAACGAAAGACGAAATTTCCGGATCGACGTCCATCTTATCACAGCACTCCTTAGAAATGGGCAGCGTTGCGATGGAAGATGCGGAAGAAAATGCAAAGATCATAGAGGGGATGGAACCTTTGAAAAATTTGAAAGGGCTCATTCCGGCAAATGCTTTGACAGACGTGGAATAGACGACAATCCCGTGAAGGATATAGCCAATATAGGCCACGCCGAGAACGATTGCGAGGCTGCCCAAAATCTGTGGCCCCTGGCTTGCCACTACCCAGGTCATCAGGCAGAAGACGCCAATCGGGGAGACGGAGATGATAAACATCATAACTTTCATCATCACCTCATAGAAGGACGAGACAATATTGGCTGCCAGTTTCCCCTTTTCACCGGCCACCAGAATACCGCTGCCCATAAGCAGTGCAATTACAATGACCTGCAGCATATTGGCGTTGGTCAGGGATGCCCACAGGTTGCTGGGGAAGATATTCACGATGGTGTCCATCATCGAAGTGTCCGTAGCAGCGGTAAAGGCTTGGCCCTCAGACATTGTCAGAACAGGGAAATATCCCTTGAAGAGGTTTGCAATGACCAGACCGATGATGCAGGCCAACACAGTGGTCACCATAAAATAGGCCAATGTTTTCCAGCCGATGGAACCGACTTTTTTGATATCCTGCATGGAAACAATGCCGTCAATCAGGGATAAAAGGACGATGGGTACGACTACAAATTTCAGAAGATTGATAAAAATAGTACCAAAGGGTTTGATGTAATTGGTTGTGAGATTCCCGGCAGCTTCGACGCCCATGGTAGCCCACAGAATGGCGCCAAGAGCGATGCCCGCCACCATTGCAATGGCAATCCATCCTGGGAGCGAAAGTCTTTTCTTTTTCATTTTTTCGGTTCCTCCTATACATTTTGTACCAAGCGATGCGTAGTCTGTCCAACCCCCCTTTTCTTTGACTCGGCAGTCCCATTCGCGACCGCCTGGACTTTTCCCATAATTGTAACAAACTTTCATACAACCCATGGTTTTGATCCGCGCTTTTATGTATTATGCATAATATAGCACAGGGATAAAGTGTTCACAAATATGTAATTTTGAATATAACCTATTGTTTTTCAAATTTGGAAATCAGGTGATAAGAGGAGAAAGATGCAACCGGCAATAGTTTTTTATGACTGCCGGCTGCACCTAAAAACATTCCATTATTAAGATATCTTCACGAAATTTCGCTCTTTTTTGGCACTTTTTTGCGATTAGCCATGAAATATCGACTTTGCTTTGATAATCTTGACCACTTTTAAATATAAATATTGAATTTGCGCCATAGTTAAATTAATATAGAATCCATAGGATGTGATCTGTATGTTTGAGAAAATCGATTATATTTACATGGTTTATACTGAAAAAAGTTTTTCAAAAGCTGCCAAGAAATTATTTATTTCTCAGCCTTCGTTAAGCGCCGCAGTCAAAAAAGTGGAAACGGAGCTCGGCGTGGAAATTTTCAATCGGACGAATACTTCTGTACAACTAACCACATTTGGAAAACACTATATTGATGCCATAGAGAAAATCTTCGAGATGGAAGACAACTTGAAAGATTTAGCAAATGATTTCAACCATTCCAATGCCGGCAGTATTGTGGTCGGCAGCAACAGCTTATATGTTTCCTATGTCTTACCGGCGTATGTGTTTAAGTTTATGCAACAATTTCCCAACATAAATTTGACCGTATTTGAATCAAATACGCAAACGCTGGAAAACAAATTAATTGAAAATGAATTGGATATTATTCTGGATAACAGAGAGCTGAACGGTGAATTGTTCGAAAAATGTTATTTTGGGACGGAGTTCCTTTTGGTAGCCGTTCCGAAAGAGTTTAGCTGTAACCGCAAATTAAAGGAGTATCAGCTGGTATATAACGATATTAAAAACGACATACATATCGGCGCAAATTTTGTACCTTTTGAGGAATTTAGAGAAACGCCGTTTATCATTATGACCAAAGGGAACGATACCAGAAATAGAACGGATGCTATCTTCAATTATTACGATGTAATGCCTAAAGTCGTAATGGAATTAAATCAATTATCCACGGTATTTGCTTTTTCGTCTACCGGATCTGCTGCATGTATTATCAGCGATACCTTGATTAAAAAGATTCCGAGCAAAGCAGATAATATGTATTTTTACGCCCTGCCAGCCACGCTTGCGCGGCGTGATGTATTTTGGCGGTACAAAAAGAAAAAGAACCAGAGCAAAGCGATATCCTCGTTTATCAATGCGTTTATCAAAAACGAGATCTAAATGATGGATGATTTCATCCGCGCTCCGGGCTATCCGCTCTTTGTTATAATCGCAAACCATCCATCTTTTTTTAGCTGCCACCGCTCGTCATCGTTCCGAAAACGGGCGGTTTGCATCTACGGAATTCGCGCTAAAAGGACAGATGCACAGCGGCGAACGCCGCTGTGCATCTGTCCTTTTAGCGCGAATTAAACCATGTCAAATGGCATGTTCGGTGACAATCGGTCGTGAATATGACGGGGTGTCGGGATTGCCTTGCGCTTGCGTTTCCTGTTACAATGCTTTTCCGTTCTCCAGCAGATAGCGTTCCGCCTCGGCGCTCCAGAGGTTGTTGTGCGCTTTGCAGATGTTATCCAGCTCCGCGAACATCGGATCGCTCTCGCCGAGCTTGCCGAAGTCGCAGA
>JAYFPO010000026.1:0-1632 GCA_034927685.1 Oscillospiraceae bacterium | reverse complement strand
TGGAGGAATGTATCATCTCTATGTTTATGCAACCGATGGTGCGGGGAATCAGGGCATGGTCGGTGAAGCTCAATATTTCATGACGGAAGATACTGTAGGGCCGCAGGCATCAGGGGTTCAACTGATGAAATATGATGATATGCCGGAATATTTCCATGCAGGAGTTGTAGGAGTACAGGCAAAAACTGGGATCAGCAAGGTGGAGTTTTCTGTGTGGAATAGTGCTACCGGACAAAGCGGTGCGAAGTTGTATACAGGGAGTAGTTATGGAAGCGGAGATTATGGAGTGGTTGTGTCCTTAGCTGACTTCAATGGTACCACAGGAACCTATTATGTAGATGCTTATGCGACAGATAACCGAAATAACAGAGTCAAAATTGGGTCGTCACAGGTTGTTATGATCGGAAATGGTTACAAAATTATGGGAGTGAGTAATGTGACGGCGCAGCAATTGTATAACTATCATGTAGCAAATGGCGGCTATTACAATCCGGCCGATTACGGCGGATTATCACTGATGGATTTCTGTGAGAAATACATCTACTATTGTAATGCAGAAGGGGTGCGAGCAGAAGTAGCCTATGCACAGATGTTCTTGGAAACAAAAGGATTGCAGTATGGCGGATTGTGCATCAGGGAACAGAATAATTTTGCGGGGTTAGGGGCAACGGGGAACATTGTAGCGCCAGAAAAATGGAATCCGAACTATA
This sequence comes from Oscillospiraceae bacterium, assembly GCA_034927685.1. Taxonomy (GTDB): domain Bacteria; phylum Bacillota; class Clostridia; order Oscillospirales; family Oscillospiraceae; genus RGIG3159. The sequence goes on along the minus strand of JAYFPO010000026.1, from coordinate 922 downwards.
TTTACAGTGCGGAGGGGAAAGAAATGGGCATTCAATTTACAACTGTCGATAATGGTATTTTATCGCAAGTGCAGCATTTAAAAGCATATGCTTGTACGGATAATCGAAATTTGGCCAGCGCGCCGGAATATGATAGATTTGGCTATGTGACCAGAGGTTGCGCACCATCTGTGCAGTTATTATCTGGAAAATGGGCAACGGATCCGTCATATGGTAATAATATGATGTCCATTATAACAAAGCTTTTAAATACACCCGCTGTAAAAATGGCTGGCATGGAATTAGAGCTGGCGGACAATACAATAGATCCGAGCGCAAGCCCGAGCCCGAGCGCAAGTCCGAGCCCGAGCGCAAGTCCGAGCCCGAGCGCAAGTCCGAGCCCGAGCGCAAGCCCGAGCCCGAGCGCAAGCCCGAGCCCGAGTGCAAGCCCGAGCCCGAGTGCAAGCCCGAGTGCAGATGATGCGACAGTTCAGAATGGGCTAACTGAAATGTATTACCTGGAGATAAATGATGTGAAAAAACAAAAAAAATTTATTGTTATACTGATGACGGTTATGATATTGGGGTTGTGTGCCTGTGGAGCGGATCAGAACATACCTGCACAGGATGGATCACATGCGCCGAGTGCAACTGAATCTGTGTCGCCACAAGAAACGGTTGATCCTGCAGATATTGATATTCAGGGAACAGAAGATGGGGCTCAAAAAGGATATGTTGTGCCGGAAGATACAACGCCGGAAGATGAGGATGCAGATGTTATATTGGGTTCTGCTGGTAATTACACAGGAAAAATTGTACGGATCCAAGGAATGGTATATGGGCTGCCGCAAAACAATCAGGGAATGTTGTTTTTCTGTGTGGAGACAGAAGGTGGACTATACGCAAACATCTCAATGTTGGATAAGGATGGCTCTTATACTTT
>JAYFPO010000001.1:0-5184 GCA_034927685.1 Oscillospiraceae bacterium | reverse complement strand
GAATATCTCCAAGAACCGGACAGACTGATTTTGCCATCCTCAGCGGTGAATATTAGCTCCGTCGTCCCTTTGCCTGCTTCATTCTCATATGACGAGGTAGCGATACCTGTTTTGGGATCATAATCGTAGACCATATCACCGGTTTCATCTACTATCTGGCTATCACCTTTTTTTGCGAGAAGCCATGTGCCCTCAGTATCAGTTCCAATCAGCGCCACATGGTATGACCCCACAACTTCATCTATGGAAAGCCCGCCGCTTACCACCGGGGGAACGGCAGATTCTTCGGGCGGCTCCTGAGTGGGCGGCGTTTCCGAGGGTTCCTTCTCGGGATTCAGGAACATATCGTAGAGCAGATTGCGCAGGCTTTCTATGACCTCATTCAGTTCTTCTTCCGTGTAATAGTATTCCTCCTCCAATTCCTCCGCCAGCTCCGCGGCGGTTTTTGCCTCCTCGTCCTGCGGCAGAGAGAGGCCGGCATTTTCAAGCTCTTTCTCGATCTCCTCCGGGGTCTTGCCCTCCACATCGATCTCGGTCATGGTGACGGTGGTCTCGCCGTTCTCGCCCACGGTGATGAGCCCGCCCATTATCTTGCCGTCACGGACAAGATCAAGCAGGCTCTCTCCGATATAGGACAGCTTGTCGATACTGCCAATCTTATCCGCCGCATCGCCGGCAAATTTTATCCCGCCGGTCAGCACGTTTACGCCTCCGGCTGCGGAGGAAATGGGGCCCATAAAATCCTTGAAGTCATCCGCCGCCATGGTGATTTTGCTGTTCTCGCCGCAGATGATGGTGCTGCCTGTGGAGGCGATGTCCACAATGGTATCAACGCCGCCGATAATCATGCCGCCAGCTTCCAAAATGCCGTTGGCCACGCCGCCGCCAGCCACCACGCCGCCGATGTAGAGTCCGGTCTTGCAGACGGTTTTAGTCGCCATGGCCGCGTTTTCGAAGCTCTGCATCGTATCGCCTTCGGCAGAATAGGCTTCGCCCTCCAGAATGTTTTGCGCCATTTTAAGTTGGGCGTAAGCCTTTTTCGCGTCTGTACCCAGATTCTCGGCCAGTTGCTTCACCTTTTGCCCCGCGGGGTAGGAGTCGTATTTTTCGGTCAGCTCTTTTGCCCATTTTACGGCGGCGTTTTCCTCGGCAGCGTAGGCCACCATAGTAAATAGCCCAATCCTCGCAGGGCTTGATGATGTATAGGACACGGTTGCCGCCTGCGTAGACGCAAAGCTGCGCAGACTTTGAGCATAATCTGCCAATTCCGCTGCTTGGACACTAGCCAGCTCACAGAGCCGCCATGCCTCCAGCGTGTCGTCAGTCATAGCTTTCAGCTCGTCAATACTGCCGTTTTCAATGTCATACTCAATCAGCGCCTCAGTTTTGAGCCGGGCGATAATGTACTGCTGAGTCGCTATCGCGCCCGCCTGTTCCACGGCGGCACGTTCTGCGGCTACTGTGGGAAGGGATACCGTGGTGTTTTCTTCTGTTCTACCACCGCAGCTGGCAAGGGTGAAAATCATAATAAGCGCCAGAAATAAAGACATAAGCTTTTTCATGATACTACCTCCATCATTTGTTCTCTCCGTTCAGGTTATCCCCAACGGCTCCTGTGACGTTTTTTTCAAAGCCGACTTCGCCAAGCTTCCCGGCGGTTTCTGCCACATTCTTTATCGTGCTGTCTTTGCCAAGCATCTCACCGTAGGTACCGCCGACGGCATCGCCGTAGGCGTCGCCGACTGCGCCGCTGGCAGCATTGAGCGTTCCTTTTACCGCGCCCGCGGCCAGCGCCTCGGTCAAATCGCCGCCGTCGTTGACAGCCTCTGCAACCTCGCCCGCAACCGTACCGCCAAAGGCTGTAGCCGCCTTGCCGATACCCGCATCCATAACGGTGGTTGCGGCTTCGGTGCCGCCCTTGATTGCACCCTCTGTAAAGGAGCCCCAGCTTGCACCCTTTTCCATCATGGTGGAGCCGATATTTTTGATTCCCTTATAGGTGGCGGACACGCCCTTTCCGCCTGGAACGATCGCCTCGCCTGCCGCCATCGTGTAATCGGCAATCTCCACGGTAGCTTCGAGAATATCGACGGCTGTATCTCTGCGCTGGGCGTAATCGTGCATCTTCTGACGGTACTCCTCGTCTCTTTCCATGCGTCGTTTAAGCTAATCTATAACCTGCTTTTCGCTGGCGCCGCTCATGCCAAGGTCGGTGGCAACGCGCTCAACCTTCTCCTTGCGGCTTCGCTCTTGCCGCTCACGCTGCAAGTCCTTCTCAAGCTGACGGCTCTCGTCACTGCGCTCCTGGTTGCGCTGAGAATCCTCGCTGACATTTTGCCTGAACTGCGCTTCGTCCTGCCGGATGGTGCCGGCATTATCCGCGCGGTGCTCAAGCTGTTCGGAAAGCTCCTCGGGGGTATAGGTCGCGCCGCTGACAGGGTCAGTATAGGTGCCGTCGCCGTTTTTTACAAAGGTACGATTTTGCCCATTTACAGGGTCGGTGGACTCAATATCTTCGTCGCCGTCAAAGCGCATCCAACGGCTCAGACCGCTGCCCGCAGGTGAGGGATCCGGTACGCCGCCTGTCCTTACGGGTACAGTCGGGATAAAGCCGCCCGTATTGCCGAACAAGATGGAAATCAGGATCGCAAGGATGCTGATGACCAGCGTTTCCAATGGGTCGGCAAAGCCGGTGTCATCAGTCGCGGAATCGTCGCTTGTTTTATCTGTCGGGTTGCCTGTTCCCTTGCCTTTATTGCCGTCATTTTTCATTGGATACGGGTCGACAAATCCGACTGTCTTCATTTCAAAAATCCAATTGTCGTCGTATGTACTTTCCGTTGTTGTGCTACCACCCTCCTCATCATAAACGGTATCGGTTCTGGTACAATGAAATTGCAACTTGAATAAAACAGAGTGCTCCAAGTCATCCTCGTCGTAGCTCGTTGTCTCAAAAGAACCTCCATAAGGAGTAATGCTAAACTTGCTGATGTTGGAATAGCTTTCCGTGACTGACGGTGTCAGGATGGTATAGACAATCGCATCCGGTACCGAAAACTCTCCCACAATCCATCTACTGTCGGTTGCGCCAAATTTGCGCTCCATTTCCTTGTCCATTCTGTAATAAGCTGTTCCTTCAACACGGAATGATGTTATGGAATAATCATCGCCCCAACCATGCATATCAGATATGTTTTTGGCAGGATATTCAAAAGAAAATCGCCCGTCTTCATGAGATGTTATTTTGATATCTTCCGGTTCTAATTCACCGGAATCACTGAACACCTGTCGTATAATTCGCATAGTTTCCGGCAATGCGATTGGTTCTTCGACTATTTCTTCTGTCATGGCTGTCACGGGAAAAAGCAGCGCACAACAGAAAATCATTATCAGAATTGCAAATAGTTTATTCATGGTCTTTTTCATCCCGCTGACACCTCCTTTTTGCCTTTTGAGACAATGACGAATATCAAAGCGGCAATCAACAGCAGCACACCGAGCCACGCACACCAGCGCAGCCCCATAGCCGACAGCGCCACACCGAGAGCAAACCCCAGCGTCATGCCGCTTATGCAGCGCGTGACCACTATGTAGGACGGCGTTCTCCCCTTGGAAAGGCTGTTTGCAGCCGAAAAAGCAAGCCCCCATAAAAACCCGCCCTGCCTGCCAAGGTTTTGCAACAGCATTACAAAGGCGATAATGCCCACCATGCTGTTTTGCAGTGATTGATTGCTGTTCATAAAAGCATACAGCAGCAAAGAAGCACCTACTCCGCCTAAAAGCGGGGCAACAGCGGTTATGCTCTTAACGGCAATCCCGCCGAAAAAGCCCTTGATACCGCTGCCTATCCCCGAAAACGGCGCTTTTTTTTGAAACAGCGGCACAATAGCGGCGTTCAGAAAGGCAGCGACCACCACCTTGCCCAAAATTCCGCCCACAGCGCCGAATACACCGCCGAACATCCCGCCTTGCGCGAAGGTAAGGAAGCTGAGAATGCGTACCGGAAGCGGATTGATTCCGAAAGACCTAAGCAGTGCAAGCGCCAGCCAGACAATTCCCAGCACAATTGTCGGCAGCATCTGTTTGGGGTCTTTCAGTAATGCCAGTGAATGATGGATATATTCCTTGATGAATTTCCCCATTCCTGTCGGACTATGCGACGGAGTATTATCCAAAGCTTCGTCTGTCAGTGCTTTCTCCTTTTCGTTGTTCATTGCCTTCAAAATATCGCCTTGGAATTCGGTATTCCTTTGTGCGGGTTCGCGGTCTCCTGTCGTTTGGTTAATTTTCGCAACACTTGTTCCGCACTTCGTACAAAATTTTGCGCTCTCATTCAAAGCCGTACCGCAGCTTGTGCAGAATTTGCCCATAAAAATCACTCCTTATTTCATCGCATTTTGTATGTTACCATCCGGTGACAAGTACCGTTACACCGGTTTCATGCCAGAATTTTTCTTTGACACCCAGTACCGCCTTTCGTTCGGTAATGCCGTGCAGCAGCTCTACCCGCATGGTCTGATCCTTATCGCCAAAGGTCAGGTACATCCGCTCCTTATCAATTTGAACGGCGCTCAGGCGCACGCCATGTACCCCGTCGAGACCCCACCGGTAAATATCACTGCCGATGAGGATACCAAAGGTAGATACTACAGTTTCCCCGGTGTCTTTTTTCATTTGGCGGCTCGGCATGGAGATGAGAGCAGATGGCACCGCAAGGATGCGATTATCCCAAATGAGTGTTGCGTCATAGAGCAGACGACTCTGCCTCAACAATAACAGGAGAGAGATAAGGCTGATAGCTCCAAAGGCGAGTGCCGCTTCCAGCGAAAATGCCATGCCGGACCACACCGCCAAACAAATACTGGCTGCGAATAATAAGACATATCCATTACGTCGTTTGCGGATTGATTTCATTTGCACCATACCTCCCTCCAGTATAAATTTTAGGGAAAGATGCCTTAAAAAGCATCGTTCGAAAGGATGAATTTGCAGAAAAAGCCTCTCATCCTTTAGTATGAGAGGCCAGTAAAACCCTGTATTTATGTGGTTTTATGTATCATTCAATCGTTTGATTCTTCAGCAGGGTGCTTATGAGTTCTGCCCGACTACCTACATCATATTTTGAAAAAATGTTCCTTGCATGTGTTTTTACAGTACTCTCACTGATAAACAAAGCCCCGGCAA
>JAYFPO010000006.1:0-12372 GCA_034927685.1 Oscillospiraceae bacterium | reverse complement strand
TGCTTCATAATGTTTCTTCCCTTCTTTTGATTAAACCGTATATAATAATACCTAAGCTGCTGTGCCGGAGACGAACGTTACTGTGTAAGGAGCGTTTTGGCCATAACCCCCGCCGCCGGCACAAACTTAGTACTATTCGCTATATATTGTGTGCGGCGCCGGATACGTCTTCCGACTGCTTTGCGCATGGATCAACACGGCCATAAATGCCTGATTCACAGCCACATCAAAGGGCTTGTACAGGTTTACCTTGAGATTGTTTTCTGCAAGCTTCACCCGCAACCCTTCATCAATACCTGCGACTCCGGGACAACCCATCATGTAACCCATGCCTTCAAAATCACTGCAGCCCAGCATAAAACTATCACAGCGCGTGTGATCATATATGTCCTTGATGTTCTCATACAGAGCGTTCACGACATCATCTTTTCCTTTGTTGCTTCCCTCCGGAAGCGACACCGTGCGCGAGCAGGTAAGCCGATGGCTCATGCCCAGATTTCTTGCGATATCATAAAAACGTCCGTTAATGCGGTCAGAAAAAGTAAGAACTGCAATCTGATCTGTAAACTGCGCGGAAAACAGAAACGTACTTTCAGCGACGCCGATCACAGGAATGGAGACTGCCTCACGGCAAGCGTGGAGCGCGGTATCGGCGGTGCAATTGATAATAATCGCATCAGCACCGTTTGCCTCTGCCTCCTGCGCTTTTAAAACCACACCGGGAGAGGCAAACGCCTGATCGTATGCATTCAGCATCAGCATCGGGCCTTTGTCAATAAAGACGAACTCAAACTCACAGGGGAGTGCCTCACAGCACGGCTTTGATTCATATGTGGATTTTCTTTTCAGTGCAATTGGTGCAATCACTGTAATTTTCATATTCCGTTTCCCACCCTTTATAAAAGTCTTCGATTCTGGAAAGCAGTTCTTTCTTCCACAAGATCTCCTTACAGGGAGTTGTCTGTCGAAGCTTGCGAATCTCATCTGTGAGTGCAGCTTCCGCTTCCCGAAGTCTACCCTGAGATTCTTCTTTATCGTATATTTTCTTTCCCTTTACATAGGTCATCTGTACAACTTCCCGCCGTCCGCGGTGCAGCAGCAGATCAATCACATCTGCAAAATCATCCGCATAAGGTCGGCGAAGCTCCTTCATGGAGATGCACACGAAATCCGCATCCACACCCTCGGTGAGCGTTCCGGGTGAAAGTCGACCATCGGTGATCCGACTACCCCATACAGTTGCCATTTTCAAGGGAACAATATTCTCAATTACGCTTCCTGCGCCAACACGTTCGATATTGTAGAAAGCGGTCCGCATCTCGCGGAGATAATCCTGGTCATCGTCAAATGCGCAGCCATCGAGACCAAGCGCCACAGGGATTTCTTTTTCGATCAGCTCACGCAGCGGAAAGACCCCGCTTCTAAGCCGGATATTTGAGGAGGGGTTGTTAATGGGAAGCACATCATACTGCCTCAGAAGCTTCTGATCCGTATCGCTGAGCCAGATCATATGTGCGCAGCTTAGCCATGGCCCCAGGAATCCGATTTTTTCGTAGTGTTCAATGAAGCTGCAGCCCCATTCTTTTTGTGCATAGATCGCCTGGTATCTTGTCTCCAAAAGATGCATGTGGATTTTCATTCCATGCGCAAGCGCGTATTCCTTCATGCGCAACAGTGCATCATCCGAACACCATTGTCCGCCATTCGGATGAAGTTGAAGTTCAACAAGCCCGTCCGAAATCTCTCTACAAAAGGTATCTCTCAAAGAATCCATCAGCGCTAGATAAGTATCCACATCAAAAATCTTGTCGTGGATCCCCGCTCGAAAGGCCTTCCCGATCTCCTCAGGAAGTGAGCTGATAAACTCCTCTCTATGCGCGTAAACTCCCTTATTCTGGTCCAGATAAAGCGGGCACAGGATACACCGGATCCCTGCATCCAGATAGCCTCTCGCTGCAGACACAACTTCCTCATACAGGCGGTTAAAATTGTTCGGGTTATGGCTGTGGAGCACGGTCGTGACACCGGAGGACAGCAGCCGAAGTCCATCAAAATATGTTGCGGTATCGTGATTAACCGCAGGAATCTTCCACAGATCCTGCACCCACATTTCCAGCGGTGCGTCAGGCACACCAAACCCTGTTGGAGAGATTCCTCTCCCATGGTCGTGCGCATCAATAAACCCGGGAAGGACGAGATAATCGCCCCGAATCACTACAGCGTCAGGTGCCTGCGAAAGGCACTGTTGTAAGGTTCCCTTCCGGACAATCTTCTCGCCTTCAACCAGTAAGCAGATCCCCGATTCCGGTCTTTCCGAAATACCATCCCACAGATATGTGGGCAACAGAATATAGTTCAACATATTTCCCCATATTATTTCAGCGCAGATTCGGATTCTGACTAGCTTCTCAGCATCTCAAACCCGCATTATGACCCTGCCGTACCCATATTGCTCATAGCCGCCGGATCACACTCTACTCGACGGGTCTCTCAGCAGAGGATTTGATCGATTCCCTGCTTCTGATTTTTAGTGGCAGTGCTGCCAGCACCAGAGTTACCTCTGGTACTGGCAGCGATTTCTGCAAGCTACACTCGCTTACACCACTACATTTTGGAGTTTAAACTTAATATACGCCAGGGTTAGCATCCGCGGCAGTGTAGTTGTGAGTATATCCCTCTTTTGTGATCTTCTCAATAACGTTCGTCTGGAATTTAGCCGCCATCTCATCGGTGATCAGGTCCGGGTTAAACTCATGATCCGTGTCATAATGATAATCCCAGCCTCTGACCACAGTACCAAAGCCAACCTCAGTAACACCGTGCAGCAAGCCCTTTGTCAGATAATTCGTGACAACGTCTTCCATCTTGGTGCCCCAGTTGTTCTCGATATATGCGATACATCCTGTAGGATAGCTCGCAATATTGTCGGCATTTCTACCAAATGTGTAGATGCCGTTCTCCATTGCAACATCCAGCATGCCATAGTAGCCCTCTGAGATATCAGCAAACATGACATCGCAGCCATTTTCTACGCAGAGTTTCGCGGTCTCCTGTGCCTCAGCGACGTCGGAGTAATCAGCCACATAGAGAATGGTAACTTCGATGTCGGGGTTGCAGGCCTTCGCGCCCGCGATGAAGCCGCAAACCTCATCCGTGTATGCCTGGTTGCCTTGGTTTGCGCCGATGAATGCAACCTTATTGGACTTGGAAACCAATGCGGAAAGATAACCGTAACCATAGCCAAGGTGTGCGCCAGAGACATAAACCGAGGTCAGATTGGTGTCATTTCCGGAAGTACCGGAAGCAATACAGAACTGGATTTCCGGATACTCCGCTGCAACGGTCACCATGTCATCATCGTACTGTGAACCCCAGCCAATGATTACGTTGTAGCCAAGCTCAGCATAATCGCGGATTGCTTCCAACTGCTCATCTGTAGATACGTTCTCGGAATACGTGCAATCGCAGCCGAGCTCCTGAAGATGAAGCATAGCCTTGTAGCCTTTGGTGTTAAAGCTACCATCATTTGCGCTGCCGGGAAGAACGAACGCTACTTTCGCGGCTGTATAATCAACGTCTGTTGCCGTGGCCGCAGTAGTCTCTGCTGTGGTCTCTGTTTTGGTTGCTGCTGTGGTTTCTGCCGCAGCCTCCGTTGCAGCTGGAGTGGTGGTTTCTGCTGTGGAGCTGGTCCCTGTACTCGCTCCGCATCCACTAAGGACAAGGCTACCAACAAGTGCTAAACAGATCAGGAAACTTAATGCTTTTCTTTTCATTGTCTTTCTTCCTTTCTTAATGAACAATTTTTTATAAGAATCCGCATAAATACGGAATTCTTTATAATTATAAAGCGCGTCACACCGAATTATGGAAGAATATGGTTTTGAAAGAATTACTGCTTCTGATAGTATCTGGCCATTGCAGCCGGATGTCTGCGGTTTCTGCCTGTCATAACAATTACGATCACAGCGGCGATATAAGGGAACATCTGGACCACATAGGATGAGAGATTGATAAAGGTCATCAGTTGAATCCTCTTCTCCAGCGCCTCCGCCAGACCAAAGACCAATGCTGCGCCGGTCGCCCCAATCGGGCTCCAGCCACCGAAGTATGCGGAAATAATACCCATCCAAGCCCTTGCGCCCGTCATCTCTTCGGTAAAGGTTCCGACCTGCTGAATGGCGAGTACCGCACCGCCGCAGCCGGAGAAGAGTCCGCCAACGATAACGGCAATGGTCCGCGTCTTTAAGACCTTAATACCGACGGTATCCGCACAACTCGGATTCTCGCCTACTGCACGGAGTTTCAGACCCCATGTGCTCTTAAACAGTACCCACCAGCTGATCGGAATAATGATATACAGCAGGTACATCATAATCGGCTGATCGAATAGAATCTCACCGATAAATGGAATTTTGCTCAGGCCCGGAATGGGTACGTCCAGCAGCTTATCGAACTGCGGAATTCCTCCAGTGCTCCAGAAAAGTCTCAGCAAAGAACTTGTAAGGCCAATCACCATAAAGTTAAATGCCAGGCCAATCAAGCACTGGTTTGCACCGATCCGCACGGAGAAAATTGAGAATAGAGCGGCAATCAGCCCGCCGGCAATGATTCCTCCCAAGATGGAAAGCGCCGCATTTCCAGTTCCCAGCATAACCAAAACGCTGACGAAGCAGGCGCCCAGCATGCTGGAATCGGAGTTCATGGCGTATACGCCCGCTTTCTCTGAGAAACATACACCGATTGCCACCAGAAGAATCGGAGCCGACAAAATTAGTGCAGAATTAAAATAAAGTATGATACTACTCATAATCTCTGTCCCCCCTTATACTTCTTTCTTTTCGAGTTTCTTCGCCTTGAACTTATGGTATTTCTGGATCGCGGTACCTGTCATGATAAATACCATGATACAGCCCTTGATCAGAGAAAGCAGCGCACTGGGAACGCCCAGCGTTCTCTGCATGGAATTAATTCCGGTATACAGCGCTCCGAAGAACAACGCTGCGGGAAGAACGCCCTTCGGGTTCAGTCCTGCGAGCAGTGCCACGATCAGGGAATCCCAACCGATGCCATCTGCATAGGACCCGCGGAGGTTATTGTATCTGCCAAGCAGCTCCACGCCGCCGGCCAAACCACAAAATGCGCCGTTCAGGAGCATGCCAATGGCAAAAACCTTGGTAGGACTGATGCCTGCGGTACGGCTGGCCATCGGAGAAAAGCCTGCAATGCGAAGCCTTAATCCCATCGGATTTACCCAGAAGAAGTAGATTCCCAGAATAACGACCACCAGCGCAATGAAAATACCGGCATGCAAATGCCCGATGTTCTTCCAGTTTGTCAGTATATAGGCAGCGCCGAAATCATCTGTATGCGGATAGCTGGAACTGCCAGTGCACGCCAAAGGTCCAATGACCATTGCGCTTACAATCAGGGTCGCGACGTAGTTCATGATCAGCGTGATCAGCACCTCGTTAATGCCCTTCGTTAAGCGGAAGATCACAGGAATGCTGATGTACAGGGCTCCGAATACCATACCTCCAAGCAGTGCAAAGGGAATTGCAATGATTGCCGGAAGATTTGGAAACGCAAGCGCCACGATCGCAGCTCCGAGACCACCCATAAACACCTGGCCCTCCTGGCCCATGTTCATGGAACCGCATTCGTATGCAATTGCGGTGGCGACGCCAATGATCATATAGGGCGTTGCACGGTTTAGCGTATTCCCGATTGCTTTCGCGCTTCCTAAAGCGCCCGTTACCAACTCAGCAAAGAACTGCCACGGGTTGACGTTCCACAGCAGTAGAAACAATGCCGCAATGATCAGACCTACGATCGCGCCGATCACCGGACTCAGGCGAAAAGCGATTTTTACAACCGCCGCGCCGTCTAACTTCTTCGCCGTCTTTTCCTTCTTCATTCGCTTAACACCTCAGCTTTCTTACCTGCCATCAAAAGTCCGATCGTTGTGACATCGGCACGCTTACCAGGCATGATTCCGTTCAGGCCGCCCTCATAAAGAACGCCGATCCGATCGCTTAACTGCAGGACTTCTTCCAGCTCCGTCGAGATATACAAGACTGCGGTTCCATTGTCCCTTGCTTTTAGCATGGTATCAAACACAAAGTGTGTTGCATCAATATCCAAGCCTCTGGTCGGATACACCGCGATAATCAAATCAACCTTTTCTCCAACCTCGCGGGCCAGAACTAGTTTCTGCTGATTGCCGCCGCTCAAGTTCTTTGCAGGTTCCTCATCGCTGACCGCAACGACATTGAATTCCTTCATTTTTTCCAGCGTGTATTTGCTGGTAGCTTTCTGGTTGATTGCCCATTTGCTTCCGAAGGGCGCCTGATCCGGCTTGTTGAGCGCCATATTCATCTTCAAAGACAGTTCTCCAACCATTGCTGAATTCATTCTATCGGCAGGAATATATCCCAAAGAAAGTTCTCTTCTCTGTTTGGTTGTCAAGTTGCTGATGTCCTGTCCAAGAAACTCGATCTTGCCTGTTGTCAGCTTGCGCAGACCCATAATCAACTCGGACAGGTCTGTCTGTCCATTGCCATCCACACCTGCCAGACCCACGATCTCTCCTCTGTGAACCTCGAGTGAGAAGTCCTTCACGCCGCAGGAGATATTCATGCCATCACAGCCGGCGCCTGTCAGCTTCAGGACGACATCTCCAGGATGATACTCGCTTTTATCGATATCCAGAAGAATTTCACGGCCTACCATAGCGCTCGCAAGCTGCCGTTCATTCAAGTCAGGATGGTTGTCCATTTCCTCGACCATGCAGCCATCTCTCATAATGGAGATCGTATCACTGATTTCCAGAACCTCAGGCAGCTTATGGCTGATGAAGAGGACTGACTTTCCCTCTGCCTTCAGCTTGTGGAGCACCTCAAACAGTTTGGATACTTCCTGGGGTGTCAGTACCGCTGTCGGCTCATCCATGATCAGCAGTCTGGAGTTTCGGTAAAGTGCCTTGACGATTTCCACTCTCTGCTGCTCGCCAACAGTCAGATTCTCAATTCTGGCGTCCGGCTTGATGTTCAATCCATACAAATCAGACAGTTCCATGATTTTTGCACGGATCTTGTCAACAGGGATTTCAATCCACTTTCCTTCCTTCATGCCCAAAGTTACGTTTTCCAATACGGTAAACTTCTTAACCAGCATGAAATGTTGGTGGATCATTCCAATCCCTAACTTGATCGCCTCGTCCGGGTCTTTGATGGAGACTTCCTGCCCCTCCCAGAGGATGGTGCCTTCATCTTTACCATAGAGACCATACAGCACATTCATCAACGTGGATTTGCCAGCGCCATTCTCACCCAGTAAAGCGTGAATCTCACTCTTCCTAATTTTCAGTGATACGTCATTGTTGGCGACAAGCTTTCCAAATGATTTCGTGATGTGCCGCATTTCTACCATGTAATCATTTTCCATACTTCGTATCTTTCCTTCCATTTTATCATAAACAGGACACTGTGCTGCTCCATAGCGCAGCGCAATTGTTCTCATTTACGAAACGACTTACTGTCAGAAGTTTCGAATGCTGCGTCTTACATCCCTCTATAATTCTGCAGCGAACCGAACATTGAATCAACCACTAATTCTAGCATAATTCACAAAGTTCATGGATAAATACTCGTAAAACAATCTGCTCTCTTCCGTACTCCTGCAATGATCAATGCAATACATTCCAAAAGGAAATGGCCCTCTGTCTATGGCTCTCTAATACGCGGCAATGCACTGGTCCCTTATTTAGATCTCGCTTTTACTTCTAATTTTCCATGGTATTTCATCCTGTTTTTAAGATTATTAATGGCAACACCGCGCAGAAAAAAGGAGTGGAGTGAAAGCAGACTGAATCTCGACCGGTCAAATGGTGCATCGATTCCGAACGGATGGTGCATCCCGTAAAGACCTCTGCATCATGGTTTGCGTCGCAAAATGTAAACCATTTACAGGAGGCATTTTAATGACAAAGCCGCAAGGAAATCCCGCGGCTAAAAAGCCTGACCAATGCAGAGGTTACCTCCGCGCACCGAAAACCAAGGCTTTCGTCGAACGTTCCGTAGGCGTAGTCTTGACCTGGATCGCTGTGGCGCTGAGTACAATAGCAAGGACAAGTAAGATTATGAGCGAAACCGTTTCCAATCACTTCGAGATGAACCGGGGTGTCACAACCGCGGTCTTCTCTATGCAACTGGGGCTTCTCAATACCAATGATCTTTCTCTTTAACGATCATTTCTCTATGCTGGTTGATGCTGAACGATCCTGCCGAAAAAGCAATGCAGTGGGATCGCGTTGTCAAAAATGCGGGGGCATTCCATTCCCGGAGCCGGCATTGCGGCTCTATTTTGCCGTCCTGCGTGCCAGCTGGGCACGGCCCAAATCTTCCGGCTTTCCCCGGTCTCCTATATTACGGTGTTCATACTGTCATATTTCTCGGCGGAACCGGAAAGACTCACTTTTCTTGTTCGCTCGGCGGCGAGGCGACTCGCGCGATGATCCGAGGTCGGCGGATAGCCTCTGTGCCCGCATCCTCTGCACTTCCCATACCGTAACCACAAAAAGACCAATCTATGTGGGAGCCGGGTGAAATCGCAAACCAAACCAGCCGCCTGCCATGTCCATTTCCCAAGAGTAGGATGCCCCGCGCATCGCATTCAGACCGCACCTTCGTGACGGAAGCCTCATGCACAACTTTCATAACTTTGGTCGGTTCACAACATCATCTATGAGTTGCTATTTTTTGAACCCTCATTTTTTGATTAACAAATACTCTGTATAGATATATTAAGCTCTCATGCAACTCGAGAGTCAATATCCCTTCGCACAAAAAACTGACATATTCCGCTCGTGTATCATTTAAGATCCACTCCTCTCACTATTTATGGTAATCGCATAAATAACTGTGGCAAAAACTAGGAAAATTCTCCCAAAATATGAAAAACAAAAAACGAAACGGTCTTTGCTCTACACCTTTTCATTTTACAAAACAGCTTCCAGATATCGCCATATATTCCGGCAATCCTCTATTTCTTCCATTTATCTCATTCTATATACGAGATTACTTACAAATATTACTTGCACGTTGATCGCCCAGGAGGGACGGCCGGCGGAGTTCAGGCTGCATAAGTCACCGTCCAAAAATGCTACGAAACGTTCTTTTGGTTTTCAGCCGCCAGTTCGCTCGCGTAAATGACCAATGCATTCGTCAGAAAATCAAAAATATCCCCGAGGCATGCTTCCAATTTGTCCGAGCCGGAAACAATTTTGCAATAGTACTTGACTCAACCGTACAATCTCCGCGGACATGGTTTTCTGTCTCCTTTCGGAAGGCTTACGTGGTTGCTTTCATTACCAACAGAGGTTTCAAACCTTGTCTCTTTTTATGCCTTTCGACTTTGAGCCATGAATGGTACCTTCTCCTTTTCAAAGCTGACCGGGAAGTTTACTGCAAAAAATATCGGCGGTCCCATCTGACCGCCGATAAAAATGCTCATATTCTATTCCGATATTCGAATCTGAAGTTCGTAAATCGTATCTTCCAAACTCAACAAATACAACGACACTTCCTCAAATACCATAATATCCGGCTCGATTTTCAGCATTTTAACCCGCTCCAATACTCTTTGGATCCACTCTTTCTGGTTCCATTCGGCGAAGGTCTTTCTCGAACACAGATAATTTCCCGCCGGCAGTATCTTCAGATCTTCTTCTTTGCAGGAATAATAGCTGCCGAGATTAATATACTCTCCTTCGATTTTCAGTTCTCCCTGCTGCAGGAAGTCGTCTTTCAAAACATAACCGTAACATCTCTGAATGGTTCTCTGCACTTGCAGCTCTTTTGTGATCTTCTTCTGGTGAAGCATGGCCAAATCCCATATGTCGGAATCGGATTTGGCCGTCATATATAAAACTTTTCGCTCCGGAATGTGTCGAATCACGAAGCCGTCTTCCGGCTTTGCCTGCCGGAAAACATTGCATTGCTCTTTTAGCCAGTTCAGATTTACGAGCGTTTCCTTGTACTCCTCTATTTTTTTTTGTACGCTCTGCTCGCTTTTGTCTATAATCTGCTCCAATACGTCAAGCCGCTTGGTTTCCTGCAGTTCGAGGATAGCATCCAAAGAAAAACCCAGTTTCTTATACATTTTAATGATTTCCAGCTTCCAGACGTGCCTGCTGGAAAAATAACGGTATCCGGTACTTTTGTCGATATAGCTCGGAACGATTAATCCCTTCTCGCTGTAGTATCGTATGGCCGTGACTGACAGGCCCGTTACCTCCGACATTGCGCCGATCGAGTACAGGCCGTTTTTTATTTCGTTTTTCTCATCATAATACATATTTTGTCCCCCTTTTCAAAGAAACATAATCCGTACTATTTAATTGACAAATACGCCCCGTCCAAATAAGAAAGGCTCTTTGAATACCTGTGAATTCCATTGGACTTTTCCCTGGACATCAATAGTCTCTCCAATCCAAATCCGAGCCCCACCCACGTGCAGGATATCTTCCATGCAGCGTCAAGCTTATGAGGACCCATTGATGTCGAGGCCAATTCCAAACCGTCCGTATCGACAATGTCCAGCCCTTTGCCATAGACGGTAGAATCTTCCTCGACGATTTGGTAATCAGCGATTGCCGCGGCGTTCATTGTGATCTTTGCCAACTGTTTCAGCCTTTCCACTCTGTCTTCTTCTTTCAATCCCCATTCTACCAGATTGAGCATGGTAAATTCCTTCAAATGGGATTTCCCTTCCGATTCTTTCCTGAAACATGACCCAATCTCAAACACACGCAGCGGAAACGGCGCTACCGCCATCAGTTTTTTAGAGATATCATATAAATTCGGCGCAAGCATGGGACGAAGACAGCTGTTCTTATCAATCCAGAATACCTGATCGTTAAGCGGATGCGAGTCGTCGATTGTCATCCTGTTTAAAAATTTCTTTGATAGAATAATCGGCGTTGTCACTTGAAGGAAACCTTCTTCCCGCAACGCAGCGGCCAGCGTCTCTTCCAGACCGCACAGCGACGGACGTCTTTCGCCTTTCATCAATGCCGATAACTTTTCTCTGTTTTTTTTCACCAGCGCTTCCTCTGTTTTTTGAAAGAAGCGATTGCATTCCTCGGCGTCACAAAAGAGAACAGATAAATGGTCCGTATCTTCTCCCAATTCAATCAACCTATTCTGTTGAGCCGACGTCAGACCGATCTCCATATATCCTCCACTTCTACAGCTTTCGTGCATCTCCCGTAAAAACGGTAGATGAATATTTCTGCAATTTCCATTCGGGAACCTTACAATGCGGACACGGTTTCCGGAACCAGCGGTTTCTGAGCCACCGGATGCTTCTGCTGTTCTTGGAATCCCATACGACAAAGGTCTCTCCGCAATGTGTTGTGATCTCGATCATTTTGCCCTTATGCACAACCTGTTTTACGCCATGCAGGATCCCGCTTCTCGACGGCCACAGCTTGACCGTATTGACCATATCGAATATGCTCTGGTTTTTATATACATACCTTTTTATTTTTTCTGGTTCCATCCGCGCTCACACTCTCTTTCACGCGCTTTCACGTGATTCCATGATCCTGACGCATTCATAATACATGGTAATAACGCCCAACTCCAGGGGGTTGTGGATCATCGTTGCGATCCTGCAAGCTTCTTTTGTCATACCGCGCGGCATTCCCGGCGCGGATACCACTGTATCGGCGCTGACATCGTCCGCTGTAATAAAATCAGCGGAAGTCGTTGCATCATAGAGATACCGATACGCTTTCAGCGCGGGGGCTTTCTCCAGCTTCGTCATGCCGTCACCGTGCAGTTCTGCATCCGCTAATACGCGCTTGTCCGTATCATAGAGATCTACCGGAATCCCCTTTTCCAATAAATAGGCGGCAGCGGCCCTGCCTACGGTAGACGCGCCCAGCACCAGTACCTTTTCCCGGTTATCTCCCATGGCGCAGACCAGCGCTTCCGCGAATCCGGCCCCCGTACATTCCCCATTTTCAGCAATCGCGCGTGTCGAAACTCCGAACGCCACAAACCTAGCATCATCCGCCATAAAAATCATGTCGGCATGGTTTGTCATCGCTTCATAGAGTCCGTCTACGTCGCACGCCTGCGTAACAAAAGCGTCAACGGCGCAGTGCTGAAGAATCGCGCATACGGCTTCCGCGAATCCCGATATGATCCCGATTCCGCCTGTAACAGATACAACCGCCGTTCGGTATTTTCCCGATGTTTTACCCAGATTTGCGACTCTTTTCGCAATGCCGTCCATAAAATATCCCGTTTGCTGCTGAAAGGACTCATCATACGCCGCAATCTCGTCTTTTATGGATCTGATATCATT
>JAYFPO010000027.1:0-28645 GCA_034927685.1 Oscillospiraceae bacterium | reverse complement strand
ACTTCCGACAAAACTTCGATTGTCGCCAAATGTAACGCTTTCAGGCTGTCTTCGCTGAACACATCCAGCTTGGCGCCGTTAAAGTCATTCAATCCGGCCGATAAGTTTCGTTTCATTTTGTAAATCCACCTCCTTATTTTTATCCCTGCTCTTTAGAGCATAATATCTCCAGTCGATTTAGAGTCAAGAAAAATATCACATAATGTCTGCCGGCAGCCAGAAATGTTTCACAGCAGTTGTTTTTTGCCGAAAAGCCGGGAACTCTGGCACTCAGGTCACAGTTCCGCGTTTTTTTGGTTTCGATGTTCCTGTTGCTTACCAGCGGTCGAACCAGCCGGTATGCTTTCCGTCGCTTGCAAAATGCTCTGGAACATATTCCGAATCCAGCATTTCTTGGTAAATGCCGCGGCGGAGCGCGGGTACGAAATCCGCACTGTAATTTCGAAACTCCTCTGAATTGGAGATCACAGCACCCATACGGCGCATATCTTCCATATTTACACGCTGTATCTCCTCCGTCTGGGAAGAACAGCAGTCTTCCAATATCACAACGCCATATTCCAGGGAATTGGCATCGTAGCAGGCGGTCCTGATGCAGTTCGGTGTGGTTGTTCCGATCAGGAGGACCGTCTCGATCTGGAGTCTTCTGAGGATCAGATCCAGCTCTGTATGAAAAAACGCGCTCCAGCGGGGTTTGATGATCGTATAGTCTCCATCCACAGGACGCAGGCCTTCCGGTGCTTCTGCGCTGATCGCTCCCCGACTGGAGGGGCCCATACCGCGTCCGCCGTTTTTCCATGCTTCGTATCTTGTCATTTCCACATCGCTTCCGTTGCTCCTGTAGATCCTCTTAACAAAAAAAACCGGTATTCCTTTGCTGCGGGCAGTATGAACGGCATCTGTACACGCCGGAATCGTCTTTTCTGCGTTCTTGATACACTGCGCGGATTCCGCGCTGATGAATCCGTTCTCCATGTCGATGACGATGAGTGCTGACTTGGTTGGATTATCTTTCATTTCTTCCTCCAAAAGAATTCTTTTTCAATATGGTACATCAGGAAAAGTCAACCGCTCGTATCACGCTTGACGCTGCCGATCCGCCTATCCCTTTTTTACGACTTTCCTGCGCAGTACCGATAGACAAAACACACCATGAACGCAACATTCCTTTGAACCACAATGTTACTTTCATGATGTGTTTTTTCAGTATTGATCCGGCATCTCTGTCCGCTGCACCGTCGTAAGGCAGTGCGCCTGATCGGTGGATCAACAAGTTGCCCACCGATCAGGCGACCGTTCGAACTGGAATCAGAGCACCTGGCGTACCACATCGATCACAGTTCCGTCACGGTATTCGACGACGCCGACGATGCGCTCACCAATCTTCGGATGATCCACGGCGGCCCCGAGTTCTTCCCCCATCCGGAGAAGCTCATGGATATCGACAATCGGGAGGCCGCTGTCTTTCAGCTTCTCTATGAGGTCGGTGCGGCGGGGATTGATCGCAATGCCCTGATCGGTGACGATACCGTCCACCGTATCTCCGGGCGTGGTGATGGTGGTTACGCTGTCCTTGATGATACAGCGATTGCCCTTCTTCATGAGATTACTCACGACAAGCGAAATCTTGCTGCCTGCGGCACAGTCTTCATTGCCGCCGGAAGCGCTCATGATCACACCGTTCGAGCCTGTGATGACATTCAGATTGAAATCCGTATCGACTTCAAAGCCGCCGAGTATCATGATATCCAGATTGTTCACCACGCAGCCCTTGTTTTCGGGGTTGCCGTAAAGGCTGCCGCTCATGATCAGGTGCTTGGGGTCGTTCTTGGCGAGGTGCTCGATCGCCTCGATATCGAAGCACTGTACGTTCCAGAGCGCCCGGAGCAATCCCTCCTCCAGCATGCGTGTGAAGTATCCGTGGATGCCGCCGGATCCGAAACTTCCGGTGATTCCCTTGCTGACCATCCTGTCTCTGAGCTTGGCAGCGACCGCGAGACTGATGCCGCCGGCACCTGTCTGGAAGCTCATTTCCTGACGAACATACCCTGCTTGTTCCAGAAGCTCCGCAGTTGTTTCAGCGACTGCGAGCTTGGCGGGATCTTCGGTGACCTTGGTGGCGCCACTTGCGATACCAGCCGGGTCCCCGATGGCATCTACCTGCACTACATAGTCGACAAGGTTCTGATGGATCTCAACCGGGGTGTTGGGATATGGTACCAGCGTGTCGGTTACGGCGACGACGTAGTCTGCAAATTCCGCATCCGCATAGATATAGGACAGACACCCGCAGGCGCTCTTCCCGTGGCTGCCGTTGATATTGCCCATTTCGTCGCAGCTCGGAGAAGCAACGAACGCGATATCGATATGCGTCTCGCCGTTTTCGATTGCTCTCGGTCGTCCGCCGTGGCTGCGGAGAATCACCGGTTTTTTCATCTTACCGGCTGAGATTGCCTGCGGTACCGGCCCTGCGCCAAACGTACTGACTGAGATCTGGGTGATTGTGCCATCTTCAATGAGCGGCACAAGCGGAGCGTGGCAGGCAAAGAGACCGGAAGCGGCAACATGAATGTCATTATAACCCCGTTTCCCGATTGCCTCCATGACGAGATTCGTGACAAAGTCGCCGTTTCTCAGATGATGATGGAAGGATACTGTCATGCCGTCCCTGAGGGGCAATTTGTCCAGAACTTCCTCGAGGTCTTTACAAAGCTTGCTCTCGCCGATCACGGATCCCTTGTCTATCCGGACATTCGTACGCTTTGAGGACTTTCCGGCTTGCGCAAATGCGCCTTCGTAATGTTTGACGCTGCCGTAACCTTCAATGTAGTCCGGAACTTCACGTCCGAGTATATTTTTCATTTGGACCTCCTTTGGGATTCAAAAATAGTGCTCTTCCATGCCGGTGCAGGCAGTCACGGGGATCAGAAATTTATGATCAGATCCGCGCAACCTTATCTTTGCGCGCCGCCTCGGCAACCGCCGCAGCAACTGCGTCTTTGACGCGCGGATCGAATGCCTTGGGGATGATGTATTCTGCGCTGAGCTCGTCATCGCTGACAAGGCCTGCAAGCGCCTTTGCTGCGGCGAACTTCATGTTCTCGGTGATACGGCTGGCTCTGACATCGAGCGCACCTCTGAACAGGCCCGGGAAGCAGAGTACATTGTTGATCTGGTTGGGATAATCGCTGCGGCCTGTTGATACCACCTTTGCTCCTGCGGCTAAGGCCTCCTCGGGGAATATCTCCGGCGTGGGGTTCGCGCATGCAAAGATAATGGGATCCTTTGCCATGGTACGGATCATATCGCCGGTCAGCGTACCAGGCGCGGAAACACCAATGAATACGTCAGCTCCCTTGATGACATCTGCAAGTGAACCTGAAGCGTGGTCAGGATTGGTGATCTTTGCCATCTCCTCCTTGATGGGGTTGAGGCCGTCACGTCCCTCATAGATTGCGCCCTTGCGATCTGTCATAATGACGTTCTTGAGGCCATAGCTGATCAGCAGCTTGATGATCGCAATGCCTGCGGCGCCTGCTCCGCTGGTGACAATCTTGATGTCCTCAATCTTCTTGCCGACTACCTTGAGCGCATTCATCAGCCCTGCCAGTGTGATGGCTGCTGTGCCGTGCTGGTCATCGTGGAAGATTGGGATGTCGCAGCATGCAATGAGTTTTTTCTCAATCTCGAAGCAGCGAGGCGCAGAGATATCCTCAAGGTTCACACCGCCGAACGATCCGGCAAGCAGGGATACTGTCTGAACGATCTGATCGACATCCTTGCTGCGAACACAGAGGGGGATCGCATCCACATCGCCAAACGCCTTGAACAGCACGCATTTCCCTTCCATGACGGGCATGCCTGCTTCCGGTCCGATGTCTCCGAGTCCGAGTACTGCCGTTCCGTCCGTGATGACCGCAACGGTATTCCATCTGCGGGTGAGATCATAACTCTTGTCGACATCCTTCTGGATCTCCAGACAGGGTTGTGCAACACCGGGAGTATATGCGAGAGAGAGCGCTTCCTTGCTATTGACCTCTGCTCTGGCCTTTATCTCAATCTTGCCTTTGAGCTCATAGTGCAATTTCAGAGATTCTTGTGCATAATCCATATTATTACTTCCTGTCCCTTTCAAAAATCAGTTTTTTCGTTGCTTCTTTTTTCAATTTTCTTTGTTCATACGAGTATCTTGAGACCATCCTCAACCGTATCTCTGATCGCGTCTCTTGATAAACTGTAGTATAAACAGGCAGCCCCCGCACATCGCGATGACCGGCAAACACAGCCCTAACCGAAACGCCGGCAGCTCCACCAAGTACCCCAGCGCTGCCACCGAAACAGAAAAAGAAATGCTTGACACCACCGAAAATGCAGAATAGCGCTCCGCATATTGCGCATTGCCATAGACATAGCGCACCAAAGACGGTACGCCAATGGCCGTCAAGGAGTATGCCATGCCAAACAGCAATGACCCAATCAGCAGCAAGATCATGCTCTGCCCTGCAATGATGAATAAGAAAACACCTGTCCCGCTGACGACACTGACGATGGAGAATGCCCAGAACAGGCCAATTTGATCGCTCAGCCATCCCACCAAAAACTTGCCGGAAACATTCCCGATCATCGTAAAAGAAATCATGGTTGCGCCAAACGCAATCCCGACACCGATTTTTTCCGAAAAGCCCGTCAGATGCTGCGACATGCCTGTGAGTGCCGCAGCGAAAAACGCAAACAGTGCGATGAGAATGAAGATCCCCATGCTGTACTTCACAGGTGCTGCCGGCTTGTCCTGCATTTGTGCAGCTGCTCCGCTGCGGAATTGCTCTTCCGCTCCAAACGGCCTCAGGCCCTTTGCCTCCGGATGCAGCTCCACAAAGAACAAGCAGCCGGGCAGCAGAGATAACAGAATAAATGCCGCACAGACCACAGAGGCAGTCTGATAACCGGAATTCAAAATGATATGGGACAGGATTGGGCTAAAGATCGCCCCAGCAATGCCAGAAAAGCTCAGGGAAATTCCCATGATGACGCCAAGTTTTTTTTGGAACCAGTTTCCCAACAGTGTTGTGGCGATCGGCAAGGCGAAACAGGCGCAGCCGATGCCTCTAAATAATCCCAAGACATTCAGCATCCATGTTTTCGTCACAATGGCCATCAAAAAAAACGTCGCACTGGTAATGATAACGCCACAACATGTCAAAACCCTGATATGTACCTTTTTCAGCAAACGAACAACAAAGGGACTTGCCAATGCTGTCGCAAAATTTGTAATCGACTGGTGCATCGTAATGCTGCTGCGGCTGACGCCAAGCGCCTGGCTGATCGGCGTATAGAAAACGCCATATGCGTTCGTACATAGCCCAAGTGAGCACGCAATGAACGTACTGCACAGTACGATCATCCAAATATACGGTTTCTTCAGAGTTTCCTCGTTCACTGCGTTTCTGTTTTTCAATCTCACCCTCCCAGATTGATGCAAGAAGCATAATCAGACGCGCTGCATGACGCCCCATTTTCAGACCAGCATCCCAAAGCGCCTGTCCCGTTCAGATATCAGTTCTTCTTCGTTGCCTCTTTTTCCTCAATTTCCTTTACTCTTGCGAGAATATTGAGACCATCGCGGTATACCGGAGTATCAATCATCTGCCCATCGACGCCTACGGAAGCGGAACCCTTTGCAAGGCCTTCCTCTTCAAATGCCTTGGTGATCTTCTTTGCCCATTCAATGCGCGCGGGCGTGGGGGAATATACCTTGTGGGCGATGGGTATCTGGCGCGGATGGATAATTTGACGTCCCTCAAAGCCAAGCTGCGCGCCACTCAGGGTATTTGCCTCGAATGCCGCATCATCGGAATAATTCGGGAAAGGAGCGTCTTCGGCAACCAGTCCTGCCGCTCTGGCGGCAACCCCGATTTTTGCTCGTGCATAGCTCTGCTCGTCCGCCTTGTCGGTTCTGGTAACACGCATATCACGGGTGTAGTCAACCGCACCGAAGATGACTGCTACAAGTCTGTCCGAGCACCATACCGCCTGGTCAACATACATGACGCCAATCGCGGTCTCGATGAGAATGGCCATTTTAATACCGCCTACGGGGAGACCGCGCTTCTTCTCAAGATCTGTGAGCATGAAGTCGAGTCGCTTGACATCATCAGGACCGGAGCATTTCGGAAGCGTGATGCCGTCCAGGCCTTCCATCACCACTGCATCGAGGTCTTCCATGGTAAGATCCGTATCCCATGCGTTGATTCTGACCCACGACTCGGCACCATTTCTGCGCATCTGGGGAATCCATTTCTTTGCGATTTCTCTGGCCGCGGCTTTCTCGGACATCGGAACCGCATCCTCAAGGTCAAGCGTAATTACGTCGGCGCCGCGTGTGGGTGCCTTCTCTATCATATGTGCGTTGTTTGCCGGCAAATAAAGATCTGTTCTTCTGACTGCCATTTTACTGCCTCCATAAATATAATTCGATTGTATTTCAAAACTCGCAGATGTAATCCGCGGCCTTGACTCTGTTGTGCATCTTGCCTATGTTTTCGATCTCCATCTCGAGCAGATCGCCTGCCTTGACCGGATCCCCATATCCTGTGGGCGTGCCGGTAAGCAGCAGGTCGCCGGGCTGGAGCGCATAAACATAGGAAATATAGGAAATGAGCCATGGGATCTTTTTCAGCATGTCCTTCGTTGAGCCGTGCTGGCCAAGCTTCCCATTAATTCTCGTCGAAATCTCCAGATCTGATACATCAACCTCTGAAATGATGTGCTGCGAAACCGGACAGAAGGTGTCAAAGGTCTTTGCTCGACCCCATACGACATCTTCCTTTTGAAGGTCGCTGGCCGTCATATCGTTGGCAAGCAGATATCCCCATATATATTTTTGTGCATCTTCCTGGCTCACATGCGAGCAATATCTGCCTATGACGACCGCCAGCTCAACCTCGCTGCTGGGGTCATGCACCATGGGCGAGAGGATGATGTCCTCCCCGTCTCCGATCATGGCGGACAGCGGCTTGATATACAGCTTGGGTCTTCTGGGAAAACTCTCGCCCGGCATCAGTTCCATATCCATGTAGTTCAGCCCGACCCCAACGATTTTGGTCGGCATACAGGGAATGCGTTGGATGCTTGGGTTCTCCACAATGATGCCGGTATCCGAAAAAGAGCCAGGATCATTGCCATCGAGAAGATGCCATTT
The DNA here is from genome assembly GCA_034927685.1 of Oscillospiraceae bacterium. Lineage (GTDB taxonomy): Bacteria > Bacillota > Clostridia > Oscillospirales > Oscillospiraceae > RGIG3159. The sequence continues at coordinate 21,447 of JAYFPO010000027.1, read as the reverse complement.
TTCATCCTCGTTCATACGGGCAAAGCATGTTTTTCCTTCATAATTGATACGGGCGTATTTTTTCATTTTCAAACCTCGCGAAAGCATTTCGTGTCTGCTCGTTCACTGGATCGCGCATCGACACGATAGATTCGCCCACACGGAGCGACTCAGGGCCACGATACCTGATTGCGCGTTTCCACGCCACAAAAGTCCGAAAAGGCGCGGCTGTCGATCACTTCGGCAACCGTCGCTTCGTCGGACAGCGTGTGCGGGCTTTGCGGCAGGTGCCGTTCCAATTTGCCGGGCTTGTTACCGCGCGCTTCTTTGCAGCAGCACGGCATAATCATGGCAGTCCATTTCCCCTACGGAACGTTGCGCTTGCTTCGCGCCAGGATTTTTTTCACTTTGTCCGCACTCGCGCCGATTCAGGATCTCATCTGTCTGTCCATGCTTCTATTTTATCATATTTCGTCTGCTTTCAACACCCTTTTTCTGCGCGGTGTTGCCTGAAATAATAAAAGAATTATGGTTCAGCCTTCTCGACTGGCGTAAGGCAGCAGCAATTTACTGGGGGAGTCGCAAGACAGATGCAGCAGCCATCCATCGAGGGCCGTCCCGGAAGAATGAGAGGTTTCGTACTTCACGAATCACTGCATTCATGAAGTACGATAGGCGCGACGTTCCCGGCAAAAAAGTGAGAGTCAGCAGAATCTCTCTCCTGTGCCTCTTAGGAATCGGTCAAGCCAAACTCTCAGTAAAAAGCAAACAGATCGCCTTTTATCGGCTCTTTTCCATGTAATTGCTCAGTGTATTGACATTGTCGCTGAATGAACCCTCTGTAAGCTCGGCTCTGAACAGCGCGCCGCCGATCGTAAAGCTGGTGTTCAGCTCGAACATCTCGTCAATGCGTTCGTAAGTCTTGACACGACCAGCTACGAGAATCGGATAATCCGGTGTCTCTTTGCGAATCATGCTCAGGATCTCCTTGCCGCTCATCTTATCATGCATATAGGCCGGGATCGAAACACCGCCGGCGCCGTTGTCCATGGCTTCCTTGAGATCCGCCATGATCTCTTCTCTGCTCTTGATAATTCTGGCGGGAAGTCCGGGTGTCTTGGCAATGAACGGGCAGTACAGAACGCCTGCATTGCGCAGTGCTTCATGAAGGCCCTTATTGTAGATCGTACCCAGAACGCAGTCCACGCCCGCCTTCTTGGAAAACTCGGCTAGGAATTGATATTCTTCCTCCGTATACGTGATCGACTCCAGGAACAGGTTCTTGCCGGCGGATTTGATCGTGTCGGCGAGCGCATACATCACATCATGCGGCTGACCAACGCTCTTGAATCCCCAGTTCTGAATCGGCGCGTCCTTGGCGGAATTGAAGAATTCTGCGGCATTGTCGACCGTGAGATCGTTGTCCGTCAGCATGATAACTGCTTTTGTCCCTTTAATCATTTCACTACCCATTTTATTCGTCTCCTTTTTATCTTGCCTGATCTGCAAGTATTTCGGTAAGTGCCTCTACCAAAGCTTTGTTTTCTTCGGTCGTTCCGACGGTAATTCTCGTGTGGGGGATCGCCGCTTTCGGGAAATTGCGGACAGATATGCTGCGCTCCTTCAGTGCGTCGCAAATCTTTTCTGAATTCTTGAACCGTGCGAAGAAGGAATTGCTGACGGAAGGCGTGATGATAAAAATATCAGGATACTGGTCGGCGAGCGCCGCGAGCTGCCGATACGTAATTTCTCTGTCTTCGATCACCTTGGCTGTGATCTCTTTCAGATATTTCTTGTTTTTCAGCACTACCTCACCGATGATTTGTGCAGGCTGGCTTACGCTGTACGGGGATCTGATATGGTTGATGAGATCGATCATCTTCGGATTGGAAATTGCAAAACCGACTCTTGCGCAGGCAATGCCGACTGCCTTTGAGCAGGTGCGCAGAACGATGACATTTTCTCTGGTTACCGCATAATCGATGATGCTCTCCCCATAAAAGTCATTGTATGCTTCGTCGACGATCACAACAGCGTCTCCGCACGCTGCGATAATCTGCTTCACTTCCTCTTTGTCAAAGCCCTGGCCTGTCGGGTTGCAGGGATTGGAAAAAATAAAGAGATCCGGCTTTTCAGCCTTTATGGTATTCAGAATACCTTCCAATGTGAAGAAACCGTCTGCGTCCTTGGAAACTATCTGTGACTCAATTGCAGCGAATCCCGCCTGCCTGCGGTAAATGAAGAAATCGGGGTCGAGAAGCAGAAGCTTGCTGCCGTGCTCCATCAAATCGGATACCAGCATCTTGATCCACTCGCCGGAGCCGTTGCCCGGCATGATCATGGAAGGATCAACGCCGTAAAAAGCCGCCGCGGCATCGCGGAGCTGGATCGCTCTGGGATTCGGGTAGCGGTTGAATGCCATCTCTCCGATCTTCTCGAGTACCTCTTTGCGGAGATTATCCGGAAGATCATAAGGACTTTCATTTGTGTTGAGTCTGATTTTGCATGTATTGGGTGCAGGGCTATATGCCGGCATACTTGTCAGATAACTCGATAATCTCATTGGGAATACCTCTTTTCAGAATTTTTAACGTTTCAGCTCGTCCATCGTCTCAAAGGTCGGCAATAATGCAGAATAGAGATTTCTGAAGACTTTCTGGTATCTCTCTTCGTACAGCGCCCGATTCTTTTCGTCAGGCTCAAACGTCTGTGTGTTGCCGCTGATCATTTTTACGGCTTCATCGGGTCCGCTGAAAGCCCCCGCGCCAATTGCGGCACACATCGCTGCGCCTAGTGACCCTGTCTCATGGTAGCAAGCCCTTGTGGCAGGAACGCCGAAGATATCGGCAGTGATCTGCATGCTCAGGTCGCTTCGCGATCCACCTCCGCCCACATAAAGCGATTTGATGGGTGCCAGACCCGGCATACTCTCTTTGAGAGATTCCGAATTCAATCGCAGCGTCATTGCGATTCCTTCAATGAACGCGCGAAACAGATGTACCCTGGTGTGTATCGGTCTGAATCCGATCACGGTTCCGCTGCTGTGCGGGCGCTCTCTCGGCGCGAGAAAATCCGGAAGCACCATGAGCCCTTCGCATCCTGCCGGGATCTTCAATGCCTGTTCCGTGAGGAAATCCTCGGCGCCGTAGCGTCCCAGGCCTTCCTGTTCCGACCTCTGCATCAGATCCTGCGCAAACTGTTCCTTGAACCAGGTAATCAGCCAGTATCCTCTTGCCATGGGTACCGTGTAATTCCACTGATAGGGCACCGCGCTCAGCAGACTGTAAAAGAAATGCGACCGCGTCATGGTGTAAAAATGATTGGATACAAAGGTAAGATTGGCCTCGGTGCCATAACTGATGAATGCGTCTCCATCATGGACTGCTCCCGCGCCAAACGCCTCGGTCTGCTTATCGCTTGCGCCGGCTACAAGAGGAATGCCCGCAGGCAGTCCGGTCTCTTCTGCGGCCTTCGCGGAAATCACGCCCATGGCCTGGCCGGGTAAAAAGGCATCGCAAAGCTGATCCTTTCGCATGCCGACGCAATCATAGACCCAATCTCGCTTTTCATAACAGAAATGTTCCCGGTCGAGCGGCATACTGCCGATCGTGTTGCTGATTGTGTCAACAAAACTACCCGTCAGCTTGAAGCCCAGGTAACCGCCCACCGAAGCATATTTCTCTACCCGATCGAAAATGTCCGGTGCGACGCTCTTGATCAGGTTGGCTCTGGAACTGAGGTGCTGCCATGCCTCCCACGCGGGGCAATCGTCAGGCATGGGATCCAAGGTAGTGGTTCTGTAGTCCTGATAGCATATCGGATGGATCAAATGCGACCCGTCATTCTTCATAAAGCACACCGTGCCGTTATGGGGCGAAAGGCCAACTCCGAGGATATCCGCAGTATCGCCTTTGAACTGTGACATCATGTCGCGGGTTGCTTTACAAAGTGAGGTCCAGAGATTCTCCTCATCCATATAGATGCCGCCGTCAGAACCGTGTATCAGCGGATTGTGCTTTACCGTAGCGCCGCAAACGAACTCTCCGCTTAAGTCGAACATCATCGCACGCGTGCTCTGCGTTCCGCTGTCTATTCCGATGCAATACTGACGTTTCATATAAAAACTTCTTTCAGAGTGTTCCAGCGTCCGCCCTGTGTAAGGGCGGACGCTGAATGGTATTTAGTATCCTGCCATCTTATCTGTCAAGAAATATTATTTAATTAATAGGCTGCGTCATAGATGTTGATTACATCCTGCTTGTCGAGCGGAACGAACGCGTTGATTCTTCCCACAGGGCCGAGCGCCTTTTCCGCCATGATCTCGAACTTTGACTTGTCGTCAATGCCGATCCCGCTCTCGCGGAGATTCTTCGGGATGCCCCATGTGCGGAAGAGCTCTTCGAGCGTATCGATGGCTTTCTTCGCAGTGATCATGGTGTCGCCCTCTGCGCTAAGTCCGAGCACGTTCATGCCGAAGGTAGCGAACATGTCCTTGGTGTCATCATTGAGGACATATCTCATCCAGTGCGGCGTCAGGATAGCGATGCCAATGCCGTGGGTCTCATCATAGTATGCGCCGAGCTGATGCTCCATGGGATGCACAGACCAGCGTCTGCCGATCTTGCCGCAGTCAAAGAAGCCGTTGCAGCCCCAGGAAGCGGTCCACAAAAGGTTGGCGCGCGCTTCATAATTTCTCGGATCCTCGCAGCAAGCAATCGTTCCATACTTCACGCATGTCTTGAGCATTGCTTCCATGATTCTGTCCGGGAAAAATGCGCCGGGCGTCTTGGAGAAGTAAACTTCCATGATGTGTGACATGATGTCTGCCGCGCCTGCTGCCGTCTGTCTGCGCGGCACTGTGCAGGTGTATGTGGGATCAAGAAGGGAATATGCCGGGAACTGAGCCGGGATATTCAGTGACATCTTGTCATTCGTTGCCTCGTTGCAAAGCATGGCATCGCTGTCCATATCTGAGCCCGTGGCTGCGATCGTCGGGATCGTAATCAGCGGCAGATTGTCCTTTGCCAATGATGAGTTGAGTACAACATCCCATGCCGGTCCATCGTAGTTGAAGCATGATGCGATGCCCTTTGCTGTATCAATACAGCTGCCACCGCCCAGCGGAATGAGGACCTTAACGCCTTCTTTTCTGCAAAGCGCAACGCCTTCGTCAACCTTTGAGATTCTCGGGTTGGGTTTGATATCCTTGAGTTCAACGTAATCGACACCGTTTTCCTTGAGGCTGTTGATGACGGTGTCATATAGACCGATCTTTTCTACTATGCCATCGCCGTAATGAAGTACCATAGCCTTTGTGCCATACTGACGTGCCAGCTCTCCTGCCTTGGCTGCTACGCCCTTGCCAAAGAACACCTTTGTTGGAACAGAATAATAGAACTCCTGCATATTAGAACCCTCCTTAATTTTGTTTGCAATTTTAAGGATACCCACACACACATGACGTTGATCGCTTTGATCGGTGAACAGCCTCATTCTATGGGTTGGTACACTTTTTTACAAACCCGTTATTTGCTGGATAACGGTTATGCCCCTTACACCGATATACTAACCTATCATGTTACTCGAGAGTCAATATTGATCCGGTGGAATTCATTGTGTAAATCAAAAAAATTGATGAAAATTGACACAATTTACTGATCCCTGGTAGCCCGCAGATAAAATGCAATTTGAAAACGGCGAAAATGCGGCTTGGAAAAGCTCGCGCCGCAAACTGGCAGCTGCTTCTTTGCCGTTTTCAAACCAGCAGCCGTGTCATCCTTCCAGTCCCCCGGTTTGGTTCAAACATCCGTGACATTGGGGCGCTTCTCCATGCCGTGCCGCCAGCGCAGCGGATCGATTCGGCTTTCCCTGGTATGACGGTGTTTGATACCATTCACCCCCTCCTGGCGCGGCATGGACAAGCAGCGGCCCATCCGTCAATTCGGCGGGTTCTGCTGCTCATCCTCTCCTTCTTGTGGAACCGTCTGTGAACTGCAGGCAACGGGATTGGTACGCCCTTTCGAACTCCTATCCCGTCGCTTCTTCACGCTCTCTTCTTCGACGCGTCCCCGCGCGCAAAAAAACGCAGGGCACATGAGTGCCCTGCGTTTTTCAGACAATGATTGGAAAATGACCGGTTAGGAAACCAGCTCTTTTGCTTTTTCAGCTGCGGAACCTGCATCCGGCGTATAGGCGTCAGCACCGATCTTGTCGGCAAACTTCTGCGTAACGGGAGCGCCGCCGACCATGATTTTGATCTTGCCGCGGAACGGAGTTGCATTGAGCTTGGCCACTACGGATTCCAGAGAAGGCATCGTGGTGGTCAGCAGAGCGGACAGCGCGATGATCTTGGTATCGGGGTTGGCATCATAGGTTTCCAGGAACTTCTCGTCAGGAACATCAACGCCCAGGTCAATGACTTCAAATCCCGCAGATTCGAACATCATCCCGACCAGGTTCTTGCCAATGTCATGCAGGTCGCCTGAGACAGTGCCCAGAATGATTTTGCCCAGAGCGCCGGCTTCGCCGGAGGCAAGATGCGGCTTCAGAACTTCGACGCCGGCCTTCATGGCGCGGGCTGCGACCAGCATTTCTGGAACAAAGATATCGCCGTTCGTAAATGCTTCGCCGACTTTGCCCATGGCTGCGACCATGCCCTCATTCAGAATGACAGAAGGTGCAATGCCTTCATCCAGTGCTTCCTGCACCAGGCCCCCGATGAGTTTCTTTTTGCCTTTCTCTACCGCTGCAGAGATTTCTTGCAGTTTTGACATAATAATATCCCCCTATTATGTTTTGGCTTATATTTGTGCCGGTCCAAACGGACCATCACGGTACGCCATGCAGTGGTCGTCCAAGCCCAGCAATGCCTCTGTTTTGTAACCCATTCCCATCCTATCCCGATTGATGGGAATCATACAGCCGAGTCTCTGCCTGTATGCTTTGCCGGAACCGCAACGGCCTGACTGACGACCTTGCGCACCGGCAGATTAAAAAAATCGAAAAACAGCGCCTGCATATCATGGATGCTCTTTTGTTGATCTGTTTCATGCCATCCACGCTCATACTGATGCCGTCTTCCAAGGTGCGGAGCATTTCCACCGGTAGGTCAATGTGGAAGCAGTCAGACCAGATACCGATTGCCTTGGCCATGATGGTATGGACCGCTTCCAGACATTTTTCCGCAGAGGACAGGCTGCCCTTGGCACAAAGCTGGACAATAACTTGTTTTAACTCTATCATAGTTTCTCTTTTTCAGAAAGCAACTATAATTGGCATTATTGCAACATTTTTTTGCATGGCCCGCCTAATATGCCTTCGTGGCGGCGAATTTATATAAAATCAAACGCAAATATCTCATTATCGTTTCAGCCAATCCCGCACAATACTGCCTATGGAGACGGCTCCCGGTCCGGAAGTGGGCGAAAGTCTGCCCGGGGCGGAAGCCAGCCCTCCGTCCCGCGCGGCATGGGTTCCGGCGCGGGAAACAGCAACACATTGTTATAGTACCTCCTGTTGTGTGCAATCAGCTCCTGCAGCGTGACCGGGCGGTAAAAATTGACGTCCACGCCACAGTTGAGCACATGGGGAAACCGCTTCAGTGTTTCAAATATCTCATTTCGCGCGTTGTGAAGGTGCCCGTGGACCATATAGCCCCGCTTGGTATACAGGATCGGATAGTGGCACAGCAGCACATGGGTGCCGCCGTCGTCAATTTCGTTGAAATCCGTCACGGTTTCAAAATAACGGTACAGCAGCGGCGCGTCCGCGAAGGGCGTATCATGGTTGCCGCGAATCAGGTGCAGACGGCCGCGCAGCCGTTCCAAAATATCGCAGGGCACGAAGCCGCCGTTATACCCGAGATCGCCGACGACATAGACGGTATCCTCCGGGCCCACGGTCTGATTCCAGTTTCGTACCAGCGCCTCGTCCATCTCGGCGATGCCGGAAAACGGCCGCGCGGCATCGGTCAGAATGGGCGCGTAGTGAAAGTGCAAATCGGCGGTATAGTAGATCATATCCCTCACCTCGGCTGTTCGCCGGTCTCCGCGTTCCAGCCGAGAATTCTGGGGCGCAGCAACGTGAAGAGCGATTCGCGGTTTTCCTCTGTCACCGTAAAAACATCCGCGTTTGGATGCGCGCGGACCTGATTCAAAAACGGCACGTCGAATCGGGCCTTGACCGCGGCCAGAACCGGGATATCGCCATCCAGCGCCCGAAAAACCGCGCGGACAAACGCTTCCGCGCCGGCTTCCATGAAGCCAAGCTCGTCCATCACCAGAATGCTGCCCGGCCTTGCCCGAAGGTATGCCACGCCCAGCGTGTTGAAAACCTCCGGGGAGACATTGTGGACAACCGTATTGCAGTCACCGATCCGGTTCCGCGCCGAGCAGTCCGGCGCAGCCATGCCCGCCGGGTGAATATAGATCGGGTGGAATCCTGTCTCGTCCGGCGGCAGCCGCTTCGTCAGAAAGCCGGATACGGGGCGCGTATTTTCCTCCAGCAGCCGCCGGATCAGCGTGCTTTTTCCGGCGCCGCGCTCGCCGCATAGAAGAATATGTGGCAGCATTTTATCCCCTTCCTTTCGTTTCTACCGCGTGCCGAGGGAGTTGGCGGTCAGCGTGTCATACTGCTCCCGCGACAGTTCCACATGATAAAACAGCTCGAAATACCGCACGGTTTCCGTGTGGAGGTCGTAGTCGCAGGCCTCCGGGTACAGGACTTTCGCCATCCAGATCATGCCGAGCAGCCGCTGTACGGACGGTGGGAAGCCCATCCAGTTATAGGGGCCGTAGGGGACCTCATAATACTGCCCCTCGGAGACGGCGCTGACCTTCTGCCACGTCGGGTCGTCACCCACCAGGGAATAGACGCTGTCCGGCGCAAACAGGATGTAGTCGGGGTTCCAGAGCAGGATCTGTTCCATATCGACCTCGTTTCCAATCCCCTTGGAGGACGGCGTCTCCACGACGGCCAGATTGTCGGCAAGCAGGTCGATGACCTCCGCGTGGTAGGAACCCGCGGCGATGACGTTGGTCCCAAAATCCCCCAGCAGGTAGAGGAGCCGGACCTTTTCCACGGAGTCCGCAATTTTGACGGTGCGGTCATAGACAGAGGCGCAGTAATCCGCGAGCGTTTTGGCCTCTTCTTCCCGGTCCAGCAGCTCACCAAGCGCCAGATAGGTCTCGTCCGCGGTGGAAAGCGAGCAGTCGATATGGACAAACGGGATCCCGGTCTGCTCCTGCAGCCGGTCCAGATCGTCGGCAATTCCCTCCTTTTCCTCCCCGACATCGATCACGACCTGCGCACCGCACCGCAGCAGCGTCTCTGTGTTGAGGTCGCCGGTCCCGCCGTAAAGCTGCCCCAGAACGGGAAGCTCCTGATATTGCGCCGGGATATAGCGCAGCGCGTCGTCGCTCCAGTCGCTGGAAATCCCGCAGAGAAGTTCCGGGGCCAGCGCAAAGACGACAAGCTGCGAGAGCGGGCCGGAGACGGCGGCCTTCGTAATGTGTTCCGGGACCTCCACGGACCGTCCGCACGAATCCACAAAGGTCCGCGTTCCGGCGGACTCCTCCGCTCGCGGCACACCGCAGGCGCTGAGTGCCATACAGACGATAAGAATCCACACGACAAGGCCTTTTCGCATTGACAATGACCGCCCTCTCATTTTTTCTTTATTCTATCGAACTCCGACCCGGCGCGCAAGACCCATTATTCTTCCGCGAAAATAATGCGCTTCCATCCTGTCAGATACGCTTTTTTTTGGGCAAAAACTGTGCTAAAATGACGATCAGGAAGGGAGTGGAAGCATGCCAAGCAAGTCCAAGAGCAACCGGAAATTCGTTCTGCCGGCGTTGGCGCTGACGGTTCTCTTTTTCGTTTCCTTCCTGCTGGGGCGCTATCCGGTGTCCCTGTCTGAGGTCTTTTCGGTGCTGGGCCGTCATCTGACGGGCCGCGCCGAGGATACCATGCAGAATTCCGTCATCTGGAATATGCGTCTGCCGCGTATGCTGCTGGCCTGTCTGGTCGGCTGCTGCCTGTCTGCGGCCGGAGCCGCCTATCAGGGCGTCTTTCAGAACCCGATGGCCGCGCCGGACCTGCTTGGCGCGACCTCCGGCGCGGCCTTTGGCGCGGCGTTGGCAATTCTGCTCGGCGCGGCTGGTCAGTGGATCACCGGCAGCGCGTTTTTCTTCAGTATGCTCGCCGTGCTGCTGGCATTTTTGATCGGGCAGCGGGCGCGCGGAAAAAAGACGGTGAATCTGATCCTGGCCGGCGTGATGGTTTCCTCTCTGTTTTCCGCCGGGACCTCTTACTTAAAGCTGGTCGCGGACCCCAACAATCAGCTCCCCGCCATCACCTACTGGCTCATGGGCAGCCTGAATAACAAGACCTTCCGCGAGGTCGGTTTCGCCGCGATTCCCGCCCTGATCGGCCTGCTGCCGCTGCTGCTGCTGCGCTGGCAGATCAACGTGCTGACCTTCGGGGACGAGGAGGCGCGCGCCATGGGCGTGCATCCGGCGCTGGTCCGGCTGATCGTGATTCTGAGCGCCACGCTGATTACCGCCGGGTGCGTGGCCGTCAGCGGCGTCATCGGCTGGATCGGCCTGGTCATCCCCCATTTCAGCCGCCGCTATATTGGAAACGACTACCGGCTTCTGCTGCCCTGCTCTATGCTGGGCGGCGCGGTGTTTCTTCTGCTGGTGGACGACCTTTCCCGAAATCTGCAGCAGACCGAGATTCCGCTCGGTATTCTGACCGCCCTGACCGGCGTTCCGTTTTTCATCTATCTGATGCTGGGAGAGGAGAAATTCGAATGAGCCTGCAGATTTCCTCCCTCGCCTTTTCCTACGGTGCCCACGAGGTTCTGCGGGACATAAGCTTTACGGCCGCCCCCGGGCTGACCGCGGTGCTGGGGCAGAACGGCGCGGGAAAGACAACGCTGTTTCGCTGCATCCTCGGCACGCTGACCGCCTCCCGCGGCACCGTTTTGGCAGACGGAACCGACCTGCGCGCGCTCTCGCCGCGCAGCTTGGCACGAAAAGTCGCCTTCATTCCCCAGGCACACCATCCGGCGTTCAGTTATTCGGTTTCCGACGTGGTGCTGATGGGCACGACGGCGTCACTGCGGCCGCTTGGTATGCCGGGCACAGCGCAGCGGGAGGCGGCCCAGTGGGCGATGGAGCAGATTGGAATCCTGCCGCTGGCGGCGCGCAGTTTTTCTGCCCTGTCAGGCGGCGAGCAGCAGCTTGTGATGATCGCCCGCGCGCTTTCACAGAAGACGGGAATTCTGATCATGGACGAGCCGGCATCCGGTCTGGATTATGGCAACCAGATTCGAGTGATGCGGCGGGTGAAGACGCTGGCGTCACAGGGGTACACCATTCTGTTTTCCTCCCACGACCCGCAGAGCACGCTGCTCTTTGCGGACGCCGTGCTGGCGCTTCGCGACGGCGGAGTAGAGGCCTTCGGGCCGCCGTCCGAAGTGCTGACGGAGGAGCTGCTGCGGAAGCTGTACGGCGTTTCCGCGTCGATCGAAACCCTGTCGGGGCGGCGCGTAATCCTGCCGCCGGTGCTGTCGGAGGACTCGGATGTTTCACTGGAATGAGGAGACCGTCGGCCTGATGCGAGACGCCTGCGAATACGGCGGCAGCTACCACAAGCGGCTGGCGGAAATTGCCCTGCAATATCTGCCGCGCGGCCGTCTCTGCGATGCGGGCTGCGGGCTGGGCTACTTGAGCCTGGCCCTCGCGCCCTTCTGCCGGAGCGTCACGGCCTGCGACGTCAGCGCGGCGGCGCTTTCCGTCCTGCGCAGCGAGGCCGAGGCGCGCCGCCTGCAAAATATCCGGATTCTGTGCGGTGACATCATGAACAGCCGCCCGGAGCGCCGGTATGACGGCATGGTGTTCTGCCTGTTCGGCAGCTTTGAGGAGTGTATGCGGATGTCCAGGGCGCAGGGAACCGGACCGGTCGTGCTGTTCATGCGGGCGGACCGGACGCACCGCTTTTCCATTCGGCCTGCACCGCTGCGGACAGAGCCGCCGGAGACCGCCTGCCGCAGGCTGGCGGTCTGGGGTGTGCCGGTGCGCCGTGAATCCCTGGCGCTGGAATTTGGGCAGCCCTTCCGGAGTCTGGAGAGCGCGGTGCGGTTTTTTACGCAGTATCGCCGCGACGGCGGGGAGATCACGGAGGAAGCGGTTTCCGCCCGGCTTGTGAAAACCGGGGACGCAGTTTTCCCGCTCTATCTGCCGGAAAAAAAGCGGCTGGAATGCCTGTGTCTGGACACCCGCCGGATTCCGGAGAACGCATGGAAGGAGATGCTCTGATGAAACGGCGGCTTCTTTGCGCTTGTTTTGCGGTTTTTCTGTTTCTTGCGGGATGTCGGGCGGACATTTCCGCCTACGAGAATCAGGCCATCCAGATCTCCGGTCTGACGGAGGAGGATTTCACGGTTACGCCCAGGGAACTGGCGGAAATGAAGTGCGTCAGTGCGACGGCCACCGGGAACAGCGCCAAGGCCGGTACCGTCAACGCCTACGGCCCCACGCTCGCGACTTTTGTCGGGCTCTATGGAAAGAGCATGGACGAACTCGAGTCGGTGCGCTTTCTGGCCGGAGACGACTACGACGTGCTGCTGGGTCCGGTCACCTGGAAGGACCACGACGTGATTTTCTCCATCTCAAACGGCGGCGACCCGCTGGAGGCCAGCCAGCAGCCGCTGCGGATCGTGATTCCCGGCGTCAATTCCGGAAAATGGGTTCGCATGGTCACACGGATTGAATTTACCTGTCAATAATGCTTCGATACGACAAAATGTGCTGTCACAAAATCCGGTACGTTGGAAAACTCCTTCCGTTCGGGCGGATGCTCTCCGCCCGACAAGGATGTTGATTCCTTCGCGTCCTGTTTTGCGGCAGCCCTTTTTTGCCTTTTGCCGTATTCTCTTGGTTTTCTGCACCGCAATTTGGTAAAAAAGCCCAACATTTGTGTTGACTAAAAAAAATAATTTTGTTATACTTTAACGAGAATAACGCATTTGAATTATGAGGAGGAACGATGCTTGGAAAAAAAAGCGCGCAAGCTGCTTCGGATCGGCGCGATCCTCCTGGTTTTTTTGCTGCTTACGCCCTGCGTTCTGGCGCTGTCCGACGGAGCTGAGACTGACAGCGGCTTCTCCGCCGACTCCCTGACCATCCGGGTCGGATATTTCGGCGGGCCGTATTATGAAAAAAAAGTACTGTCGCTCGCGGAGCTGGAGAGCATGATGGACTATGAGGCGGTGTATTCCTTTGTGGACAACAAGCCGTCAGTGGTTTATGACAAGGCCTCCGGCATCCGACTTTCCACAATTCTGGCACAGGCCGGCGTGTTCAACACGGATGAGGTGGCCTTCTATCAGTTTCATACGGCAGACTCCGGCTCCGGTTACTGGACTTCCCGTTCCGGTTCTTTTTTATTTGAAACGAGATACAGTTACCGCAACCTCGCGGAATACGCAAAGCAGAGCGCCGGCGGCGGCAGGGCCATTACGCTGACCAATTACGACGCCGTAATCAGCTCCGCCGAGCAGGTCGAACCCATGCTGGCAATCTACGACAGCTGGGCGCGGTACAGCTACGGAGAGACGTTCAACGAGGCCTGGCACGACGGTGAGGGCAGAACCAGCAGAAAGCGGCTGCGCCTGCTCTATGGGCAGACAACACCCTATGAAATTATGGCGTCGCAGTCCGCCAAATATGTCAACGCGGTGGACATCCAGCTGAAGGGCTCCCCTTCCCTGAACGTGGAGGGCGATTTGGAACTGAAGGTCAGCGCGGACCATACGCTGTCGGTCTCCGTCGGCTATCAGGACGGCGCCGCCGTCCTGCAGGGCGATCCGGTCATCACAAATGCCATTCTAAGCGGCCTCCGCTGGGAATCCGACAACGAATCGGTTGCCAAAGTGGCCTATGAGAGCGGGCAATGGAAGCTCGTCGCGGTCGGCGAAGGCACGGCGACCATTTCAGTTCATTTCGACGACTTCCGGGACGAGTCCGGCAATCCCATTGACATTACCAGCAGTCTGACCGTCACGGTGAAGAATGACGCGCAGGAAGAAACCGGCGGCGGCGGAACAGGAACGGGAAGTGGCAGCGAAGAAGGCGGCGGGACCGGCGGAAGCGGTGAAATTCCCGGCGGAGACGGCAGCGGAGAAACCGGCAGCGGAGAGAACGGCGAAGCCGGCAACGCAGAGAACGGCGGGGAAGCAGGCAACGCTGAGAACGGCGGAGAGGCAGGCAACGCTGAGAACGGCGGAGAGGTAGGCAACGAAATCACCCCCACGGATACCGGCAATCCCCAGCGGCCAAAGACAGAGGAACCCAATGTGTACATCACCGCGGACCAGATTCTCAGCGACACAATCCCGCTGCTGCAGGAGGAAATGCAGGCAGAATCCGAGACTCCGGCGGAGACCGAAACGGAGACAGCGGCTCTCGGCGCCGTGGAGACAGCGGCGCCCGCGCTGGTTCGTGCGACCCGCATTTCGATCGGCAGCACGTCCGGCAGCACGATTGGCAGCGCACAGGCCGCTTCCGCCGGCACGGCTTCTTCCGACTCCGGATCGCCGGGCGGCTCCGCACTGCTTTTGAACGTACAGGACAATCCCCTGCAAACGCTGGCGCTGTTATGTGCGCTGCTGCTGTTTCTGATCGGCGGCGGCGGCATGTTCTGGAAATACAAACATGAATTTTGAAAGGCAATGCAGACATTATGTTGAATACATCTGAACTCAGCAGCGTCCTGCGCGCGATCTCGGACGGGCTGCTGCTGCCTGACCTGCTGTTTCTGGTTCTGACCATTGCGGCGTCAATCATACTCCTGGGAAGTCTTGTCGTAGAGGTGTTCACGGAGCGCCGCAAGCTGCGGGTAAAGCTGCCCGCGCTGGTGGATGCGCTGCGAGCGCAGGCGCAGCCCACGGCACAGTGTATTGCGGAAAGCGGTTTGCTGAAACGGCAAAAGGCCATGCTGACGGAACTGACCCGGCATCCCGACTTGACGGACACCATGCGCGAGGCGCTGGCAATCCGCCTGCTGGAGGAAGAAAAAGGCCACTACAACCGGATCGTCAAGATCACAGATCTCATCGCGAAGCTGGGGCCGATGTTCGGCCTGATGGGCACGCTGATTCCCCTTGGCCCCGGCATCATCGCATTGGGACAGGGCGACACCTATACGCTGTCGAACTCCCTCCTGGTCGCGTTCGATACCACGGTGGCCGGTTTGATCAGCGCCGCGGCCGCGCTTGTGATCTCGATGATCCGCAAGACCTGGTATGGGAACTACATGTCCCTTCTGGAATCGCTGGCGGAATGCGTGCTGGACGTGGAAAAGTCCCGCCCAAAGGAGGAACCGTCATGCAAAAGCGACTGAGCCGGACACGGATCTCCGACGACTTTACCGTGCAGGGAGATGTTAACCCCATGGAGCTGGTGGCCAACCTGGTAGACGCCATGCTGGTACTGGCGGTCGGGATTATGCTGGCGCTGATCGTCGCGTGGAACGTGGACGTCGGCGCGACCACGCCGAACTCGGCGCTCAGCGAGCAGGAAATGGAGGAGCTGCCGGCGGAAACACAGAGCCTCTCCACCGTGGAAAAAGAGGACAGCGTACCCGTGGATCAATCCGGTCTGCACGAATACGGTACGGTGTACGCGGACGAAGACGGAAATCTCTACATCATGGAATCCGGAAATTAGACCTTGTTCGAACATTGCAGTATGGCCGGCGGCGCGAGATTTCTTCTCCAGATAAGGTGATTTGATGCAGAAAGTACAGTGTTTTCATGGAAAATCATGCAAGCGTTGGAGGAAAAAATCTGCCGCTGGGAAGTGCTTACATTTTCAAACAAGGCCTGACGGAAAAGGTAACGAAAATTTAAGACAAAAGGAGAGAGCACGTATGAAAAGAAGACTGTTGTCGCTGCTGCTGGCAATTGCCTTGGTCGTCAGCCTGTTTTCCGGGCTGACGGTGACGGCGTATGCCGACGAAACCCCGGCGGCTGCGACAGAACAAGCCGCAGCAGAAACACAAGCCGCAGAGGAGCCCACGACGGAACCCACGACGGAACCCACGACGGAACCCGCGACAGAACCCGAGACAGAACCCGCGGAGGCGCTAGATTCTGCCCCGCGGCTGTTGGGCGCCATGGATGTGGCGCTGAACGGCGGCGAAACAATCTCTGCAGGCGGTACCTATCAGCTTGCGGCGAATGCCGCCGGCGTCATCACGATTGCCACCACGGAGGCCGTTATCATCGTGGGCAACGGTGCGGCATGGGACGCCAGCTGCGCGATGACGACCACGCCCAACAGAGAGCTCTTTTTCGACTGCTCCGGACTGACAAGCGGCGGCGCAAAGCTGACGCTGCAAAATGTCTATGTGTCGAACACTACCTCCTACACGAATGCCACAACTGCGCAGGGTATGGGCATCGTCGGCTTTACCGGAGCAGGGAACACGCTGACCCTTGCGGGTATCAACGTTCTGGAATACAACATCGGTGGCGGGAGTAATCCGGCCGCGATCCATGTGGCCCAGGGCAGCGGCCTGCTGCTCAACGGCGACGGCACCCTCTACTTCTACAAAAGCGCGCAAGGCGCCGGCTTCGGCGGCAGCAGCGGTGAACTGAACGGTGATATCACCTTTGGCGACGCCAATTCCACCGCGATGAAGATCTTCGCCAAGGGCACCAAACAGGGCGCGCTGATCGGCGCCGGCTCCGGATCCGGCAGCGTCGAGACCGCGCCGGGCGCCGTCACCTTTACGGCCGGTACATTCAACCTGATTTCCAATTCCCGCGGCGCTGTCATCGGTGGCTCCGCCGGCTCGGGCGGCGCTTCGTCCGGCACGGTAGTCAGCGTCGGCCCGTATGCCAATCTCAATATCAATGTAGACTATTCCGGTGCGGCGGTGGGCGGGGGCGGCTATGCCGCCGGCAACGACGCCTCCGGTGGCAAGCTGATCGTGACCGGCGGCTCGCTGCGCACCTACATCGACACAAACGCCGCGGGCAATACCACAGGCTACAACGGCGCGACTTATACGGCAGGCGTCAACGACGCGGCCATCACGGCATCCCGCCAGAATGCAGACGGCAAGGCGGTCTACCGCATGGCCTTCGATACGACGCTGCTTTCGGCGGAAGCGTCCTCCTATTCCGTCTACATGGATGGCGGCAGCAGTCTCTTCTATCAGGGCGGCACAGCAGAATATGGCTTTGTGCAGGAGGGTCTGGACAAAGCCGAACAGCTTGTGATTTCCTCTACGGTTTCCAACTGGTACCGGAATGGGAACCAGACGCTCTACTTCTACGTCACGGGCGAGGACCATCTCTTCACGGTCAACGGCGAGCAGTTCCAGGCGCTCTGGAGTGCGGAAACCCAGTCGTTTACGGTCGGCGAGCCAACCTTCCCCGTCAATTTCTATGTGGATGCCGGAACCGCCGATGTGTCCATCGGCGTGGTGCCGCTGTCGGCAGCGGAGACCGAAATCGGCAGCACCAATCATCTATGGACGCTGGACGAGAGCACGGTTTATTCCGCGGAACAGAAGACAGAAACCGACACGGAGACCGGTGCCGTCACTCCCTATTACACCGTGCGGCTTCCGGTAGGCAATTCCTACTCCTATTACATCCGGGCAAATGGTTACTACGCCTCCTCGGCCAAGTTCAACATCTCGGATACGGGCGTCATGGCTTTTTGCAACAGCACGCTCAACACCAGCTATAAGACCCTGAACGGCGCCAATTTACTGGAAAACAATACCGTCAGCTGCGCGCTGACACCGATGGCAACGTCCTCCAACGCAGGCGCATGGGACGGCCGGACCATTGACGTAAGCTGGTACAAGAACGGCCAGACGGAATTCCATCTGTCGAAGCCGACTGAGCTGATGGGCCTCGCCGCCATGGTCAACGGCATCTACAACGCCGAGATCACGACGATTCTGGACGATATCGACGGCGACGGTATCGCAGAATCCTATACCCCGCAAACCTACGCCGCGCTGGAAAACCGGAAGATCGTCGCCATGGTTGGCTCCGGCTCCACCGGCCAGTACAACCAGGTGACCACCAACGACTTCAGTACCGGCGCATATGATTTCGACGGAATCACCATCTATCTGGACGCGGATCTGGATATGGGCGGCATCTACGACAGCGCAACTAAAACCTGGAGCGGCGCCAACTATATGCCCATCGGCGGCCAGTACCCGATGCTGTTTACGGACGCGGCGCACTCTCTGACCGACGCCTATACCGTCCTCAGCTCTTCGTTCTGCGGCCAGTTGGACGGCCAGGGCCATCTGGTCTACAACATCAATTGCAACCGATACAGCTACGGCAGCAACTTCGGCGACAGCCAGTCCGTCGGCCTCATTGGCAGGCTCGGCCTGCACGACGCGGACACCTCCAACGGCTACAATACCGCGCCGACCCTGCTCGGCGTCAAAAACGTGGCGGTCGCCGGCTACATCTACGGCAGACGTTCCATCGGCGGCATTGTCGGCAAGGTGGGACACAGCGCCTACAGTGAAAGCGGGTCCGGTTCCGCGCCCTACATCCTGAACTGCATCAACTTCGCCACGGTGCGGAACACAGACGCCAAGGGCTGCGGCGGCATCGCGGGCGCGGGCTGGAACAGGCCGCTGATCCAGAACTGCGTGAACTTCGGGCGAATTGCCGACGGCTATTCCAATGCCTCCGGCGGCGTGATCGGCAGTTCTGAGGCGACGGTCGTCAACTGCTACAGCATCGGGTATGTGACGCAAAGCTCCGGCAAATCCGCGGCCTTTGCCTCGCAAAACGGCGGCATGACCATCCAAAACAGCTTTTGGCTGACCGGCGCCGGCAATGTTGGCGCATACAGCTACACCGGGTCCGGCCTGACGGAGCTCGGCAGCCTGGACGGCTTTACCGGCAGCGGCTTCCTCACGCAGATTAACGGGACCACCCGGGACTGGACCTATGCGGCGGAGGGCACGCCTCTTTATACCATGATGAAGAGCTACTCCGTGGCCGTCAGCAGCACCGGCAGCGTGACCGACGTCACCGGCTTCCCGATCCCCCGTGTCTTTACGACAGACACGGCGACCGTGACCAAGGTGGAGCTGACCGCGCAGCCCGTAACGGCGTACTACGCCGGCCAGAGCTTCGACGCGACCGGCATGGAGATCTGGGCGACTTATTCGGACAACACCAAAGCCCTGGTCAACGATTACAGTGTGTCGCCGTCCACGGCGCTGACCACCGACGACACAAATATCGTCATCAGCGGTACGCGCGGCGGCACAGAATACAGCTTTGAAATCGCGATCCACGTAATCCCGGACGTCGCGCTGTCCATTGATCTGAACACCTCCGGCGTCAACCAGTTGTTTGCGGCAGACGAGTCCTTCTCATACGACAATCTGGTCGTAAAGGCATACTACGGCAAGGCGTCAACAACAGCAGTGATCCTGGATCCCGCGGAGTATGCCGTCATTCTGAATACCAAAAAAACAATTGCAACGGTGATTTATACCTACAACGGAAAGACTTTGACGGAAAACTACGCGGTGACCTATATGGCCACAAACGCGCCGACGGACGCGGACGGGAATGGACTTTATGACCTGTGCACGGAAAACGACATGCTCTGGTTTGCGAACCAGGTCAACGTCGGCGGCAACACCGCCATCGGCGGCGAGGTTCTGGCTGACATTACGCTCGGCACGTCCTTTGCGCCCATTGGCCTGTTCCGCACGGCCTATGCCGGTACGTTCGACGGCGGGTCGCACACGCTGACGGTGGCGTTGAGCGGCTCCTCTACGCTGGGCCTGTTCGGCTATATCAAGGGCGCAACGCTGAAGAACATCGTCGTTGCCGGCACGGTGACCGGTACCAGCAGCTCCGGCGGTGTCGGCGGTATCGTGGGCAACGTGGCGGAGGCCTCCACGATTGAAGACTGCGTCAACCGCGCGACCATTACCTGTAACGCCTATTCCGGCGGCATCGTTGGGCGCTGCGACAAGGATACTGTCATTCTGCGCTGCGTCAATAACGGCGCACTGACCGGCACCGGCAATGTGCTGGGCGGGATTCTCGGCTATGACGGCGGCGGCGTTACGCTGACCGGCTGCGTCAATAACGGCGCAATCAGCACGAACGGTACCGGCAGCAGCGTCGGCGGCACCGGCGGGATCCTCGGCCTCTCCAGTACGGCCGGCACCCAGGTTGCGTCATGTGTTAACAATGGCGCCGTGCAAAACAAGGGCGGCTACCTCGGCGGCATCGCCGGCGTGGCCAAAGCAGCGGCCTTCACCGACTGTCGGAACAACGGCGACGTGACCGGAAATTCGGCCACCAGGTGTGACGTCGGCGGGATCCTCGGATACAGCTACGGTGGGAGCACAGCCAGCGTCTATCTGGACTTCAACCGCTGCGGCAACACGGGCGCCATCTCCGGCGGCTATGGAGTCGGCGGCATTGTGGGCAACACAAACGCCAACGAGGTGATTCGGAACTGCTATAACGCCGGCACGGTGACCTCCACTGGCACCGTCTCCTATAATGGTGTCGGCGGCATCGTCGGCTACAATAAGGGTTCACTGGAAAATGTCTACAACACCGGCACGGTCAACAGCACCTCCGCCAGTGCCTCCGCTTTTTATGGCGTCGGCGGTATTGTGGGCGTGAACTGGCAGAGCGGCGCGACCCTGACAAACGCCTATTCCACCGGCATCATCACGGTGGCCGGGAGCGCGGTTCCCGCCTCCGTGCTGGGATACAACAAGAGCGCCATGACCGTCACCAACTGCTATTATCTGGATGGGCAGGCCACGGACACACTCGCGGCGAAGAAAACCTCCGCCGAACTGCAAGCGCTGGCCGAGACCCTTGGCGCCGCATTCGCGGCCGACTCCGGCGAGGTTACCTACAACGGCGGCGATCCCTATCTGACCTGGCAGCCCGCTGTTATGACCAAAACCGTAACCTTCAAGGCGGATGACGCCGTCGCCGGCAAGGCTGCATTTGAAGTCGGAATGCACGCGGTCGCGGAGCCTGCCGTTCCATCCAAGGCAGGCTATACCGGTACATGGAACGCATATACCATCGGGCAGACGGATCTGGAAGTTACGGCGGTATATACCATCACCCCGTACAAGGTCGTGGAAGACCAGATCACGGCGCTTCCCGAACCCATCGCCCTGACGGACGAAGCCGCCATTTCCGCGGCGAGAACCGCGTTTGACGCGCTGACCGACATCCAGAAGGCGCTGGTTACCAATGCGGCCACGCTGACCGCGGCGGAAACGAGTCTCGCGAACCTGAAGGCCGCAAAGACAGTGGAAGACCAGATCACAGCGCTTCCCGCACCCATCGCCCTGACGGACGAAGCCGCCATTACTGCGGCGAGAACCGCATTTGACGCGCTGACAGACGGCCAG
>JAYFPO010000032.1:0-4452 GCA_034927685.1 Oscillospiraceae bacterium | reverse complement strand
AAGGCCCACCAATTATGGTTTCGCCTGTTGGGGAGCCACAAGCGAGATAGGGGTATAGCTCAGTTGGTAGAGCAGCGGTCTCCAAAACCGCGTGCCGAGGGTTCAAGTCCTTCTGCCCCTGCCATAAAAGTCTTTACAACGGCTGTTGTATGTGATATAATTCGTACGTTGTCGAGCCGCAAATATGGCCCGGTAGTTCAGTTGGTTAGAACGCTAGCCTGTCACGCTAGAGGTCGACGGTTCGAGCCCGTTCCGGGTCGCCATAAATGCTGCTATAGCTCAGCTGGTAGAGCGCATCCTTGGTAAGGATGAGGTCCCCGGTCCGAATCCGGGTAGCAGCTCCAAAAGCCACTGTTTTCTTCGGGAAACGGTGGTTTTTTCTTCTTAAAAGTTATCATATGGTGTGGGTCACGGTATGGGTCAAAATTTGACCCATACCGTGACCCACATGCCGAAATGCCCGAAGACGATCAAAGACCACCGGATGCGAAATCCAGTGGTCTTTTCTTAGCTTTGAATTTTTTCCCTTTCAAGGCTTATACCACCTGCGGCATGACCTCGCCCATGGTGATCGCCGCTGCGTCCTGCGCTTGACGGGTGGCGTGAGTGTAGGTGCGTAGCGTGAATCCTGCGTCGTAGTGCCCCAGCATGGCGGAAACGGTCTTGACATCCACGCCGTTTTGCAGGGCGGTCGTAGCGAAGGTGTGACGAAGTTCGTGAAATTTGAGGTGCTCCAGCCCTGCATCTTTTAGAATTTTCTTATGGATGTTGACCACGGAGTCGGGATGGTACATCTCGCCGGTGAGGGGCGACGGAAACAGATAGCGATTGTCGGGATGCTTTTCGTGCTCCTGCACCAGCAGGTCAATGGCCTCCTGCGGCACGGATACCAGTCGGATGGAGTTCTCTGTTTTTGGGCTGGAGAGGGCGCACTTGCCGTTAGGATTGCGGACGTACTGCTTGCTGACGGAGATCGTGTTGTGTGTTGTGTTCACATCGTTCCAGAGGAGCGCCACCAGCTCGCCCTTTCGCAGCCCGCTGACCAGTTCCAGATAGAACATGGGCAGCATATCACGCTGAGCCGCAGCTTCCAGATAGGTCTTGATGTGTTCCAGCGAGAGGATGTGCATTTCCACCTTTCGCACTTTTGGGGCGATGCAGTCATCGGTGGGGTTGCGCTGGATTAGCCGCTCCTTGACCGCCCGTTCGAAGGCGCAGTGAAGCATGAGGTGGAGGCTTCGTACTGTAGTGCTGCTGAGCCCGGCACCGCCTTTCCTGGTGGGTCGGACCCTGCCGTTTTCCTGCAGATCCCGGTATAGTTTTTGCAGGTCGTGTGGGGTAAGCTTCGCCAGTTTGATATCTCCGATACGAGGGATTGCATATACATCCATCATCAGCTCGTACCGGTTCTGCGTGGCCAATCTGACGTTAGGCTTGGCGTAGAGCGCGTACCAAGTCTTGAGCCAGCCTGCCACTGTGTATCCGTCTGTGCGGCTGACATCCAGTCCGGTGGTTGTATCCATTGCCTGTTTCAGCTTTTCTTTCGTCTCAGCCTGTGTCTTGCCCAGGACGTTTTTGATGATGCGCTTGCAGGTTTTAGAATCATAGCCTGCGGTGTACCGTCCCTCCCAGCGGCCGTCACTCCTCTTTCGAATATTGCCTTCTCCGTTGGCTCGCTTTTTTGCCATAAAATCAGCTCCTTTGCAATGACTCACACTACCATACATACATCGCAACAGCTATATTTTGTGGGCCGAGTTATCAGAAAGTTATCAATTGGCTGCGGAAGTGTATTCTTTGTTTATGCAATGCAGATTTTGAAAGCCCCAAAGGGAAAGGCTCCAGTCCCGCAACCTTATCGCGTCGGGCCGAAGAGAGAATTTTTACTCGGAACGTAAGATACACCTTCAGGCGCTAATCTTCCTTTGCCGCAGCTGCCGCTTGTTTCTCTGCCAGGTACAGCGCCTCCGCAGTCGTTTCTTCCTCCTGCTCGAAGGAGTGGGGCGGCTCCTGCAATAATTCCCGATAAATTCCGCACGCCAGACGATAGCCGTTCAGAAAACTGCAGAGCGAGGTTTCCTCACGCAGTGCGTTTTCCAGATCGATATAGCGCAGCAGCAGGGTGCGTTGCTGCTTGTCCAGCTGTTCGTGCAGGGCTTCGTGCGCACGCTCCAGCTCGTGTCGGAGACGCTCGCATTCGGGCGGCGCGTCGAAGCTCTTTTTCCTCCAGCGCCATGGTGATGAGTGCAGAGGCGTTGACCTTCGTTTCGTGTGCGGTATAGTCCTCGTACTCAGCCAGCTTTTTCACAGCGGGAAAATCTTTCGAGAGCTTTGTGATGAGTTGCTCCTGCTTGCGTGTCGGAGGGCGGTCATCGGTGAGCTTCTGGACATGCTCGCGGGTACCGATGCAGCGCAGGTATCCGCTGACCTTTTCTGCGCCACCACACTTGAGATACGGACTCTTGACGATCAGCTTCACCATCACTCGTCACCCGCATCACGCATGCGCTGCTCAAAAGAGATGCGCCCGTTTGTCTCCTTCACATTTCTGACGCTCTGTGCCCGCATGTGCCGCAGCACATCTTCACCGATGTCATAAGCGGTGGCGATGATCCCGTTGGTCATATCGATCTCTACCAATTGCTTATACATCAGACTGGCCATGCGATCCTCAAACATCCCGAGCCGACCGTCCAAGTATGATTGGACTGCTTGCGGAAGGAACGGCCCGGCGTCACCTGCAGTCAGGTACGCGTGGTAGAAGTCCACCGCTCTTCGTACAACTTCCGCCGCGCTCCGGCTCCCGTCCAGGTCCTGGCAACGGTCAATCTTGACTTTCTGATCCTCAGTAAAATAGGCTGCGAATTTTTGAGTTTTGTCCATATCTGCCTCTTTTTCCGGTTCTGACCCCCGGTCAAAGCCTTATCCTGTCGTGATGTTTTGGCCTAATGACCCCATCAAGCCATTTCTTTTCTGATTTTGACCCCATCTGCGGTACCAGAAAATCTCCCGTAACTGCCCGCACTGCGGGCAGTTGTAACCGGGCAGGTGCCGCTGGCGACACCAGTCCTTTATCCTGCTTTTTCTTTCGTCCTTTGTTCCTCGCCCGAAACGGCCTCAATTCCGCTCAAGCCGTCCTCAGTGGGGCTGGGACTCGCCGCGCGCTCTAAAGCCCCACACAGCGGCTCACAGGGGGCAATAGGGGCGAGCTTTGCCAGCTTCGCCACCGCGCACTGTTTCGCCACATCTTCATCCACCCGCGCCATCTGCCGGGCATAGAACAAATCCAGCGCCTCCTGAATGGGCCGGATGGTGTAGAGTAGACTGCCGTTGCGTTTCACGCCGGACTTGGTGTAGACAGTCGTCGGCTCCGTCAGGATCAGCGCCTTGCCCTCAAGGCTCAGCACATATTTCCGCACCGTGTTCTGGCTCATGTCCACCGCCTTGCCGATGGTCTTGTAGCTGGGCCAGCACTGAAATGTTTTTCGGTTCTCCAGATAGAGCAGGTAGGAGTAGATGGAGATTTCACCGGGGTTCAGACCGAGGACGAAAATCTCATTTGGCAGAGGGAAATAATTTTTGATAGCGTCGCGTTTTGGAAAGCGGTTGTACTTCACTTGGCACCTCCTGTGTTTTGCTCGACCCACGCGATAAAATTTTCCTTGGGTACGACGATGCGGCTGTCGACCTTTAGCGCCGGGAAATCTTTTCCGTGCATCAGCTCGTACCCGCTGGATGGCGACACACCCAGCACCTTGGCCACCGTTTCCGCGTTCAGGAACAACGGCAGTTCATCATAACTTTTGTAGATAGACTCTTTCACTTTATCACCTCCTTACGATTGATTTTATTTTCTTTATCTGGTACAGTAAGGCTAACAGAAAGAAAATTGTATTTCAATAGGCTTGGGCTTGATCGGGGAAATTCCAAATCTTCATCGGATACAGGGGGGAGCAATACTATGGCAGACTCATTTGATTGTTTTTCCGCCCTTTTTGGAAAGGGCGAAGTGTTTATAAACGGCAAGACTTTTCCGCTGGGGCAATGCTCCACCGACATTTTAAACATAGACGGTGAGGTGCTGGCGGAGCTTGACCGACGCATTGCGAAGCTGATGCCCACAGTCGAAAGCCTGCTCCAAGAAAAAACAGACAGCGCCGCACGCTCCGCACAGGAGCAGCTCAGTGCTGTCTGGGATCTGATCTTTTCTTTTCCAGTGTATCGGGATTTGAACATGGACACATTGACTGCCTTCAACCTTTTCCCACTGTTGCTTTCCGATCCGGAGAAGTGGGTCGAGGTGCAGGAGGTTGGCACAGAGGGACACGCCATGTTTCAAAAGCTCATGGAGGGGCTGGAGTATTTTCCGGAGAGCCTCCGCACTTTTCGGGGGCAGGTCACCGGCATGCTGGAGCTGTATTTTGAACCTCTCGCTCGCAGGAGCACCGATGC
>JAYFPO010000028.1:0-75123 GCA_034927685.1 Oscillospiraceae bacterium | reverse complement strand
CTGATGAGGTAGGAAACGGACACAAAGCGAACAGTGCTCTTCAGAAAAACGAAACCGCCGCGCGGTAGCGCAGCGTGCGCGGCGGTGGGAGGATTGGCCGGAGGCGGTTTTGCGCTGGATTAATGCCTGTCCGCACCGCATCCCCCGGGCGACTTTTACCGGAGCCCGGGCACGCGTCTTTCCTGGCTTTCTGCGCGGACAGAAAGCCAGCCGCCGGAGGCAGTCCCACGCTTCCGGGCATGGCCGCCGCCGTGCGTCCGCAGCTCTCATCCGTCACTGGTCCGTCGTCGCCCTCATCCTTCACTGGTCCGTCGTCGCCCTCATCCGTCGCCTACGGCGACACCTTCCCCCCGAGGGGGAAGGCTTCCGGGAGCGCGCTAAAAAAAGGCTTCCCCTTGAGGGTAGCGCGAAGCGCGCTTTAAGATCCAACCGGCTTGCCGGTGGCAAGCCGGACACCGAACGTCAGCTGGCATTTGCGCAGCAAATGACTGATGAGGTGGGAACCGGGCGCAAAGCGAACATCACGGCTGTCCGCCGCCGCCCCCTCATCCGTCACGGCGAAGCGGCGACACCTTCCCCCGAGGGGGAAGGCTTACGGGGGCCGCTTCGCGCTGCCCCGAGGGGGAAGGCCTACGAGCGCGCACCAACACGGCCTTCCCCGTACGGGGAAGGCCGTTTTGCGCTGTTTCTGTCGCGCGGCTTGTGCTATTTTAGGTCGCTGAGACCGAGCTTGCGCAAATCGAGGGTGGCCGTGTTTTCATACGGCTTGCCGTCGATGATGGTGGTGATGTGCAGGAACAGCCGCACCGAGTCCACGCCGTCACTCCCCAGCTCGTCCAGCACCGCCTGCGGCAGGTGAAAACTGTAGACAACGCCGCCGGTCAGATTCCCGAAGGCCGCCGCCGCACCGGTCTCCGCCAGCGTGACCGTCGGCAGCTCGGTGATCTGCGTCGCCTGATCGTATTCGGTGATGCTCTTGTCTGAGGTGTAGTACAGCGCGGCGCTGATGGTCTTGTCCTTGTTGAGGTTCGGGTCGGACAGCTTGAAATAGGTCAGCGTGGAATCGGTATCCGTGCCGAACGCGCTCTGGCCTTCCAGCAGGGACCCATCGCTGCCGGAGATCGCACCGTTGCTCTTGAGGAAGTAGTACTTCACCTGCTCGCTGCCCAGCTTGTCCGTGGTGAACTTCACAGACGGGGCCTCGTAGACGGTCCGGTAGGCAGCGATCATCGTGTTGACGAAGAGCTTGGCCTCGTTCACATACTGTGCGCCGATGGTGTTGCCCTGGTAATTCAGATAGGTCGTGCTCACGCTGTGGCCCATGCCGGAATAGGTGACGTTGCCCTTGCTGAAGATGTAATAGGCGTTCATGGCGTCGTTTTTGAGGTAGTAGCCGCTGCTGAGGCAATACCAGACCACGGTGTCGTCGGAATTCAGGTTGATCTGGAAGGGCTGCTCATGGGTCGTGCCGACGGACATGGTGTCGGAGCCGGATCCGGTCTCGAACAGCGCGGTATTGACGTTGTAGGGATACGTCGTAATCTGGCCCTGATTGAGCTGCGAGACGGTCGTGGTCTCCCGGCCGGAGCTGCTGAGTCCCGTGACAAATCGGCTTCCCGACGTCATATACCGGATCAGGTCGTAATTGGAGTAGCCCTGCGTCTCGGCAACTGTTTGGGTCTTTCCGGAGTTCGGTTCGTAGGCGATGCTGAAATCTGCGCTCTCCAGCGCCTCGATCTGCGCCGCGGTGAGGTTGGTCGAAGCGGTCTGCGCGGCAAGGCTGCCGCTGAGCGCGGACCTTATGCCGTAGCGGTCGAGGCCGACGGGCGTCCGCAGAATGCTGTTGAAGTAATAGCCCCAGTAGGACGGGTCGGAGAAGGAGAGAACCTGACCGGTTGCCGCAGTCCTGTTGTTTTTTGCCGTCGGGTTGACGTTGCTCAGGGAGGTCGTGTCATGGGTGAACAGCACGGACTTGCCGGAATCGATGAACTGCACGATGCCCTGCGCCGATTCCTGGGACAGCTCCTGATACATATCGTCGTAGCCGATGATAATCATGTTGTAGTTCTGAACCAGCGCGTCGTAGATGTCGTCCGCATTGCTCTCGCCCAGGAACGATTCCAACGCGTCGGCGCGGACGGTGGTGATCTGGATGTCGAAGTCTGTGACGTCGGCGAGAAGCTTGCCGTAGATGCCGTTATAGGTTTTGCCGGTCACGCTGCTGTAGCAGTCCGAGCTGGGATTGTTGACCGCCGCCGCCTGGAGCTGCCACTCCAGATTGACATGGCAAAGCGTAGAGGTCCGGGAGGAAGTGATCTGCAGAATCTGAATCTGCTGGGGACTTTCCTCCCCGCTGATGCGGGTGTATCCGGTCTTAGAAGCGTGAACGCTGGAGTCGCCGGACGCGGTATTCTTCACCGCCTCCAGCTTCCAGGAGATGACGCCCGCGAAGGAGGATGGCATCTGGCGGGACACCGTGTAGGCGATCCCGGCGCGGAGCTGGTATCGGCCGCCGACGGGCCGGACAATCGTGCCGTTTTCCCGCACCACGATATCGGTGATCTGCTCGTCGTCTGAGTAGCGGCCGCTGGAATCCTGGTCGATATAGAGGCGGCAGTCGTAGGTCGTTGAGGTGGGCGTGGCGTCCGTGTTGTTTTCGATCTTGAAGGCGTAATTCAGGTAGTATATCCCATCCTCGGCCGTCAGGGAGGTCATGACGCCGTTTTCCATCTCGTAGGCTGTGGGATAGGAGCTGTCGCCGTCCGTCCAGACGATCTCCGGCTTGGAGAGGTTCAGGTACTGGGAGACGGTTTCCTGAGACGCCGCCGCCTTCGACGCGGTCATGACGTTGCCGTAGGCCAGAATCCCGTCCAGGCCCTCGTACAGGCAGGAGGAATTGTCAATTTTGGCGTCGTTCACCGCGTCGTAAAGGGTGTACACGCCGGTGCTGGCCTCGGCGGTCGTCTCGGCGGTCAGCGTTTGCCTGGAGACGGTGACCGCCATGCTGCGGGCGTAATCGGCGCTGAATTCATCGTAATAATCGTAGCTATCATCCTGATAGAAATAGAAAGCGTAGCAATAGTAGGTTCTGGCGGTGGCACCGCCCAGCGTGGGCGAGAAGGAACTGCCGGTAGCCGTCCAGTCGCTCCAATCCGGCGAATAGCCATAATAACTGCTCCAACTGTCGCTGGTGGACCAGTAGTATTTCACCGTGGCGTTCCCGCTCACGTTCGCGCCCGCGGCAGCCGCGGTCAGGGTGCAGCCGTCGGCGGACCGATTGCTGTCCGTCACGCCGACCGTAAAGTTGGTTTGCGGGTAGAACACGCCGGAAACATCGGAGTATGGCACCATGTACGCCGTAAACCTTCCGTTGCCGCTCTGGCTGGTCAGGCGGACCCACGCGGAGGTCGCGGAGCTGCCGTTGATTGTAACCACGCAGCGGTAATATCGATAGCTGCCGTATTGGCTGATGGAAAGCGAGGCGTCGGTTTCCCCCGAAATATTGCTCCAATCGCTGTCATAATAGGGATAACTATAGTAGCATCTCTGCCACTGATAGGTAATTTCCCTGCCGTCGGCGCTGACGGTCTGACTGCCTGCTTTCGGCGTGACCGTCATCGTCAAGGCGGAACCCTTGGGGCCGCCGTAGGTCGTGCCGGAATTCACGCCGCTCAGCGCCGCGGAGAACGCCGTGCCGCCCGCGGTCGGGTCCATATAGCTGCCGGAATCGGCGTCTCCGCTCTGGGCGACGGTGACAAGCTGGTTTCCGGTCAGCTTGATCGTCCGGGTCCGCGCCGGTGTGGCGGAGCCCTCCACGGTGACTTCGCAGTAGTAATATTCCGGCGTGCTGCCCGCCAGCGCGACATGACGGGTGGCGGAACCGGCGCCGACCTCCGTGAAGCTCACGCCGTCGGTACTGCGGTACCAGGTCCAGCCGGTGGGCGTCAGCGTGCTGCCGTACTGGTCCTCCACCTGCGACACGGTCAGATCCGCCGAGTCGTTGTCGCTGCTGGACTGGCTCAGCAGGGCGGTGAAGCTGACGCTCTGCCCGCTGTGGGGTTCGGTTGTCACGAGGCTGTTGCCCAGAATGACCGGATAGCCCGCGTTGGCGAAGCTCACAAGGTCGTTTTTCCGGCTCTCTGTCAGGTCGTTGCCGGAGTAGCGGAAGGTGTAGCTCTCCGCGTACCCGGTCAGATTGGTCTGCGCCAACGTCGTGTAATCGCGGTTTAGCATACCGGCGAGCTGCGCCTTGGTCACCACCTCGTCGCCCACGTTCGTATAGAGCAGGCCCGTCATGTTGTCGTCCAGATAGGTGGGCACGCCGCTGGTGGAGTCGCCGAGGTAGATGAGGTCATAGGTCTCGCTGAGATCCTCCAGCTTGCCTGCAAATTCGTACATGGACATCGTGGTGATGGAGATATCCGTCACCGCGGTGTCGTCCGGCAGCCAGCTTTTCACCATGCTCGCGGTCAACTGCTGCGTGGCGGTGGCAGGTTCCACCTCCAGTACGCGGATGGAGGTCTTTTCCTCCACGGTACGCTGACCGGCATAGTTGATGGCATAGCGCAGCGCGCGGGACAGCGTCAGGCTGTCCGGCAGCAGATCGTCCTCGAGTCCCTGCTGCCTGCGCAGGAAGTTTTCATAGCGAATTTCTTCGCCCACGGCCTCCATCCCCTGGATGCCGTCGCCGGTGATCTCGGTTCCGAACAGGGCGGTGGCCAGGTCGCCGACCGCCGTGCCGCCGATCCGCATCGATGCGGACAGACAAAGCACATTGCGATACAGATAAGTATGGTCCGCGTCGCTCACGCCCTGCACATAGTCGTCCAGAATGCGCTGCCCGAGTGCCGCGATGTCGCCGGTCGCGCCGCGCAGTCCGTCGTAGTCCAAAATGACCGGGGTCATGTTCGTATCGGCGGTGACTGCCGCATAGATGGCGTCGGAAATCCCCGCTGAAAAGGTCGCAGCGGTGGAGGCGGGCGCGCTGTAGCCGCCGGCCAGCACGATCAGGTCCGCGGCCTCAACCATCGCGGCCGTGACCTTGTCCGGCGTTACGGTATTCACGCTGAATTTGACAGAATCATATTCCTCCGGCTCCAGATTCAGCACCTGATTGCAAAACCAGTTGCTGTTTTGATAGCCGCCCTTGTAATACACGTCTTTGGTGGTAACGTCGTTCTCATATTCGCCGGAAGGGTCCGCGGTAAAGGCGAACTCGCCCTCGCCCTCGCCCACATAGCTGTAGCCCTGCAGGTTCCGCGCGAACAGTCCGGTTCCCTGCGTTTCGCCCTCGCCGATCTCCCCGTCTCCGTTGACATCGCCCGCCAGAAGAAACCCGTCGGCGATCGCGGCGTAGGCCGTTTGGCTGTAGGTATCCGTCGGCGCGCCGGCGCTTTGCAGCGTGAAGTACTGAATGGTACCGTTCAGCTCGAGGCCCTCGCCCATCACGCCGACGCAGTCGTAATGCTGCACCGTAACCTCAGGGTAGGCGGTGGGGTTCGCGGCCTGCGCGGCGGTCTGATAGACGGGCGCGCCGGCCGAATCCGTGCCGGTGACGGCGGCATAGACGGCGTCGCCCGACGCAAGCTCGGCGAAGACATACTCGTCGTCGGCTTTGTCGTCCGGCGTATGATTGACGTCGGTCAGCACCGGCGCGGCCACCTGTTGAAAGGTCGGGTTCAGGTAATAGTAGCCGCCCGCCGCCAACTGCTGGCCATAGGACAGCTTTGTGATATTCTGGTTCCAGACGCCGTTTTCGGAATCCATCGCGAAGGTCCAATTGGCGTCAAAGCTGCCCACCCCATCTCCCGCGTAGGTATAGAATCCGCGCACGCTTGGCACCGTCTCCGGCTGCTGAAGCGTCAGCTTCTCCATGCCGTCATGGTTCTCCCAGGGGTAGGCCTCCTCGTAATAGACGGTCTCTCCCGCCTCGTTCGTCGTCGGCGACTCCTGATAGTAGAGCGGTGCCGCATTGCTGTCGGAGCCGAGCAGGCCCCGTGCCGTCAGGCTGGAAAAGAGGCCGTCCGCGTAGCTCTCACGGGCCGCCTTTGTGGAGAGCGCCGCCAAGGTGTCCAGCCAGTTTGCGCTGGGCTCCTGGCCCGCGATATAGTAGCCGATGCTGCCCTCGCCCGGCGCGATTTCCAGCACGGCGTAGCTGCCGCCGGAGACGGCCAGTCCGGTCGTGAGCTGCTCGATATGCGGCAGCGAGGTGGTGGCGTCGGCGCTGCCGCCCAGGAAGCCCAGGCAGGCCGCGAGCGCCGCCGCGAAACAGACCGCGCCGGCACCGATGCGTTTTATGATGGATTTATTCACATGCCCGCCCTCCTTTTTTTGTGGCTTCAGCCGCAGACCTCGCCGAGCAGTGTCTCCAGCGAGACGGCGGAACAGACGCTGTTGCGCAGGGCCGTCGTCTGCGCGGCGGAGTATGTTTTTCCGGAATTTTCAAACCCGATGGTCAGCGTGACCGCGGCAGCGGTACCGGCCGGACCGGTGTCGGCTGTGAAGGACGCGACGTGGCCGGACAGCTTGTCGCCGTCCGCGACGGTGCAGGCGTAGCTCCCTTCGTCGTTTGTCACGCTGTTTTTGCTGTAATAGAGCGTGCCGCCCCGGAATTGGAAGGCGTGGACCCACCAGCCGCCGTCGTCCTCCCGGTTCAGAATGTAGAGGCTGTCGTCCACAAAGGACACGCCGCCGTTGCAATCGATCAGGTACTGCTGGATCTGATTCATGCAGAGCTGCGACTCGGTCTGCAGGTTGACGCTGGCCGACACGCTGCGGTAGGCGGAGGCCCCCGTCGACACGAAGCCGATGACGGCGGCGCTGAGGATGCCCAGAATGGCCAGCGCCACCACCAGCTCCACCAGCGTAAAACCCCGATTGTTCCGTTTCATGGCTCAGCCCCCTATTCCATGGTAGCCCGTGGCGGAGGCGACCTTGATGACGCAGCTTGCGCCCTTCTTCGCGGTGATGGCGGTCAGCTCGCCCTCCGGCGCGGCGGCTGCTGCTGCGGCCGAGACCAGCGCCGCCGCCTCCCGGAGGGAGCGCAGCGCGCCGGTTTCCCGGTTGAAGGCCAGGTAGAGCGGCGCGCCTGCGCCGCCGAGGCTGTAGGTGACTCCGCCCGCCGCATAGGTGACCGTGACGCCCTGCCCGCCGACGGATTCCTCCTCGACGCTGCCGCCCGCATGCAGCGCGGCGTAGATTTTTCCGTCCTTTTCATAGAGCGCGAGATAACTATTTCCGTCCTTGGACAGCGCGGCGACCTTCGCCTCCGACAGCATCGCATCGATGGCGGTGGCACACTTTTGGGCGCGGGCCGAGGAGACGGCGGAGAGGGAAATGGTAGCCAGCGCGGCGCAGATGCCGAGAATCGCCATCACGACCAGCAGCTCCACCAACGTAAACCCGCGGTGATTTTGTTTCATAGCGCCCCCTCTCCGTTCTTTCTCAAGATTTCTTCCAATTCTGATAAGTGACCAGTTTATCCACGTCCCAGGAGGAAGTCACGTCCGTCTTGCCGCCGGAGGAGCCGCTCTGGCCGGTGATGCCTGCGCCCAGAACCGTGAAGTCCTGCAGCGGGTATTTGCCCTTGACGCCGCCGACGGTCAGCTCGATGGTCGCCTTCAGCGCACCGGAGACCAGTTCGCGGTCGGCGTTGAGGGAGGCGTTCATCGTGACGGTGCCCTTGGCGGCGATCAGGCCGCTGAAGGTGGTATCCACATTGACATCGCCGGTGGAGATGACCAGGGTCACGTCCGGGTATGTGGTTTTAAAGGCCGCGTCGATGGAAAAGCTTGGATTTGTCACGATCAGGCCCAACGTCTTGCCGCTTTCGTCCTTGAATTCGGAGATGCCGCCCTCGCTGCCGGCCAGGTACTGTGCGATATCGCTCTCCCGCACCACATAGTTGTAGGGCGAGGTCGCGGTCCCGGAGCTTTTCACGCTGGCCGACAGGGTGACGCAGAGATTCTGGTACATTTCGGCGAGCCGCGCGGCGGAGACGCCGAGGGTCTGGGACTGGACCGCCGGGATCAGACTCAGGGTGCCGTCCTCCGCGAGACTGTAGGCGGTGCCGCTGCTCTGGAAGGAGGCGGCGCCGGTCAGCGTCTCGGAATAGACCTTCAGGTAGCGCGTAATCTCCTCCTGATGGGTCTCAAAATAGTCGGTGAAGTAGCGGTTTGCCTTCTCCTTCGTGGCGAATTGCAGATAGAAGTAGGCCACCCTGGCGCCGGGCGCGGAGGCCAGGTTGTAGGTCACCACCCGAACGCCGGAGACGTAGTCGCCGAGGGTCTTTTTCACGCCGCCGACGGTCCAGAGCGCCGCGCTGTAATCAACGGCGTCTTTGTCGAAGGAAAGATCACCCGTGAAGAAGTAGGGATTGGAGTCGATGCCCTCCGGCAGGCACTCCGTGGGCGCCAAATAGGCAATTTGATCGCTCTTGACGGAGACGGACTGCCCCATCAGCACATCGGTCGCCTCGCCGGTGTCGACAAAACTGAGGCCCGCGAGCATCAGGGTCCGAAGGCCGGACAGGTCCAGATTGGTGTGCTGGCCGTTGATGACGATGGCGCTGGACTGCTCCGCCTCGCCGCTTGCGCTTTCGAGGTAGCCGAAGCCATAGTACCGGCCGGACAGCGTCGCGACGCTGTCATCTCCCGCCAGCTCCAGATCGTCCTGGACATAGGTGTTCCCCGCGAGGCGCAGGGAGCTACCCGTTTCAACCGCGATGCGTTTGGCCCAAAGCGTGGCGTCGTCGGCCACGGTCAGCCGGGCGCCGTCGCCGAAGCCCGGCCCCGCGACGGTGACGTCGCCGCCGGAGATCAGGGTTCCGCCGGTGACGGTCAGGCTGCTTCTGCCGAAATTCAGGAGGTCCACCTGCCCCGCGTAGGCGTTGCCGGTCAGAACCAGCTGATCTTTGCCGCCGGAATTATGCGTCAGTGAGACATTGGCGATCAAGGCGAATTCCGGGATGCCCGTCAGGGCGTATTCATTCATGGAATAGGTGAAATCGGGCAGGGAGATTGTGATGTCGGCCGAGATCGCGGTCTCATACCCCTTGCTGTCCGTGTAGGAGACGGCGACGTTCTCCAAAGTGACGGCCGTACCGGACACGGTCACGGCGGCGCCGCAGCCGTCCAGACTGACGCTGCTCTGGTGCGCCGTGCTGAGGAACTGGCGGAGCACGTCCCGGTTATACAGTTCCCCGCCTTCCGTCAGCGCGGTAAAGAGGGGCTGTGCCGTCCCGGAGAGGGGCGTGTAGCTCCAGGCAAACAGGGCGGTCTTGAAGTTATTGTGGAACGCGGCCTCGGTGTCCACCGCGGTGTTGTACTGCAGCAGCACCTTCGAGTAGGCGTCGGCGATGGAGGTGGTGACGGCCTGCTGCACCCCGGCTCTGATTTCGGTCATGGCGGTCTCGGCGGAGTAGAAGCTCTCGACGCCGCTGCGGTCGCTGAGTTTGATTTTCAGGCCGACGTAGGAGGTAAAGAGCAGCGCGGCGCCCAGGGCCACCACCAGCAGCATACAGACCAGCACCGTCACGATGCCGGAGCCCCGGTGATCCCGCCGCAGTCCGCGAATCAGGCTTGCCATATGCGCACGCTCCTTTCAACCCGGTTTTTTTTGGTTCCGAACCGATCAGTCCAGCTTGGCGGACTGCATGGAATAGACTTCGTAGCCGTCTTCGTCGTAGAGGGTGATGGTCACCTGGTACAGACGGTTCTCCTCCTCCTGGCCCACCAGATCCTCCAGCAGGCTGTCCGGCAGGTACCAGGTGTTACCGTAGAACACGCGGAACGTGACCGGCAGGCGGACGTCCGGATTGGTATTGATCTCCGACACGTTTCTGCTGATGTTGGAATAGACGGAGGCGTGCGGCCTGGAGGATTTCACGGACTCCTTCAGGCTGACCACGGCGCTATACGCGGTCTCGTAGGTGTTCAGCGTCACATCCGCCATGTCGCCGCTCCAGGTCTCCGCCTTCTGCTTGATGAGGAACATCAGGAAGGTCAGATCGTTCTGGTTCAGGATGGTGATGTCGTCGTCCTGCGCGAGCGCCGTATTGTAGTTGGGAAAGAAAAACACATACAGGGACACGGGCGCCGTGTCCCTGCGATAGAACTCATAGGAATAATCGGCGGAGAGTGTCGTCGTGCGGTTTTCCGTCTTGACCACGCCGTCGTCGCCGACCGTCGTCGCGGTGTAGGCGTACAGGCAGGAATAGACGTAGGCGGCCGTGGCGATGTACTCGCCGCCGTCCTGCGTCACCTGGATGGTAATGCTGCGCTTCATGGCGTGGTCGAAATAATCCGCCGCCAGCGTCTGCCCGGACAGGGCCACGGCCTCGTTCAAAAACGCGTTGGAGGCCAGAAAATCCGGATTTTCGTCGCTGCCCGACGGCTGGGAGAACACGGCGTCCATCGCGGTGTACTCCGTGATCTTCGTCAGATTCTCCTCGGCGTAGGGCTTCGCGTCCAGCTCCACCTCGGCGTGGAACGTGCTGCTGCCCTCTGTGACGTCGGAGAGCGCCAGCGTATACCTTGAGGCATTTACCTCCGTGTCCGTATGCGCCGTGGGAGAGCCGGTCGCCTCGATCAGTGTGCCGTCGGCGCTGCGCAGATAATTCCCGCTCGCGTCCTTCCGATAGACGTAGTCCTCTGCCATCAGACTGTCCACGGTCCCCGTGGAAAACTTGCCGCCGGCGATCAGCGCGGCCAGCGACCCGACCGGCGTGGCCTCCACGGTTTCGGCCAGATTTTCCGCGGCCTGCGTCGCCTCGCCGATGTCGCGGCTCTTCACGAAGGTCCGCGAGGAAGTCACAAAAGCATGGATGAGCGGCGCGGTAATGATGGCGAGGATCAGCACGGCCACCAACAGCTCCACCAGCGTAAAGCCGCCGTTTCCCATTTTTTTATGCATGGTTCCTCCTGTCGTGCGCTGCCGTTTTTCTCAGTTTGCGGGCGTGGTTACCGCGTCAGTCTCTGTCGCCTGCGCCTCGTAGGTGCCGAAGAGGTCCGAAACGCCCAGCGGCACATCGGGCACCTCGGTCGCCGCATACGGCTCGGTGCCGTCCGAGACGCTGTACTGGTTGATGACGACGGAGCCGGTCAGATTGCCGATCTCGGCGTCGAAGCTGACGCTGACGATGTCGAGCGCGGTGCGCAGTTCGGTCGCGTCGACATAGGAAATCAGGCCCTTGAGCTGCGCGTAGGTGAGGTTCATGGTCAGCGTCACGGGGTACTCCATGGCGGTGACGTTGGAGGCGGTGACGGTGTTGCCGTCCCGGGTAAGCCGCTGGAACGCGGAGACCTGGACGGGATTGGCATAGGCGATGCCGGTGACCTCCAGCCCCGTATCCTCCTGCAGGCCGATGGCGTACATGACCTGGTCCTCATAGCGCACGGCACTGGGGTACTTCGCCAGCTCCGCGGTGACGACCGCATCGGCCGCGTCGATGCCCGCGCGGTAGGTGTCCAGTTTGTCATAGTAGCCCTGCAGCTCGTCGGCGGTGACCTTCAGATCCTTGATTTCGCCGTTCATGTCGTCGGTCAGATTCGAGTATTTGGTGTAGACGGCGAGATAGCCCACAAGCAGGATCAGAATGCCAAGCAGCACAAGCAGCAGCTTGGCGTCCTTTTTTGTGATCGTGATGTTCATGTTCGTCC
Source organism: Oscillospiraceae bacterium (assembly GCA_034927685.1). Classification (GTDB taxonomy): domain Bacteria; phylum Bacillota; class Clostridia; order Oscillospirales; family Oscillospiraceae; genus RGIG3159. The sequence goes on along the minus strand of JAYFPO010000028.1, from coordinate 63,466 downwards.
CCCCTCTCAGTTCGCGGCGGCCGTTTTGGCCGTGGTCGCGGCGGCGGCTTGGGCGGCAGCGGCTTGGGCGGCGGCTGCCTCGACGGCGGCGTAGTTGCAGGTGACGGCGAAGGACAGGAAGGTTCCGCCGGTCTCGTCCTCGTTTTCTGTGACGGTGCTCATGACGAGCGTGCCGAGGCTGTCGAAGGTGCGGAGCTGCCCCAGTACCGCCGCCACGTCGTCGTAGGAGGGCACCTCGATGCTCATGGTGACGCTGTCCTGCGAGCAGACGGCGGAGAGCATCAGCACCTCGCTGGGCATTTTTTGCTCCAGCTCGTCGACCAGGGCCAGCAGATCGTCATTCGGGGAGGAAACGGAGTCGTCCAGCGCGATGACGGCGTTCTGGGCGTCCTGATAGAGGGCGTACTCGCTGTAGACATCCTTGGCGTAGGACATGTCGCTGATTTTTTCCTGCAGCTCGTCGCGCTCGCTGCGGGCATTAAAGTAGCCCAGCAGCGCGGACGCGGACAGGGCGACCGCCGCGAGGAAGCACACGCCGCAGATCACAATGCCGCCCAGCAGCGAATCGGGCTTTTGGCTGCTGCTCTTCTTCCGCTCCTCCTTGAACTGGGGCGGAATGAGGTCGAGCGGCGCGATGGAACTGCCGATGCAGGAGATATAACAGGCGGCGGACTCGGCGGAGTTGGCAAGGGAGGAGATGCCGCTCACCTCGCTGAGGTAGTCGATGGCCAGGCCGGTGCCGCTGGCAACCATGTCCCGCAGGCCGAAAAGATGGCCGCAGGGTCCCATGAGGACCACATGCTCCACAGTGGCCTCCCAACGGTTGGAATTGAAATAGTCGGAGGCCCGGATCATGCTGCTGACCAGCCGGGAAAGGCTGTCCGGCTCCCCCTTCCAGGTCTCGCAGGCCTTCAGCGCGGCAACGTAGTCCTCCTCGCCGGTTTCGCTCATATAGGAGAGGATGCGCTCGTCGCCGCCGAAGGTGAAGGCGCGCTGCATCAGCAGGTGGCCATTTTGCAGGAAGGTCACGAGGGAGGAGTTGCAGTCCACGCTGACGTACATCGTGATGCCCTCGCTTTTGAGGGCGCGGAGGGCGTGATACTGGCTGTTGCCGGAGGAATCGATGGCCTCGACGCGCAGCCCGGCCAGCGCGGCGGTCTTGAAGTAGCCGTCCAAAAGGTGCAGGGGCGCGGCGATGACCAGCACGCGGCAGCCCGGCTCGTCGCCCGCTGTGACGCGGTCGAGCAGGCTGTAGGTGATGTGATATTTGGATAGATCGACGGGGAAATAGTCGGCCTTGTTGGCCTCGACGACGCTCTGAAGTCGGCTGTCCTTGACGGGCGGCAGCATGACCTCGCGGGAGGCCACCTTTCCGGAGGTCAGGACGAAGATCGCACGCTTACAGTCGGCGGCGTGGTGCGCCTTCAGCTGCTCGCTCAGGGCAGCGGCGACGACGTCGGGGGCAGAAATCACGCCGTCCTGCACCGTACCTTCGGGCGTCTGGAACAGGAAGCTGTCCTTAATCAGGAACGACGTCCCCCTTGGAACGGTCAGACAGACCTTTGTCAATCGGTCGCCGATTTCGATATTCAGAATCTTGCCTTTGATGGCCATACAGAAATCTCCCCCTTTTCCGCCGGGCCATGCAGGGAGCGCCCGGCGATTTCCTTTCTGGTAGACATCCGTTTTCGGATGGAATGCGCAAATTGATGGATGGAGGCCCTCGTGCGAGCTCCCGTAAGCCTTCCCCCTTGGGGTAGCGCGAAGCGCTCTCTCTCGTAAGCCTTCCCCCAAGGGGGAAGGTGCTGAGCGCAGCGAAGCGGATGAGGGCGACAGTGGAGCCGTACCGGATGAGGGCGACGCCGGACCCGTGACGGATGAGGGCGATGGCAGACCAGCCACGAAATTCGCTCCGTGCCCGTTTCCCACCTCATCAGTCAGCTTCGCTGACAGCTGACGTTCGGAGTCCGGCTTGCCACCGGCAAGCCGGTTGGATCTTAAAGCGCGCTTCGCGCTACCCTCAAGGGGAAGCCTTTTGATGCGCTCCCATAAGCCTTCCCCCTTGGGGGAAGGTGCTGAGCGCAGCGAAGCGGATGAGGGGCGACGGCGCAGCCGTGACGGATGAGGAGGCGATGGCGCAGCCGCGGCGAATGCGCCCGCTTTCCCGTCAGACGAACAGCGTCAGATACCAGGAAATGGCAGCATCCCCCCAGAGCAGGGAGATCGCGACGCCCGCGGACAGGTACGGCCCGAGGGCCAGAACGTGCCCGGCTTTTTTGAAGGCCATGAGGGTCAGGTGAATGACCGCGCCCAGGGCGCAGCCGAGGAAAAAACCGAGTAAGACGGTCTTCCAGCCCAAAAACAGGCCGCAGACCGCCATGAGTTTCACGTCGCCGCCGCCGATGGCGGTGCCGCCGGAGAGGAGAAACAGCAGATAGAGCGGCAGCGCCACGGCGAAAAAGCCGATGACATGGAGCTGCCAGTTCTGCAAATCCAGCAACAGGCGCAGGATCCCCAGCGCCAAAATGAACCAGTTGAGCCCGGCGGGGATCTCCCGCGTCCGCAGGTCGATGACCGACAGGACCAGGAGCGCCGAGAGCAGCATTGCCCCCAGGGCGGCCTCGGCCGTAGGGCCGAGGCGCCGAAGGACCAGAAGCCAAAGGACGCCGTTTGCCGCCTCAATCAGGGGGTATTGGGCGGAAATGCGGCTTTTACACGAGGCGCAGCGGCCCCGCAGGAAGAGAAAGCTGAAGAGCGGGATAAGCTCATACCAGCGGAGCCGCCTACCGCAGTTCATGCAGTGGGACGGCACGGTCACGATGCTCTCCCCCCCGGGGAGGCGACAGATGCAGACATTCAAAAAGCTGCCCACCGTGATGCCGAAGAGAAAAACGACGATGTAGAGAGCAATCGTGACCGCGTCCATTGGTGTTATGTCCTTTCAGCGATGGGATGTTGGGAAGAGCTTAGCCAGCAGTCTTGCCAGCAACCTGAACAGGATTACCCACAACTAGGGCGCCTGCCGTTCCAGTGATCGCAATGGTATAATGAACTGTTGCAGCAACATCCTTCGTAGCACCGCCGCACACATTGGCAAAGGTTACGCCGGTATCGCCCGCATATGCAGTATCGGAGCTAATAGCAGGCTCTGCACCGGCCACAACGGTGATGGTGCACGCAGACTTAAAATGATCCAGCGCCACTTCTGCTTCTGCAACCGTCTTCACTTCGTTGGCAGCTGTTTCGACTGTAGCATTACGGGACTTCTCGACGTACTTGATGTACTGCGGGGCCAGGATGGCAACCAGGGCGGCCATGATGGCGATGACAATGATCAGCTCGACCAGGGAGAAGCCTTTGTTGTTCTTCTTTAACTTCATGTTGAACATAGATGAAACCTCTCTTTTTATAAAATTTATGCTTTGGGTTATATTTATAAATCCCCTGCGCTCCCCTAAGCGCCGGAAGGTTTATACAGCTTAGGCTTCCCCTTGCGGGGAAGGCTTCCGAACCTGCTCCGTCAGGTACTTAGATGCTGTCCAGCGCGGAATACATGGTCATCATGGGCGAAATGACCGCGATGATGATGGTGCCGACGATCAGGGCCAGCAGTACGATAATCAGCGGCTCCAGCAGCGCCATCACCTGCTGCGTGGCCTGCTGGACCTCCTCCTCGTAGTAGTCGGCCATCTTGGTCATCATGCCTTCCACGTCGCCGGTGTCCTCGCCGATGCCCGCCATGTGGTAGACAAGCGGCGGAAACACGCCGCTGCGCTGCAGCGTCTCGCTGAGCGGATTGCCCATGGCCACGTCGTCCTTGGCCTGCTCGATCGCCTCTTTGAAATAGACGTTCGTCATGGTGCGGCTGGTGATGTCCAACGCCTCGATCATCGGAATGCCGGCGGCCAGCAGCGTGGAGAGCGTCCGTGCCATGCGGGCGGAGGCGGTCTTGATGATCAGCCGGTTGATGACCGGCAGCTTGATATGCAGGCCGCTGAAAAACCGTTTGCCGCTGTCGCTGGCTTTGAAGCTCTTGATTCCCGCCACAAGCCCGGCCACAATCCCGGCCACGAGATACCATCTTGTGACGAGGAAGTGGGACAGGGCCATGACCGCCAGCGTAATGCCCGGCAGCTGGGTGCCGAGGTCCTCAAACATGGACTCAAAATTCGGGATGACGAAGGTCAGCATCGCGATGACGACGCCGATGGCGACAACGATGACCACAACGGGGTAGGTGCTGGCTTTTTTGACCACGGCGCGCAGGGCCGAGTCCTTCTCGAACTGCTCGGCCATCCTGGTGAAGGACACTTCCAGGCTGCCGGAGGCCTCGCCGGCCTCGGCCATGGTGATGAAGATATCGGGAAAGATATCGCGGTGCAGGCGCATCGAGGAGGCCAGGCTTTCGCCCTTCTCGATGCCGGCCTTGCAGTCCAGAATCGCGGCGCGGAGCCGTTTGTTCTCGGTCTGCTCGCCCAGCATTTCCAGGGCCTTGATGACGGCGACGCCCGCGTTGACGATGCTGACGAACTGGCGGCAGAACACCGCCATATCCCGGGGCTTTGGCTTCTTGTCGAGGAAGCTCAGGCTGATATCCCTGCCCAGCGCGCCGGTCATGACGACAGACGCGACGGTCAGCCCGTCCTTTTTGAGCAGCTCCGCCGCTCTTTCCGGCGAATCCGCCTCGACGGTGCCCTTGAGCTCTTTGCCCTTCGGGTTCACCGCCAGATAGCTGTAGCTTGCCATGGCTTCCCTCCTCTGTCCGGACTGGACCTCGTTCGAAACTTGGTGATATCACGCACGGCGGGAGTTTATTCCGCCGGACAAGGCTTAAAATGCATGGATCTTTTTTCCGAGGGCGCCGCTGTCCTGCGCGAAGAGCAGCGCCGTATCGGCGTCGATCTCGCCCCGGAGAAACAGGTCGTAGATCGCGTCGTCCATGGTCTGCATCCCGATTTTGCGGTTGGTCTGCAAAACAGACGGGATCTGGAACGTTTTCGCCTCACGGATATGGTTTTTGATGGCGCTGTTCGTAATCATGACCTCGATGGCGGCCACGCGCCCCTTGCCGCTTTGCTTGGGCAGAAGCTGCTGCGAGACGACGCACTCGAGCACGTCGGCGAGCTGGGTGCGGATCTGCTGCTGCTGGTAGGGCGGAAACACGTCGATGATCCGGTCGATCGTGTTGGCCGCGCCGATGGTGTGCAGCGTGGAAAAGACCAGGTGCCCGGTCTCGGCGGCGGTGATGGCGATGGCGATGGTCTCGAGGTCGCGCATCTCGCCCACGAGAATCACGTCCGGGTCCTGCCGCAGGGCGGCCCGCAGGGCGCTGGAGTAGGTTTTGGAATCGCTGCCCATCTCGCGCTGGTTGACGATGGATTTTTTATGCTTGTGGAGGTATTCGATGGGGTCCTCCAGCGTGATGATGTGGTCGCTGTAGGTGCTGTTGATGATGTCGATGAGGGACGCCAGCGTGGTGGACTTGCCGGAGCCGGTGGCGCCGGTGACCAGCACGAGGCCGCGTTTTTTATGCACCATCTGGACGACGCTGTCGGGGATGCCCAGCTTGTCCGGGGACGGGATCTCCAGGTTGAGAATCCGGGCCACCAGCGCGGTGCTGTTGCGCTGCCGGAACACGTTGACGCGGAACCGGCCCAGGCTGAAAATCGAATAGGCGAAGTCGACCTCGCCGTCCTCGTTGAACGTCTCCATCTGGTGCTTGTTCATGATGCTGGCGGCGATCTGGTCGATGTCGGCGGGCACCAGCTTCTTGTCGCCCATGGCGGTAATGGTGCCGTAGACGCGGCAGCTCGGTGCGCGCCCGCTGGACAGATGCAGGTCGGAGGCGAACATTGCGATCGCCTTCTGCATCAGCTCTTCAAAGGTTTCCATGTTACCCCCTCTGTCTCCCGGTTTTCCTATTCCTCAAACGAAACCTTGAGCATCTCCGGAATGGTCGTGATGCCCTCGCGGACGTAGGCGGCGGCGGAGTCGCGCAGCGTACGCATGCCCTCGGAGAGGGCGGTTGCTTTGATCTGCTCCGTGGAGCCGCGGGTGGAGATGACGTGCCGCATCTTCTGCGAAATCTCCATGATCTCGTAGACGCCGATCCGGCCGTAGTACCCGGTCTCGCCGCACATGGGGCAGCCGACGGCGTCGTACACCGTCACGTCCTCCCCCGCGTCCGCGCTAAGCAGGGTCAGTTCGTCGACGGTGGCGGCGCGGCCGCGGCGGCAGGCGGTGCAGAGCCGCCGCACCAGCCGCTGGGCGATGACGCCCACCAGGGAATCGGCCAAAAGAAAGCTCTCCACGCCCATATCGAGCAGACGCGTGACCGTGGCCGCGGAGGAGTTGGTGTGCAGGGTGGAGACCACAAGGTGCCCGGTGATGGACGCCTGCACCGCGATCTGCGCGGTCTCGAAGTCGCGGACCTCGCCGATCATGATGATGTCGGGGTCCTGCCGCAGAATGGAGCGCAGGGCGCTCGCGAAGGTCAGCTCCGCGCGGGTGTTGACCTGGACCTGGTTGATGCCGGGGATGTTGGCCTCGACCGGGTCTTCGACGGTGATGATGTTGACGGCCTCGGTGTTCAGCTCAGAGAGGGCGGTATACAGCGTGGTGGACTTGCCGGAGCCGGTGGGGCCGGTGACGAGAATGATACCGTTCGGGTTTTGCAGGATATGGTCGAAGCGTTTCATCTCCCAGCCCCGCAGGCCCAGATCGGCCTTGCTTCTGGTCAGCGCCGTGGCCTGCGCCAGACGCATGACGATTTTCTCGCCATAGGACGAGGGCAGGACGGAGACACGGATGTCGTACTCGGACCGGTCCACGATCATGGTCATGCGGCCGTCCTGCGGCTTGCGCTTCTCGGCGATGTCCATGCCGGCGAGGATTTTGATTCTGGTGACGATGGCGGGCAGCAGGGAGATGTCATAGAGCATCTTCTCCGCCAGCACGCCGTCGATGCGGTAGCGGACGCGGACCTGCTTTTCCAGCGCGTCCAGATGGACGTCGGAGGCCCGCTGCCGCACGGCCTGCTCGATGATCGAGCGGACAAGCTGCACGATGGGGGCGGTTGCGAGGTCGCTGTCCTCGGCGGCGGCGGCATCGAGCTGCTGGAGCTGCTGCTCCCGCTCCCGGGCGTACTGCTCCGCGGCGGACATGGCCTCGTCGGCGCCAAAGTATTTATCGAGCACTGCGTTGATGGCCTTCTGGGTGGAGACCAGCGGCTCCACCAGGCAGTTTGTGATGATGGAGACGTCGTCCTGCGCCACGATATCCAGCGGGTCTGCCATGGCCAGCAGCAGGACGTTGCTGCGCTGCTCGTCGTAGCCGATGGGCAGGACGTTGTGCTTGCGCAGCACGGAGCCGGGAACCAGCGTGATGATCTCCTGCGGAATTTTGATGCCGCGCAGATCGATCGTGTCAAGTCCGAGCTGGAGGTGCAGGGCCATGGCGATATCCTCGTCCGTGGTGTAGCCGCCCTCCACAAGCAAATCGCCAAGCCGCGTATGATTCTTCTGCTGCTCCTGGAGCGCCTGCTCCAGCTGTTCGTGCGTAATAATGCCCTGCTGAACGAGAATATCGCCCAGGCGGTACTTTTTACTTTGCAGTTTCACGGCAAGCTCCTTCGGCAGATAGGGAAACACGCCGCCGCTCGGACGCAACAGCGCGCAAAAACCCCTGATGAGAATCAATTAATTATAGCATCTTCTGTAAAATAATGTCAACCGTGCCATCGTCCAAATGGAAAAAATATGTTTGGCTTCGACTTTCCCGTTCTTTTTTCGCTGCGCGGCGACATGCGAAAAAACACTGGACGGAAGCGGCCTTTCGGGATTGTTAGAAAGCCGGCGGCATGGTATAATATAAAGATGTCAAATTTACCCGGACAGTTCCCAGGGAGGATCTTCATGCTCAAAAAACTGATATGTCTGTTCTGCGGGGTGATCCTGACCTGTGCGCTGCTGACCGCCGCCGTTTCTGCGGCCACGGCGGAGCAGGTACAGATCACCATGCCGAACGTGGATCTTTACTTCTACGCGGACGGCGAGGATCTGTCGCAGGTCCGCACCGGCGACGTCACGGCGACCCTGGGCGGCGAAGCGCTGACGGTGGACGGCCTGAGCCGCGACCAGCAGGGCGTGTTCTACGTCTATCTGCTGGACGTCTCCGGCTCCATCCCGGACAGCCACTTCGACGCCGCCCTGCAGGCGGTGAAGGACGCCCGCACGCGGCTGCGGAGTCAGGACAAGCTGGCGCTGATCTCCTTCGGCAGCGAGGTCCGGCTGCTGCTGCAGGGCGGCGAGACCGCCGAAGAGGCGGACGCCGTGCTGGACGGCCTGCAAAACACCGACAAAAACACGATGTTCTATACCGCCATGGACGAGCTGATTTCGTTCCTCGACGAGACCAGCGACATGCGCCGCGTGGCGGTGGTGGTCTCGGACGGCATTGACGACACCGACGCGGGCGTCACGCAGGAGGAGCTGGAACAAACGCTGCTGCGCTCCGGCATCTCGGTCAGCGCGCTGTGCATCGACACCGCCTCGGCGGAGGATGTGGCGCAGTTCCGCAGCCTGCTGCAAATCTCCGGCGGCGAGCTCTATCCCTTCTCGCCGGAGGACGCCTCCGCAACGCTGGAATCGCTGCTGGACCGTCTGAGCGGCGGCTATCTGCTGGAGCTGTCCGCGCCGAACAATCTGGCGAGCGGCACGGAGGAAACCCTCCGCGCGGACTTCGGCCAGGGGACGGTGCTGGAGCTTGCGGTGACGCCGGAAGACTGGGTGCCGGACGAGACGCCGCCCGCGGTGCTGTCCGCGTCGTGGGACCAAAATTCCGGGACAATCGCGGTGAAATTTACGGAGGCCGTGCAGGGCGGCGACCAGCCGGAGCACTATGTGCTGACCTGCTCGGACGGCGCGGTAATCCCGGTCTCCACGGCGGAGAGTGCGGACGGCGTGACCTTTGCGGTGACGCCGTCGGAGGCCCTCCCGGAAAACCAGGACGTGACGCTGACCCTTTGCGGCATCACGGATGTGTCGATGGAGCAAAACCCTGTCGCCGCGTTCCGGCAGGTCGTGAGCACGGGCACGCCGTCCACCTCGTCCGCCGCGTCCGCTGCGGCGGCTGCGGCGGAAACGTCCGCCGGCGCGGCGGAGGAGCCGCTGCTCTCCACGGGCACGATCTTGCTGTTGGCCGCCGCGGCCGCGGCGGCGGCGGTGGCCGTCGTGGTCATCGTGCGGCTGTCCGGCGGCCCGAAGCGAAAGGCGGAAAAACCGCCCAGGGAACCAAAGGCAAAGAAACCGAAGAAGAAGGATGTCAAAGCCTCCTCGACCTTTGTTTTTCTGGACGACGAACACAAGGATGCCCCGTAGCCTCCTTCCCAAAACGCAGCGCCGCGGCGGGGTGGACGCAGCGGCGGAACTGTGTTATACTGTCGATATCGGGGAATTTTCCCCGATGGAAAGGAATTTATTTTGGCTATTTATCTCATCGATTACGAAAATGTCAACACCGACGGGCTCAATGGGATCTCCCGCCTGTCCGCCGAGGACACGGTCGTCATCTTCTACAGCGAGAAGGCGGACCGCATGACCTTCGGCCTCCACCGGCGGCTCATGGAGTCCAAGGCGGTGATTGACTGCAAAAAGGTCGAGGTCGGCGGCAGCAACGCGCTGGATTTCCAGCTCTCCTCCTACCTCGGCTTCCTGATCGCGCAGGGCCGGCAAACCCAGTTCTGCATTGTCAGCAACGACCGCGGCTACGAGCATGTGGCCGGATTCTGGAGCCGCCAGAAGATCGACGTCCGCCTGGTTGCGGAGATCTCCTCCGCCGCCAAGACCGCCCCGGAAAAGCCGAAGACGGTGATCACCACCGTCTCCGTTCCGGCCGTCGCCGTGGAAAAGCCCGCGGCCCAGACGGCGAAGCCCGCTGCGCCCGCGACTCAGACGGCGAAGCCTGCCGCGCCGACGGCCCAGACGGCGAAGCCCGCCTCGTCGGACCATGCAAGCGCCGTGGGCGAGAAGCCCCGTACGGCGGCGGTCAGGACGGCGGCGGTCAGGACGGTGCCGCCCGCGCTGTCGGAGTTGGTGCCCATGGAGGCCGAAGCCGAGCTGGTGGAGGGTTTTATTGAGCACTACAAGACCAAGCAGGGCCTCAACAACGCCCTGGTTCGCAAATTCGGCAACGCGCGGGGCGGCGAACTCTACCAAAGGCTCAAGCCTCTGATCTCAGACAAAAAAGGCGGCTGATCCGGGCGCGTGTCCGCGCGGACACGGCCGATTCTTAAACGCACCCGCAGGGCGCGCCGCATCACAATCTGCGGCGCGCCCTGTTTGCGTCTGCCCGAAACGCATGCGCTCCATTCGGCGCTAAAAAAACGAAGAACGGAGAGAGAGAACCGTGAAAATCCTGATTGCGGGAGACGGCAAGGTCGGCGCGACCCTGACGCGGCAATTGTCCGCGGAGGGCTATGACCTGACCCTGATCGACTCCAACCAGCAAGTGCTGGAGAACACATTGGGCCGCTACGACGTATTGTCGGTCCAGGGCAACTGCGCTTCCATGCGGACGCTGCACCAGGCCGGCGCGGAGCACGCGGATCTGCTGATTGCGGCCACCAGCGCCGACGAGATCAACCTGCTGTGCTGCACCACCGCGCACGCGATGAATCCCAACATCCACACCATCGCACGGATTCGGAATCCCGAATATACCGACCAGATCTACGGGATGCGGAATGTGTTTGCGCTGTCCATGACGGTGAACCCGGAAAAACAGGCGGCTGCGGAGATCGAACGGCTGCTGAAGTATCCGGGTTTTCTCAAACGCGAGACCTTCGCCAAGGGCCGCGTGGAAATTGTGGAGCTGCGGGTGGACGCGCAGAGCAAGCTGTGCGACATCGCCCTGCGCGAGCTGGACGGGATTGTCCACTGCAAGGTGCTGGTCTGTACGGTGCTGCGCGACGGCGCCGCTGTCGCGCCGGACGGCAGCTTTGTCCTCCGGGAGGGCGACCGTATCTTCGTGACGGCCTCTCCCAGAGAGCTGAACACCCTGCTCAAGAGCCTCGGCGTCATCACCCATAAGGTCAGCCGCGTACTGCTGGCCGGCGGCGGCCGCGTCAGCTATTATCTGGCCCAGCGGCTGCTCCAGAGCGGCATGGGCGTACATATCATCGAGCAGGACCCGAACCGCTGCCGGCAGCTCGCCGGGCTGCTGCCGCAGGCCGGCATTATTCACGGCGACGCCAGCAACATGGCCCTGCTGGAGAGCGAGGGCATTGCCCAGTGCGACGCCATCGTGACCCTGACCGGCCTCGACGAGCTCAACATGATTCTCTCGCTGTGCGCCCGCCGCCGCGGCGTCCCCCTGGTTATCACCAAGCTGGGCCGCGTGGAGAACGTCGACGTCATCGACAGTCTGCCGCTGGGCAGCGTGGTCTGCCCCAAAGAGCTGTGCTGCAGCACCATTGTGCGCTATGTCCGGGCTATGCGGAACCAGACCGGCGCCGCGGTGACGGTCCATTCCATCGCCGACGGCCGGGCCGAGGCCACCGAATTCCTGGTCGACAAGCACACGCAGCACTGCGGCGAGCCGCTCAAGGCGCTGAAGCTCCGGCGCAACGTGCTGATCGCCTGCATCACCCGCGGCAGAAGCACCGAAATCCCCAACGGCGATTCCCGCTTCGTCCCCGGCGACACCGTCATCGTGGTGACGAGCAACGACACCGTGCTCAACCAGATGAACGACATTTTTGCGTGACCGGGGGCCTGAACATGAACTATAAAATGATCGGGCGCATCCTCGCTCTGGTTCTGGCGGTGGAAGCGATTTTCATGATCCCGGCGTTTCTGCTCTGCCTCGCCGACGGCGACGGCGCGGCGGCCAGCGCCTTTGCCGTGTCCATGGGGATCATCGCGCTTTCGGCGCTGCTGCTCTACGCCCTCTGCCGCCGCGCGGAAAAGAACTTCTACGCCCGCGACGGGATGTTCTGCGTGGGCTTCGGCTGGATTGCCATGAGCCTGCTGGGCTGCCTGCCCTTCGTGCTCTCCGGCGCCATCCCCAACTACATCGACGCGCTGTTTGAGATTGTCTCCGGCTTCACCACCACCGGCGCCTCCATCCTGCCGGAGGTCGAGCATCTGCCGCGCGGCATCCTCTTCTGGCGCAGCTTCAGCCATTGGCTGGGCGGCATGGGCGTGCTGGTCTTTGTGCTGGCGGTCATGCCGGACAGCGGCCGCGGCGGCGGCTACACGCTGCATCTGCTCCGCGCCGAAAGCCCCGGCCCGGATGTCGGCAAGCTCGTGCCCCGGATGAAGCGAACCGCGGCCATTCTCTACCTGATCTATCTCGTCCTGACCATTCTCAACGTCCTGTTTCTGGTTGCCGGGCGGATGTCGCTGTTTGAATCCCTCTGCACAGCCTTCGGCTGCGCCGGTACCGGCGGCTTCAGCGTCAAGAACGACAGCCTCGCCGGCTACAGTCCCTACCTGCAGACCGTCTGTACCGTATTCATGCTGCTGTTCGGCGTGAATTTCAGCTGCTACTATCTGCTGCTGTGCCGCCGCGTCAGGAGCGTGCTGCGCGACGAGGAGCTGCGGCTGTATCTGGGCATTGCGGCCGCCTCAACCCTGCTGATCGCCATCAATATCCGCGCCGACTTTGAAACGATCGGCGCTTCCCTGCACCACGCGGCCTTTCAGGTGTCCAGCATCATGACCACAACCGGCTACGCCACCGTGGATTTTGATCTGTGGCCGACCTTTTCCAAGGCCATCCTGCTGACGCTGATGGTCGTTGGCGCCTGCGGCGGGAGCACGGGCGGCGGCATCAAATGCGGCCGTCTCGTTCTTCTGTTCAAGACCCTGCGGCGCAACGTCCAGCAGGCGCTGCATCCGCAAAAGGTGCAGGTGGTCCGGCTGAACGGGCGGGTCGTCGACGAGCGGATTCTCACCAACACCAGCGCCTATCTGGCCGCGTATGTGGTGATCGTGACGCTCAGCTTTCTTGTGCTGTGCCTGGAGGACTTCTCCCTCACCACGAACTTTGCCGCGGTGCTCGCCTGCTTCAACAACATCGGCCCCGGCCTGGAGGCCGTCGGCCCCATCAGCAACTACGGCACTTACGGCGTGCTGTCGAAGCTGGTGCTGACGCTGGACATGCTGGCCGGCCGGCTGGAGATCTACCCCATTCTGGCGCTGTTCTCCGGAAGCGCCTGGAAGCGGCGTTAACGTGCGCCGATGCCGCCCTCCTCAGAGGGCGGCAGAACGCAACCTGCCTGCCGCCGGCAAGCCGGCGGCAAACGCAGCGGAAGCGCGCGTTCCATAAAACCGGGTTGCCGGCTTTCTGGAACGCGCGCTTCCGCTTATGATTCGGCCCTTCGGCGCTCCCAGAAATTCTCAGGTCCGCGCGTCCACGACGCCGTGCCGGACCCAGTTGCCCCGCCGGTAGTAGATCAGAATCAGAATGCTGCAGAGCACCCAGCCCACCGGATACCCCAGCGCCACCGGCAGGATCGTGCCGAACAGCCGGTAGGTCACAATCAGATAGATCTGGCGGAAGACCACAAAAGAGCCAAGCATAATGTACATGGGGATCTTCGTGTCGCCGGCGCCGCGCAGGGACCCGGCCAGAACCTGGTTCACGGCGCACAGCAGGTAAAACGGCGAAATGACGCGCACGAACAGCGTGCCGTAGTGCAGCACCTCCGGCTCCCGGTTGAACGCGCCGATCATCTGCGGCGCGAACACCATGACGGGCACCAGAATCACCGCCGTGATGCCGATGGCCAGCCGCAGGGACCACTTTGTGCCGCTGTGCGCGCGCTCCTCGTTGCCTGCGCCGAGGTTCTGCCCCACGAATGTGGTCGCCGCCATGGAGACCGTCATCATCGGCAGCAGCGCAAAGGCGTCGATCTTGCCGTAGGAGGTCCAGCCCGCCATGCAGGCGGAGCCGAACCGGTTGATATAGGCCTGCACAAAGATGTTTGAAAAGGACGTAACGGCCATCTGAATCGCCGAAGGCATCCCGATCCGGCAGGTCTGCCGCAGCATCCGACCGTCAAAGCGGACATCCCGCCAGATGATCCGATAGGAGCTGCGGCTCGCGGTCAGCACCACCAGCACCAGAATCGCCGAGAGCACCTGGGCGACGACCGTGGCAATGGCCACGCCCGCGACGCCCATATGAAACTGCGTGACGAAGAGCAGATCCAGCCCCGTATTGGTCAGGGCGGAGAAGATCAAAAAATAAAGCGGCCGCCGGGAATCCCCCACGGCCCGCAAAATGCCCGCGCCGATATTGTAGAGCAGCAGCCCGGCCAAACCCTCAAAATAGATGGTGAGGTACTCCGAGGCCATCGCGAACACGTCCTCCGGCGTGTCCATCATCCGCAGTGTCGCGGGGACGATCCACACGCCGATCACCGACAGCACCACGCAGAGCACCAGCGTCAGGGCCATGGTGGTGTGGACCGCGTCGTGGACGCGGCGGTCGTCGTGCGCGCCGTAGTACTGCGAAATCACCACGCCCGCGCCGGCCGCCAGACCGGAAAACAGGCCGATCAGCATATTGATGATCGGCGCGACGCTGCCCACGGCCGCCAGCGCCTCCTTGCCGACGTAGTTGCCGACGACCACGCTGTCCACCGTGTTATAGAGCTGCTGAAAAATATTGCCGATCAGCAGCGGCATGGCAAATACGATCAGCTGCCGCACAATGCCGCCGCTTGTCATATCGGTGTCCGTTTGCCTGAGCACAGACGCCATGACGTCACCTCCAATGCTTTCTGCCCCTTCCGGGACGTTTCTCTATTTTACACCATCTCCCCGCAAATAGAAACCCCCGAAAAAGTCCGCGGCGCAACGGAATTACTAATTGCATGATAATTGCGCTTATGGTATACTGAGGGGCAGAAAGGCGGTGCGGCAGAGATGGCAAATTTGAAAGACATTGCGAAGCAGCTCGGCGTCAGCGTTTCCACCGTGTCCCGGGCGCTGAACGACAGCGACGAAATCAGCGGAGAAATGAAAGAAAAGGTCCGGCTGACGGCCCAGGATCTGGGCTATGCCCTCCGTGGCCGCGGCGGCAGGACCACGCCCGAGTGGAATACCGCCGGCATCATCGTGCCGGAGGTGATCTCGGAATACTACGCGAAAATTGTCCATATGAGCAAGGATATGCTGGCCGCGAAAGGCTATTCCACGGTCATCAAAGTCACCGGCTTCCAGGCGGGTGAAATGGTGGACGCCATCAACTGCATGCACAGGATTCGCGTCAAATGCCTGCTGATTGTCATGGACGACGAGGAGGTCATGTCCGAGCGGATCGTCCGGACCATCCGGCGCAGCCGCCTCCCCGTCATTCTGATTACCTCGAAGTACTACCCCATGCTGGACTTCGACTGCATCCATCTGGACGAATACAGCGGCATCGTCATGGCTGTGCAGCATTTGCAGGAGCGGGGCTACCAGCATATCGGCTTCATCGGCGAGAAGATGACCGTCAACCGCCTGACCGTGTTCAAGCAGGCGATGAAGTTTCAGAACCTCGAGCCGGACGCGCAGTTCATCTGCACCGGGCAGGAGCGGGCCGAGGCGGGCGGCTATCTGCGCATGAAGGAGCTGCTGGCGCTGCCAAAGCCGCCGGACGCCGTATTTTGCAGCTATGACCAGATGGCCATCGGCGCCATCCACGCGCTGCGGGAGAGCGGCCTGCGCATCCCCGAGGACATGGCCATCGTCGGCTTCGACAATATTTCCGTCTCCCGCTATGTGGAGGGCGGCATCACGACCATCGCCAACCCCTATGACGACATGATCTCCATTGCCATCAACGTGCTGACGAAGCGCGAGAATAACCGCCTCAGCTCCCGCCAGCAGATCGCGCTCCGGCCCAAGCTGGTGGTGCGCAAGACCACATAGCGGGAACCCCCCTGCCCCAGTTGCGCTCTTTTGCGCTGTTTTTCGGAGGATGCGGCATTGACTTTTCGCCCGGTCTGTGGAACTATAACAGGAGAAGGAAGCGCCGCCGCCCGGCACGGGCGCGATATCAATGGTACAGGAGAACACTATGATGAGAAAAAAGGTCGGATTTCTTTGTTTCGGCGAAGTCAACACGCCATTTGAACGCCTGCAGCTAAAGCATGACGAGGCCGCCGCCGCCCTGGCGGAGCTGGATCTTGAGCTGCTGGACGCCGGCATCGTCATCGACGATGCCGACTATCGGACGGCGGACGCCGCCGTGGAGAAGCTGCTGCCGTTCCAAATGGAATGTCTCATTCTCTGCGTGGCCGGCTGGATTCCGACCCATGCCGTGATCCGCGTCACGGATCGCTTCCGCCACATTCCCATGCTGCTCTGGGGCCTCCGCGGCTGGTATGAACGCGGCCGTCTGGTCACCACCGCCGACCAGGCAGGCACCGCCGCCATCCGTCCTGCCCTGGAAGCGCTCGGCTACACCTTCAAGTTCGTCTACAGCGTGGTCGGAAGGCCGCTTCCGATGGACAGAATCGACGCCTACCTCCGCGCCTGCCACGCGCGGGCCTGCCTGCGCACCGCCCGGGTCGGCACCATGGGCTACCGCGATATGCTGCTCTACGGCACGCAATTCGAGGGCGCTTCCATGCGCGGCAAAATCGGCGTCGAGGTCGAGCCGTTTGAGATGCTGGAGATGGTCCGGAATGTGGAAACACTGGACCCCGCCGAGGTCGCGGCCGGCGTCCGGTTCATCCGGGAACACTGGGTGCTCCAAAAGCCCTGCGACGACAGCATCATAGAGAGCGGCGTCAAGTATGCACTGGCCATCGGCAAAAAGATTGTGGAACGCGGCTGGGAAGCCGTCACGCTGATCGACGTGGATGGCATGAAAAAACTGCTGGACTTCCCGCCGGCCATGGTGTTCATGCTGCTGGAGCACTACTACGGCGTGCTGACCATCCCCGAAAACGACGTCATGGGCGCGGTCACGCAGCTCATCATGAAATATCTGACCGGCCAGATTGTCCCCTATCTGGAGTACTACGAATTCTTTGAGAAGAGTATGCTGCTTGGCGCGCCGGACTTTGTGCCCAAGGCCGCCACCCAGGGCGACGTCACCGTGCTGCCCGCCGCGTTCGGCCTGCTGAGCGCCTCCCTGCTGAACGTCTCGAAGGTCAAAACCGGCTATGTCACCTGCGTCCGGCTCCTCTATCTCAACGGAAACTATAAGCTGCATCTCTACACCGGGGAGGCCAAAACGCCCGCGCCGTGGAACGAGTGCGGCTGGGACGATCCCGCGCCGCAGCTCCCCAGCCTTGAGGTGTTTCCCGACTCCTGCACCGTCGAGGAGTTCGCGCAGAACGTCTCCTGCCAGCACGCCATCGTCGCCTACGGCGACCATACGGAGGCCGTCCGGGACTTCTGTCAGCTCACAGGGATCGAGCTTGTCCTGTAGAATCAACCGGGGCCTGCCGCAAAACCCGATTTTGCGGCAGGCCCTTTTTTAAGGAGGAACCCTATGTACATTGGCGTGGATCTCGGCACCACCAACATCAAGGCAGCCGTCTATGACGGCGACCTGCGTCTGATCGACCGGCAGAGTATGCCGGTCTCCTATTTGCGCGAAAACGGCTTTGTAGAGTTCGACGCGGCGCGATACTGCGCGGACCTGACCGCCCTGCTGGGGCGCATGGCGCGGGGTCTTTCCGGCGTCCGGCAGATCGCCTTCACCGGGCAGGCCGAGTCGCTGGTCTGCGTCGACCGGGACGGAAACGCCCTGATGAACGCCATCTCGTGGATGGACGAGCGGTCGCAGGCGGAGTGCGCCGAGCTGGCGGCGCGGTTCCCGGCGGACGAGTGCGAGCGGGTCACCGGCCAGCAGGCTGTGCTGCCGACCTGGCCCGCCACGAAGATTCTCTGGCTCCGGCGCAACCGCCCGGACGTCTTCCAAAAGACCGCGGCGTTTCTGCTGCTGAAGGACTACATCGTCTACAAGCTGACCGGCGTGATGGCGGCCGATATGTCCATCGCCACCTTCACCTTCTACTTCGACATCTATCAAAAGCGCTACTGGCGGGAGATGCTGGACGCCGTCGGCATCCCGGAGGACCGGCTTCCGCCGCTGGCGGAGCCGTGCACCGCGGTCGGGCGCCTGACCCCGGCCATGGCGGCCGCGATGGGCCTCGGCACGGACGTGGCCGTCAACATCGGCACGCTGGACCACTTTGCCGGGATGATCGGCACCGGCAACGTCTCGCCGGGCGGCGTGACGCTCTCCACCGGCACCGTCATGGCGCTGACGGCCATGGCAGCGGAGCCTGCGCCGCGAAATTCCGGCATTGCCATGCACTACGGCTTTCTGCCGGATACGCACGTCATGCTGCCGGTCGCCGAGAGCGGCGGCGTCAGCCTGGAGTGGTTCCGCCGGACCTGCATGGGGGACATCGGCTACGACGAGATGAACCGGGTGCTGCTGACGCGGGCGCTGCCCGGGTCCCTGCTGTTTTTGCCCTACCTGGTGGGGACCAACGCGCCGGAGTTTGACCGGGACGCCAGCGGCGTGTTTTTCGGCCTGCGGCAGGAGCACGACGTCTATGACATGGCCGGCGCGGTCATGGAGGGCGTCGCCTACATGCTGCGGAAAAACTGCGACCACATCCGCCAAAAGGGCACTGAGATCTCCCGCATCATCGCCACCGGCGGCGGCGCGAAAAGCCCTGTCTGGTGCCAGTTACAGGCCGACATTACCGGCCTGCCCGTGGTGGTTCCGGCGGAGAAAGAGGCCGCCTGCCTGGGCGCGGCGATGATCGCCGCCGTCTCCGACGGCCGGTTCCCGTCTTACCGCGCCGCCGCCGACGCCTGCGCCCCCATGTCGCGGCGCTACGAGCCGCGCGGGCTTCCCGTCTATGAGGCCAAATATCAAAAATTCCTCGCGCTCTACGACGCGGCGCTGCGCGTCGCGCGGATGTAACCCCCGCGCCGTCCTGGCAGGCAATCCGGGAGAAACCCCTTGCGGTTTCTCCCGGATTGCCTGCCTGTTTTCCGAACACGGCGGCGCGGCGCGCGTCCTCCGGCGTGATGCCCGTCCGGGCCCAGCAAGCGCGACTCTGTCTTACCGGAAGCGCGTCTCCGCGATTCTTCCGTCCCCGCCGGCGCGGCCGCTTCGCGCGGCTTGCGTCAACCGAAAAAATTCGAATTGTTTTCGTTTGATTTCCGCGAAATTCTTTGCTATACTTGCAGTACTTTCAAAGAAAGTTCGTGAAAAATTCGTATGACACTGAAAAAAATCGCGCTGCTTGCCGGCGTCTCCCCCTCCACGGTCTCCAAGGCGCTGCAAAACAGCCACGAGATCAGCGACGAGACCACGGCCCGCGTCCGCGCCGTCGCCGAGGAGACCGGCTACTTTGAGCAGCGGAAGCGGCGGCGCTTCGCCGAATCCAAGAAAAACGCGCCCAACGTGGCGATTCTCTGCTGCGAGATTGTCAGCACCTACTATGCCCATGCCGTCAGTTGTCTCTGCCGGGAGATCGAGGCGCTGGGCGGCACGGCCATCGTGGCGCTCTACGACTTCGACCAGGCAAAGCTCCGGGCGCTCGCCAAAAAATACGCCTCCATGGAGGGGATCTCCGGCATTCTCTGCGTGCCGGGAACGGGCGACCTCCGCGGGCTGGCCGTACCCTGTGTCAGCGTCCTGCAGGCGATTCCCGGCGTGGATTCGGTTTACATCGACAACGACGCCGCGCTGCAGGATGCAATCGACTTTCTCGTGGCCCAGGGGCGGACGAAACTTGCGTTCCTCAGCGAGACGCTTTCCTCCAGGTTTGGTCAGGCGGCCACGGGAATGCTGGCTGCGCACGGGCTGGAGCCGGCGATGCTCCACATCAGCCAAAGCCGCTTTGAGTCGGCGGGCATGGACGGCGTGGAGACCATGCTGCGGCAGGGCGTCGCGGTCGACGCCATCCTTGCCGCCTACGATGAAATCGCCATCGGCGCAATCCACGCGCTGCGCTGCTATGGGCTGCGGGTGCCGGAGGATGTGTTCGTCGTCGGCATCAACGACATTCAGTCGGCGTCGCACTGCACGCCGCCGCTCTCCTCGATCCATTGCAGCGTGGAGGAGGCCTGCCACGCCGGGCTGGAGCTTCTGACCTCCCGCCTCAACGATCCCGCCGTCCGCTCCGCCCGTCAAATTGCCTTTCAGGGCCGGCTGATTCTGCGGGAGACGACGTGCGGAGACACCGCGCACGGCGGATGAACGTCTGCCGGATTCCCCGCCTTGCGCATCAGTTCGGAGCAGCCGCGTACGCGGCTGCTCCGAACTGTTTTTTCTGAAGGGAACCGATTATTCCCAGGTCAATTGCGTGGAGTATTTGACGCAGACGCCGTCCTCGCGGCAGTAGAAGGTTTCTAACGCGTCGTCGCCCCGATTACATAGCGAGCGCGCTGCGACCTGCTCGCCTGCGGCGTTGTGCCGGTCGGTCTCCACAACGACATATGCCACATCGGAAGGCAGGGTCAGGCAATCCGGCAGCGTCCCCGGCTGATATTCCTCTCTCGAGAGTACCGTGCTGTTTTGATCCATCTGCAGCACCGTAATTTGCTCCGGCGCGAACATGGTGGCAAAGGAAATCTTGACCGTTACACTGTCTGTTTTGCTTTCCCCGTCTTCGGTAACGGTTGCTGTATGACTAAGCTCTTGTGAATACACATTCCCTTCGTCCGAAACGCCCGCAAAGGAGAACCCGGAGCCGGAAACGGTGTATACGCTGCCGTCCCCGCTCTGATAAATGGGATTGACATAGTATTCCATTCCGCTCAGGCGCGGATTGACATAAATCGTTCCTTCCAGCGTCGTGGTATTCTCCTCGTCTCCGATGTTGACTGCCGTCTTGGCGTCGCTGATTCCTTCGCCTGTACTCGTGCCGGTGTAACTGTCTTCCCCCGTAGAATATTCGGCCGCGAAATAGGCAATTCCATCGATTCCGTCGAACACATACTCCTGCGGGTCCGTTGTCTCTCCAGTCTCCCCCGTTTGCGGATCGGCCGCAATCGAAGCATACAGCCGGCCCTGATAGGCGGGATCGGTTCCATCCAGCGTAATTTCACCGCCGGAAAAAGAACTTGCGTTGTCGCCGACATAGCCATCGAGATCAAACAGGTCCAGGTATTCTGTCGTGACCAGAACGCCGATCAATTGATCGCTGCCCGTTTGTGTATCGCCGTTTTCTTTGGCCAGTTGACAACCCGTCAATGCAAGCAGCACGCAGCACAGTGCGACGGAAGCAATCCGTTTAATCCTCATTGTCGACCTCCAAATTTCCATCAAACTTTAAAATATCTCCGACGTCACAGCTTAAATAATAGCAAATGCGGTTGATGGTTCCGAAGCGGACGCCCTTTGCTTTTCCGCTGCGGAGAATGGACAGATTTGCCTCCGTGATGTTAACAAGTGCGCACAATTCTTTCGATGTCATCCCGCGATCCTTTAAAACATCCTCCAGGCAGACTTCGATTGCCATAGGAAAGCCCCCTTATATGAACCTGTCGTTGTCCTCTTTTAACTGCTTATTTTCCCGGATCCACTGCGCCAGCAGCAGGGTGGCCAGCGCGAAGAGGATCGACGTCAGCGGGAGATTGACAAACGTGTTGACAACGGACAGATGGCGCATCCAAAGCAGTTGGAGCAGATGGAAGGCGAGATTGGAACTCACCGTGACGATCAGGGCGAGGGCGCAGATCCGGGACAGTTTTCTTGCTTCCGATTCCGTTTCTTCCGAATAGCGATCCCGTAGCAGCGCCTCCAGCAAATTCAGAATCGCGAGCACAATCAGAATATCCAGCAGATACGGCAGCGCGCCGATCAAATAGTTCAGCGCCAGGAACAGACCGCTCAGTCCCAATGCCGATTCGGTTCCGGCGTTCGAGGCCCGAAGCGCCCGGAAGGAATCGATGGCGGCTCCCAGACAGGAGCCGAACGCCGAATAGACCAAAACGGCGGCCCACGCAAGGAGCAGGATTTTGAGATACCGCTGCAATTTTTCCTGATTGCGGTCGGCGGCAAAAAACTGCCGGAGCAGGCAGAGAATGAGATATCCGACGATCAGCGAATCGGTGATGGTTCCCAATACCGCTTTCCCCATGCCGGATTCGGCGGCCCCGCCCAAATAAGTTCCCAGATACGCCGGATTGATCATCAGATAGAGCACAAAGAACAGTAGTCCGCTGAGAACGGCCAGCAGCCCGTCTTCCCAATGGAGCGCCTGTGTTTTCTTCTTGATGAGCAGGTAAAACAGGGGAATCAAACTGAGGGCAGCATAGAGCAGAATCGCGAACAGGTTGCCGACAGACCCGGACAGAGAGAGCGCGCGCAGCACCTCTCCGATTTGTTCGAACGGAAACGCCATGGCAGCCGGAACGATGCCGGAGCCGATCACCCCTCCGGCAGCAAGGAGGATGCACAGCGCTCCTTCGGAAGCAAAAAGAATACAAAGTCGTTTCTGTTTCATAGCCGCCTCCCGAATTATTGTTTCTCGATAATTGAATGATATCACAGGAATTATTGTTTGTCAATAATTTTTATGGTCTTTTTTTCTTCCCGTCTGCGCGCGGCCTCCGAAGCCCTGTTTTCCCTGCGCGGAAACGCGGAACGGCCGGGGGCCGTTCCGCGTTTGATTTTTGCGCTATCTCGGGAATTCCGTCAGGGTGCCGTTGGCGTAGGCGTAGATCAGCAGCGCGTCTCTGGCCGTGACCTTGCCGTCGCCGCTGACGTCCGCGGCCCTCTGTTGGTCCTCCGTCAGTTGGACGCTGCCGTTGCAGTAGCCGTAGACCAGCAGCGCGTCCTGCGACTTGATCTTGCCGTCGCCGCTGACGTCGCCGTACTGCACGCGCTCGACCGACAGGGCCAGCACCGCGAAGGGCTCCGGGTACGCCGTGCCCGCCGTGCCGTCCTTGTCCTGGTACATCACATAGGGGAAGTTGATCGTGAAGTCCGTGTCCTCCTCCGTCAGCGGCTCCGTGGACCAGGTGACGTACTTCGTCACGTCCCGCGTCATGCCGTTTGTGTAGGTCGCGGTCACGGTCATGCCCGCGGCGTCGAAAGTGTCGCCCGCCCGGTAGACGGTCTTGTCCGGCGCCTGCGTGATCTCCAGCTTCTCGATCGTGCTGCCGACGGCCATCAGATAGGCCGAGTCGTTCTTGAAGTAGATCGTGCCGTACTCGTCCACGATCGGGCTGCAAATCGCGTACTGCGCCTGCTCGCCCGCCGGCGTGAAGAGCACGCTGGCCGTGTCGTAGCTCTGGGTCTTGCCCGCCACGGTGGTGGTTTCCACCACCGTGGTGCTGGGTGCGGTCTGGCCCGGCCGATCCGTCAGCGTCCGCAGCTTGCCGGGCGTGAAATTATCGAAGAAGTAGACGTTGACCGAGCCGGTCTCCGCCTCATAGGCGGTGGTCAGGATGCCGCTGGTCTGGGGGTAGCCCTGCGTCCGCACCGTGTAGGCGATATCCCAGGTCGCGAGGTCGATGACCGTGATATTGTGGCCGGAGTAGGCCGTGAACTGGCCGGTGCCGGAGACGCCCACATACGCGCGGCCGTTGCAGACGGTCGGCGTGGAGGTGCTCATGGCCGGATTCGCGGCCTCGTCGGCGTAATTGTAGAGCTTCAGCGACTGGATCGCGTTGTCCGGGAAGGTGCCGTCTTCGTTCACCGCGGCCTTGAAGAAGTAGCCGCCCTTGCTCGTGAAATAATAGCCGCCGTTCCCGTCGCTGACGACGGAGCTGCGGATATCGCCGGGCACCGTCATGGTCACGGCGTCCAGCAGCACGCCGGTCTTCGGGTCGAGGGACAGGAGCTGCGCCTTGCCCGTGGTATAGCCCGACGCGCCGTCGTCGGTGCCCACCAGCAGGAAGTTGTCGCTGACGTAGGCGCCCGCCCAGTAGAAGCCGCCCTTCTGCGTGTAGGTCCAGGTGGCAAGCTTTTGCTCCGTCGCGCTGGACGGGTTTTCATCCGTGGCGTTTAAGCAGACCAGATTTGCGTTGGCGGTCTCGCCCTGCCAGAAGCCGGTGTAGACGTAGCCGTCCTGGCAGACAATGGGGCAGTTGGGCTGGCCGCCCAGCGGGTCCGTGTAGATCCAGAGGGCCTCCAGCGTGGAGGCGTTGAACGCCTCCACCGTGCCGCCCGAAAGGCCCACAAACAGCATACCGTCCGCGTAGGTCGGCGGGTTGATGGCGAAGCTGGAGGCGTGGTCCATGGCGCCCGTGGCCACGATTTCGCCGCTGACCGTGTCCACCTTATAGAGGGTCGTGCCGGCATAGGTGTAGACGTAGCCGTCCACCAGAATCGGGCAGCCGCAGGCGTCCTTGTCATAGCCCTCTCCGACCTTGGTGGCCCAGTACAGCACCGCTTCGTCGGAGGAGGTGGGCGTCTTTGCCGCGATCACGCCGTTGTTGTCGTCGTCGGCGCGGAAGGAGGGCCACGCGGCGGAGAGCTGCGCGAGGCTTTCGCTCTCCGGCGCTTTTTCGAGCGTGAGCTCCAGCGCGGCGTCCGCCGCGGGCGCGATATAGTCCGTCACCTGCTGCCCGACATAGCCGGCGCAGGTCACCGTGTAGGAATAGCTGCCGCCGGGGGTCAGGGCGTAGACGCCGTTCTCGCCGAGCACCCGCTTCCCGCTTTGGTTATTTTGCAGGAACAACACGGCGTCCGCGGGCGCGGTCGTGACCGTGAGCCGGATCGGGTCGGTCTTTTCCACCGTCACCGTGTAGGTCGTAAAGACGCAGCGGGTATCCGCGTGGCAGACCTGAATCGTCAGCGTCTCCTGATCCTGCACCGGGTCCAGCGCCACCGCCGCCTGGCTGAGCGTATCGTACCGCGTCCCGTTCACCAGCGCGTAGTAGCCGCCGCAGCAGCTCGTCGCGTCCAGCATGTTGGGGAAGGTCGCGTTCAGGGTCAGGCTCTCCGTATCGCGATTCACCTTGACCTTGTAGGCGGTCCGGTCGCGGTCAAACTCGCAGACCGCGCCGCTGCCGTCGGTCAGCGTCAGCGTATCCGTCCCGTCCTGGAGGGACATGGAGAGCAGATGCTCGCTCCGGGCCAGCAGCAGCTCGTAATCCTGGAAGTAGGTCACGCCGCCGCTCTCGTGCGAGACGCGGACCGTCACGGTCTGGGCGCAGCCGGACTTTGTCAGCAGATAGCCGAGGGACGAGGCGGCGCCCGAGTCGCTCACCGCGTTCGCGATCTCCACGCTCCTCGCCTGCCCGTTCGACGAGGCGGCGGTGGTCTGCGCCCGGTAAAGGGCCGTGACCGTATTGCCCGCCGCCGTGGCCTGCAAATAGCCCATCGTGTTCACGTCCGGCACCGTGTAGGTGTAGACGTGGCACGCGGCGGAGAACGCCGCGCTGCTGTCATAGGCCTTCCGGTAGGCAGCGGAGGTGCCGTCATAGAGCGTCAGCGCCGTCAGGCAATCCGCCGTCTCCGGCTCCGTGACGGTGATCGTCTGCCCCTCCGACGCCGTGAAGGCGACTGCTGTATGGTAGTAGGTGTTCTTCGTGGCGGTGCAGGTGTAGCTCGCGCCGGGAATCAGGCGGTAGACGCCCCCGACCGGCGCGATCACCGCCCCGGCCTCGTTTGTCACCTCTGCCGTTGTGCCGTCCGGCACGCGCAGTGTCACCGACACCGCGTCCTTTTTTTCGACGTTCAGGGTATAGGTGCGGCACGCGCCGTTTTCCGCCGTGACCGTCACCGCGCAGATTCCCGACGCGACCGTCCCGGTTTCCGTGACGGTGTAGGCGCTGTCGAAGGGCTCCGCCGCGAGCGTAAGCGTGTCCGAAACCGTCGTCAGGCGGTAGGTCTCCGTCACGGGGTCGAAGTCCAGCGGCAGCAGCGTGCCGTCCGCCGTCGCCGTCAGGGCCCTCAGCGTGGGGACGCGGGTGACGGTGACCGTGTAGGACTGAATCTGCGTGTAGCCGTCCGCGCCGGGATACCGGGCCTCGAGCCGGAAAACGCGCCCCTCCATGCCGGTCCGGACCAGATAGGTCAGAGACGACGCGGTGCTCTCCCAGCTGCGGCTGACGTCGGATAGATCTGCCTGGTTCGTGCCGACGTAGACCGCGCGGAGCACGGTGGTTTTCGCATCCGGCACCGCGCCTCTGGCCGCGCTTAGATAGACGCTGCCGATCGTGCCGGCGGTGTCCGGGATCTGATACTCCGCCGTGTGGGCCGCCGCGTCCTGCGTGCCGGCGTAGGCCTCCTTGCTTCCGTCAAGCAGCTTGATTGCGCCGAACCACTCCCCGGACGGCAGCGTCACCGTGACGGTCTTGGCGCCGTCCACGGTCAGGGTTCCGTCCGTGCGGTTGCAGCCGCCGTCGGAGACGGAGAACTGATAGCTGCCCGCCGGGACCGAGACGGAGCCGGTCCCCGCGGTCACGTTGCCGTAGGCGTCCGTCAGGGTCAAAGCCGGATTTTCCAGCGCCGCGCCGCCCTGGGAGGCGGAGGCCGTGACCGCGAATTTCGGACCGGCCCATATGGCTTCATAGTCGGAAATGGCCGTGTTCAGGCTGCCGAGGAGCGCGGCGGCCGTGTCGCTGCCCGCCGCGCGGATGCCCTTCAGCGCCGCCGCATAAGCGGCGGACGCGGGCGCGTAGTTGCCTACGTTGTTGTCCATCTCCTGATATTCGACCATGCGGGCGACGAGATGCAGGAGATTTTCCGAGTAACCGGCCTGCTCCGCGAAGCAGAACACCGTGACCTCCGAGGCCGGCGCCGTCAGGTCGTATTTGCCGCCGTCGTAAAAGCGGTTGAAGTTTCCGGCGACGCCGCCGATCGCCGTGATATAGCCCTGCTCCAGTCCGTCAAAGGAGAAGCCGCTGTGCTCCAGCGCCTCCGCCACGGTCTCGTCCTCCGCGTAGGAGACGCGGACCGGCGCGATCAGCGTCGCGCTGCTCGTGGACGCGGTCAGGATAAAGCTTCCGCCCCCCGCCGCCCGCGCCGGCACGGCGCAGAGCAGCAGCAGGAGCAGGCAGAGCGCCGCGGCAATCCTTGTTTTTTTCATGTTCTTTCCTCCCTCAATACAGGCAGTCGATCCAGCGGTAACGCAGCCGCTGCAAAACGTTCCAATGCTTCCGACAGGCCGCCAGCACCCCGGCGGCATAGTCGTCCATCTGCCGCCGCTGGTCCTCGGTCATCGCGCGGCGGCTGAACAGCGCCTCCTGGTTCAGGAGGGCGGCCGTCTCCGCCCCCGGCAGGGGGTCGATTCCGCCGCGGCGCAGCAGCAGCGCGGCATAGCCGTAGCGCAGGCTGATCGCCTCCCGCGGCGCGGCCCGGCCGATGCGGCGCAGAGCCCGTTTCAGTCTCCCCCGCCGCACGGCGGCGGTGACCATCGCCGCCGCCAGCAGCAGAAACAGCAAAAGAAGCAAAAGCGGGCCGGGCCGGTATGCCGTCCGGCTCTGCTGCTGCGTTTCCGTCTCCTCGGGCTGCTGCACCCGCGCGTATTGCAGCGTGTTCTGATAGGTAGCCTCCGTGCCGGACGCGCCGCCCAGCTCCGTCTCCTCGTCGTCCATGTAGCCGGGCGTCACCTCGAAGGGGACAAAGCCGACGCCGGGCAGATAGTACTCGGCCCAGGCGTGGGCGTTTTCCTCCGTCAGCGTGACGGACTCGCCGCTTTGGAGCGCCGCCGCGTCGTCGGCGGAGAGAAAATAGCCCTCCACATAGCGCGCGGGAACGCCGTAATAGCGCAGCATCAGCACCGCCGCCGTGGCGTACTGCACGCTGTAGCCGCTGCCGCTGCCCTCCAGCACATAGCGCAGGAAGTCGCCGTCGCCGCTGCCGGTCGTCACCGTCTCGTCGTAGGTCAGGTGCTCGCCGAGATAATCGCGGATCAGCGCCCGGATCTCCGACAGGGTTTTGGCGGACCCGTCGTCCCCGAGCTGCCGGTCCAGCACCGCCCAGCTATCCTCGGTCATCTGCAAATCCTGCGCCTGCACATCGTCTTCATAGGCCTGTTCCAAGGCCAGATAGCCGGAGACGTTGCTCCGCGTCTGCGCGGCGGAGAGCGCCTGCTGTACGGCGTACCAGTCCGGCACGCTGCCGGTCAGGCAGGAGACGGTCTCCGTTCCCCAGGCCTCCGCGCCCGCGTCGCCGATCAGCAGACTGTCCAGCCCCTCGCTGCCGCAGAGGGCGTAGGGCAGATAGGCCGTCTCGCGGCAGGCGGAGAGGGTTTCAATCGTCATTGTCTGCGGCGCGATGGCCGCCGTATAGCCCGCGGCCAGGCCGATCTGGCTCTGGCCGAAAAAGCCGGAGGCGTGGAGCCAGTAGAAGAGGTCCGCGCTCGTAGCGCGCGTCGCGGCCGCGAGAGGCTCCCAGGCCGTGCCCGTGTAGGTCTCGTAGACATGCCCGCGCAGATAGAGCTTTTCCGGCTCCTCCATGGTGAGGCGCAGGGCCGCCGCGTCGCTCTTTTCCCAGGGGCCCAGGTCGGCGAGCCTGCCCTCGGGCATGGAGTTCGTCTCGCTGTCGTAGCGGCTTTCGTGCCAGCGCGTCCGGACGCTTTGCAGAAGGGCAGTATCCGGCAGATTCCGCAGCAGATAGCCGAGCCCCGCCGCGCAGAGCGCGGCAAACAGCAGCAGGGCCAGCTGCCCCGCCGTGCCCCGGGCAAAGGGGGCGCAGACGCCCGACTCCGCCGTCCGACGGGCCAGCAGCAGCAGCGTGCCCGCAAACAGCGGCGCCCAGCCCCAGTCGACGGGGAACAGGCCGAACAGTCCGGCGGCCAGCGCCGGCAGCAGCACCGGAAGCAGCAGGATCAGCTGCCCGCGCGCCGCGGCGCGGCTGCACAGCAGCGCCGCAAGGCCCGCCGCCACCGCCGCCGTAAGCAGCGCGCTGCCGCCCGGTTCCGCCTCGAAATCCAGGTGGATTTTCCCGGTCTTCGCGGTCAGGAACGCCAGAAAATCGTTTCCAAGCAGCCGGAGGCCGCCCAGAAACGGGGACAGCGCGCAGAGACAGGCGGCGGCCGTCAGCAGACAGCCGACCGGCAGAATCAGCCCGCCGAGTCTGCCGCCATACAGCGCAAACAGCAGCAGGCAGAGCGCCGCCTCCCCGAGGAAGAGCGCCCACCACGGAGCCGGAATGGAGGGAAACGCCGCCGTGAGCAGCCGGGTCAGCCCGGCAAGCAGGCACAGGCAGCCCGGCAGGCCGCTCCACGAGACGCCGCTTTGCCGCCGCGCGGCGCGGACCGTCAGCCGCAGTCCCTCTTGTTTGTTCCGTTTCATCTCAAATCTCCAATCGCTCCAGGGTTTCTTCGTAGTTTTCCGGCGTGAAGGCAATCACGCCGGGCGCGTCCGCCGCCGTCTCCGTGCAGAGCAGCCACGTCGGATTGCCGCCCGCCGCCTTCTCCGGCAGCGCCGCCGTGCAGCCGATCACGCATCCGAACCCGGCAAAATCCGGCTCCGCCGCGCAGGCCTCCGAACGGCCGCTCTTCAGGAGCGCCGGAACGGCGCGCAGCAGGCCGTCCGGGTCGTCCACCTGCTCCCAGCGAAGCTCCCCGTCCTCCGTCCAGCAGAGCCGGAACCGGCAGCCCAGCTCCGCGAGGGCCTGGCTGACGGACACGGCCACCTCGGCGAGGGCGTCCATCGCGGCGGGCGACGCGGCCGGCCGCTTGTCCCAGAAGAGCAGCAGGGAGTGGTTCTCAATCTGGCTCGGCTCCCGCACGATCAGCTCGTCCAGCTTGGAGGAGAGCTTCCAGTGCACCTCTTTCAGGCTGTCGCCGGGGCGGTATTCCCGGAGCTGAAAGACTTCGCTGCGGTCCTCGCCGCGGCGGTTGACCGCGCCCTCCTCCTCCCTTGTCGGCGCGAAACGGTGCGGCACAACGCCGGGCGAGAAGGTATCCGGCAGGACCGTCATCCGCGCGGCGGCCTCGCCCCGGACGCGCAGGGGCAAAATGCCCAGAAAGTCCATCAGAACCGGCCGCTCCGCGCGCACCCGCAGGCGGCCGCAGCGGGCGGCTTGCAGCAGGAACTCCGCGCTGCCGGAGGACCGCGCGCCGACGGACAGCGGCAGCGTCGCCGCCTCTGTCTCGCCGGTCAGATCGTTCACAATTGCGAGCCGGACATAGATCCGGGCAGCCGGCAGAAACGCGCGGTTCTCCACCGTCACCGATCCGGCGACCGCGCCGCCCTTGGCGGCGGAGGTGGGGAGCTGCACCGAGAGGCGCAGCCGGCGGCGCACATGGAAATTCAAAAGAAGCGAGCAAAGCGGCGCAAACAGCAGCAGCAGAAGCCCGCCGAGCGCCCAGGGCGACGCCGTCGCCGCCAGCAGCAGGGCCGCCGACAGCGCCAGCAGCAGAAACCGGGCAATCGCCTTTCCGATCTCCCGTTTCATCGGACCGAGAACTCCCGCACGTCCGGCTTTTTGACCTCCGCAAGGATGCTTGCGAGGATCTGCTCCGCCGTATACTCATGGAGCCGCGCCTTGGAGTTCAGCACCAGACGGTGGGCGCAGACGTCCGGGAACACGGCGGCCACGTCGCCGGGGATCACATAGTCCCGGCCGCGAAGGTAGGCCCCGGCCTTGGCCGTGCGGCAGACCGCGAGCGCGCCGCGGGGGCTGACGCCCAGCGTCACAAAGGGATTGTTCCTGGTCGCCTCGACCAGTTCGGAGACATAGGCATAGACCAGGTCCTCGATGTGGACCTCGGCGGCCTCCCGGATCAACTCCTCCAGGGCGGCGATGTCCGCGACAGCGCGGCAGGCGTCCAGCGGGTTTTCATGGTGGCGGTCCCGCATCAGGGCGATTTGGTGCGCCCGGTCGGGATAGCCCACGCTCAGCCGGATGAGGAAGCGGTCGAGCTGGGAGGCGGGCAGCAGCATCGTGCCCGCGGAGCCGACGGGGTTCTGCGTCGCCAGCACCGCAAAGGGCGCGGGCAGCGGCCGCGTCACGCCGTCCACGGTCACCTGCCGCTCCTCCATGACCTCCAGCAGCGCCGACTGGGTCTTGCTGGAGGTGCGGTTGATCTCGTCCGCCAGCAGCAGGTTGGTCATGACCGCGCCGGGCTGGTACTGGAGCGCACCGGTCGCCTTATCGTAGACGGAAAAGCCGATCAGGTCGGAGGGCATGGTGTCGGAGGTGAACTGGACGCGCTTCGTCTGCAGGCCCAGGGTTTTGGCGAACGCCATGGCCATCGTGGTCTTGCCGACCCCGGGGACGTCCTCCAGCAGCACATGGCCCTGCGCCAAAATGGCCATCAGCACCTTCCGCACCACCTCGTCCTTGCCCAGGATGACCTTGGTGACTTCCTTTTGAATCTCATCTGTCAGTCTTTGCATGCTGTCTCCTCTTTCTCGCGGCGAACCAGATTCCGGCGGTGCAGAGCGCCGCCGCGCCCGCGGCAATCCAAATCCAGGTTGCGACGCCGGACGACGCCGGTCCGTCATAGTTGCTGAAATCATACAGTCTGTTTTGGCTGTTTTGCAGCCTTTGCAGGGCCAGCAGCGCCAGCAGGGCCTGCTCCGTCGCCATCAGATTGCCCTCCCCGTCGGCGGCCGTGTGGACATAGGAGCCGTCCGCGAGGCGGAACTGCCGCAGGCCGGTCAGGGGCGTTTGCTCCCCCTTCTGAAAGCGCGCGTCCGCCGCCGGGTCAATGCCCAGCGCGCAGAGCGCCAAAATCACCTGGGCGGTGGTCTCGGCGTTCTCCGTGCCGCCGCTCGGAAATGCGCCGCTGTCCGACATCTGCCCGGACAGATAGGTAAGCGCCCGGTCAAGCTCCGCGCCGTACTGCGCCCGGTCGGGCGCGAGCGCCTGCAGCGCCATGGCGGTCAGGTCGGCGTCCGAGGAACCGGCCGTCAGGCCGAAGCCGCCGTCCGCCTCCTGGGCGGACAAAATGGCCGAGACCATCGTCTCCCGCGAAAAGCGGGCGTCCGCCGGAACCGCCGCGCCGCTGGCGTCCAGCGCGATCAGCGCAAAAATCCAGCCGTTGAGTCCCTGCGTGCCCAGGCTGTCCCCGGCGAAATTGTAGGTGCCGTCCGCGATCAGGTCGATGGGTTCCCCGTCCGTCCCGAAGGACGTGGGGTCGCCGCCCAGGGCCAGCACCGTCAGGGCGATGCGGTGGTATTCCGTGGCCCGGATCTTGTCCAGGCCGCCGTTTTCCGCATATTGCTCCTCCACCTCGTCCCGCAGGGCCGCCAAGTACGCGCCGTAGTCGTCCCGCGCGCCGGACAGCGCCAGCGCCATGGCCGTCCAGTCGCTGACGGCGCTGCCCGCCGGGAGTACCGTCCGGTCCCCCAGCACGCTCCCCCGCTTTTGCCCGGTCAGGTCAGCAAAGCTGCCGACCGTCTCCGTGATCTGCGCGTCCGTGGGCGCTCTGTCCGCCGCAAGTGCCGTCCCCGTCAGCAGGCAGAGCGCCAGCAGCAGGGCCAGGATTCTTCTTTTCATGCCGTTCCCCCTCATGTCCCCCCGACCGACTCTGTGCTCTCCGGCTGGGTCTCCGTCTCCGGCTCGGTCTCCGGCTCGGTCTCCGGTTCGGTCTCCGGTTCCGGCGAACCGGTGGCGGGCAGGATTTCCCGCTTTGTGTCGCCGCATTTCGTGCAGGTGTATTCGATATAGCCGTCCGTCGTCTCCGTCGGCTCGACGCGCGCGGTCTCCGCGAAGCTGTGCCCCAGCGCCTGATAGCCGCCGTTCACCCAGATGCCGCAGTAGCTCGAGAGGCTGCCCTTGCCCGCGCTGTTGTTGCCGGTGACGTCCTTGCCGTAGGCCAGGGTGAAGCGCAGCACGATGGCGTCTCCGGCGGAGATTTTATAGGCCGAGGCCGCTTTTTCCGGATAGACGCCGTTCAGGGTATACAGCCAGCCGGACCCCATGGTGTAGTCGAATTCGCTCAGGCTGTCCCGGTCCTTCGTGTTCGTGACGGCGATGCCGTCCCGGAGAATCTTTTCCCAGAGCTCTGCCGGCACACCGCCTGCCGACGTTCCGAGGTCGGCCCGCGCGATGCTGCGCACATAAAAACCGAGCGAGACGGTTCCGTCGTAGGTCAGCTCGTAGCCCGCGCTCTCCAGCGCCCGGACGATGACCGATGCGACGGTCTCGTTCTGGTAGACCTTGTCCACGGGGATCGTCTCCACGATGCCGTTTCCGATCGTGGTGGTATCGAGCTGCACGGTCGCAGCGCCGAGCAGATCGCCGTCGGAGACGGAGCGATAGGTGACGCGGTACGTTTTGAAGGTCGAATTCCCCTTGCCGTCCCAGACCAGCACCGTGACATCGTGCTCCTCCACGTCGCCCGTGACGGGCGCCTCAAAGTGGAGCTCGTACATGGGTCGGCTGTCGCCCGACTCCTTCTGCACCAGTTTGCCGTCCAGCCGGACCTCCATCTGGTTCGAGTAAATGGTCTTTCCGTCCGGCGACGTGGCGGCGGAGACCCACAGGGTATAGTTCTGCGTTGAGAGCTCGCCGGTCAGGCTGTCCAGGCTCGTCACAACGTTCGGCGGGTTGGCGCCCATGGTCGGATTGTCCTCGTCGGCCTTGTCCGACTGATAGGTGACGCGGTACTGCACATAGGACAGGTTTTCCTGCCCATCCTTCAGGTAGATCGTGATGAGGCTGGTCTCCTCCGGCACCAGCGCGGCCTCGTAGCTTGTGCCGTCGGCGGAGCGGAGCGTCTTTCCGTTTTGGGACGTGCCGGAATTCTTCAGCACGACCTTGACGGTCAGCTTGTCGCTGCCCTTGCCCACCGGGTACGCCTGAAAGGTCAGCACGCCGCACGGCAGCTCGGAGACCGTCAGCACCTGGTTGCGGAGGTCCGTGTAGATGGCCGGTTCGTCCTCCCCGGCGGGTTCGGTCTCGCCGCCGCCCGGCTCGGCGCCCCCCGGCTCGGTGGACGGCGTGTCGCCGCCCGGTTCCTCCCCGCCGGAATCGCTGCCGCCCGGCTCGGTCGACGGCGTGCTGCCGCCCGGCTCGGTGCTCGCGCCGGTCTCCGTGCCGGTCTCCGCGCCGGTCTCTGTGCCTGCTTCCGTCTGCGCCGATTCTGCCGTCCGGTCGTCCTGCTGCCGCGTTTCCGGCTGCGTCTCCGGCTGCGTTTCCGGCTGCGTTTCCGGCTCGGTCTCCGGCTCGGTCTCGTCCTGCGCGTCCGCGCTGTCGGTCCCCTGCAGGTCGCCGCCGCCCTCCAGCGTCTCGGGCAGCAGCGACGCGGCGGACGCCGTGATCGGGTTCTCCGGCGCGACTCTGCCGCCGCCCGTCAACAGTGCGGCGCAGCCCAGCACCAGTGCAAGCACCAGCGCCAGGCCGATTGCGCCCAGAAATCTATCGTGTTTCCTCATGATTCTCCCCCGCAAAAACAGGCAGAGGATTCCCCTCTGCCTGTGCAACAGAGGTTTTTCCTTCTGTCCTACTGATCCAGTATGATGCTGCGGCGCAGCTCCTCGATCGCCGTGGGAACGCCGTGCTCAACCTTGATCTGAATTTCCCCGTACTCCATCTGCCGCAGCATGGTCAGCAGCTCGCGCTCGCGCGCCGTCAGCGGCAATTCCGTCTCGGCCTCGGGCGGCCACTTTTTAGCTCCACCTGGCATAGAGCGTCACGCTCCTTTCCACCTTGTCCTCCTTGAAATTCCAGGGCAGCGTACCCGCCCGGTCACGGTACCAGCCGCCGAATACGGCGCCGGGCTTCTGCGGCGTCATGGGCTGCTCCAGCAGACTTCCCCGCTTCACGGAGAGCGGCTCCAGCTCCGTGCCGCCGTCCGTCTCAAAGGTCACGGTCTTTTTGGCGAGCAGCAGAAGGAGCAGCAGCAACGCGGCGACCAGCACGGCCCCCGGAATCCACCATGGGAAACCGCCGCCGGTTTGCTCCGCCGTGTCCGCCGCGAGTTCCGCGGCGGTCCAGCCGGCATAGAGGGTCATGTTGCCCTTCACCGGGTCCGTTTGAAAGTTCCAGAGCATCGTCCGGTCCAGGTCGCTGTACCAGCCGTTGAAGTCGTAGCCGGCCCGGGCCGGCTCGTCCGGCTCCGCCACGGTCTCGCCGTAGCGCACCGTCTGATCCGGTACCGCCGCGCCGCCGTTGGATTCGAATCGCACCGTGCAGTCCGTGGAGACCACCACGGTCAGATCCTGGCAGGTGGCCGCATAGGTATCCGAGCCGTCCGCGAGAGAGACCAGAAAATTCGTGTTTTTCAGCGTGGACGTGCCCGACTCCGCCAGCACGCGGAGCTGGAAACTGCCCGCCTGCACCTTCGGTCCCCACGCGACGCCGCCGCTGGTGGAGAGAAAGTTGAGATAAAAGGACCGGCTGCCGTCGCGCAGGGCGATGTCCGTGGAGGCCACGTCGGCATACGTCATGGCGCTGCCGTCAACCAGCTCAAAAAAGTTGCTGTCGTACCCGATTTCATCCTGCATGGCGTACATGTCGGCGCTCTCGTCGCGGTCCGTGCGCGTCAGGGTCAGGACGACCGTGAGGACGTCGCCCGGCAGCACCTGCACCTCATGGGACCCGTCCGCGGTCAGCTCAAACTCATAGGCTCTGGAGCTGTCCGCCGCCAGAGCCGACAGCGGCAGCAGCGCGCACAGCAGGCAGAGGATCAGAACTCCGCTCAAATATCGTTTCATCATGGTTCTCCTTTTTTCTTCGGGGATTCACCGCCGCCGCCGGAGTTTGGCGGCGCCGGTGAGGCTCCGAAGGGCCTCGGCCCGCCCGGAGCGGCGCAGTTCGCGCCGCTCCGGGACAGACCCGGTGCAAATTAGTGAATCGCGCTGACGACCGCGGCGGCATCCTCCACCGTCAGATTCCCGGAGCCGTTCAGATCGGCGCGCAGGAACTTGGCCATGGACACCGTGTCAAAGCCGTCGTACTTGGCGTTGTACAGGTCGTAGACGAGTTGGGCGTCGTTGATATCCAGCTTGCCGGAACCGTTGACGTCGCCCGCGTAGGAAACGGCTTCCGCCGTCGCGGCGATCTCCGTCACCTGGGCGGCCGCATCCTGCTCCGTCAGCGCGTCCGCCGTCTCCGTCAGATAGCAGTAGGCGCTGTACTTTTCGGAGTAGAACATGGCGCTGCCGCCGTAGGCAAAGATCTTACCGGTCTCCAGCGTTCCCGCTGCCTTGACGAGGAAGATGGATTTGCCGTCGAGCTTGACATACTCGGAGATGCTCACGGTCCGCTGTCCGGTCTTGGTCAGCGTGACGACCAGGTCGCCCGTGACCCCCGTGATCGTGTAGGTGTCGTTCCCGTTGTCCGTAACCTCCGCGGCGCTGCCGCCCATCGTGGCGGACACCGCGTAGTCATAGCCTGTTTTTCTGCTCAGGGTAAAGGTGTAGCTCTCATTCGGCTGCACGCTGTCCGCGCCCGCGGCGTCGCCGGCCGCATTGCCCGCGAACTGCACGGTATAACCGGAGACCGGCAGGGCGGTTTTTGTCACGGTGATGGCGATATCGTCGGTCACGTCCGTGCCGGGAATCGTGTAGGTGCTGCCGCTCACGGAGAAGCCGGTATAGGCCGCGCCGCCCACGGTGACAGAGACGCCGTAGCCAAAGCCCGGCAGCTGCGTCACCTGGAAGCTGTAGTCCGTGCCGTAGGCAGCCGTCGCGGCCGCCGTCACGTCCCCGCTGCCGGTGCCGCCGGGCGTCACGGCGTAGGTCTTGGCGGTCTTCGTTGCCGCGATGGCCAGCGCGCCCGTGACGTTTTTAATGGTAAAGGTGCCGTCGCCGTTGTCGACGACCGCGGCCGCAACGCCGTTCATGGTCGCCGTAACGGCGTAATTGTAGTGCGTGTCCTTTGCCGTGAAGGTGTAATCCGCCTTCGGGACGACCACGTCCGCGCCGGTAAAGTCTCCGCTCAGGTTGACCGAGTAGCCGCACACCGTGATGACGGTGCTGTCATCGGTCTTGGCCGCCTCGGGGGCGTCGGCGGCGATGGCGTTCGCCGATACGTCCACCTTGGCGCTCGTCAGGGTCACGGCCGCGTCGCCGGTCGCCTTCGCGGTGAAGCCCAGGGTGAAGGCTTTGCCGAGCGCCTTGTCCGCGCCGTAGCCCTGGATGCGCACCGTGCCGTCGCCGGGCGTCAGCGTGTAGCCGGCAAGGGACTCGGTCGCCAACTCCAGCCTGGCGCTGTCGTATGCCACGGTCAGATCGACCGCGTTGAAGGTCTCATAGCCGGTGGCGCCGACGGTGACATCCACATTCGCGGTCCCGCCGACCACGACGGACTGATCCGCGGGCATGCTGACCGTATAGGCGCTGTCGGCGGAAGCTGGGCTCACGGCCACAGTCTGCTCCGCGCCCATGGTGACGCCGGTGATGTCCGCGCCGACCGTATCCAGAACGCCCTCATTGACGAGGACGAAGGCGGCGTCCGCCGCCGTGGAACTGTCGGTTTTCGCCGTGAAGGTCAGAGTCGCCACGGTGCCGGCGGTCATGCTGAAGGCGTTGCCGGCATTGATGCCGTTGACGGTGCGGGGCACCAGGCCGCGCGTTTTGTACAGGGACTCGGTCTGATAGTTGCCCAGCGGGGGATTGCCGATCACGGTGGCCGCGTAGGACGTGCCTGCGGTCGCGGAGGTAAACTCGAAGAGATTCGGGTTATACCAGACGTATACCTCAAAGCAGCCAAGATCCGTAATGTCCTTGTCCAGCTTTACTTCCACCTGGACGGTCTCGCCCGCCTGCACGCTGGTCTTGTCCGCCAGCAGGGAAAACTGCGCATTGCTGGTCGCCGCCGCGACCGGTACCGTCAGCGCGCACAGCAGCGCAACCGCCAGTACAAGGGAAATCAGTTTTTTCATAGTTCCTCCTTATTAACCTTCCGCCGGGAAGGATGTGATGCCTCCGTTTACATACTGATAGATCAGCAGCGCGTCCCTGGCGTTGATCTTGCCGTCGCCGCTGACGTCCGCCGCCTGCTTCTGGGCCGCGGTGAACTCCGCGCTGCCGTTCAGGTACGCGTACACGCTGAGCGCGTCCGCCGCCTTGATCTTGCCGTCGCCGGAAATATCTCCATAGACGACCGCCGCGGCCCCCGTAACGGTGACCTTCGCGGTGCCGGGCGCTTTGCCGGCGTCCGAGGTCTTCCCGTTGGGATCCGTCGCCAGCAGATAGTAGGTGCCGGACGAGGGAAATGTGAAGCAAAAGTCTGACGTTTGGCTGGTGATCGGATCGCCGATTTTCTGCCACTGGTCATTGTAGACCGTGACGTTCAGACCGGTGGCCGGCTCCATGGTCTCCGTGCCGCCCTCCGCCACGCTGCTCGTTTCGTACTTCATGGTTTTGAAATCAAGGGCCGTGCCAGCCTCGGCGGTGTAAGTATTCCGGTCGAAGCAGGCGAAGAAGCCGCCGGTATAGAAGCTCCAGTTGCTGAACATGGCGACGTCGATGGTGTCGCCGTCGGACAGCAGCATATAGTCCGAGGTCGCGCCCCAGCCCGCGCTCATCAGGGGGTAGACATGATTCCGGTAATACATCAGGTTCTCGTCGTGGCCCCAGAAGTTCTGCATATAGGTGGAGGTCGCGCTGCCGGTATATGTCAGCGCCTGATAGGTGCCGGAGGTGTAGGCCTCGCTGCCGTCCATATAGCGTTCCGTGGTCTCCTGCGCGTAGCTCAGTACGCCGGAGGTACCCTTGCCGCACTGGTCCGCCGGCAGGCCCATGTAATACCGCTCCAGCACATAGAGAAAGAGGTGCATGGCCGTCGGCCGCTCAATGACGTTGCTGCCCGTATAGGCGCCGGAGCCGCCGTCCGTTCCGTAGCGGTAGTAATCCTCGAGGCCGTATTCCGCCAGGTCGAAATACGGGACCGTGACGGTGAGGTTTGCGAGTGTGGTGTGATTTTCATCGTTGCCCAGCAGGGGAATGCCGTCGTTCGACAGCGTGAAGGTGACGGTCACCGAACCGGCCGGCGTCTCGTCGTAGTCGTACTGGTCCTCGCTGCCCTCCTGGGCGGCGGTGACCGTGATGGTCGGGGAGTAGGTCGCCGTCATGCTGGGATCGCCGGCGCAGGTGGCCGTGATGGTCGGGGTATAGGTGCCCGCCGCAGAGACGGAGAACTTGAAGACGCCGTCCTCCGTGATGCCGACCTGGTCGTCGGGATCGACCCCGGAGAGCGCATAGGTCATTGCATGGCCCTCGCTGTCGGTAAAGACGTCGGAGAGCGTTACCGTCCAGAGCTCGCCCGTCGTGAGCGATTTCTCTGTCAGCGCCGTGTCGCGCACGGAGATTTCGCAGGCTGCGGTGTCCTCCGCCAGGACGCTGGGCATCAGCGTCAGCAGCAGGCAGATCGCCAGCAGGATGCTGAGGATTCTTTTCTTCATCCGGAACTCCTTTCCAAGTCAAAGTTCGCTGCGCGGATGCGGTGAACGGAGCGCGCGCCGGGCCCGACCCGTTTGACGGGCCCGGCGCGCGCGGTTATTATTTGACTTCCACCGGGAATTCCGTGATGGCGCCGTTCAGATAGCGGTAGATCAGCAGCGCGTCCGCGGCGTTCACTTTGCCGTCGCCATTGACGTCCGCCGACTGTTTCTGGACCGTGGTGAATTCCGCGCTGCCGTTCAGATAGGCGTACACGTTGAGCACGTCCGTCACCTTGATCTTGCCGTCGCCGGTCAGATCACCGTAGTCGACCGGGCCGACCGCCTTGCCGCCCTGCCAGGCCAGCACAGGACTCTTGTCGCCCGCGCAGAATACCGTGCTGCCCGCGTTCGCGTTCAGCGTCCGCACGAAGTCGTGGTGCTCGATCTGCTCCGCGGTCATCGCCGTCGCGGTATGGCTGCCAGTGTCCGTGCCGATGGCCGCGTCCGCCGTGCCCGTGAGGAAGTAGACGTTCTCCACCGTCACGGTGTCCTTTCCGATCTGGCCGATGACCGCGCCGATGGCGCCGGTGCTTGGAAACGCACCGTCAAACAGACTGCCGGTGACGGTGCCGGTGCTGAAGCTGTTCCGAATCTGTGCGGTGCAGTCCGCGCAGCCAACGATGCCTCCGACCGCCTTGTTGCCGAGCACCGCGCCGGTCTGCTCGCAGTTTTCCACGACCGCCTCGTCGGACAGGTACCCGACGATGCCGCCGATTTTCTCCGGCGCGACGCTTCCGGAATCGCCGGATTGGATGATTTCCCCAGTGATATCCCCGGTATTGCTGCAGCCCGCGATTACAGTTGCGTCATACGCATTGCCCACGACGCCGCCCAAATCGCCGACGCCCGTCACGGCCGCCTCATTGCCGCAGTTTACAACGGTGACGTTGCTTGCCTCGCCCAGCACGCCGCCGATGCCCGCCAGGCCGCCGGTCAGGGAGTCTGCCGTTTTGTCGACGCAGATCCTGTTGACAATCGAGGAGAGCTCCGCATATTCGGCATAGCCGCAAACGCCGCCGCTGCATGCCGCTTGGATGCTGAGGTTTGTGCCAATGGTGACCGTGCCCTCGGCCGTGAGGTTCCGGATGGCCGCGCGGTTTTCCGCCGTGCCGATCACGCATCCGAAGAGTCCCTGATAGAGCGCAGTGTCGCTGGTTGCGGTGTAACGGACTGTCACGCCCCGGATGGTATATCCACCGCCGTCGAAGCAGCCCGCGTAGGGAGCCTGCTCGCTGCCGATGGGGGTCCACGTCAGGCCGGTCAGATCGATATCCGCCGTCAAGACCGCGTCAATCCCGCCGTTTCCGGCGCAATTGACCTGATTCGCGAACCAGCGGAGGTCGTTGGCGCTGCCGAGCTGGTAGACGCCCTCCACCGCCTTGGGGGCGGCGCTGTTCAAAGCGGTCACCGTGAGCGTCGTCTCCTGCGTCACGCCATTGCCGGTGTAGGAGACCGTGACGATCCCGGTTTCGTGGTCCAGCGCGCAGGTATAGCCGTCCTCATTTTCCGCGGTTTTTTTCGCCACCGTGCCGGTACTGCCATCCTGATAGGTGGCCTTGACCGCCATGCCGGTCGGGTCGAATTCCTCGTCTGAGGCGTAGAGCGTGTTGCACGGCTGGGCCGTGATCTCAACCTTCGTCAGCGCCGGTCCCGCGACCGTAATCGGCACCTGGGCCGTCACTGTGCCGCTTGTAATGGTCACGGAGGTCGCGCCCTTCTCCAATGCCTCTGTGGGACAGCTGTAGTCCGTCAGCAGCGCGCGAACACCGTCCGTGTACTCGCCCATCACGACCATGCCGGTGGGGTCAAATACCTCCGCGGCGATGTACGCCGTTTTGTCCGGCGGGGTCAGGATCGTCATGGACTCGAGCGTGGGCGCCGCGGAACCGGTCTGCCACCGCAGGGTGGGATAGCCGCCGTTCCGATTCGCGCTGTCGGCCTGGAATTCGATGCCGAGCAGCGTCAGCACACTGCGTTCCGTATAAGCCGTGTCCTTCAGTTCCGCGTCCGTCAGGATGGCCGCGGTATGGCCGCCCGCATCGCTGCCGATCGGATTGGCCGCCGAGCCGGCGAGACAAAATAGGTTTTTGACGACCGCGCTGGCGCTCATCACCGAGCCGATGGCAGAGCCGGTATTGCCCGTGCCGCTCACGGCGCCGGCGTTGTAGCTTCCCTCCACCCGGGTCTGCTGGTTCGCGTTCGCGCTCGCGGTCACATAGCCCGCGAGACCGCCCACATAGGAGCCGCCGGTCACGCTGCCCGTGTTGTAGCTGCTCCCGATGTCGTTGCTGCCGGTGACTGTGCTGCCGGAGCTGTTCAGGTAGCCCGCGAGGCCGCCCACAAAGTCCGCGGAGGCCGTCACCGCGCCGGTGTTATTGCAGCGGATGAGCTGGGAGCCGCCGGTCAGATAGCTGGCGACGCCGCCCACATAAGAGCCGCCGGAGATGCTGCCGCTGTTCCCGCAGTCGGTGAGAACCGTGGCGCCGCTTGCATACCCCGTGACGCCGCCCAAGTAGTTGAATCCGGAAAGACTGCCCTCGTTCCGGCAGCCTGTCAGCGCGGCGCTGCTGGCATAGCCGGTAACGCCGCCCACATACTGCCAGTTGCCCAGCACGCGGTTCACCGTGACGTTCACCTTGTTCACGCAGCCGGTCAGATTCGCGTAGACCGCGTTG
Source organism: Oscillospiraceae bacterium (assembly GCA_034927685.1). Lineage (GTDB taxonomy): Bacteria > Bacillota > Clostridia > Oscillospirales > Oscillospiraceae > RGIG3159. The sequence goes on along the minus strand of JAYFPO010000028.1, from coordinate 21,514 downwards.
CCGGCGACGCCGCCCAAATAGGCGCTCGAGACCGATTTTGTGGAGGTTGCGGTGATCGCGCCCTCCACCGTGAGGTTTTGAAGCGTCGCCCGGCTTGTGTCGGAGGCGCCCTTCACGCTGCCGAAGAGGCCCAGGTAGGGCGCGGTCGTGGTATCGGCCGCGTAGTGGATGGCCAGGTTATAAACCCGGTGGCCCGCGCCGTCGAAGCTGCCCGCGAAGGCCTTCGACGAGCTGCCGATGGGCGTCCATTCGTAGCCGGCCAGATCGATATCCGCCGTCAGGACGCCGGAGATGGCGCTCTGTCCGCCGTTCACCGCGCTTGCAAACCAGGCAAGCTCCGCGCCGGTACCGATCTGGTAGACGCCGCTAACCTGGCTGGGTTCCGCCTTGGTCGCGCCGTCCCATGCGCCCGCCGCCGCGGCGGTGAGCACGAGGGTCTTTGTGACGAGGCCGGTGTCCTTGTCCATCTCGTCGGCGGTCGCCGCGCCGAGATAGAAGCTGTCCGTCAGCTTGACGTATCCGGCCTTGGTCGCCGTGTATTGGTAGGTGCCGTAGGTCAAATCCTGATAGATGCCGGTTTCGTCCGGCGTGACGACATTGCCGTCGGGGTCCTTGACCTCGATTGTGCAGCCGCTCAGCGCGTCCTTGCCGTCCGTGACGTCCAGTTTGACGTCGTAGGTCACGGTCTTATGGACCTCCAGCGCCGCGTCCGCCAGCTTGCTGAACATGACATTGACGGTCACCGCGTTGAAGTTGGTGCCGACGCCGCTGTCCGTCATGGCGTAGATGTAGGCAAACGGGTTGGCCGCCGCATACATGGAGCCAAAGATATAGCCGTTTGTGAAGTCGTATGTTGTCGTGTCCGCCCCGTCCGCGAAGGCGATGTCCTCCGGCACGGTCAGTGAAATGGTGGTCCGGTCCATCTGATAATACTGTCCCAGCACACCGTTGTACTCCGTGTCGCCCGCGCTGTAGCGCAGGTAAAACGTGGTGGGGTTAAAAATGCCGGAGATCTTGTGGATGCCGCGGTAGAGGCCGTCGAAGGACAGCGTCACACTGTTGCCGGGCATGATGTCCTCGCCGGGGTTGGAGGCGTTTGTGACCGTAATTTTGCACTCGGCCACGCGCACCGTGCGGTAGCTGACGCCGGTCGAGTCCGTGGTCTCCAGGATCACGGTGCCGCCCGCCGTCCCCGCCGTGCGGAACGGCGTCAGATCGATGGAGTAGCCGCCGGTCTCATCCGCCGTCGCCGTGCTCCAGTCGGACAGGATCGACTGCAGTGCGGCGTCCGTGGTGACGTAGGCATAGCGCACCGCCGCGTCGCCCGTCGATGTCACCGTGAAGTCCAGCGTCGGCGCGGTGTCTGTCGCGGAGTAGTACCAGGTGTCGTAATTGTAATCCCAGTCCGCGCTGCGGGAAGTCGCTGCGGACGTGGACTTGTTGTAGGCCAGGTTTGCGTCCGCCGTGCCCGCAGCCGTGTCCGAGAGGACAAAGACCGTGGTGCGCTCCGGGTTGGTCGCGGGGTAGAGGCCGCCATGCGTGGAGTTTGTGGTCTCGTCCACGTCGATGGCGTCGTAATTTGCCGCGAGGATGACGGTGCCGGTCGGGTCCACATCCAGCCAGTGGTTCGTGGAGTTGCCGCCGTCCTGCGCCGTGATGGAGGCGTTGCCGGAGAGCACTGAATAGTTGAAGTCCGGCTCGATCATGATGTTGCCGGCGTCGCTGTCGATGATCTGCCACAGGCGGAAGAACCGCACGCGGAAGCTCTCGCCCAGCGAAACGGTATGAAAGCCGCTGGGGTCGACATTCACCATCATGTCCGCCTCGTCGCGCCGGCTCACGGTGGTGCCGAGGCCCGCGAAGGAGTGGGTCGTCGGATTGGTCTCGTCGCCCGCGCCGAAGGTGATGTCCAGCGTCGAGGCGCTGCTGAGGCCGTTCAGCCAGCCCGCCTTGGTCGCATAGCCGTCCATACTGGCGCGCCAGGTCCAGTTGCCGCCGCTTTTCTGCACCTTGTAAAGATAGGTCACGGTGCCGTCGGCATTCTCCGTGCGGGTCTCATAGGGCTGCTCCGTGGTGTTGAAGTTGTTCCACTGGAAGAAAATGCCCACGTCCGCCGCCGCCGGGGCCGTCACGCTCAGATCGACCGCCTGGTTCAGCGTCACATTATAGTTGCCCGCCGAGGTATAGCCTGCCGTGACGGTACGGTTGGTGGCGGTGCCGAAGCTCCAGTCGGTATAGCCCTCCGCGAAGGTGTAGTCGTCGTCCGTGAAGGCATAGTAATTGTAGAGGCAGGCATTGCCGGCCGCGTACAGCATATAGGCGTAATAGGTATAGCTGCCGGATTTGTACGCCGTGCCGGAGGTGGCCGTGCAGTTCATGATCGGGCAGGATACCTTCGTATCGAAGCTGTCCGCGTCGAAGTAGTCGCCCGCCGTGCCGCTCTTCAGGGTCTTCGTGCCGACGCCCTGGAGGCGCAGATAGAGATCCGTACCGCCGCCGAGGCCGCCGTCCACGTTGCTGTCGGTCGGGATCGTGACGCTCATGCCGCCGAGCCGGACCGTATAGTCCTTCGTCTCCGCGTCGTAGCCGTAGGCGCGGTAGCTGTAGGCGCCGGAGGCGATGGAGGCAAAGAAATTATTTTCCTGGCTCTGCAGCGTCCCGCTCGGCACGCCCGTTGTCGGGTCCACGCCGAAGGTGCTGTCCGTAAACGTGACCGGCTTGTAGTCGATCAGCTCATATTGCTTGTTCTCATAGGCGACATAGTAGCCCGTGGAGGAGGTTTCATCCGCCGTGATGGCATAGTCCGCCGCATCAAAGACGTATTTCGCCTTCCCGTCCACGACGAACCAGCCGATGTAATCCTGGCCGTCCCCGTCGGTGTCCACGCCGGCGGTCTGATACAGCCGGATGATCGGGTAGACGTTGCCATTCGCGGCGTAGTTCATGTCCTGGCCCACATGGAAGGTGGTGTTCCAGATTCCCTGCTCGACCACGTTCAGGGTCAGCGTCCAGGTGTCCGTCGAGTCGGCCGTGCCGTCGTTGGCATAAAAGCGATAGAGGTATGTCCCTGCCGCCGTCTCCGTCAGGCTCAGGCTCGTCCAGCCAAAAATGGCCTCGCTGAAGCTGATCCGGTCGCCCCAGGTCGCGCCGCCGTCCGTGCTGCGCTCATAGCTGTAGCTCGCCCAGGTCAGCTTGTCCCCGTCCGGGTCCGTGAAAATGTTGCCCTTCTGCAAATCCGTCAGCAAGTAAGCCGTGCTCACCTGCGCCTGCGCCGTGGCGGCAGCCGCGACGCCGCTCTTCAGCACCGGAACCTGGTTATTGTCCCCTGCCGCAAACGCGCTTGGCGTCATCATCGACAGCAAAAGACAGACTGTCAGCAGTACGCCAAGAATTTTTTTCTTCATGCGTTTCTCTCCTTTAGAATTTGATTCTACAGGCAACGCGGGTGCACTGCACCCGCGGAAAAAAGAGGTCAGCCGTGCTTTCCCGTAAAAGAAAAAGCCCGGCAGGCAGAGCGCGTCTACGCTCTGCCTGTCGAACCCCGGTTCCTCCGTCGGTTCCTCAAAGTTTCGTCCATATTCGGTCATGCCGCGCGTTTCGCGGGCGATGCTCTATAGCTGAATGCTGCGCTGGATTTCCTCGGCGCGGACCGGCTTATGCGCCCGGACGATAATATGTACCGCCCCAAATTCAATGGAACGGATCAGCCGGATCAACTGTGCTTCCTGCCTGGTCAGCTCTGTGACCTGCTTGTCGGTTTCCATGTAATCACCTATTTTCTTTCCGGCGCCGGTCGGGGGATGTGACCGGCGCCGGAATGATCTGCCGCCGTGGGGGATCGCGGCGGTTTCACCGAAAAAAAAGCTGCGGCGACATTTCTGTCGCCGCAGCCGTTTTTCTGCGCATTAAAATAGCCCGCAGCCCCATCTTCCGCGGGGCGTCTCTGCAGGCGCAGCTCAAGCAGGTCTTCTGACTCGCGCATCTTTGGTCCGCGCCGCCTTCTCGGTTTCCCAATGGCTGACTTTCGTCTGGCGCGGTCCTCCGCGCTCACAGCGGCGGTACCGTCCGGGAATCACACCCGATTGTCTATTCTCTCCCGCTCTCCGTACAAAAGCGGGTGCACTTGAACAGCTCAATTCAATTTTCCACTCTCATTATAGCAATCCACCCTTCCGGTGTCAACGCCCCGCGCTACTTTATTTCTCTTTTTCCGCGCACGGATCCCACGCAACCCTCAAAACGGATCAGGGACGGCTGGGTTTCACACCAGCCGCCCCTGACCTGAAATGGAAGAAAAGATCGATATTACTTGCGTACTTCTACGCCGGTAATCCGTTCATAGTACTTCAGAATCGCGCTGTGGTCGCTCTGGCCGTCGCCGTTGTTGTGCAGCCACTGCATCATCTCCTGCACCTGCGCGGTCAGCAGCATCGGCGTGCCGAGGCCGTGGCCGGTATCCAGCGCGTTGTTCAGGTCCTTGATGTGCAGGTCGATTTTGAAGCCGGGCTTGAAGTTGCCGTCCATCATCATGGGCACCTTCGCGTTCATGACGGTGGACCCCGCCAGGCCGCCGCGGATCGCCTCGAACACCTTTTCCGGGTCGACGCCCGCCATGGTGGACAGGGAGTACGCCTCCGCGCAGGCCGCGATGTTGCAGGCCACGATGATCTGGTTTGCCAGCTTGACCGTGTTCCCCGCGCCGTTGACCTCGCCGCAGTGCACCACGGACCCGCCCATGACCTTCAGGAGGTCCAGGTACTTGTCAAACAGCGCCTTCGGGCCGCCGCACATGATGGACAGCATGCCGTCGATGGCCTTCGGCTCGCCGCCGGAGACCGGCGCATCCATCATATGAATGCCGTGTTCCAGGCAGTCCGCCGCAATCGCCTTGGATTCCAGCGGCGCGATGGAGCTCATGTCGATGACGTTCAGGCCTTGTTTTGCGCCCTCCGCCACGCCACCCTTCCCCAGGACCGCCGCGCGGACGTTGGGAGAATTCGGCACCATGGTGATTACCATGTCGCTCTTTGCCGCCACGTCCGCGTTGCTCTCGCCGCGCGCCGCGCCGCAGGCGACCACCTCGTCCAGCGCCGCCTTCGCAAAGGGATCGTACGCCGTAACCTCATAGCCGGCCTTCAGCAGGTTCTTGCACATGGGTTTGCCCATGATCCCCAGACCGATAAATCCAACTTTCATCATCATAATCTCCTTTTCTATGATTCGCCTTAAATCCAGCGACCGGTTTTTCGATTGGAAAGATACGTCTCCAGCGGCGCCCAGCCGGTCTCCATGAACTGGCTCAGCAGCTTCTGGGTTACGCCGTAGGTGATAAATTCCGCAGGCTTCATGCCGTCCGGCTCATAGGCGCGGACGAATTCCGGAATCCGCAGCAGCTGCTCCATCGTTTCTTGCGGCAGCGGCTCGTGGATGCGCTCCTCCTGCGGCGGGTCGGCCTCGAGAATCATATCCTGCACCCGGGTGTTGATCGTATACAGCAGGTTCCCGCCCGCCATCTCCGTCAGGTGATAGGCCCCGCGCAGGCCGGCCGGCATAATCAGCGCGTCGTAGCCGCGCTCCTCAAAGATCGCGTACGTCCGCTTGGCCACGGCCAGACCCGCCATGGTGACGGCGGACTCGTCGATGCCCAGCTTCATATCCATCGCCACGTCCCGCAGATAGTCGTCCAGGCGGCCCACCTGCTGCACCACGATGCACAGCGGCGGCTTCACGCCGTTTGCAATCGCCTTCTTCTTGCCCCGCGCGTAGGCCTCGGCCACGGCGATGGCCTGGGAGACGGACACGTTGATCGTGGCGCAGATGGGGATTCCCTCCTCCGCCAGATGCTCGATGACCTCCACGCCGGAGGCGGTTGCGGGCAGCTTCACCGCGATGTTGGGCGCCCAGGAATGGACCCGGCGGCCCTGCGCGAGCATACCCTCCGCGTCGCCGGCCCGCGCCGGGTTCAGTTGGCCCAGCGCGTAGCCGTCCCGGCCATCCGTCCGCTCGTAGATCGGGCGGACCTGCTCCGCAGCGTAGGTTGCCACCAGGCGGAGCAGCGCCTCGGCTCTGGCCTCCGGCTCAAACTCGTCTCCCAGCGCCAGCACCTTCGGGTTCCAGAAGTCGGGCTGCGACTGGAAGGAACGGAAGGTCAGGACCGGGTTCGTCGTGACGCCCGTGGCGCCGCGCCGCAGCGCCAGCCCGATCTCTTCGGGGTTGCCGGAATCGTGCCACCACCTTGTTTTCGTGCAGCTTGTGATCCACTCCAAATAGTTCATGGTGTTCGCCCCCATTCAGAGCCGGAAGCTCGCCAGCGGATTCCAGCCGTCATTGATGAACTGGTCCGTCGTCCGGTTCGCGGAGCCGAAGGTGATAAACTCCTCGCTCGTCATCCCGTCCTCCTCGTAGGCCTTCCGGAACTCCTTCATCGTCATCAGGCGCTCCAAGACGTCCTGCGCCACGGGCACGTCGATCCGCTCCTCGCGGGGCGCGTCGGCGGGCAGCAGCTTGACGATCTTCGGCGCGATGGAGAAAATCATCCTGGCGCCGGCCAGCTCGATGACCTGATTGGCGCCGCGGCAGCCGGCGGGCATCAGGAAGGTGTCGTAGCCCCGTTCGCCGAAGATCCGGTACGCCTTCTTCAGGCAGGCAATGCCGGCCTGGGTGATGTCGTTCTCGCCGACGTCGGCGCAGGAGTCGTGGGCGACGTCGCGGAGATAGTCGTCCAGACGGCCGGCCATCAAAACCGCGATGGACAGACCGGGCTTCACGCCGTGCTCGAGCGCCTTCTTCTTGCCGCGGGCCGCGGCCGCGCCGACCGCGAGCACCTGCGGGACCGTGAAGCTGACCGTAGCGGCCACGTTCATGCCGAGCGCCGCACAGGCCTCATAGGCTTTGATGCCGGCGTTGGTCGCGGGCATTTTGACCACGATATTCGGCGCCCAGGAGGAGAGAATCTTTGCCTGGTCAATCATATATTCCGCATCGCCGGTGTGGTTGGGGTTGGTCTGCGCGCAGACGTAGCCTTTGCCCGCGGCGCCCTGCTCGAAGATGGGCCGGACCTGCTCCGCATAGAAGCCGGTCACGCAGCGCATCAGCGCGCAGACCTTTTCGTCGCCCTTCAGATCCTGCGGGATGCCGGCCAGACGCTCCGCCCAGAAGTTCCTGTCGCCCGTCAGGGTGGCGTTGATCAGGAACGGGTTGGTGGTCATGCCGACCGCGCCGTTGGAAAATGCCTCCAGCTGCTCCGCGCGGATTGCGGAGTCGTGCCAGTAAATCGACGGTGTTTCGCTGCTAAACCATTTCAGATAACGGTGCTCACTCATGATGTTTTTCCCTTTCTGTGTTCCGATTGTTCTATTTCCAAAATTTCCACCAGATGCCGGATATATTGCAGACCGCGCTGCGCGCATTCGAACTCCGTGGGGTACGGCTGGCACTCCGTCGAGACATAGCCCCGGTAGCCAACCTCCATCAGCGCCCGCATCACCTGCTTGAAATCGATATTGCCGGCTCCCGGATACCCGCGGTTGGAGTCCGATACATGGACGTATCCGAGCACATCAGCGGTCTCGCGGATGCTCTCGGCGAGGTCTTTGTCCTCCACCTGCATCGAGTGCGTGTCGATGTGCAGACTGACGGTCGGCAGGCCCAGCCTGCGCAGATAGTCCGCCGTCTCCGGCGCGCTGTTGAGATAGTTGTTGATATAGCGCAGGATGGACTCCACCACGATGGTGGTACCCGCCTGCGCCGCGTAGGCGCCAAGCTCCGTCAGCGCGGCGGAAAGGCGGTCCTCATACTCCTGGTAGCGGGAGAAGTCCGGAATGTTACCGCGCAGAATGCCGACCACCACCGGACAGCCGAGCGCCGCGCCCAAATCGAGATGGGCCTTGAGGGCGTCGATGGCCGCGCGGCGGTTCGCCGCGTCGTCGCTGATGAGGCAGAGATGGTTGAGGTTGTACTCCATCCCGGTCGAGATGGCGCAGTAGGATAGCCCCTGCTCCGCCGCCGCCGCCAGGAGCGTCTTTGGGTCGTACTGCCGGGCGTCCCGGAGAAACAGCTCGATGGCGTCATAGCCCGCGCGCCTGACCTCGGCGGCCACATGCCGGATGTCCCCCCGGATGATGACAGGCTGCCGCTGCGGCTGCGGTTCCAGCGCACACGAAATTCCATATTGAAATTGATACATCGCGCCGTCTCCTTATCCCATGTACATGCCGCCGTTGACATCCATCAGCAGCCCGGTAATGAAGGCCGCGTCATCGCTGGCCAAAAACGCCACGGCCGCGGCCATGTCCTCCGGCTTGCCGAGGCGGCCGAGCGGAATTCTGGTCAGCAGGCGCGCCATGGCCTCGTCGGAAAACGCCTTGGTGATCGGCGTCTCCGTCGTGCCGGGGCACACCGCGTTGACGTTGATATGAAACGGCGCGAGCTGCCGCGCGAGGCCCATGGTCAGCGCGTTGATGCCGCCCTTGGACGCGGAATAGGCCAGGCAGGTCTCAAAGCCGCCCATCCGGCCGGCCAGAGAGCTGGTGTTGATCACGCGGGCGTGCGCGGACTTCTTCAGATAGGGCAGCGCCTTCTGCGCCATGAAGAAAACGCCCTTCAGGTTGATCGCCATGGTCAGGTCCCATTCCTTCTCCGTGACGTCGGGAATGGCGGAGCTGGGCAGAATGCCCGCGTTGTTGACCACGATGTCGATGCCGCCGAACCGCTCCGCGACCTGCCCGACCGTCTCTTCGATGCTCGCGGGGCTGGACACGTCGCAGCGGAAGCCGGCGCAGCCCTGCAGCGAGGCCGCAGACTCTTGCACCTTTTCCTCATTGATATCCAGCAGCGCGACTGCGCAGCCTTCCTCGCACAGCCGCTTCGCCATGGCATACCCGATGCCCTGCGCCGCGCCCGTCACGATTGCCACTCTGTTACTAAGCCGCATAGTATTTCCGCCTTTCTTATGCGCCCTCGCGCATCACTTTTTCAAACAGTCTCGCCAGATGCGCTCCGCGCTCCAGCGTATCCCAGCCGCCCTCATACAGCGCGTCCGCACAGATGTCGACGCGATGTCCGCGGCTCCGCTCCATCAGGCTGCGCATCAGGTTCTCCAACGTCTCGTCCGACGCGCCCAGCGTCTCCTTCGTCGTGTGCAGAGAGACCTGCAGCGTAACGTTTTGGGGGACGACCTCCGCCGCCTTGTCGTAATCGGTCCAGCTGCTGACATGCTGAACGCCGAAAATATCCAGTTCGCTGTAAATATCATCCAAAAATTTCGTTAGATTTCCGCAGCTGTGGTAGTAGCCGATGCCGCCGTAAAACTCGCACAGCTGCTTTTCATATGGCAGAATCATCTCCCGGAACAGCGGCAGCGAAAACAGGTTGCCGTCCACCTCGTCCTCAAACAGATCGCTGTTTGTGTTATGGCGGTACGCAATGTAGTTCCAGCGGTATGTCCGGTCGCGGGGATCGATCCCGAGAAACGCGCAGCGCTGCTTCTCCCAGGAGATTCTGCTGTCCACGGCAAACTGCATCAGCTTGTGCAGCTTGTCCGGTTCTTCCTTGTAATCCAGAAATACGCCCTCAAAGCCGCGTGCGATGGTCGCGATGCTCCAGGGGCCGCGCGACCAGCCCGGGAAAAACACCCGGAGCCGGTCCCCGACCCGCTGCTGCAGCGCGGCATACATCGCGTGCGCCTGCGGCATCAGGCCGGAGGTAAAGAAATCCGGCTTTTGCAGCCGATGCAGCTCGTCCGCTTCCTCCATCTCCGGCGCGCCGTAGGTGGGCTCCATGCCCTCCTTCACGGTGTGCTTCATCCCGAGCAGGCTCGGCTCGTAGGCCGTCGAGTAGTCCACGCCGACGTCGAGGTCCAGCGGGGCGGAGTCCCGGATGATGTGATAGGTATAGAGCTTCCACTGGAGCTGTGCCCGCAGACACGCGTCCGGGTCGCTGTAGTAATCCAGCGTCTTGAACGGGAACGCTTTTGCGAAAACAGGACGGCCGATCCCGGTGAGATAGCGGAATCGCTCCGGCTCGCATATCCGGCGCTGGTTCTCCTCGCTCCCGTACGTCTCCAGCATCGCACGGATCAGTTCCTCAGTCGGCGCGGAAAGGATGAATTCCCTGGTAATCTGCAATTGCCAAACCACCTTTCAAAATAGGAACGCGGAGCGGTTCCGGCGCGGCCATGGGAAGGGCACAATACCCGCAGCCGCAGATATTGTGCCCAGGCCGGTCATCGCGGCAAATTAATGAGTGATGTACCCGAGCCAGGATGGAATCAACGTGGTCAGAGCCGGAATAAACAGCACGGCCAGAACCGCGACCAACGAGATCAGCAGGAACGGCATGAGGTACTTCAGCGACTCTGAGAACCGGATTTTCGCCACGCTTGTCGTAATATACAAATTGATTCCAACCGGCGGCGTGATCCCGCCGATCAGCAGCGCGATAATCATGAACATTGCGAAATGAATGGAGTTGATGTTGTAGGCCACCGCGATGGGCGCCAGGACCGGCACCAGAATGGTCAGCGCGGCAATCGTCTCCATGAAGCAGCCGACGAAGAGCAGCAGTGCCAGAACCAGCAGCATGATCACGTACGAATTGGAGGAAACGGAGAGCAGGGCATCCCGCACCATCACCGGGAAGTTGTTCACGCTGAGGATCCAGCCGAAGAGTGTCGCCAGGCAGACGATCAGCATCAGCTTCGCAATCGTGACCGCGGATTCGCCCAGGCAGTCCCACATTTTCTTGAGGGAGAGTCTTCTGCTGATCATGCCGTACAGGATGGCGTAGATGCAGGCAATCGCCGCGGATTCCGTCGCGGTGAACACGCCGGTGAGAATGCCGCCGATGATGATAACCGGCATCAGGAGCGCCGGAAGCACGCCAAGGAAGATCATCATGCCGGCCTTGAAGCCGACGCGCTCCCGTGTTTCGGCGGCCTGGCTGATCTTGGGATGCGTTTTTGCGTAGCGCGCGCAAAGGAATAGCAGGCCGGCGGCGATGAGCAGTCCGGGAATCACGCCGGACATGAACAGCGCGCCGACAGACAGGCCCGTCGCGGCAGAATAGAGAATTGCCAGAATGGACGGCGGAATGATCGGCCCCAGCATGCCGGTTGTGGCGATGAGGCAGCTCGACCAGCCCTTTTCATACCCCTCGTCGGTCATCGGCGGAACCAGAATGGCGGCGATGGCACTGGTGTCCGCGGACGCGGAGCCGGATACGCCGGCAAAAATCACGCCGGAGACCACGCCCGCCATGGAAAGGCCGCCCTTGATGCGGCCCACTAGCAGCTCCGCAAAGCGAACCAGCTTTCTGGAGATACCGGAGGCGTCCATCAGGTTGCCCGCCAGGATGAAAAACGGGACCGCCATCAGGGAGAAGGAATCGAGACCGCCGAACATCTTGGCGATGATCGTCACGACCGCCTGCGGCATATGGACCGCCAGCGCCAGGAAGGAACCGATTCCCATGCAGAACGCGATCGGCAGGCCGACCAGGAGAAGCACAAGAAATACGACAATCAATATGGTAATCATTCCTTGTCCTCCTTTTCGCTCTCAAAGTCGGCCATGTCCTCGTCGCGTTTATGCTGCAGCATCATCACAATCCTGCGGATAGAAAACAGCAGCATCAGAAAACCGCCGACCGGAATGGCCAGGTTAATATAGCCGTAGGGAATGCCGATGGCCGCGGTGACCTGCTTCATGTTCTGCAAGGAGAATATAATCCCATAATAAACCAGAACACAGTCAAAGCACACGCACACCGCCTCGACAACGACGTCCAGAATCAATCTGGCTTTCCCGTGCAGCTTGCTGGAAACCAGGTCCAGCGCGATGTGCGCGCCCTGCCGTGTCGCCTCCGGCATTGCCAGGAAAAACATCCAGATGAATGTGTAACGGATTGCTTCCTCCGACCAGACAATCGAATTGTTCAGGACGTAGCGGAAGATGACGGCGCAGAAGGACAGCAGCACACCGGAAAGCAGCAGCGCCGCCGCCGCGCTTCTCAGTATCTTTGACAGTGTTCTCATCGTTATCTACTCACTTTGAAGTCACAGATTGGATCATGTCGAAAACTTCCTGCTTGTCGGATTCGCCGCCTATATACTCTTTGTAGAAGCTTTCCATCTTGGCCTTGGCTTCCGTGTTGTCGATCTCGTGGATCTGCATGCCGGCATCCTTCAGCTGGGTGACATAGCCCTCTTCGTTCTCGGCCCACTTGGCGCGCTGCCATGTCTGGGTATCTGCGGCGCACTCGTCGACAATCGCCTTGATGTCATCGGGAAGGCTGTTGTACAGGTCCTCGTTGATGACCAGCTGGCAGTCGGCGAAAATGTGGCGGGATTCCAGCATGTCGGTGCAGACTTCGTACATCTTATAGCTGACGCCGGATTCCAGCGTGCCTTCCATCGCTTCCACGACGCCCTGCTGCAGGGAGGAGTAGACCTCTGTCATGGCGATCGGGGTCGGGTTGCAGCCCAGCGCCTTGAACGTGGAAACATAAACGCTGGATTCCGGGGTACGGATCTTGAGGTTTGTGAGGTCGTCCCATGTGGTCAGGGGCTTCGTGCTGTAGATCATACGGGCGCCGCCGTTCATCCAGTTCAGGATTTTCAGGTTGGTGACTTCCTGCAGTTTGCTTTCATAGTACTTGCCCATATCGCCGTCGCAGGCGGCAAAGAGCTGATCGTAATCGGAGAACAGGAACGGGAGGTTGAGGACGCCGAACACGTCATCATAGTTGGCGTAAACGCCGCACTCGCCGAAGCCGATCTCGATGGTCCCCAGATTCACAGCTTCGATGATCTCACGCTGGGAACCCAGCGCGCCGGCGGAGCTGACCGTGACCTGAATGCGGCCGTTGGACTTCTCTGCAAGCTCGTCTGCGAAATACTGCACCGCCTGCGTGTGTGTGGTGGTGTCCGGAAGATGGATCGCGGCAGTCCATTTGTACTCGACTGCCTGTGTACCGGCCGTGGTTTCCGCAGCGGCGGTCGTGTCGCCCGAGGCGGCGGTGGTTGCCGCAGCGGCGGTGGTTGCCGCGGCGGTGGTGGTGGTGGCACTGCTGGTGCTGCCGCATGCGGACAGCAGACCGATCGTCATAATCAGTGCAAGGACAATTGCTATCGTTTTCTTCATCTGAAATCCTCTCCAATACTTTCTTTTTTGATTTGTTACTGCGCCTCTTGTTTGCTCAGTTTTGTGGGATCTGCGATTTTTGCTCGGCTTACCGCCTCGGCAGCGGGGCAATAGGGCTGTCCGCCGGGCCGCGCGTCTTGCAAAATGCGGGAGAAGAATTGATTACCTCGGCATTCCTCCAAGATTGTATTTTTGGCCGCAAGTAACCTTTGTCCTGAAAAAAATATAGCATTGTTTTGTTTTTCTGTCAAGTTAACCTTAAACTATATTCTTCAAATTTCAAAAATACAGCGTTATTCACAATAATTCTTAGCGTTTTTTGGGTAAATTGCGATCCCCCTGGTGCACCTTATTTCTGATTGTCTCCTTTTTGTGACTGTTTTATTCGAAAATTTGTGATTTTCTTGATGATTTTCTTTTTCGGTTCTTCCATTCCTTGCGCCGCCTTCCGAATTTGTCCAGCTTGTGTCAAATAGTTTGCTGTTTTGTCTCCGATTTTCCATAAATTAGTTTATCGATATTTTATATCTTGTGAAAAGTATTTTTCAGAAATCGTGATTCATACTTGCTTATTTGGCCATTATTTGCTATGATTCCTGTGTGGATTTCTGTGATTTTTCCATGCGCTGCACCTGGCGGATTTTGTCTGTTCCGGTTTTCTGACTGCGTTCACCTGCTTTCCATACAGTATTGTATTTATCGTTATTCTAAATTGGTATGGAACCTTTGGCCGGCGGCTGGAAACGCGCCTGGAACGTTCGCCCTGCATGATCGCCGCCGGACCGCAGTCCCCTTGTACCTCCCCGGACGGGGGTCGGCGCATGGGGGGTCTCAAATCATTGGCGGCGGACCGCTTCCAGAATCCGGAAAAAACCACTGATCATCATTGTAACATGGAGGAGTGTGACCATTTTGGCGAGAGTGACGCTCAAGGACATTGCGCGCGAGGCGGGCGTCTCGGCAATGTCTGTATCGAAGGCAATCAACCACAAGCCCGGCATCTCCGCGGAAAAGCGGGCCCATATTCTGGAGATTGCGGCGCAAATGCACTATTCCCCGAACCTGATCGCCAAGAGTCTCCGCGTCAACAAGACCAAAACCATCGGCGTCATTCTCTCGGACAGCTCCGAAATGGTGACCTCGATCGTGCTGCGCGGCATTCAGGACGTGGCGCAGGCCAACGGCTACAGCGTCCTTCTCGCGAACACAGACCACAAGATCGAGCGGGAGCGCGAGGCCATCGACACGCTGCTCAGCAAGCAGATCGACGGGCTGCTGCTGGTCGCCTCCGCGCTGCATTCCGACGCGGACGTCACGGCCCTGCGGAAGCTGCCGATTCCCTTTGTATTTCTCATGCGGAAAAACGACCACATGAACATCGACAGCGTCATCAACGACAACTGTCTCGGCGGTTATCAGAGCATCCTGCACCTGGCCAAAGAGGGCTGTCAGCGCTTCCAGCTGATCGGGCTGGTCAATTCTCAAAGCAGTATGGAGCGGGAGAAGGGCTATGCGCAGGCCTTCCGCGACTGCAAAATCCCCCCGGACCACATCTTTGCCGCCCACACGGACCCCTTCATCCAGAGCGGCTATGAGACGATGAATGCCATTCTCGCTGAGAAGCGGCGCTTCGACGCCGTGGTCTGCGGCTGCGACACCGTGGCCATCGGTGCGATGGAGTCGCTGCTGGAGCACGGCCTGCACATCCCGCAGGACGTCCGCGTGATCGGCTACGACGGCATCTATCTGGCCAAATACCTGCGCGTCCCGCTCTCCACCGTGGAGCAGCCGCTGTATCAGATGGGAAGCAGCGGCATGGAAATTCTGCTGGACCGCATCCGTTTTCCCGACATGGCCGTGCGGAAAATCGTGCTGAAGAGCGAACTGGTGATCCGCGCGTCTACACACCTTGCTGAATAAAAGGAGTCTGATTCCCATGAAAGCACTGCGTTACCTAGGCGACCAAAAGCTGGCGGTCGAGGATATGCCGACGCCGCGCCCCGGCGCGGGCGAGGTACTGCTCCGCGTCCGCGCCTGCGGCATCTGCGGCAGCGACGTCCACGGCTGGCTCGGAAAGACCGGCCGCCGCATCCCGCCCATGACCATGGGGCACGAATTTTCCGCCGAAGTCGTCGAAAACGGCCCCGGCGCCGGAAAGTTCCAGCCCGGCGACGGCGTGATCGTGCAGCCGATCTGCTTCTGCGGCCACTGCAAAAACTGCCAAACCGGCCTGACCAACTACTGCCTGAACAAGATCTTTTTCGGTGTTCTGACCAAAGACGGCGCCATGGCCGAATACCTGTGCGCCCCCGAGCAGCAGCTCTATCCCCTGCCGTCCGGCTGCTCCTACGAGGTCGGCGCGCTGGCGGAGCCCTACGCCGTGGCCTACGGTGCGGTGAAAAAGGCGGGCAATCTCGCGGGCAAACGCGTCATGATCATCGGTGCGGGCGCGATTGGCCTCTGCATTTTGCAGCTCGCGGCGCTCCAGCGCCCCGCGCAGCTTCTCGTCTGCGACCTCAGCGACAGCCGCCTCGCCACCGCGAGGAGCCTCGGCGCCACCGCGACCGTCAACCCCGGGAACACCGACTATCTACAGGCCGTCTCCGACCTGACCGGCGGCGAGATGATCGATATTTCGCTTGAGGCCGTCGGCGTGCAGGCCACCGCCAACCAGTCCATCCGCGTGCTCACCATCGGCGGGCGCGCCGTCTGGGTCGGCATGTCCCAGCGGGAAATGGAGATCAACATGCAGGACATCGTCTGCTCCGCCCGCGAGATTCTCGGTTCCTTCAACTACACCCACCGGGAGTTCGGCGAGGTGGTCTCCCTCCTCGGCAGCGGGAAAATGGCCGCCTCGCAGCTCATTTCCCGCGTCTGCTCCCTTGAGGAAGCGCCGCAGGCCTTCGAGGACCTCTATCACAAGCCGGACGAGCTGATTAAAATTATTCTGAAGCCCTGAGGAGAATGTCGATGAAATACGGATGCTGCCTCAATATGGTGGCTGCCGGTCCCGACGGCACCGGGTACGAGCACCTGCGTGCGCTGCGGGACTGCGGCTTTGATTACGCCGAGCTTCCGCTCGCGGAGATGATGGCCATGTCGGAGGCGGACTTTGCCGCCCTGCACATGGCCCTCCGGCAGACCGGCATTCCCTGCGAGGTCTGCAACAACTTTTTCCCAAAGACCGCCCGCCTGACCGGGCCGAATGAGGACTGGGCGGCCCTCCGCTACGCCGAGGCCGCGCTCGGCCGCGCATCGCTGCTCGGCGCAAAGGTTGTCGTCTTTGGCAGCGGCGCCGCCAAGCAGGTTCCCGCGGGCTTCCCGCTGGAGCGCGGCTACGAGCAGGTGGTCCGGCTGCTGCGCGGCATCGGCCCCATGGCCGCGGCGCGCGGCATCACCATCGCCATCGAGCCGCTGCGGCAGGCGGAATGCAACCTCATCAACACCTTCCGCGAGGGGTGCCGTCTGGCCGACGACGTCGCCCACCCGGCGGTACGGGTCCTCGTGGACTTTTACCACATGACGGCGGAGCGCGAATCCCCCGACGTGCTCCGGACGCTCGGTCCCGGACATCTCGCCCATGTGCACTTTGCCAACCCGAACGGCCGCGTCTACCCGGCCGGCGCGGAGGAGGCGGATTACGCGCCCTTTTTCGCGGCGCTGCGCGCGGTCCCCTACGACGGGCGGATCAGCTGTGAAGCCTACGCCGGCAGGTTTGCCGACGACGCGGCCGCCGCGCGGCAATTTTTCAATCTGTTTGTATGTAACCCTTCCCCCTTCGCGGAAGGGTCCGGAAAGGAGAACCCATGCTTTACGACCCCGCGTTGATTACGCGCCTGCAAAAGCAGGCAAATACCCTGCGCCGGGATGTGATCCGCAGCATCGGCGTCGGCGTCGCCGGCCACGTCGGCGGCTCTTGCTCCAGTGCGGATCTTGTCGCGGCCCTGTACTTTTACAAAATGAAGCACGACCCCAAAAACCCCCGCATGGCGGACCGCGACCGATTCCTGCTGAGCAAGGGCCATGTTGCCGTGCTGCAATACGCCGCGCTGGCGGAGAGCGGCTATTTCCCTGTAGAGGATCTGGAGACCACCAAAGCGATTGGCTCCTACCTGCAGGGGCACCCGGATTACCGCAAGACGCCCGGCATCGAGGCCGGTACCGGCTCTCTGGGCCAGGGGCTTTCCATCGGCCTCGGCATGGCGCTGGGCCTCCGGCTGGACGGCATTGCCAGCAGGGTCTATGTCCTCTGCGGCGACGGTGAGCTGGCCGAGGGACAGAACTGGGAAGCGGCCATGGCCGCCGCCCACTTTCAGGCGGACAAATTGGTGGCCATTGTGGACCAGAACCGGCTGCAGGCGACCGGCACCGTCGAGACGCGGATGAACTCCGGCCCGCTGCCGGAAAAATGGCGCGCCTTTGGCTGGAACGTCCTTGAATTGGACGGGCACAATATGGAGGAAATCCTCGCCGCGCTGGACGCCGCCGATCATGCGGAGGGCCGGCCAACGGTCCTGATCGCCCACACTGTCAAGGGCAAGGGCGTCAGCTTTGCCGAGGAAAACGTCGGGTACCACAACGGGACGCTGACGGAGGAAACCTATGCGCAGGCTCTGCGGGAGCTGGCCTGACAGGAGGGAGAATATCATATGGCTTATACAAATCAGCGGCAGGCCTACGGCCACACTCTGGTCGAGCTGGGCGCCGAAAACAAAAATATCGTCGTTCTGGACGCGGACCTGAGCGGCTCCACCATGGGCAAATACTTTCGGGAGGCCTTCCCGGAGCGCCACTTTGAAATGGGCATCGCGGAGGCCAACATGACCTCCGTGGCGGCGGGCCTCGCGCAGACCGGAAAGATCCCCTTCACCAACTCCTTCGCCGTCTTTGCCGGCGGCCGCGCGTTCGACCAGATCCGCCAGACCATCGCCATCGGCAGGCTGAACGTCAAGATCTGCGGCTCCTCCTCCGGCCTGTCCGACTTCGGCGACGGCGCGACCCACCAGTGCGTGGAAGACCTGGCTGTCTTTCGTTCCGTGCCCAACATGGTGGTCCTCTGCCCTGCCGACGCGAACGAGGCCGTACAGGCCACCCGTGCCATCGCCGCCTACGACGGCCCCTGCTATCTGCGTCTGAACCGCAACGACTACCAGAACTGCACCGCGGAGGACCGGCCCTTTGTGATCGGCGCGCCCTACGCTCTGCGGGACGGCTCCGACATCGCGGTGTTCGCCTGCGGCTACATGGTGCATCTGGCGCTCGAGGCCGCCGAGGCCGTCAAGGACCGGATTTCCGTCAAGGTCATCAATGTGCCGACGATCAAGCCCCTGGATCGGGACGCGGTCGTTTCCCTGGCGGACGGCTGCCGCGCCGTCGTCACCGCCGAGGAGCACAACGTCCTGGGCGGTCTGGGCAGCGCGATTGCTGAAGCGCTGTGCAAAAATCCGAAGCCCATGGAATTTGTGGGCGTTCAGGACCACTTTGGCTGCAGCGCCCACCAGTATGAGGAACTGCTCGCCGCTTACGGCCTGACGGTCGAAGCGCTGATCGCCGCCATCGAAAAAATGGCCTGATCCGGTTCTTGGCGCAGCGTTCCACCCAATTGCTCAAAAAGCGACCCGCCGAAGATGGCGGAATGTCATATGGATCTGATCCGGCGGTAAGACGGCACAGCCCTTTTGGCGGTTGTGCCGTCTTGTCGCTTTTTTATGTCTTTGACAGGATGGGCGGCGCATCCGGCTTGCCACGGAATGGGAAGCGGGTCTCCCCCCGCCGGACTCGATGCCCGCTCCTCGTTTCTGGATTGTCGGCGGCTGCGCCTACATGGGCCAATTCTGTCGTTTTCCGGCGTACGGTCGTCGTTCCGCAGCCGTCTGACCGAAAAGCAATAAAATTAATCTTTTCTATTCCGGGAATCTGTGCTTTAATGGTAGTGTAACTCCAACTGCGAGGTCGAAAGGAATTTCTATGAAGTTCAAAAACAGTTTTCACCCTTATGCCGCCGTCACCATTGTATTTTGGTCGCTGGCCTATGTTTTGACACGGCTTTCGCTGCAATATTTCTCCGCCTTCTCGCTGGGTTTTCTGCGCTATCTGATTGCGTCGATCACGCTTGTCGTTGTCGCTGTTGTGGCAAAAGTCAAGCTGCCGCGCAGATCCGATCTCCTGTGGTTCCTGGCCGCGGGAAGCATTGGTTTTTTCTTCTATATGATCGCGTTTAATCAGGGGCAAGCCACGGTGACGGCCGCCACCGGCAGCGTCGTGATCGCCACCGTTCCCGTCATCACCGCATTGCTCGCCCGTTTCATTTACCGCGAAAAAATGCGGGCGTTTCAATGGATCGCCATTGTGATTGAATTTTCCGGCGTTGCGGTCTTGACCCTGCTAAACGGTGCGCTTTCCATCAACGCCGGGCTGTTCTGGCTTTTTCTCGCGGCGCTGGCGCTCAGCGTTTATAATCTGCTCCAGCGCAAGCTGACGGAAACCTATACCGCGTTGCAGACGACTACCTACAGCATTTTCTTTGGAACACTTCTGCTTGGGATCTTTGCGCCGGTCTCCTTTCGGGAGGCTGCCCATGCGCCCGCGATTCAATTTGTCTATCTCGCGGTTTTGGGCGTCTGTTCCAGCGCCGTGGCCTATGTTTCCTGGGCGAAAGCATTTTCAAAAGCAAAGCAGACCTCGCAGGTCAGCAACTATATGTTCATCACCCCCTTTTTTACCAGCATCCTCGGCTTTCTGCTCGCCGGAGAGGTCCCGGACCGTGCGACGCTCATTGGCGGCGGAATTATCCTGATCGGGCTGCTGATTTTCAATTTTTGGGGGAAACTATTTCATCTGCCCCCGCAGCGCACACAGGCATAGCAGGTTTGCCCGGCACGTTTCCAGCAAATGCTGCGCCGGTTCCATCGCCTTCCGCGCTGAATTGCCATAGCCGGCCAACCCGGCACAGAAAAACCGAGGGCGTCGTCAAGATGCGCTCGGTCGCTCTTTTTTCGCCTGCATCGTCCTTCCTGGCCGGTCGCGCCTCGCGCAGCATTGGCAGGATTCGAGCTGGATTTGTCATACTCTCGGCCTTTTTGTGGATTGGACTGTTGACAACAAAGCCGCATAGGCTTATAATTCATTATATGTAATTGGATTTCATTCTTTAAAATCCAACAATATCAAGGAGGTAATTGAATATGGATGCAAAGCGTTTGGTTCTGATTCCCGGACCCACCCCCGTTGTGAGACCCATTCAGAACGAAATGGGCCGCGAAATTCAGGCATTTGGTGATCCTCGCTTCGTCAAGGACTATAAAAACCTGATTACAAAGCTGGGTGAGCTTTTTGGCTGCTCCGGAAAAACCTTCCCGCTGGCCGGCACCGGTACCTGCGCCATGGAAATGGCCGTTGCCAACACCACAAAGCGCGGAGACAACGTTTTGGTTGTCAGCCATGGCTTCTTCGGGGATCGTTTCACCGATATCTGCACCCGCAAGGGCCTGCACGTCGATGTGCTGAGCAGTGAATGGGGAACCGTGGTTCCCATTGCGGACATTGACAAAAAGCTTTCGGAAAAAAACTACGCCATCATTACAGTAAGCCACGTGGATACCGCCACCGGTGTTCGCGCCGACATCGAAGCCATTGGCCAGATGATGAAAAAGCACCCGGACACCATCTATATTGTGGACGGCGTCGCTGCCACCGCCGGCGAATTCTCTCAGGTGGACAGCATGAACATTGACGTGATGTTTACCGCTTCCCAGAAGGCCTTCGGCGTATGCCCCGGCATGTTCATTCTCTGGGCAGGCGAAAAGGCGCTGGAGCGCCGCAAGTCTCTGGGCACCATTCCGGAATACTATATCGATTTTGAAAAATGGATCCCCATTATGGACGATCCCTCCAAGTATTTCGCAACCCCAGCAATCAATCTGGTCTGGGCCCTGGCCGAAAGCACCCGGATGATTGAGGAAGAAGGGCTGACGAATCGTTATCAGCGGCATTTGAAGAATGCCCGGGCCTTCCAGGCCGCGCTGGAGGCGCTCGGCTTTACCATTTTGGCGGAACCGGAGCATCGCGCCGTGACGCTCTCCAACGCAATCTATCCCGACGGTCTGAATGACGCGGCTTTCCGGAGCACGCTTTTGGACGAGGGAATCATTGTGGCCGGCGGGCTTGCCGCCTATGCGGGGCGGATGTTCCGGATCGGGCACATGGGCAATATTGACAACAACGATATGATTGTGGCGTTGGGCGCCATTGAGCGCGCCATGCTGCGCTGCAACGCCAAGGTCACCCTCGGCCAGGGCATTGCCGTTTATATGGCCAAGATGGCGGAATAACGGAAGCTTGCTTCCGCTCCTAAGAAGAGGCCCGTTTCCGGACGC